>DATHWX010000019.1:0-41404 GCA_035460225.1 Methylotenera sp.
TTACTTTCATTAGGGGGCACTCATGAAATTTGTATCTGCAATTATCAAGCCATTTAAGCTTGACGAGGTTCGTGAAGCATTGTCCGCCATTGGCGTGCAAGGCATTACGGTTACTGAAGTTAAAGGCTTTGGCCGCCAAAAAGGCCACACCGAACTTTATCGCGGTGCTGAATACGTGGTAGATTTTTTACCTAAAGTTAAATTAGAAGTCGCAATTAAAGACGACTTGCTAGACCAAGTAGTAGATGCGATTGAAAAATCGGCAGCTACAGGCAAAATTGGCGACGGCAAGATTTTCGTCTTTAATCTCGAACAGGTTTATCGCATCCGCACCGGTGAAACCGGCGTGGAAGCTTTATAAGGGGATCATGATGAAAAAACTTCTTTCCGTACTTGCCTTGGTAAGCACATTAGGCTTTGGCTTCATTGGCAATACATTCGCTGAAGATGCTGCTCCAGCAGCTGAAGCGGCCGCAGCAGTTGTTGCACCTGACGCTGCTACACCAGATGCTGCTCCTGCCGCTGCACCCGCTGAAGCCCCCGCAGCAGCGCCAGCTGCTGCACCAGCTCCGGTGCCAAACAAAGGTGATACAGCTTGGATGCTTGTTGCAACTATTCTTGTTACTTTGATGACAATTCCTGGCTTAGCATTATTTTACGGCGGTTTAGTGCGTCAAAAGAACATGCTATCAGTCTTGATGCAGGTATTCGTGGTGTTCTCATTGATGGGTGTGCTCTGGGCGCTTTATGGCTACAGCGTGGCATTCACCGGCGGTAACCCATTCTTCGGTGGCCTAAGTAAAGCATTCTTATTAGGTGTTACACCCGAATCTGTTGGCGCAACATTCAGCAAAGGTGTTTACATTCCTGAGTTGGTGTTCGTCTGCTTCCAATTGACTTTCGCTGCCATTACTCCAGCATTGATCGTTGGTGCATTCGCAGAACGTATGAAATTCTCTGCTGTTTTAGCATTCATGGTACTTTGGTTCACATTTGCTTACTTGCCAATGGCGCACATGGTTTGGTACTGGGACGGTCCAGACGCAATCACTGATGCAAAATCGCTTGAAACTGTTGTAGCTAACGCAGGTTGGTTATGGGCTAAAGGTGCACTAGACTTTGCTGGCGGTACAGTAGTGCATATCAACGCTGGTATTGCTGGTTTAGTAGCTGCCATCATGGTTGGTAAACGTATCGGTTACGGTAAAGAAGCAATGACTCCACATAGCTTGACTTTAACTATGGTAGGCGCTGCCTTACTATGGGTGGGTTGGTTCGGTTTCAATGCTGGTTCAAACTTAGAAGCAAACGGTTACGCTGCATTAGCTTTAGTGAACACAATGATCGCAACTGGTGCTGCTACTTTATCTTGGACATTCTCTGAGTGGCTCGTTAAAGGCAAACCATCAATGTTAGGCGCTGCTTCTGGTGCTGTAGCAGGTTTGGTGGCAATTACCCCAGCTTGTGGTTTCGTAGGTCCAATGGGCGGCATCATCATCGGTTTATTAGTATCTCCAATCTGCTACTTCTTCGTAGCTAAAGTGAAATACATGTTCGGTTACGATGATGCATTAGATGTATTTGGTGTTCATGCAATGGGCGGTGTATTCGGTGCTCTAGCAACTGGTGTGTTTGTTAACCCAGCTCTAGGTGGCGCAGGTGTAGTTGATTATGTAGCAAATGGCGTAGCAGCTTACGACTTTGGTGCACAAATGACTGCCCAAGTGTACGCTGTAGTCACTGCAATCGTGCTTTCAGCAGTGGTGTCATTCATTGCCCTGAAAATCGTAGACATCTTAATCGGTCTACGCGTATCTGAAGAATCTGAGCGTGAAGGCTTAGATACTACAGAACACGGTGAACGTGCTTACCATAGCTAATCCAAGAATTAACTAGCGATTAGTTTGCTGTAACGAAAAGGGCGCGCAAGCGCCCTTTTTTATTGCCTAAAATTATCAATCTTTAATATTAATATTGCTATTGACAAACATAACTAAATAACTAATTATATAGTTATGAAGTCTATCGCTGATATGCCAATCGAATTCAAAGATACTGCGGATATTTTCATTGCCTTGGGTGATGAACATCGCCAACGCATTTTGCTTGCATTCGAAAAAGGCGAAAAACTGAATATCCTGCAAATCGTATCCACCACTACACTTAGTCGCACAGCCGTGACGCACCACTTAAAAGTATTACGTCATGCCAATGTGCTATCTTCAGAAAAAATAGGTAAAGAAGTCTATTTCTGGATTAATCGTACCGTGGTGATGGAAGCATTACAGAACGTATTAAGTTATATCAAAGAAGAAACCTAATAAATAAATTAGCAAACAAAAGTGGAGCATCAATGATTGCCAGATTATTAAAATATATTTGTCGTATAGTTTTCAGGATAGATGTAGTTGGTATTGCTAATATTCCTAAGCAAAACAAATTATTGATTATCGCCAATCATGAATCTTTTTTGGATGGCTTGTTACTCGGCTTGTTTCTCCCTATCCGCGCTACTTTTGTTGTGCATACCAGCGTACTTAATAGTTTTCTTTTTAGGCAAATATTACGTTTAACACCTTACTTAGCGGTAGACCCTACTTCGCCGCTAGCCATGAAAAAAGTAATTAAATTGTTGGAAGAAGGCAAACCTGTGGTTATATTTCCGGAAGGACGTATCACATTAACCGGTTCATTGATGAAGGTTTACGATGGCCCAGGATTTGTTGCCGCAAAAACCGGTGCTCATATTTTGCCGGTTCGCATTGATGGCGCGGCACGTTCGTATTTCAGCCGTATGCAGCACCACGAAGCAAAAACGCTATTTCCTAAAGTAACGATTTCTATTCTGCCATCTACCAATATAGCGATGCCAGACGCAGCCACCGCTAAAATTAGGCGAAGACTAGCTGGTGACGCGATGCGCCGTGAAATGCAGTCCATGATGTTCAGCTCTGCGCTAATCAGCACATTATTCGAAGCTTTTTTAAATGCAATTTCTATTTATGGCCGCAAAACCCTGCTAGTAGAAGACATGCGCCAAACTGAAGAATCGTATGGCGAATTATTGAAAAAAAGTCTGGCACTGGGACGCTTAGCTTGCAAAGTTAGCCAACCCCAGGAAAACGTCGGCGTATTGATGCCGAATGTGACTAATACTATTTGCCTCATATTTGGCATGAGCGCATTTACACGCATCCCGTCAATGCTTAATTACACTGCTGGAAGCGCTGGTATTCAAGATGCTTGTACAGTTGCAACGATCAAGACCATCATCAGCTCACGGGAATTCATAAAAGCCGCGAAACTAGAAGAGGTTGTTGCAGGTTTACAGAACGTCAATATCGTTTACCTGGAAGACCTTCGTGGACAATTTAGCTTATGGGATAAAGCATGGTTAATGGTTTTTGCATTATGGTTTCCGCGGTTGGCGGCTACAAAATCGAACGCTCAAGATCCAGCTGTCGTATTATTTACATCAGGATCTGAGGGAAAGCCAAAAGGTGTCGTGCATTCTCACGGTAGCATTCTTGCGAACATTGCACAAATAAAATCTGTTATCGATTTCTCGATACAGGATAAATTTATGATGGTGCTTCCTCTCTTCCACGCCATGGGCTTTACTTGCGGTGCTATTTTGCCATTGGTTACAGGCACACGGCTTTTCATATATCCATCACCTTTACATTACCGAGTAATCCCGGAAGTGATTTATGACCGCGGCTGTACAGTGCTAATTGGTACAAGCACGTTCTTAGGTAACTACGCTAAATTCGCCAACCCATATGACTTCTATAAATTGCGCTACGTCGTTGCAGGTGCAGAAAAACTCAATGATGAAGTGCGTAAAAATTGGGCAGATAAATTTGGCATTAGGATATTGGAAGGTTACGGGGCAACGGAATGTGCACCTGTATTGGCTGTAAACACACCTATGGCGAATAGAATTGGCTCTGTGGGCACATTCATGCCAGGTTTAGAACCAAAGCTTGAGGCCGTTCCCGGGATCAATGATGGTAGCTTGCTACATGTAAGAGGACCTAATGTAATGCTCGGTTATTACCTGTTTGATAATCCCGGAGTCCTCAAGCCGCCGGTAGATAATTGGTACAACACCGGTGATATCGTAGAAATTGACAGCGATGGTTTTGTTTTTATCAAAGGGCGCGTTAAACGTTTCGCCAAAATCGCAGGTGAAATGGTGTCTTTAGAAACTGTGGAAAGCATCGCCAATCATGCCTCACCACAGCATCAACATGCAGCAACAACCCAGCCAGATAGTCAGCGCGGAGAAAATATCCTGATATACACCACAGATAGCGAACTCAACCGCGATCAGCTAACTACCAGCGCTAAAGAGCTAGGTAGCCCTGAATTAGCGATTGCACGGAAAATTATTGTAATCGATGAGCTGCCACTTTTAGGTACGGGTAAAACTGATTACGTGACTTTGAAAAAGATGGCAGAGAGAACCTCATTATGACGATAATCAAGCAATCCCTCACCTCCCGTGCAATGATCGCTGTACTCACGGCCCAATTTCTATCTGCCCTGGCAGATAATGCGCTTCTATTTGCAGCAATAGCACTGTTGAGGTCTTACAGTGCGCCTAGCTGGCAGATTCCGATGCTTCAGGAGTTCTTTGTTGTGGCCTTTATTTTATTAGCGCCATTTGTTGGCCCCTTTGCCGATGGCTTTCCAAAGGGTCGGGTAATGCTGGTCGCTAACATGCTCAAATTCGTAGGCGCTGGCGCAATGTTTATGGGCTTGAATCCTTTACTCAGCTACGGTCTGGTGGGTTTAGGCGCAGCCGCATATTCACCAGCCAAATACGGTATTTTGAGTGAATTGGTCAGGGAAAAAGATCTTGTCAAAGCGAATGGCATGATGGAAGGCTCGACGATTGTGGCCATTCTATTGGGTGCCGTAATCGGAGGCAAACTTGCTGACCATTCAGTTTCAATTGCACTAATATCCGTAAGCTCATGCTATTTGATTGCGGCTTTTGCGAATACATTAATTCCAAGATTACCTGCCGTTAAGCCTGGCCAGACATTCGCACTTTATCCATTAATCCAGAACTTCTTTCATGCGGTTAAAACCTTATTCAAAAATCGCGACGCCAGACTTTCATTACTAGGCACTAGCGTATTCTGGGGTGCGGGTTCTACGCTGCGTTTATTATTGGTAGCATGGGTCCCAGTGGCATTAGGCATAACCGATCTGAGTATGCCGGCTAACATGAGCGGTGCGGTTGCGATTGGTATCGCTGTGGGAGCTACTATTGCAGCCACGACGATAAGCCTTAAAAATATTAGCCGGGTATTACCTGTAGGCATGTCGATTGGCATTCTCATCATGGTATTTGCGCATAGCTCAAATTTATATTTAGCCATTGGTTTACTGGTGTTGATAGGTGCTGCAGGTGGTTATTATGTGGTGCCGTTAAATGCCTTGTTGCAGGAGCGCGGCCATGAAACAGTAGGTGCGGGGAACGCAGTAGCAGTACAGAATTTCGTAGAGAACTGCACCATGCTTATGCTCGTGGGCTTATATATCTTGATGGAAAGAAGCGGTATGCCAGTTGTGGAATCCGCCACGATTTTCGGTACGGTTATTTTTATAAGTATCAGCGTGATCGCATGGTTACGACGCAGCCGTTAATTTGCGATGACATCTAATGATTTTCATGAGACTGTTTTAATGACTGTTGTCGTGTTGTAAGTTACGCATGGTCGTATGATGTGCTTCACGTAATGCAAATGCTAACAAGCAAGCGCGGAACGAATTAATCAAAAAGGAGAACTACTATGTGGACAAAACCAGCTGCTACTGAAATGCGTTTCGGTTTCGAAGTTACAATGTACGTAATGAACAAGTAATTGTTCACTCGTATGTGAAAAAGGATGCCTTGGCATCCTTTTTTTATTGCCTGCTATATTAAAAGTTAGGGCTTAATAACAAACTCTTTAGGCAATAACACCCAGATTTTACCGGTTTGTTTCATGGCGCCAGCCTTTGCACCTGCTTCATTTCCTGCACCCCAGAAAAAATCTGCTCGAACTCCGCCTTTGATCGCACCACCTGTATCCTGCGCCATCATTAAACGTTTCAATGGTTTAGCACTGTTAGGCTCAGTGGTAGATAAGAATATTGGTGAACCTAAAGGTACAAATTTTGGATCGACTGCTACACTATGCTCACCTAATATTGGCACACCAAGCGCTCCTAATGGACCCGGCAAGCCAGCTGGCAATTCACGGAAGAACACATAGCTAGGATTGTTATTGAGTAATTCGCGTAATTTATCTAAATTGTTACGTGCCCAATTTTTAATACCCTGCATCGAGGCCTTATCTAAAGTCAATTCTCCGCGTTCTACCAGCAATTTGCCAATTGAATTATAGGTATGGCCATTCTGGTCTGCATAACCCACATGGACCTGTTCACCGGTATCTAGCTGAACTAGACCTGAGCCTTGAATCTGTAAAAAGAACACATCGATAATGTCATCGATATAAAGCAATTCACGGCCTTTAAGCGGTGAAGCATCCGTTTCGATTTCAGCACGGTTGTAATAGGGAACCAGTTTATTTCCCACAAGCCTGCCGCGTACGCGTTTGTATCTGAGTTCGGGGAAAATACTATCCAGCTCCACTGTGATCAAATCATTCGGTGAGGCATATAAAGGATAAAGATATTTAGCAGATTTGGTACGACTGCCATTAAGTAGTGGTTCGTAGTAGCCAGTAATTGTGCCGGTATCGGAGCCATCCAGATTGGTAGCTTTATAAACAGAAAAGTACTGCTTGAAATAACTGGAAACAATATCATCACTCGGCTTTCCAGCAGATTGGCTATTGATCTGCACTGCAGCGCTGCAGGCTTTTTGCCAGGCTGATTTATTATTCAATGCGCTGCAACTTTGCATCCAGGCAGGCCATGCTTGGCTTAAATCATCCTGATTGAAACCATCAACCTCTTCCCATTTGGCAGCTTTCAATAAACTGTAATCAGCGACTTTGGCCTCTGTTTTAATATCTGCCGGTTTCGCATCCATCGGTTTTGCGTCTGGCAACTGTACCGGGGACGAAGTGGCTGGGCACGCACATGCAGTGGGAGGGGTAGGTTTGGCGATAACAGGTTTTACATTTTTCTTAGCGCAGGCAGTTAAATTAAGCATAACCGCCATTAAAAACAACACTGTTATTTTTTTCATTAATTTATCAGATTCAATGGTTGGATGATGTTGCAGCTAATGTAACACCCTAGGCATCGCAAGCGCAAAAGGATGAATGATCGCATCAAATTTAGTGCCATCCTCCGCCACCATTTGGTAAGTCCCATGCATCTCACCTAATGGTGTATTAATGACTGTACCGCTGGTATATTCAAAATGTTCCTGTGGATTCAATAATGGCTGCTCACCGACCACGCCTAATCCTTTAACCTCTTTTTGCTCGCCTTCAGCTTCGGTAATGATCCAATGCCGGCTAATGAGTTGCGCGGGTATATTGCCGGTATTGGTGATTTTAACGAAATAAGCAAATGCATAACGATTTTGTTCCACATCAGATTGCTCGGGAATAAATACCGCTTCTACAGTGACCGAACATTCATATTTTTTTTCTTTAGCCATTTGATAAAACTTAAGAAATCAGCCCTGTAGTAGGTGAGCTTGGGCTTGCTGAATAAAGTTTTTTAGGCATACGGCCAGCCAGGTAAGCTTCACGGCCAGCTTCAACCGCTTTTTTCATGGCTGAGGCCATGAGTACAGGGTCACGCGCCGCGGCAATTGCTGTGTTCATCAATACACCCTGGCAGCCTAGCTCCATTGCGATTGCCGCGTCTGATGCAGTACCTACGCCGGCATCTACCAGCACTGGAATCTTGGCGTTTTCAATAATGATCTGCAGATTCCATGGATTCAGAATCCCCATGCCGGAACCAATAAGTGACGCCAAAGGCATCACTGCGACACAACCGATCTCTTCCAGTTGTTTGGCAATGATCGGGTCATCAGAGCAATAGACCATGACATCGAAACCATCTTTTACCAGTACTTTTGCTGCGGCTAAGGTCTCAGTCATGTTTGGGTACAAAGTATTCGGATCACCTAATACTTCCAGCTTCACTAATTTATGGCCATCCAATAGTTCACGCGCCAATCGTAAGGTACGCACAGCATCGTCGGCTGAATAACAGCCGGCGGTGTTAGGTAAATAAGTGAATTCTTCCGGTGGCAGATATTCCAATAGTGAAGGCTCACCAGCATTCTGTCCAATATTTGTGCGGCGAATCGCTACCGTAATGATTTCCGCACCGCTGGCATCAATCGCTGCTCGCGTTTGTGTGAAGTCTGCATATTTGCCCGTACCAACCAATAAACGTGATTGATATGTCTTATCTGCAATTTTTAATAAATCTGACAAAGTTTATTCCTTAACTCTTTGATGCCATACGTTAGCTTAACCGCCGCCTACTGCGCCTACGATTTCCAGTTTATCGCCATCGGATAATGCTGTATCGGCAAATTGGCTACGTGGCACAATCTCACCGTTACGTTCTATCGCCAGGCGCTTACCTTCCAAGCTCAATGTGGTGATCAGATGCGCCACATTAAGGATAGCAGTATCGAAATTACGTGGTTTACCGTTGATGGTCAGTTGCATGTTGGTTTAGATGATTGAAAGCAAAATTGCTCTGTAAGTATGAATGGCTTAAAGCGACCAAGTAGTAACTAGCTAACATTACTACATAAATGTTTCAAAACATCATTTTACGAAATTACTAGCTTGTTTAGCAAACGTTAATTTTAATGTCATCCAATTTAAATGGGCTACGTTAAATACACAACCTTTTGAACGATTAATGCTTATTTTTGTAAAAAAACAACAAAGGTAATTTATTACATCAATCATGTAACTTAATGATATTCATTAGGAATTTTTTAGAATAAAATTATTCTTACATCGTAGTGAGACAAAATCTTACACGTTTTTAAATAACTTTCCCAAAAGGACTTTATATGCAATTAGCACTTAACACTGTTTTATCCGTAGCGGCCGCTCTTAATGAGAATCCAGCTACCCAAAACGCTCCTCAAGTCAATACAATAGCCATTGTTGCTGAAGAATCTCAAGTAGCAGAAGATACGAATCCTCTAGCACCAGTAAACCTGGCAAGGCTGTTAGCATCTTGTGGTGACTGCGTTTAATTAGTTGTAAATATAATTAGATAGCCTTGAATTCAAGGTTGCTTTGCCGCTACCAGGCCTAGATCAACGTTATAATCTTCTGCAAAATCCGGATCTATCGTTTCCAATTTTTTTGCTATTTCAAGCGCTTCGTTCCTGTTACCTTCGCTCATTGCAATTAAGCCAAGCTGGTAATAAGCAGTGGAGTGCTTCGGCGCCAGCGCCAAGGTTTTATAGTAAGACTTTTTAGCTTTGTCCAAGTCTTGCAATCCTTGCTCTGCCATTCCCAAGTAAAGCCACGCTTCTGGATTGTCTTTTTCCACAGTTGTCCAAGCCTTACAGATAAGCTCGAGCGTACTCCACTCTTCAGTCTGCAGCGGTTGCACGACCTGCATAAAGAAAGGCCGCTCTTTTTCCGGCACATCCCAGAATGGCTGTTCATTAGGTGTAGTAAGTGCAATATTGGGTTGTTCCAATAACTTTTTCACCCAATCCACTGGCAAACTGTAATAGAACCCCTGCCTGCCTGGGCTCTTGAAAGTAGTAAAGCCAATCAGCTTTCCATCGTAATCTAGTAAAGCACCGCCGCTGGCACCCATCCGGAAACCAGTGGTAGTACGTATCAGCACACTGTCATCCAATGGGATCAGGGCCTTTACCGTTCCAAACGATTCTACGGGTCTGGGAGAATTACCTGAATAACCGAGCGCCAAAATATGCTGTTCGTATTGCAGCTTGGCACTTTCACCGAACTCGAAAGGCTTTAAGGGTAAGTCGTCAAATACTAATACACAGAGATCATGACGCCAGTCTGCCTTCATGCCGATAGGCGCATAGCTATTACCCAGTTTATTTACCGCGATACCGCGGGCATTGGCGATCACATGACAGTTAGTTGCCACTTGATTGATACCAACCACTACGCCAGAGCCCACGCCGTGCTGGCCGTTCTTGTCTTCCACATGCACTTTTGCCAAAGAGTTGCTCAATGCCAATACAAATTCTGGTTTTGGTGCTTGCGCATAACTAGTCTGAGCTAAAAACAATAGGTTTAGCCACAATATTTTGCGAAAAAATTTACACATATAGCTCCGATTTAAGCATAGGCAACTATTTACATTGAGGCGTCCAATGCAATAAAAGTTCTTTAATTTGCTGTGTAAAAACATCCACATAACCTTAAAGTGAGCCATCGTTGTACAATTATGCTTATTCATTATCAACAGTCACATCGAAAGCACTCATTAAGCCATGAACGTCCAAAGCCATATTGCAGACATTACCACTCCAACCGGCGTAATGCGCACTTATATTCACCGCCCAACTATTGAAGGTAAATACCCTGCGATTTTGTTTTACTCAGAAATTTTCCAACAGACCGGTCCTATTGAGCGCGCAGCTAAAATCATGGCAAGCCACGGCTATGCGGTATTAGTGCCAGAAGTATTTCATGAACTGAATCCTATCGGTACAGTATTAGGTTATGACGATGCTGGCCGCGACAAAGGCAATGCTGACAAAGCCGCAAAGGATGTGCAGGGTTATGATACAGATAATGCCGTAATGATCGAATTCGTGAAAAAACAGGCTTGGTATAACGGCAACATTGGTGCCATGGGCTTCTGTATCGGTGGCCATCTGGCTTTCCGCGCAGCACTGCAGCCTGAAGTCAAAGGCACTGCTTGTTTCTATGCCACAGACCTACATACACAGATCATTCCGAACAAACCGGGCCAGCATAGCATGGAGCGCTTGCAAGATATCAGCGGTGAGTTGCTGATGATTTGGGGCAAGCAGGACAACCACATTCCAACCGCAGGCCGTACCGAAGTATATAAAAAACTAACGGATGCTAACTTGCTATTCACATGGCATGAGTTCAATGCACAGCATGCATTCATGCGCGATGAAGGCGAGCGCTATGATCCCCAAACTGCAGCGCTAGGTTACCAGCTAGCGCTTAACTTATTTAGCAGAACGCTTTCGCAATAACTACTTAAAGTTAGCAGAAATAAAAAAGCCCTGACGAATCAGGGCTTTTTTTATTTTTGGAAATTATTAAATCTCTCTTTAAATTTCCAATTGAGGACGACCCGCTTCCGGCCAATCCAGATGGTAGAACTGGCCACGTGGCTGGTCTTTACGCTCATAAGTATGCGCGCCGAAGAAGTCACGTTGACCTTGCAACAAGTTCGCTGGTAAGTCCGCACTGCGATAGCCATCGTAATATGCTAAAGCAGCCGCAAAACCTTGCGCTGGAATACCGTTGGTGACGGCTAAGGCAATCACTTTACGCCAGCCTGCCTGACCTTCGTTCATGGAATTGGTGAAATATGGGTCTAGCATCAAGTTTTTCAGGCGTGAATTCAATGCATAAGCATCAGTGATCTTTTGCAGGAAACGGGCGCGGATGATACAACCGCCACGCCATATTTGTGCGATCTCGCCGAAGTTAAGTTTCCAGTTATAAGCCACTTGTGCTTTATCCATAAGCTGGAAGCCTTGTGCGTAAGCGCAGATTTTTGAGCAATACAGCGCATTTTTGATCGCTTCGATAATAGCCGCCTTATCTGTTTCTTTAACGATTGTCGGGCCTTTTAGGATTTTGCTGGCTTCAACACGTTCTTCTTTTAAGCTTGATAATGCACGTGCATACACTGCCGCGGCAATGGCGTTTGCAGGTGCGCCCAGTTCAAGCGCATTGGCTGCTGTCCACTGACCTGTACCTTTTTGACCGGCTGTATCCAGAATCTGGTCTACCAGGAAGCCTTGTGACATTGGGTCTTTTTGTTGCAGGATATCTGCCGTAATCTCGATCAGGAAGCTTGATAACTCGCCTTTATTCCAGTCGGCAAATACTTTACCGATTTCGTCTGCAGGCATTCCCAAAAGGTTTTTCATCAACCAGTAAGCTTCACAGATCAATTGCATATCAATGTATTCGATACCGTTATGCACCATTTTCACATAATGGCCTGCACCGTCCGGACCGATATATTCAGCGCATGAGAAACCGCCTTCAACTGGTTTGCCCGGTGCGCCGCCTTCTAACGGTTCGCCTGTGACTGAGTCGACTTTAGCTGCGATATCCCGCCAAATTGGCTCTAAACTCGCCCAGGCTTTACGTGTGCCTGATGGCATCAGTGACGGGCCGAATCGAGCACCGGTTTCACCACCAGATACGCCAGAACCAATGAATTCAATACCTTTAGCCACTAACTCTTTTTCGCGACGGATAGTATCTGTCCACAATGAGTTACCGCCATCAATGATGATGTCGCCTTGTTCAAGGAATGGTAACAAAGCATTGATCGTTACGTCGGTAGCGCTACCGGCTTTAACTAGTAAAATGATCTTACGTGGGCGTTTGATACTCAATACAAAAGAAGCTAAATCAGCATGGCCTACAACATTTTCGTGTGATGGTTCGTTCTTTTGGCATTCTGCGATGAAATTTTCCATCTTTTTGGAATCACGGTTGTACACCGCGATGGTATAGCCATGATCAGCTATGTTGAGGGCCAAGTTTTGACCCATGACAGCAAGGCCAACTAGGCCAATATCAGCGTTTTTTGTACTCATTTATCTTCTCTTTTGGAGTTGTTTAATGGAAAGGATTTTTGGTAGGCAAGATTATAGAACTTTTAGGCCGCAATATTGTTAAAAACTTATATGGATGAGCACTTTATTTCCAATTTTTTCATGATGTCCGCCACGTTTTAGGAATAGTGGCTTTTTAAAGGCGTATGCTTAACAAATGAAGGCTTCTTCCTACTTAAAAAAATCGCAATTATCACTAGCAGTCATCGTATTGACTGCCTCCTTCCATGCCAATTCGGCCTCGTTACCAGAACCTACCGATGCATTTATCTACCAGTTGAAAGAATCATTGGTAAAAGTCAGTACCGCCACTAAATCCGGCGGTCATGGCTTCGGTACAGGAGTTGCGATCACTAAAGACCATATCGTCACCAATTGCCATGTGATTGCGAATGCGAGCGGTGTGAGCGCGTCCAGATGGGGCGAGGAGTTCCCGCCGGTAGCCTTGCAGGCAGACTGGAAACATGACGTATGTATCTTGAGATTCGAATGGGCCAATTTCAAACCGGTAGTCATTGGCGACTCCAATACACTGGCTTATGAGCAGCCTGTTATCTCGATCTCAATGCCCAGCGATTCGCCGGCGCCTTATGTCGCATTAAGTACCATCAAGGCCCTATATCCCATGGATGACAGCGCGGTGATACGCAGCGAAGCGGCTTTCGCCATTGGTGCTAGCGGTAGCCCATTGTTTGATTACGACGGCAAGCTTATCGGCATCAGCACCTTTAAAAGCCCAGGTCGGAAAGCCTATTTTTACAATATGTCGGTGAAATGGGTTAAAGATTTATTACAAACACCTGAGGTGAAATTGAACTCACCCCACGATTTACCTTTTTGGGACGCACCCGAAGACACCCGTCCGTACTTTATGCAAGTAGTGTTACCTTTCCAAAACCAGCGCTGGCAAGACCTGCAGAAAGTTGCCTATAATTGGACGGCGAGCGAACCGGGTAACGTTGAGGCATGGTATTACCTGGGTATGGCGACTTTAGGATTGGGAGATAAAGCCAATGCTGATAAAGACTTTCAAACTGCTTTGAAACTCAAAAACAATCACCCAGCTACGTTGCGTGCGCTTGCATTAATGGCGCACCAGCAAGGTAATGAAGCCGAAGTTGAAAAAATACGCCTGACTTTGAAGGATGTCAGTACCGATATGCTGCAAAGTTTAGATGACGAGCTAAAAGCCCCAGAAGCCGTAAATTAGTATTTTTTAGCTCGGTATTCTGATATTAGTTTTTGCTTTTCGGCTGCGGTTTGCAAGCCGTATAAGCGATTTTCTCGCCATCATTTAAGGTAGTGGAATCCCCGTTGATATCAAGGCTAATCGCGCCACTGGTATATAGATTCACACTACCGGCACTTTTCACCAAGTTCACTTCATGGTCCGGGTAAATCAACCAAGCATCGCTACCATTATTTAATGTACGCACATAAAAACGTTTATTCCCGTCACACACATACTCTGTAGCATTGGCAGGTGCTCCTGACAGTTCTTTGGTACCCGAATTGAACGGATTTGGAATACTGATGCTGCTACAGGCAGCTAAACAAAGTGTACTAATCAACGCAGGCAACAAAACTTTAAAAAATGAATTCATGGATATTGGCCACTAAAAATAAAAGGTATTTTGCCAGTGTATACAACATGCGGCAATGATTCATGCGTATATGGGAAATTTTAATGACTTAAGATACACTTTAACCATAATCAACCCAAAATTAAAAGCAGCAAATCTTTTATTTGACTGCATGACCGGGACATCATGTTTAAAAAAACTTCCATTATCTTGCTGGGCTTTATTTTTTTGTTTCTCGCACAGGGCGCATCAGCCCTTGAGCTAGCAGGTGTTGTAGAGCGGCTGCAAGGCAGTGCCCTAATTATTAGCGGCAGCAGCCAAAAGACGATAGAAGTTAAATCAGAAGTCTATCAAGGTGACCAGATTACCACCGCGAGGGATGCGGAAATCTTGTTGAGAATGACCGATGGCACAGTGTTCGCCATCCGTCCCAATAGCAATCTTATTATTTCCGATTACCGCTTTGACAATAAAAATAGTGATAACGATAATCTGCTGGTCAAATTAATAAAAGGCGGCTTCCGGACAGTTACCGGTGCTATCGGTAAGAAAAATCCGCAAAAAGTAAAATTCAATACGCCTACCGCGACTATTGGCATTCGCGGAACGGATTTTGAAGTGGCTGTGCTTGATGAAAAGAAACCGGATGCAGAACCTGGCACTTATAACAAAGTATTCCAAGGCGCGACTTATATAGAGAATAATCAAGGCAACCGTGTAGAAGTCGGTGCAAACCAGGCGGCTTTCTCACCGGCAAATGCCCTGCAAATTGCCCAGCAATTCGGCTTATTGAAACAAGTGCCTAACGTATTCTTTAACGGTAAATTCGACAATATCCTGGAAGCTTTACAGCAGGAAGCTTTGAACAGGTTAAATAACGAACTGGCTAATAGGATACCTGGCGGTCAGGTGCCAGGAGAATTTAAAAAACTATTGCCGAAGCTTGGTGATATGTTTAAATAAATCAGCCTGATTTAAATTTATTAACCCTTAAATCCTGCTCGGCTTAAGCGGTCGCGTAAGGCAGCCCATTCCGGCGTATCCGGTGGTAGCTCAACCAGAAGCTGGTCAACCTTTAAACTATCCAAAGTGTGTAGAGCACTATATAACTGTTCGGCAGCTTGGCCCGGCTGCTTGGGCAAACTGATGACTTCGCTATCAGGTTTTTCTCCATCGCCAATCAGCAGGGCTGCAGATGTTATACGGTTTTGATTCATCGTTTTTCCAGCTAAAAGCAATGCAGACCTATCCTCAAATAACTGCATGGGTGTACGCGGCGAATAATGCAATAAATGCTGGCCCGGCACTTTAGGAACGGGCTGATTATCTTGTAGAGCGGGTTTTCCAGCAATGGCTTCAATAGCCGCTTCGCTAAGCATGCCATGCCGTAGAAGCCGCCAACTATCGCTATCAACGCTTACAATCGTAGATTCAATACCCACTTGGCAGGCGCCACCATCCAATACTGCAATGTCGTCTCCTAAACCTGATGTCACATGAGCCACGGTAGTCGGACTTAATTGTGTGTATTTATTGGCAGAAGGCGCGGCCAATCCTAAACCGCTGTCTTTCAGCAATTGTAAAGTTAATGGATGTGCGGGTACGCGCAGAGCCACAGTGGGCTCACCTGCCCGTACGATAGTAGAAACGTGGGTTTGTGCAGATAAAACAATCGTAAAAGGCCCAGGCCAGAAAGCTTCTGCAAATTTTCTTGCCAGTGGTGGAAATTCTGCTGCCCATGCATTTACCTGGCTGATATCGCTTATATGTACGATGAGCGGATTATTCGATGGGCGCTCTTTGACTGCATAGATTTTGCGCAAAGCATCGTCATTACTTGCATCTGCGGCCAAGCCATACACAGTCTCAGTGGGAATCGCTACCACTTCACCGCTTTTTAATAGCGCTATCGCTTGTGCGAGATCAACTTGCATTGCATTTAGTACCAATGTTTAGTAAAGCGCTATTTTACTATGGTTAGGCGTATAAGGTATTTAAGCCTTGGTTTACATTGAATTAACTACTAATAGGCTAGAATAGCGAACCATTTATTTTTCCATAAACTAAGACCCAACATGAGCCAAATCACCGTAGAAAAAAATCCCCACCAATCCCGCCTGGATACATTAAATGTCAGCAAATGGCCAACCTGGCAAAAAGAAGTTTCAGTATTTCCGTGGACTTTCCCGGAGCAGGAAATCGCCTATATTTTAGAAGGCGAATGTGTGATTACACCTACAGGCGGTGCACCGGTTAAATTTGGCAAAGGTGACCTGGTGACTTTTCCGGCGGGCATGACGGCAAGCTGGGAAGTAAAACAACCGTTGCATAAGCACTATAAACTCGAAGGCAATGTGCTGTGCCAGATGTGGCGCCGTATCAAGCTCAAACTGAAAGGCTAGTAGACATCATCCTGCTTTACGGAAAGTGATATTAATTCTGTAATCCCCAAAAGCAGGATGGTAATTGGTTTTAAGCGGCAGTATCCCATGGTAGCGTAGCCGCGCTTCCCCGCCCCACACTACAACATCGCTATGCTTAAGTGGCAGCTTGATGGTTTTATCCGTGCGCTCTAGTCCACCGAACTGGAACATGGCTGGCAACCCTAATGAAACCGATACCACCGGCTGGCTAAAATCTAACTCATTCTTATCCTGATGCAGACTCATGCGGGCACCGATTTTATATTGATTAATCAGGCAGGCATCCGGTTCAAAATCCAGAAATCCAGCTTCGGTCGCAGCACTTGCTGCCAAATTTTTGAATGATTCAGGAATAGCCGGCCATGGCTGGTTGCTGATTGGATCAAGGTTTGTATAACGGTAGCCTTTTCTATCGGTCACCCAGCCTAAACCACAATTGGTCATGGCTACAGACATAGTAAAGCCGCCCGGTGTGACCATGTGCCTGAACGGCGCTTGTGCAAGCACTGTAGCCAAATCACTCAGAATTGACGCTTCATGCGCAAGAGCAAATTCTGTCAGCAGATAAGCGTCCTTTACGATCTCATGTTTAGTTGGAAACCAATCATTGCCTGGAAGCAGATTATCGAAAAACTGCATTATTGGTTTGCTTTACTTTCTAAATCCAGCAAGGCTTTTTTGCGTTCCACGCCCCACCGATAACCAGAAAGACTGCCATCAGTGCGAACCACACGGTGGCATGGAATCGCCACCGCAAGCTTATTTGCGGCACAAGCATTAGCTACTGCACGGACTGCTTTGGGCAGGCCGATAAGTGCTGCCAGTTCGGAATAACTCACGGTTTTCCCGAACGGAATTTGTTGCAGCGCCTGCCATACGCGTTGCTGGAAAGCGGTACCGCGAATATCCAAAGGCAAATGTTGAATGATTTCCTGATTGGATAATGGGGCTTCAATCAAACCCACTACTTTGGCGACTAAGGCTTCATAGTCTTTATCTGCGCCTATCAGTTGTGCGCGGGGAAAAGCATCCTGCAAGTCTTTGATAAGCGCTTCCGGGTCCAGGCCGATGAATATCGCGCTAACACCACGCTTGCTACTCGCCACCAATATCGTGCCTAATGAGCATTCACCGATTGCAAAGCGCAAGACCGTATTACTGCCCCCGGCTTTGTAATTGGATGGTGTCATGCCCAGCACTTCCGCGGACTTTTCATAGAAACGGCTATTGGAGTGATAACCTGCTTCGAAAATCGCATCGGTCACACTAGTATTTTTTCTAAGCTCATGGCGTATTTTTTTAGCGCGGTGAGCAGCGGCATAGTCTTTAGGCGTCAAGCCAGTAACCGCTTTAAAAACACGATGAAAATGATAGCTGCTCAACCCTGCTTTTGTAGCCAAATCCTCAAGTGTCAAAGTACTTGCAGCGGTTTCTATCAATCGGCAGCTGTCAGCTATGAGCTTGGCATGCGTTTCAGCTAGATCCGCTTGGCCTGGCTTGCAGCGTTTGCAAGCCCTGAAACCAGCACGCTCTGCATCTGCACAAGTTGTATGGAATTGCACATGCTCTGGCCGTGCTGCACGGGCGACACACGATGGCTTGCAGTACACACCTGTGGTACTGACTGAATAATAGAATTTTCCATCCGCAGTGTGATCTCGATCCTGCACACGCAGCCACCGAGGGTCCGCTTCTACGGTCGTTTTCCGAGCTACTTTTAAAGCATTTGTAGATAATATTGTCATGTCGATTTCCATATCATACACATTGGAAAGCGTAAATTAACAACAATTCCGCAGCGGCACACTCCGAACCTTGCTTTTGAATTCAACGTCTAAACCATCGTTTGTAACCGCTATAATCAAAGTATGAACTTACCGAATAAATACCAAGCCGCCACCGATTTCCTAAGCAATCTTGATGCAGATTGGGCAGCACTGATTGCGGCAGTTGGACCATGCACCTTTGTGTCACGACCTGAACGTGAGCCTTTTGAAGCCCTGGTAAGGGCTGTAGCGTACCAGCAACTGCATGGCAAAGCGGGTGATGCGATCATCAAGCGATTTATGAATATTTATGGCGGAACACCGCCGACGCCTACGGAATTATTGAATACCGATTTTGATACTTTACGCGCCTGCGGTTTTTCTGCCCGCAAGATTGAAACCATCAAAGGAATCGCGGAAGGTGCACTAAGCGGCCTAGTGCCTAGCCGCATTGAAGCCGATGCCATGCCTGATGAAGAACTCATTAATCGCCTGGTCGCTTTAAAAGGGATAGGACGATGGACCGTGGAAATGCTGCTGATGTTTACTTTAGAGCGTATGGACGTTCTGCCGGCAGATGATTTTGGCGTGGTACAAGGTTACAAGCGCTTGAAAAAATTGGAGCATGCACCCAACCGCAAAGAGATTATTGAGATTGGCAAAGCCTGGAGGCCTTACAGTAGTATCGCTAGCTGGTATTTATGGCAATTACCTAAATAACGAAAATAACAAACGTAAAAAAACGGGTAAGATTTTCGTCATTACCCGTTTTGATATCAAGCTAACTTAATTAGCTAGATTTCTTTTTACCAGCTTTGCCTTGCACTAATACTGAATCGATAATATGGATCTCGCCATTGTCAGCTTTAATATCGCCGCCGCCAACTGCATTTGCGCCATCAACTTTAATGCCTTCAGAAACGTCTAGTTTCAATTCATGGCCTTCAACTGATTTAACTTTACCCGCTGATACGTCAGCGCTAGTCAATTTAGCTGCAACGATATGAGCATTGATCAATTTAGCCAATGCATCTTTATCTTTAAGCAATGCGTCTAATTTTGCTTTTGGTAATTTAGCGAATGCTGCGTCATTCGGTGCGAATACTGTGAAAGGGCCAGCGCCTTTCAATGTACCTTCTAAACCAGCCGCTTTAACTGCAGCAACAAAGGTTTTCAAAGAACCGTCAGCCACTGCTGAGTCAACGAGGTCATCTGCGTAAGCCACATTTGTGAAAGCTAAAGCCAATAATGAGGCGAGTAATACTTTTTTCATAACATTCCCTTAAGTAAATTTGATTAGTACGCTAATTGCATGCCAAGCATGCTAAAGGCAGCGAGAGCTTACACGATTGCGTCACGTTGTCGATAGCGATGTGAAACTTCTTTGCCCAAGGCTAAACGTCAATCTTCGCGCTCAGGTTGACACTGATATGAAATTTTTAGGAAGTTTTTATTAATTAACTGTATGCCTAAATCCAATAATCAATAAAATTTGAATTGTTATTTAGCCTGATTTACTTAGCTCTTGATTTACTTACTTATAGACCAGCCACCGCCTAGTGCTTTGATAAGCAATACACTATTCAGCATTTGGGTACCTTGCAAGTTAATAAGTGTGCGCTCACTATTCAACCTTGTGTTGTAAACATTGACGACATCCAGATAGCTCACCACACCCGCTTTGTACTGGTTGGTAGTATAAGTCTCTGAAACACGTGCTGCTTCCAGTGCCTCGGCTTGTAATTTTTGTTCTTCCTGCAATACCCGCAGCGATACCAGGTTATCTTCCACCTCTTTAAAGCCAGTCAATACCGTCTGGCGGTAATTAGCAACATTCTCGTCATACACAGCAATTGCCTGATCACTCAAAGCGCGACGTTTACCGCCATCAAATATGGTCATTGCCAGCGTTGAGCCTAACGACCATATACGACTTGGCAAAGATAGCAAATCAGACAAAGTATTGCTTTGATAACCACCTAGTGCCGACAGCGACAAACTTGGATAAAAGGCAGCTTTCGCTACACCAATCTGCGCATTTGCGGCTGCTACACGACGTTCAGCAGCCGCAATATCCGGGCGGCGCTCAAGCAATTCGGAAGGCAAAGTTAACGGAACATCTGGTATTGCTACACTTAACGACGTTGGAGCGATAGTGAGGTCTGAAGGTGCTTTGCCAATCAATAGCGCAATCGCATGCTCAAACTGCGCACGCTGAATACCCAAATCAAAAGCCTGAGCTTGTGTAGACTTGAGTAATGTCTCAGCTTGTACAACGTCACTTTTACCCACTACGCCAGCTTTATAGCGATTTTGTGTCACTTCGAATGATTTTTGGTAAGAAATCACCGCTTCATCCAACACTTTTTTCTGGCTATCTGCGATGCGTAACGAGAAATAGTTCTGTGCAAGCTCTGCCTGTGCACTTAGCAGGGCCGCAGCAATATCACTGGAGGTGGCTTCAGTGCTTGCTTGATTAGCCTCAACGGTGCGGCCTATCCTACCCCATATATCAGCTTCCCAGTCTAAGTTGAGCGTAAGCGAATTAGTATCCCTGATTGCTGGTCCGTTAATCGTATTGGTACTAGTGCCAGAGGGCTGATTACGGGTTTTAGAAGCGTTGGCAGAAATGACTGGTAGATATGACGCACGCGATGATGCAACTAAAGCTTGCGCCTGACGGAAACGGGCTTTAACCGCGACAATATTCTGGTTAGAGATTTCCACTTGATCTTCCAGCGTATTGAGCTCGGTGTCATTAAACAACTGCCACCATTTTTCACGAATGACATTATCTTTAGGCTCAGCGACTTTCCAACCAGTAGCCTCTTTAAAGGACGCAGGTTGTACGGTTTCTGGTTTCACATAATCCGGGCCAACCATACAGGCAGAGATGGCTAATGCCAATACACTCAGTACTAAATTTTTTATATTGATGTACTTCATATTTAATCCAATTTTGATAACGACTTATCCAAATAGTGTTGTATTAATTCTTAACCAGTAACGTTTCTTGGCTAACTATCTTAGTTTCCCGAAAGCCCTGGTACCAAATACGCGCTTGATCAAGGTAAAGATATATAACCGGTGTAGTAAATAGCGTCAGTATCTGACTAAAAATCAGACCCCCAACAATTGAGATACCGAGCGGATGACGTAACTCTGCGCCATCGCCACGACCGAGCATCAATGGCAAAGCACTCAGCATTGCGGCCATGGTTGTCATCAAAATAGGGCGGAAGCGTAACAAGCAAGCTTGATAAATAGAGTCACGGGAGTTCAAGCCTAGTTGCCGCTCAGCATCCAAAGCGAAATCAATCATCATGATGGCGTTCTTTTGAACGATACCGATGAGTAATATCACGCCTATCATGCCGATAAGATTAAGGTCTTGCCCAAACGCCATCAATGCTAACAAAGCACCTACCCCAGCCGAAGGTAAAGTAGAAAGAATGGTGATGGGATGAACGAGGCTTTCGTACAGCACGCCAAGCACTATATACATCGTCAAGATTGCCAGTAAAATCAGCCATGGCTGATTTTTAAGTGACTCTTGAAACACTTTAGCCGCCCCTTGGAAGCCGCCATGAATTGAAGCTGGCACACCGATTCGATCAAATGTTGCATCGATGGCCTGTGTCGCTTGCCCCAGCGATACACCAGGCTGCAGGTTAAAAGTAATCGTTGTAGAAGCATACAAGCCCTGATGGTTGATGCCGAGTGCTGTATTGGTCATTTCATAATGACTGAAAGTTGAAAATGGTATCTGAGTGCCATTGGGAGAAGTGATATAAAGGTTTTTTAGAGAATCCGGACCCTGTAAATACTCTGGGGCTAATCCCATTACCACGTGATACTGATTGAGTGGATTGTAAATTGTCGACACCTGCCTTTGACCGAATGCACTATTCAAAGTCGAATCAATGAGTTGCATATTCAAACCAAGACGACTGACTGTTTCTCGATCGATCACTAATGTTGTCTGCAAACCACGATCAGCTTCGTCGCTACTCACATCTGCGATTTCCTTCATCTGACTTAAGGCTCTATTGATTTTCGGGCCCCATAAACGCAGTTCTTGCAAATCACTCCCTTGGAGGGTGTATTGATATTGCGCATTGCCCTGCCTGCCTCCTATACGAATATCCTGTACCGACTGTAGCGTCAACTTAGCGCCTGGTTCTTTAGAAAGCTTGCCGCGCAAACGCGCAATTACTTGGTCAGCACTCACTTTACGTTCCGAGATTGGTTTCAATGTTACAAACATTTGCCCACCATTGCGTTGTCCTCCACCGACAAAGCCTGCCACATCTTGTACGGCAGGGTCTTGACCGACGATAGTGATAAAGTGATTCAACTTTTGTTGCATCGCCTGGAATGAAATACTCTGGTCACCTTGAATAGACCCATTCAAACGACCAGAATCCTGCTGCGGGAAAAAACCTTTAGGCACAATCACATATAGATAGACGTTAAATACGATAATCGCCATCAGCATCAGTAATGTGACCAACTTATATCGCAGGACAACTGCCAAGCTACTGGCATAAGTATCATGTAGCCAAACAAACACTTTTTCACATGCAATGTTCAAACGGCCCGGCTTGGTGGTTGCGTGATGATTGAGTAACGTTGCGCACATCATAGGGGTCAGTGTGAGCGAAACAACTAAAGACACGAGAACTGCAACCGATAAAGTGACCGCGAACTCCCGGAATAATCGGCCAACAATACCGCCCATCAACAGGATTGGAATAAATACTGCAATCAGCGACAAGCTCATTGATAACACCGTTGGGCCTACTTCGCGTGCACCCTGCAAAGCAGCTTGCATGCGGTTCATGCCAGCTTCCATATGCCTGACGATATTCTCTTGCACAACAATCGCATCATCTACTAAAAGACCTGTACCAATCGTGAGCGCCATTAGAGACAAATTATTTAAACTAAACCCACATAGATAAATAACGGCAAATGTCCCAATCAGTGATACCACCACCGCTACCGCTGGAATTACAGTCGCCCTGATATTGCGCAGGAACAACAATACAACAATGACGACTAACGCCAAAGAGACTACAAGAGTGAAAGCGATCTCACGCAGCGAAGCGCGTATATTGATAGTACGGTCTACCAGTACCTGCATCTTGATTGCGCCAGGCATGGAATTACGTAATTCGGGTAATAGTGCTTTAATGTTATCAACAATTGCAACAACGTTAGCGCTTGCTTGAGGGTCAACCCTGACGATAATCGCAGGCTTACCATTTGCCGAACCAGCGTTACGTATATCCTCCACCGCATCTGTGACATTGGCGATATCCTGTAGTCGGATGGCGGCACCATTACGGTAAGCGATGATGAGTGGCTTGAAATCAGCCGCTACTTTTGATTCATCACTCGTATAAATTTGCCAATATTTATCATGCGTTTCTACTGAGCCGCGTGGTCTATTGGAGTTGGTGGTTGATAACGCAGCACGCGCCTCTTCCAGGCTGATATTAAATTTACTTAATGCATTCGGATCTATGTCTATGCGGACTGCAGGTAAAGAGCTACCGCCTACATTGACCTCACCAACACCTGTTACTTGCGCCAATTTCTGCGCAAGAATAGTCGAAGCCGCATCATAGATCTGGCCTTGTGTCATCGTATCTGAGGTCAGGCCTAACATCAGTACACTCGCACCGCCCGGGGTAACTTTATTATAGGTTGGGTTACGTGGCATGCCGGTAGGCAATAAGGTGCGTGACGCATTGATTGCGCCTTGCACATCGCGTGCTGCGCCGTTGATGTCACGATTTAAATCGAATTGCATGGTGATACGTGTGCTGCCCATCGAGCTTGATGAGGTCATTTCATTGACACCGGCGATACGCCCGAATGCTTTTTCCAAAGGCGCTGCGATGCTAGAGGCCATCGTTTCCGGATTTGCCCCAGGTAAATTTGCGCTGACAGAAATCACCGGAAATTCCACTTGTGGCAGGGAAGCTACCGGCATTAAGTTCAACCCAACCAACCCAGCCAAAACGATGCCTAGACTTAATAAAGTCGTTGCGATTGGGCGCTGGATGAAAATCGCAGAAAAACTCATAGCTCTGCTTGTGACCCTGTTTGCGACTCCACACGACTTGCCTGCCATGCTTTGATACGTTTTGCAGCATTATCGAAAGCTAAATAAATCACTGGCGTTGTGAACAAAGTCAGCACTTGACTTATCAACAGGCCGCCTACCATGGTAATCCCCAGTGGATGGCGCAACTCAGAACCAACGCCACTGCCTATCATTAATGGCAATGCACCTAGCAGTGCCGCCATGGTCGTCATTAAAATAGGGCGTAACCTTAGCAAACAAGCCTGATGAATCGCCTCCCGTGGCGACTTGCCCTCGTTGCGTTCGGCGTCGAGTGCGAAGTCAATCATCATGATGGCATTCTTTTTGACGATACCAATCAGCAAAATAATGCCGATAATGCCGATAACGCCAAGGTCATTGCCAGAAAGTATCAGTGCCAATAGCGCGCCGATACCAGCCGACGGTAAAGTAGATAATATCGTAACCGGATGAATGAAGCTCTCGTAGAGCACACCGAGCACGATGTACATCGTGACAATCGCAGCCAAAATCAGGAATATTTGATTACTAAGCGAGGAACGGAAAGCCGAAGCTGCCCCTTGGAATTCAGTTTGAATGCTCGCGGGCATCCCTATCTCACGCTCAGCAGCTTCAATGACATCGACCGCCTCACCGAGCGATACTCCAGAACGCAGGTTGAATGAGATCGTGGTCGCTGGAAACTGTCCTAAATGGCTAATGACTAACGGTGTAGTGCGTTCTTCAATCGTGGCAAGCGCATTCAGTGGCACTTGCGTGCTCGCGCCTGTGGTGCCGTCTGTACCCGTCACATAAATATCATTCAATGCTTCTGGCCCAATTTGAAACTCAGGCTTAGCTTCTAACACCACACGATATAGATTGGATTGCGTAAAAATGGTAGAAATCAAACGCTGGCCAAATGCACTATATAAAGCATTATCAATCGCAGCCGTAGTCACCCCCAAGCGACCAGCTGTTTGCTTATCGATATTCACATAAGCTTGCAGGCCTTGATCTTGCAGGTCACTCGCCACATCGGCTAATTGCGATTGCTGATTCAGTTTATCCACCAGTTTTGGCCCCCATACGCTGAGCTGTTTAGCGTCAATATCCTTGAGGGTAAACTGATACTGCGTTCGGCTTAAACGGCTTTCTATCGTCAAATCCTGCACTGGCTGCATATAGAGATGGATGCCCGAGACAGTTGCGAGTTTAGGTTGTAATCGTTCAATGATTTGTGAAGCTGTTTCTGACCTGCCTCCATGCTCCTTAAGGCTGATCAAAAAGCGCCCACTATTCAAGGTCAAGTTGACACCGTCAATGCCAATAAAGGATGACACACTCTCAACATCCGGGTCTTCTAGCAACACTTTGGCTAAGGCCTGCTGACGCTCAGACATGGCGGCAAATGAGATCGACTGAGGCGCCTCGGAGATCCCTTGGATAATGCCTGTATCTTGTACCGGGAAGAAGCCCTTGGGCACAAAGATATACAACAATATCGTCAATACCAAGGTTGCGAACGCTACCCCTAATACCAGTGGTTGGCGATCTAGCACCCAGAGCAGTGACTTATCATACTTAGCAACTAAGCGATCAAATAGGCTGCCGACTTTGCGGTCAAAGCGGCTTCGATCAGCCTCAGGCGTGTGATGCAGTAATTTGGCACACATCATGGGAGTCAATGTAAGTGAAACCACTGCGGAGATAAGAATCGCAAT
This sequence comes from Methylotenera sp., assembly GCA_035460225.1. Classification (GTDB taxonomy): domain Bacteria; phylum Pseudomonadota; class Gammaproteobacteria; order Burkholderiales; family Methylophilaceae; genus Methylotenera. The sequence goes on from DATHWX010000019.1 coordinate 26,384, forward strand.
GGCCAAAGTAATGGCAAATTCGCGAAATAACCGTCCCACCACATCGCCCATAAACAGCAAAGGAATCAATACTGCAATCAGTGAAACCGTCAGCGAGATAATGGTGAAGCCGATCTGCTTAGAACCTTTGAGTGCGGCCTCCAGTGGGGCGTCGCCTTCTTCAATATAACGTGAGATGTTTTCTATCATCACGATCGCATCATCAACCACAAAACCAGTTGCGATAGTTAATGCCATCAAGGTTAGATTGTTAATGCTGAATCCCGCAACATACATTACTGCGAATGTACCAACCAAGGACAATGGCACGGCAACCGCCGGGATGATGGTGGCAGGGACATTACGTAAAAATACAAAAATCACCATTACCACTAGCACCACGGCCAACATCAACTCAAATTGCACATCATGCACAGAAGCGCGAATAGTGGTGGTACGGTCGCTCAGTATTTTCACTTCTACTGACTGCGGCATATTTGCTTTTAAATCTGGTAACAATTGCTTAATGCGATCGACCACCTCAATCACATTGGCACCCGGCTGCCGTTGAATATTAATCAAAATGGCCGTTTTATCATTGCCCCATGCCGCAAGGCGATTGTTCTCAGCACCATCGACTAAATCAGCCACATCACCTAAATGAATCGCAGCACCGTTGCGATACGCCAAGATAAGGTCATGATATTCGGCGGCAGTTTTCAGCTGGTCATTAGCATCAATAGTAGATGCCTGTAGAGGCCCATCAAAACTCCCTTTTGCCTGATTTACATTTGCAGCGCCAATAGAGTTACGGACATCATCAATACTTAAACCATTGGCAGCAAGCGCTTTAGGGTTGACTTGAATCCTGACCGCTGGCCGTTGGCCGCCACTCAAACTGACCAACCCTACACCAGTAAGCTGTGATATTTTCTGGGCTATACCCGTATCAACCAAATCTTCCACGCTCGGCAAAGGCAAAGTTGCAGAACTAATCGCCAGCGTCATGATTGGGGCATCGGCCGGATTCACCTTGCTGTAGATAGGTGGCATAGGCAAGTCGCTCGGCAAGAAGCTGCCTGCGCGGTTAATAGCGGCCTGTACCTCTTGTTCTGCAACGTCTAAAGTCAGATCTAAGCTGAACTGAAGCGTAATCACTGATGCGCCGCCAGAGCTGCTTGATGACATCTGTTTCAATCCCGGCACTTGTCCGAACTGACGTTCCAGCGGTGCAGTAATTGAAGATGTCGTTACTTCCGGGCTAGCACCAGGGTATAAGGTAGTCACTTGTATTGTTGGGTAATCTACTTCTGGCAGGGCTGATAAAGGTAGTAAGCGGTACGCTAATATCCCTACCAGTAATATCGCAATCATCAATAGCGAGGTCGCTATTGGACGCATGATAAAGAGGCGTGAAGGATTCATCGCTAAGCCCCTAACTCATGCGTATTGAAATGTGGGTTTGACTTAATCATTCTGTAGTCGGCCGTTTATGACGACGTTGGCTGCCAGCTGACTTTGCACCCGCTGTATCAGATGCATCGGCATTAGCTTTTTTATCGGCTAACTTCACTTTGGCACCGGCTCGTAACTTATCTGCACCATCCGTCACTAATAAATCCCCAGCTTTAACATCACCCTCAATTGATGAAGATTCATTTTCGGTCACAATCACTTTTACGGGTTTCACGCTAATCGTTTGATCTGGCTGCACCACATAAACAAAGGTGCCTTGTGAGCCTCGTTGAATAGCTGCACTAGGCGCTACTAACACATCTTTATTGACCCCCAGTAAAACCCTGACATTGACAAACTGATTCGGGAATAAACTTTCATCCTCGTTGGCAAACTGTGCTTTTAGTTTTACGGTGCCCGTTGTTGTATCAATTTGGTTATCTGCACTTAAGAGAAAACCTTCCGCCAATTTCTTTTGTTGATCACGTCCATAAACTGTGACCGCCAATTTTTGGCCTTTACGCATGGGACTTAACACAGATGAAAGGTTATCTTGCGGAATAGAAAATATGACCGAGATAGGTTTCACTTCTGCAATGCTCAGAATCCCGTTCGTGTCAGACTGATGGACAATGTTGCCCGCATCTACTTGGCGTAAACCGATACGTCCACTGATAGGTGCGGTAATGCGGGTATAGGTGAGCTGTAATTTAGCGTTATCGATCTGGCTTTGGTCAGTTTGAATAGTGCCAAGATATTGATTCACCAAAGAATGCTGCGTTGCTACTTGCTGCTCTGGCGCTGAGTCTTGTGCTAATAAGGTTTTGTAACGATCCAAATCCAGCTGAGCATTTTTGAGTAAGGCCTGGTCTTTTGCCAACTGCCCTTGCGCTTGCGCCAGCTGTACCTGGTAAGGCCGCGAATCAATCTCCGCTAGTAATTCACCTTGTTTTACATACTGGCCTTCATTGAACAGAATGCGCATTAACTGCCCATCAATACGCGTTCTTACAATGACATTGCTACGCGGAATCACTGTCCCTATCGCATTCAAATACATATTGATGTCAGCCACTTTGGCGGCTAACGCAGTAACGGTTGCAGTCTGTTTAGCGCCTTTCTTTGCCTGCTCTTCAGCTTTGGTATTAGCACTATTGCTGTAATGGCGGAACGCGAAAAAAGCAAAGAGCCCTAATATTGCTAAAAATATAAGTGGTTTTAAGAGCTTCCTTAAATCCGATTTTTCTTTTTTACTCTGGTCTTTTGCAACTGTATTATCAATTTCTTGTTGAGTTGTCATGATGCCCTCTTAGAGTTCCGTGCCTAATATTTACTAGCGCCACCTGTTTCGCCTATTTTGACCTAAACTGACTTGAGGGTACGGATAAATTGAGTAAATATGTGTAAAACTAAGTAAAGACAAGGGATGCCATGTTTAAAGAAATCAATAATACGCAAACTTGGCGTTGTAAGCAGATAGCTGGCAGTTTGCACTAACGTCTGAATTAAGGAACTGGATTTAGCCAGTCCCGCTTGAATGATGGGTTAGGTATTTTCATTTTTCAATTTCTAGCACTGAGTCACCTAAGATTAGACCATCGTTTGGCGGGTCACCCGGTGAGAGTTCTTTAAGAACATGCCAATAGAGTTTGCCGTCTTTGAGCGTAGCCTTTCCTTTCACGACGGCATTATTTCTCCCGCTGGTAATGACCAGAATAGCTACCAAGCCTTTTGCTTTGCCTTCGATGGAACTGCCTTCATTTATTCGACCACAACCTACTGTAGAAAACTGATGAACACCTACGACAGTGCTATCGGCCTGCTGAGTTAGCGCAAAGGAAGCAGTGCCACATTCGGCGTTATTTTTCTTTTCTTGCGTTGAACGTAAATCAATCGACCAAGTGCCGGTAAAATCAGCTCCAACAGCTAACGAGGAAAAAAATAACCCTAGAAAAAAGCTACAGCTAGAGAGTTTTCTCATAAATACCTAACAGTTAATATAGAGACAGAGCAAGACTGTTTCGCTGATTGTAAACTAATGGCTTTTTTATCACTACTGTAAGAACTAACATAGTGTTAGATGGGATGACTAGAGCCTGCCAGTTGATTGCACAGTTAATCTATGGTGCTGTGCTTAAATCTATGAATGCTTGGATTTGAGATTGCATAGCCAAGAAACTGATAGGGTTAGTGCGCCTAATCTATATCGGCAGAGTCACACTAGGTCAATGACGACTCATCGGCGTGGTATTAGCACGCTTACTACCTTATTCACTGCACTAACAACTGATTTTAACCTATGCAATGCCGAGCTTTAACCCATGGCTGCAAATATTTCCCAATAAATACCAAAGTAGCATTAAGCCATAGAATTTATTAGCAGAGATTCAGTCACACAACGGCATTTACAATCATTTAGGCAATATCGCCGCTAACCATTAAAATAGTCGTTTATTGCAATAAATAATAATTAGCCCCTTACATGAACCAGATTTTCCGTAACCACAACTACGCTTTTCTTAAACTTTTAACGTTCCGTATCCAGATCGTACTGGCCTACCAGATTATGTCGGTAGTAGTAGGCTGGCACATCTACGAAATTACTCACGATACCTTGGCCTTAGGTTTAATCGGCCTGGCAGAGGTGATTCCATATTTCGCCAGTGCGCTTTTTGCTGGCCACGCCGTTGACCACTTATGTTCACGGCGCTTTTTCGGCATGCTGGCTGGTACGCTATTAGCCATTAATGCATTTACCCTGACTGCGTTATCAATGGGCTGGATCGGTGGTAATGCCAGCTTATGGATCTATGGCTCTATTACCTTTACAGGCATTGCCCGTGCTTTTATCGCACCTAGTTATAGCACGCTTTTCGCTATCATTTTGCCGCGTGAAGAATATGCCCGCGCTTCCGGTATCGGCAGTGCCATATTTCAGGCTGGCTTGGTATTTGGTCCGGCAATCGGCGGGCTATTGGTCGGGTTTGCCAGCAAGAGCACTGCTTATTCCGTCGCCACCGCCTTATGCGTAGGTTCTGCAATCGCCATGTGGTCGCTTAAGGTAAAAGAACCCGTTGCCGAAGAGGATAGCCCGACCGTATTTACCAGCATCGCCCAGGGTTTACGTTTTGTGTTCAGTAACCAGATTATCTTGGGCGCGCTTTCCCTGGATATGTTCGCGGTGCTATTCGGCGGGGCCGTGGCTTTATTACCAGCGTTCATTCAAGACGTCTACCACTTAGGCCCAGAAGGCTTAGGCATATTGCGGGCCGCGCCCGCGGTGGGCGCAATCTTTACCGGCTTATGGCTCACACGGTATCCAATCAATAAACATGCCGGGCGCTGGTTATTAGGAGCGGTTGCGGGTTTCGGTATTTGCATCATCAGCTTTGCGCTTACAACCTATTTCTGGCTAGCCGCGTTTATATTGTTGCTTTCCGGTGTGTTGGACGGTATTTCCGTAGTGATGCGCCAAACTATTATGCAATTGGCAACACCAGATGCCATGCGCGGCCGTGTTTCTGCCATTAATGGTATCTTCATCGGTTCGTCTAATGAATTAGGTGCGTTTGAATCCGGCTTAGCCGCACGCTTATTGGGTTTGGTGCCATCTGTGATATTCGGCGGCATCATGACGCTGAGTGTTGTAGGTATCACGGCTAAACTAGCACCGAAACTGCGCAAGCTGGAACTTAACCAGCTGCATTAAATACAATGATTTGCCGTTTGATGTAACTTTTGTAAAACCCGGTTGTCTGTACTTGTAGTTATTTTTTCACAATGATTGGACGCGATCATGTTGCAGAAAAAGCTATTGCAGTGGGCAGCAAAAGTACGAGAGCACTCAAATATCCAGGCACGCTTTGTGTTGTGGAATGGCCAACACCTTGATTTAGGCCATTTCGAAGCGCCACCCGTCACCCTTCATATTAAAGACCCCAGTTTTATCTCCGACCTGCTGGCACCCAGCATGAGCAAACTAGGCGAGGCCTATGTACGAGGCAAAGTGGATTTTGAAGGCAAGCTCAGCGATATTATCGAACTGGGGTTTTCTATTGCGCGTGGCGTCCATGTAAACAAATTAAGCTTTTTGACGGATTATTTCCCCCATACACGCAAAAGCGACCTGCAATCTATCCAGTTTCATTACGACGTTTCCAATGAGTTCTACAAACTATGGCTAGACCCGAACATGGTCTATTCATGCGCGTATTTTGAAAATGGCGATGAAACGCTGGAAGCGGCGCAAATCAAGAAGATTGATCATATCCTCACTAAAATACAGTTGCAGCCGAATCAAACGCTGCTTGATATCGGCTGTGGTTGGGGTGCGCTGGTATTACGCGCTGCTGAAAAGTTTGATGCTAAATGTGTAGGCATCACGCTCTCTAAAAACCAATGTGAGTTAGCCAAAGAACATGTTAAAGCCGCAGGATTGGAAGACCGCATCGAGATTCGCCTGCAGGATTACCGCGATGTAAGTGGAAAGTTTGACCGCATTACCAGCGTAGGCATGTTTGAGCATGTCGGCCGTAAACATTTGGTAGCTTACTTCCGTATCATTCATGACTTACTGGAGGATGACGGTATTGCCATGAATCACGGTATTACTTCAGTCAGCACGGATATGAAAGACACCAATTTGGGTGCGAGTGATTTTATCGATAAATATATTTTCCCCAATGGCGAACTGCCGCACGTAGGGCAAGCCATTAGCGCTTTACAGGAAGGTGGTCTTGAAGTGTTTGATGCCGAAAACCTGCGCCGGCATTATGCCCGTACGCTTTCTATCTGGGCAGATAACTTTGAGAAAAATGCCGATGCAGTTAAACAACATATAGACCAGGAGCGTTACCGTGCTTGGCGCCTGTATCTAGCAGGCTGTGCTTACTCTTTTATGCATGACCAGATGTCTATTTACCAACTGGTATGCCATAAAGTAGACCGCATGGCAGATACTATCCCTTGGTCGCGTCGCTACATGTATGATTAAGCTTTTGATCGCTTAGGTATTCATACATGTTCACTCTTTACGATGCAACCGTCGCACCCTTAAAACGCGCGCTTACTAATCTTTCTTTTGTCCTTAAAAAGGGTGAAGAATATGCCGATAGTATAAAAATAGAGCACGCTGTACTGTTAAATTCCCGTCTTTTTCCAGATATGTTCCCATTGACGCGCCAGGTTCAGATTGCCACAGACATGAGTAAAGGCGGTGTCGCTAGGCTGGCGGGGGTGGATATTCCGAAATACGAGGATGCTGAAACTACATTTGAGCAATTGCAAGCGCGTATTGCCAAAACCATCGCATTTTTAGACACTATTAAACCAGAGCAATTTGAGGGCGCAGATACAAAAGATATCGTCATAAATGTACGCAAAGTGGATATGCATTTTAAGGGGCAAGCCTATTTGCTAAGCTGGGTTTACCCAAATGTATATTTCCATGTCACCACAGCCTACAACATCCTTCGCCACAATGGCGTGCAACTTGGTAAGCCGGATTTTTTAGGCCCTAAAGACGAATAAGCTTAAATTAAATACTAGCGAATACACGCTAGACAAAAACTGAGACCATCTTCAGGCATTCGTCCATACATACATAACAGGCTTCAGCACAGTCTTTGCAGTGCTGCATTTTATGTTTGGCGCATTCATCCGCACAATCGCGACAGATCTCAGCGCAGTCCTCACAGATCAGTGAGGTAAAGGCGCTGTCGCGCTCCATGAACCTGACTGCCAGTTTGCAGAATTCTGCACAATCTGTGTCTAACCCAATACAGCGCTTCATCATCGCTGCGTTTCCTTCGCTTCTGCAGGCTTCTGCGCAGGCCTCACATGCAGTAATGACTTTTTTGCATGCGTCTATACAGGATTGGTATTTTTCAATTGCCATGAGGATCTCCAGAAAAGTTAACGGCAGCCTTAAGCTGCCGTTTTATCGTCCCGAGAGATGAGCCCCAAGGTTCATAAGGTGAAACGACAAGTTCAGATTACCGTTACACACTTCTAGACTTTATAGGACCAATCTGATTTTTATGTAAGATTTTATTTACGTCTTGTGGAGAAAAATCATTCTACAAAAATATTTCCTTAATAAACAATATGCTAAATGCAATTCCAATCTTAAACGAGTCATTAATTGTATATTTTCTTATGTGTGTTAAAGAACATACAACTGTACCTGCAATCACTAATATTTTTATGCTAGTAAGACTGTGATTGTATTAGCTAATTTCATTAAAAGTCCGCGCACCACCCTGCTGCTGTAATGTGAGTAATGATTTAGAAAGTGATACAAAACATGAGGCAATACAAAATCGATGAGGCCATTCAATATAGCTTGGCACTACGTATTGATAAATCCTCTGACGTGCGCTTTGTTAGCGATGCGATAGTGACGCTGTGGCAAGAAGTTGTAGGGCGGCTTGAGCCTATTATCGGCGACCGGGGAACCGAAGTCGTTTTTAGCCGTTCTTTATATCTCACTAACAAAGAATTTCCGTGGATAGTCCTTGCCGATAATACATCCAGCAGCGCAACACAGATTCAGTTATTTTTGGAGTCTTTTGAAGGACGTGATTCAAATCTCCTCAGCAAAGCCAGTTATAAATTACTATCTACATTTAGCCAATTATTAGCTTCCTTGATTGGCGAACCCTTGACACAGCGTTTACTAACTCCTGTATTAATAGCCGATACGGCAGAGAATTAATGATGAAAAACTCATATTATTTTCTCGCACCAGATATTCATGCTTCATTGTCAGCTAGGTCAGCTTATGCAAATTAATATTGAAGACTTTGATCCAGAAACATTGGTGAAAAAGCTTGAGGAACAGCAAACTACAATCACTGGCCTTGAGCAAGCACTGCATATATGTAAAAAAGAGAATGCAGATAATTTAGCTTCTCACAAACTCATACAATCCCACTTGCGTGAAGCCAACCAGAATCTAGTCTTGGCCTCAGTGCGCGCGCAAACCATGATGGAGATAGCAGAGCAAGCCAAATCGCAAATGTCCCACATGGCAGAGCACGATGTTCTTACCGATCTGCCGAATCGCCTATTGCTCAATGATAGGCTCAAACAATCAATATCTTTCGCTAGACGATATAGCCACCAAGTTGCGCTTATTTTTCTGGATTTGGATCACTTTAAGAATATCAACGACTCTTTAGGCCATGCAATTGGTGACCAACTACTGCAATCCGTTGCCAAACGCTTGCAGGCCTGTGTGCGGCTTTCTGATACGGTGAGCCGTTACGGGGGTGACGAATTCGTTGTGCTATTGAGTGAAGTAAAAGATGACCAAGACGCCATCACTATTGCAGAAAAATTGAAATTAGCGATGGTTCCGCCTCATCATATTAATGGCCATATGCTGCATGTGAACATGAGTATTGGTATTAGCCTATTCCCGGAAAGCTCTCAAACGCTTGAAACTTTGGTGAGAGATGCAGATACCGCGATGTATCAAGCCAAGAAAAGAGGGCGTAACCGTTCGCTAATGTTTACCCCGGATATGAATTTACGAGCAGTTGCCAGGCAGTCTATCGAGCAGGCGTTGCACCAAGCCCTGCAACATGAAGAGTTCATCTTGCACTACCAGCCTAAGGTCAATCTTGAAACCGGGCTTATTACCGGTGCCGAGGCCTTGCTACGCTGGCAAAGATTCGAAGACCGGCTGATTTACCCTTTAGAATTTGTAAATGTTGCAGAAGATTGCGGCATCATCTTGCCTATCGGCCATTGGGTTTTGCACGAGGCATGCAGGCAAACTCAAGAGTGGGTAAAAGGCGGTATGGATATCAAACAAATCGCCGTGAATGTATCTGCTACAGAATTCCATAATAAAGATTTCGTGCCAGGCATTCAGGATGTTCTGCACGATACTGGTTTAGACCCACGTTATTTGCAGTTGGAGCTCACTGAAAGTGGTTTGATGCAGGACATCGAAACAACCGACATCTTGCATGAGCTTAAAGGGATGGGACTACAAATTGCCGTGGATGATTTTGGTACCGGTTACTCAAGTTTGAGCTATTTACGCAATTTCCCTATTGATACACTTAAAATCGATCAATCTTTCGTTAGAGATATTGTAGACGGCACCGGTGAAACTATTGTCAGCGCCATCATCGCAATGGGGGTCAGCCTTAAACACTGCGTAGTGGCTGAAGGCATTGAAACTCAACAACAACTCGACTTTCTCAAAACTGCCAATTGCAGGGAAGGACAAGGCTATTTTTTCAGCAAGGCGTTGTCTTCACAAGAGTTTCCCACCTTGTTGAATTAACAATGACAGCAATTGGCTAGCAATGGCTGAATGATACAAATGTTAATTAAACAAAAGGTCTTCATTAATTGGAATAACTGGATTTAACTTATTCACTATCTTCAACAATTTGTTCAGCTAAAAGCCGAGTACGCACAAAGTTGATGTGCCCGCGCAAGCCATAAAACATATCCGCAAAGGCCGCAGGAATTTTGATTTTGCTGAGCTTGGCCTCCAGTTGGTCTAGCTCATCCATAATTTTCTGGCGGCGTGTTTCATTTAAACTAGCCCCAAAGGCATCCTTCTCAAGTTCTAACAATGCTCTATAAAAAGGATAAATAGCCAACTGGATTTTCCAACGGTATACGCTAGGTGCTAATTTGATTGCCGGCACCAAAATCAATAGTAGTGGCACTATGATAACCAGTATCCTGTTGATAAAGCTGGCCATCCAGAATGGAAAATCGCGGTATAAAAAGCTCTTACCTGATTTGTAGTACCGAATAGCATCAGCGCTCACCTGAAACTCCTGCGTGGTGAGATTAGGGAATTCACCTGCTTTTACAAATAAGCCACCTTTGCCATGCACTTCCTGTGCTGCATCCAACAGCAAGTCAGAAAGCGCGGGATGCAAGTCATTCCTCGCAATGAGTTCAACAGTAGGCGCAACCAAGTTTAAATCATTCACCGGGATATTTTTACCTAAATCGAGAGAGCCTTCCGGCAACACCAATTTATGCAAGTACTTGATGCGTTTGGTGTAGCCATCAGCCTGCGCGAAATTAAAGATATTGATTCCCGGCGTTTTCACCAAAGTTTTAATCAGGTCTACAGAGGCTGAATCTCCCATCACAAAAATGGCATCAATTTTTTCTTCCAATAGGTCATTCACGGGATTGGCACTTGGTGTTTCTATTAACTTGGTATCAGCTCCCGGTAAAATGCCATTCTCTTTTAGCATTGTGAGCGCCAGTGCGTGAGTACCGCTACCAGGCTCGCCAATATTGAGCCTATGTCCTGCAAAGTCAGCGATTGAGTCTTTGCTTTCACCTCTGTAAAAAACAAATATCGGCTGGTAAGCCACGCTGCCTAAGGACATTAACTTATCTATTTTAATATCCTGTGAGACGCCACTTTGAACGAAACCAACATCCACCTTTACTTGTTTATTAGTGAGTTTATTGAGATTTTCAATTGAGCCATTAGAAGGAATGATCGTAAGGGTGACGCCTTGCCTTGCCAGTATTTTCTGATACTTCAAGGCATATTTCTGATAGACACTGCCATCCTCACCGGCTGCCATGGTTAAGCTAGTGGGAGCGGCCGTGTTAATAAACGTCAGTAACACCACGCATAAAATTGCAACCAATCCTAACATCCAAGCTAAGAAATGAATGATGCTATTGCCGTACAGCTCTGTTAGCTTGGCCCATATTTTTGTAAAGTAAGTTTTCAAAATTTCCATTCGGTATTGGTTGCTATGCATACAAGTGACATCTGTTCAATATACTAAGTAAGTCCGTAAAAGTGAATAACAATTCAACTTAATGCATGTCAGGTTTACGTAAGGTTTGGGGATTAAAGTGAAAGTGCAGTAAGGCTTTTATTCACCAACCATTAGGATTTTAAATCATGAAAAAATTAGTATCGTTCGTAGTTGTGCTTGCATTCGGTTTCGCTACATCATTAGCCATGGCCTGTCCAAAAGGTGAAGTGCTCACTGGCGGCACAGGCCCACACCATAAAGGCGGCTCATGCGCACCGAAAGTAGTTAAAGATAAAAAAGCGCCTATGGCTAAAGAAGCCACACCAGCTAAAAAATAACTAAGTCTGCTAATAATAAAACCGCCATTAGGCGGTTTTATTATTTTAACTCACGGAAAAATAGGATAAAGTTAAAACTAGTGAGTTTGTCGATTGGACTAAATTGAAAAAACTTTACCTCGTTATTTTCGGAATCATTGGCTTAGGTGCGGCCTATTTTATTTACAATCATCATGGCGATAACGCTAAAACAGCGCTCACACCTGAACAGCAGCAAATCCAGAAAATCGGTTATAAGTGCTTAGACTTTGGCGACAGGGCTGTAGCGAAAGACATCCCCATCATAGAGTTTCAAAAACTAGAACGTATCAGCAAAAGAGCCAATGTCATTGCCATCTGCATGCAAGACAATGGTTACAAAGTAAACCCTGCCTGGCTTAAATACGCCGAGCCAATCACAAAAATAGAAGCTGAAAAGACCAAGGTATCTTTTGATGAAGCCATTACCAATTTAAGCCGCAAAGACATGCAAGTGTTTGAACCAAGCAGCGGCAAGCCGGATTACTGGATCAAAACTAGCGTTTCTAAATCATCGAATTAAGCTATTTGTTAATAGCGATTAGTCTTCTATTCTAAAACCAACCTTGATGGTGACTTGAAAATGAGCGACCTTACCATCGACAATATGACCGCGCGTTTCCACCAATTCGAACCAACTGATATGTTTAACAGTAAGCGAAGCCTTAGCAATTGCGTTTTTAATGGCTTCGTCAGAACTGATAGGTGATGAACCAACGAGGTCGATGAGTTTGTAAGTATGTTCAGACATGAAATTCCCCAATCTTTTTTTAAATATGGTTTGAATCTAAATTCAATGATGCGCCAAGGTAAAGGCTTTGTCTATGGTAGATAAGGACTACTGATGGGGTTTATTATGCGGCCTGAGAGGCGCTAACAATGGTGATAAGCCATTATGGTCAATCTCTTGCATCAGTTGTAACAAACGGCCTAATTCAGTTGCTGGGAACCCTTCACGCGCAAACCAATTAAGGTAATTACCCGGCAAATCTGCAAGTATGCGACCTTTGTATTTACCGTAGGGCATCTCTAGCGTCACTAGTTTTTGTAAGTCATCGGGGTTCATGTCAATGCAATGTTACTTTAAGGTTTACAATAAGTAATCAGAATCGAGGTCATTATGGAATCATCATTACACACAATCAACAATCTATTCGCGCAACTAGGATTACAGTCCGATGATATGGAGATAGATCACTTCATCAACACTCATAAGCATTTGGATAGCAGCTTATCGCTATCAGAAGCGCCTTTCTGGACGCCATCTCAAGCCGCGTTTTTACGTGAAGAAATTTTGAAAGACGCTGATTGGGCGGAAGTAATTGATCAGTTAAATGCCAGGTTGCATATCAAATAAAAACGGGTGAGTTTTCACTCACCCGCCAAAGCTATCCTAGAAACACAACCAACAGCTATTAAGAACTTTTGATTTAATTGTGTTTAAAATCATTTTGCATCCCTATCATTTAAGCACGCGTAGAACTTCGATTGGATTACCCTAAATCATTTGAAACTTTGCCAAAAAGCATAAAATTGTATTGTTCTAGATGAACTTCATAAGTTAAATGACCCTATGACTAGGTTATATACTTTACTTAATTCTCTCTATTTGGCTATGGGATAGTTAAGCCATATAATTTTGCAGTTAATCTGGCAATTTCCGCTTCTTCATCTGCTGGAATAATGAGCATTGGCTTTGATGCGCTTGTGTGAAGTGTCGCTGAATGGACTTTATTTGCTTTGCTACTTAAGGTTAACCCTAGAAACGCAATATCGCTGCAAATCAACGCCCTTACATGTGATGAATTCTCACCAATTCCACCTGTAAATACGAGTCCATCTATACCACCCGCTTTAGCAGCATAACTGCCTATGGCAGCTCGCACTTGCAGTGCAAAGAAATCTACAGCAAACTTTGCACTTTCGGTTTTGCTTACCAATAGCTCCGACATATCACTACTTTCTCCATCGGAAAGTGCATGTAATCCCATTTTTTTATATACAAGGTCGGTAAGGTCGGCATTGTTGAGATGTTTAGCTAGCTCTAACATAACAACTGGGTCTAAATCCCCACTGCGTGTAGCCATGGGGATGCCACCCGCTGTGCTATAGCCCATTGTGGTGTCTATTGACTTTAAATTATGCAATAAGCACAAGCTCGCACCATTACCAAGGTGGGCAACTACAATACGACCATTTGCCTTTGCACCAATCAACTTTGGTAATTCATGGGCTATATGCGCATAATTAATCCCGTGATACCCATACCGCCTTAATTTAAACTCATTCGGGATAGGAAGACGATAAGCCATTTCAGGTAAAGTTGAGTGGAAGGATGTATCAAAAACAGCAATCTGAGGACAGTTGAAATTAGCTTTACAAAAATCAACCCCGAGTAAGTTAAAAGGCATATGCAGTGGAGCGTAATGGCTATTATCCTCAAGTCTTGCATATTCCACTTCATCAATGGAGCGTGGGGAAGAACATACTTCCCCATTAATTTCTCCACCATAAACGAAACGGTGACCTACAACATCTGGTTTATTGTTACCTAACTCACTGAGCAATTTTGTTAAGGATTGGGAATAACTGCGTAAATCAGTATTTGCTAGATGTTTGTAATGATAGTTTTGACGGTTTCCATCTGAAGTGAATAAACTCGCTTTAAGGCTAGATGATCCGGTATTAATTGTGAGTATGTTCATATGGCCATATCCAGCAATCTTCCTCAGGCAAATCTATCCCGTACTCATAGGCATAGTTTTGACATTCAATCTGTCTATTACGTAGTTTTTCCTGAATAATCTTATGTTTGCCCTGCAAACTTGGAATACGATTGATAGCATCAATAGTTAGGCTAAATCGATCTATACCATTTTGAATAGCTAACTCTAAAGGTGTATTAATGTTCCCCTTCTCTTTGTAACCTCGAACATGCAGATTGTGATGATTATTCCTTCGGTAAGTAAGTCGGTGAATCAGGTATGGATAACCATGAAAGTTGAAAATAATAGGTTTGTCTTTTGTAAATAAGTTATCAAAAGCTTCATCAGAAAGTCCGTGGGGATGCTCAGCTTCTGGGGTCAATTTATACAAATCCACTACATTCACAAATCGAATCTTCAATTCAGGAAAATGCTCACGCAATAATACAGTTGCGGCTAAGGCTTCTTTTGTTGGGATATCTCCGGCTGAAGCTATAACGATATCAGGTTCGTCAGCACCCTCATTACTTGCCCAATCCCAGATTCCTATTCCTTTGGAGCAATGCTCAACCGCCTGAGCAATATTAAGATATTGCAAATGCTTTTGTTTATCGCAGACGATGACGTTAATGTAATCGGTACTGTTTAAGCAATGATTGGCTACTGAAAGTAAACAATTCACATCAGGCGGTAAGTAAATTCTCGTGATTTCAGGACTTTTATTGACCACGATATCAAGGAAACCTGGGTCTTGATGTGTAA
>DATHWX010000020.1:0-85560 GCA_035460225.1 Methylotenera sp.
ATGTACTAAAAGTGTATCAATCCATCACTAATCGATGCATAACACAACGAGATGAATTGAATGAATCTACACAACCAAACAACATAGCAAAAATCGCAACTACGCCTAATGTAACCAATACATCAGAAAAAATCGAAAACTGTTTAGCGTAAATAGAAAATTTTAAGTGGTTATACATCCTTTATGCTTATATAAACATCTCATTCAATAACGCAGTGTTTATCGCTATCGCTGCTTTAACGCCTTCTGCCGCTGCGACGATGCTTTGTAACACTCCACCAGAAGAATCGCCAGCGATATATAACCCCGCTACATTGGTCATTTGTTTGTTATTGTCTATGTTGCAAGCTTTAGGGTCGCAGGTGTCGCATCCAAGCTGGGTTGCAAGATCATTCGATTGCAATCTGGTAGTGTTGAAAAATATCGCGTTGCGATTGAGCGATTTACCGGATTCAAAAATAATCTCAAAAGAAGTCTCATAAGGCTCTTTAAGCTCATCGTAAGCCAGATGAGAGATTTTTTCCTCCCTGATAGGAATATGGTTCCTTTCTAATTGCTGCCTAGATTCCTGACTCAAATCGGCTGGTCCATCGGTACACAATACGACATCGTCACTCCACAGTTGCATTTCCAGCGCCAAGCCTGCGCCCTTGTCATCTCCTCGGCCATATACCGCTATGGGTTTATCGCGCATTTCCCAACCATCACAATAAGGGCATACGAAAACCCCAATGCCATAAAGCTCGCGAAAACCTGGATGTTCCGGGAGTATGTCCACAACACCTCCAGCCAAAAGCAGCCTTCGTGACTTAAAAGTTTCGCCATCCTGGGTTTCCACGGCAAAGCCATCTGTAATAACAGAAGCTTTTACTACACGTTTTTTTTGCTGGGTAACGGTTGGATATTGGGATAATTGCGAGCGCGCAATTTTGCGTAACTCTGCAGGATCTATTCCATCGCGGCTCAGAAAACCGTGAAGTTTACGAGATACCGCATTGCGGGGTTTACCATCATCAAACAGTAAAACTGTTCTTCTGCATCGACCTAAAACCAATGCAGCATTCAGCCCGGCCGGACCGCCACCTACAATAATCACATCCCATATTTTAGTAGTCACAATATTTAATAGAAATTAGCGTTACTAATGATGATTAGTGAATGGTCTTTGTCTTTGATTTATTGATTATCTCTGAGCCGTAATTGATGAGTACGGTACATACAACTAATGTAATGCTGTTGGTGCCCATAACGCCGCTGTATAACAACCGTGACGTTGTGACGTCAAGCTCATTTTTGATTACATTCCAGTATTTCATACTCATCCTTTCGAATGATATTTAGCCCGGAAGTCCAATCTTTTTACATCGCTTAAAGTCTTATTATTTCGTAAGACTTAACCTACCTGATTAATTGATCTCTTTTCAAAATCTTGGGAATCAATTCATATTAAACAACTCAATTAAATATGCACTTATTTAGCTAACTATTTGTAGGAGACATACATGAGTAAAGCCATTAGCTACGCAGCCTATTCTGCAACCGAACCATTAGCCCCATTTGATTTTGAACGTCGTGAAGTTGGTCCGAAAGATGTGCAAATTGAAATTCTGTTTTGTGGGGTTTGCCATTCTGACTTGCATACTGCCCGGAACGAATGGCAGAACACCACTTACCCAGTGGTACCAGGGCATGAAATTGTAGGTCGCGTAACAAGTGTTGGAGATCAAGTCACCGGATTTAAAGTGGGTGATTTGGCTGGCGTTGGCTGCTTAGTAGACTCATGTCGATCTTGCCCGGATTGTAGCGAAGGCTTGGAACAATATTGTGATTTCAGCGTTTACACTTATAACAGTCCGGATAAGCATACGGGTAAAACGACCTATGGCGGTTATTCAAATAAAATCGTAGTGGATGAACATTTCGTGCTGCACATTCCAGAAAAGCTTGATCTGGCTGGAGTGGCGCCATTATTATGCGCTGGCATTACCACCTACTCTCCTTTGAGGCACTGGAACGTTGGTAAAGAAAGTAAAGTCGGTATCGTAGGCTTGGGTGGTTTGGGGCATATGGCCGTTAAATTGGCTCATGCTATGGGTGCTTATGTGGTGTTATTTACTACATCGCCGGATAAGGTTGCAGATGCTAAACGACTGGGTGCAGATGAAGTAGTCATCTCGAAGAATCCTGACGCAATGAAAAAGCATGTGAATAGCTTTGACTTCATCTTGAATACCGTCGCCGCCGCTCATAACCTTGATGTATTTACCGAGTTGCTAAAACGTGATGGGACAATGTGTTTGAATGGTGTACCGGAGCATCCACACCCTTCACCTAATATCGGTAACTTAATCTTCAAACGCAGGCAGATTGCCGGTTCATTGATTGGCGGGATTAAAGAGACACAGGAGATGCTGGATTTCTGTGCTGAACACAACATTACTTCGGATATAGAAATGATCGCTATTCAGGATATTGATAAGGCTTATGACCGCATGCTAAAAGGCGATGTGAAATATCGTTTTGTGATTGATATGGCAACTTTAAAGGCATAACTCAGAATTTGTCTCTAAACCTCCATAGGGCGAAGGCCTTATGGAGTAAGTAATAAGCGATTACCACCACTTCGATAATTTTCTAGCCAGCTAGCTAAATTTGAATTAGTTACATTTAATAATGGATATGTGTTTATATGTAAGGCACCGCACAGTTTGGGGTTAGCTTGCGGCGCATAATTTATAAGCTATGATTCAAATGATAGTCAATCCAGCTTATAGAGCTTAACAATCGATAATGTACTAATAATTTAAAATAAATTCGGAGAAAAAAATGAATTCAATCGTAAACCTTATCGTGTACCTCGTAGTATTCGGGCTAATATGGTATCTCGTTAGCCTGTTGCCACTCCCAGCACCTGTTGCACAAATTGTGCGTGTACTATTCATTGTCTTATTAATTGTTATCGTCCTTTCCTCATTTGGTCTTATCTCTACAGGGTTGCCGTCACTTCGCATATAAAAATCAAATATTAACGATCGAATAAGTTATTCCTAGTAAAAACTAAAGGCTCACAAAAATGTGAGCCTTTAGTTTTTGTCTTCTTAAATTCAAGGGTAAGGGCAATTTACTTCCAGCCTTTTTAAAAGTGCGAGCTCCATTTTGCGACGTTCTAGCCTTTTTCCTAAGATACCAGAATCTATTTCAAGCTTTTCAGCTTTAACGAAAATCTCATTTTTCTGTGCTTCGGCATAAAGCGTAAAATATTTTTCCAGATCAGAAATATTTTTCTCATGCAAAGCTAAATCTGGATTCTGGAAATCAATGTGCGAAATAAGTTCAAGCAATGGGTCAAAGCTTAATTGCAGCTCTGGCAACAAACCTTTTTGCTGAAGCGCTTTCCGCAAAGTAGGATAAAATATCTCATGCTCCAGCCTGGCATATACCGTTAGGGCATTGTAGATTTGTGGAATCAGGCTTCTGCGGACTTTTAAGGAAGTACTGCTTTGGAAGCTTTTAAAGAGGTCTAAAATTTCTTGTTGAGAGTCACTTAATATTTCTAGTGCATCGTAATCTTGGTTAAGCAAAGGTAGGCTAGGGATTGAATTTTGTGTTTCTGGTACAAATAAGTGCTTCGAGCCAAACATACATATTTTCCTTAGTATTTTTAAGATATTTGAACTTAATTAACGCTCAAAAACTAATAAGGAATTTACCTTCCACACGCGCAATTTCTAATAAGATAATGCTTATTTTATTGTAAGAAAACGCTTACATCGCTAGTAGCGTTCAAGGTTAAATCATCAAACTCGCTAGAAATTTTTCAGTTTCAGAAAAGCCTAATGAAGTATTCAAATACATCATTTCGGTCCGTGCGCTTTGCGACCTGACGGCCAAAGTGGGCGATCTGGATCAGCGCTTCACGCCATCACCCACTGCCTTGGAAGGTATGATGGGGCATTTTGCCGTGACCTCCAGGCGTGATGCCAATTATCAGACGGAAGTAACGCTAACCGGCGAATACCAGGATATTTTTGTACGTGGCCGCGCAGATGGTTATGATCCTGACCTGAATCAATTAGAAGAGATCAAGACTTTCAAAGGCAGCTTGGAACGCATGCCTGACAATCATCGTCAGTTGCATTGGGCACAAGCTAAAGTTTATGGTCACCTGATGTGCCAGGAACGCGAATTAAAAGAAATCAATGTCGCGCTGGTGTATTACAACATTTCATCAAAATCTGAAACCATACTTGCAGAAACTTACACTGCGGCAAGCTTAGAAGATTTCTTCAATAGCTTATGCAGCAAACTCATCGCATGGGCAGAACAGGAAATAGCACACCGCTTGGCACGCGACGCCGCATTGACCACTTTGAATTTTCCGCATCCGGAGTTTCGTAAAGGCCAGCGCCAACTTGCAGAATCTGTTTATAAGGGTGCAAAGCTTGGCCGCAGCTTAATGGTACAGGCGACGACCGGTATTGGTAAAACATTAGGCACCGTGTTTCCTTTACTGAAAGCCATGCCGGAAAAGAAGCTAGATAAGATTTTCTTCCTGACGGCGAAAACCTCAGGCCGACAGTTAGGGCTTGATGCTGTCAAAGTAATAACTAAAGCGAACCCTTCTCTATCTTTGCGCACGGTAGAACTGGTTGCTAAGGAAAAGTCCTGTGAGCATCCTGATAAAAGCTGTCACGGGGAATCCTGCCCCTTAGCAAGAGGATTTTATGACCGTTTGCCAGCTGCGCGTTTAGAAGCTGTCAATTATTCGATGATGGATAAGAGTGCGCTGCGTGTCATCGCAAATAAACACCAAATTTGTCCTTATTACCTGAGCCAAGATTTAACCAGCTGGAGCGATGTTGTAGTGGGCGACTATAACTACTTTTTTGATCTTTATGCATTGCTCTATGCAGGTACGGTCATCAACGAATGGAAGGTCAGTGTGCTGGTAGATGAAGCGCACAATATGGTGGAGCGCGCCCGCAAGATGTATAGCGCTGAACTTAATTATGTCGCTTTTATGGAAATGAAAGCTCGCGCACCAAAATCGCTAAAGAGCGCTCTGGATAAGCTTGCGGCCAACTGGGAAAGCTTGCAGCGCAGCCAGGCTGAAGTTTATGAGGTGTATTCTCACATCCCCGAAGACTTTGAATTGCTATTACAAAAAGTGGTAACGCGTATTACCGACTATTTGGCAGAGCACCCTACTGATAATGACCCTGCCTTGCTTAACTTTTATTTCGATGCCCTACAGTTTACTGCGCTTGCAGAGTCATTCGGGCCGCATTCCCTATTCGATATCACCAAGCTGGAGAATGCCGTAGGACTATTCCAGCAAAATTCGGTATTAAATATCAGGAATGTTGTACCGGCTTTCTTCCTTAAAAAGCGTTTTGCTGCAGCGAACTCATCCACCTTATTTTCCGCCACACTCAGCCCCTCTACTTTTTACAGCGACATGCTAGGATTACCCGAGAAAACTCCTTGTCTTGATGTGGAATCACCTTTTTCGCCCGCACAATTAGAGGTGAAAGTTGCTGCGCATATTTCGACACGCTTTAAGCATAGACCCAAATCGTTCTTACCTATCGTAGAGTTAATGGCCAAGCAATATACAAGCAAGCCAGGCAACTATATTTTATTCCTCAGTAGTTTCGATTACCTGCGTGAGGTCAGTGCGCTTTTCAGGCAGCGTCATCCCGGCATTCCGCTCAGGGAACAATCCCGCTTGATGAACGAGGCCGAGCGTGAAGCCTTTATTAACAACTTTACTCATACATCAAAAGGCATTGCATTTGCAGTATTGGGTGGTTCATTCGGAGAGGCAATCGATTTGCCGGGTGACCGCTTGATAGGCGCTTTTATAGCTACCTTAGGCTTACCGCAGATCAATGAAATCAATGAACAGATGCGCTTACGAATGGAAGATATATTTGGCTTGGGCTACGAATATACCTACCTATATCCTGGCCTGCAAAAGGTCGTGCAAGCTGCGGGACGCGTAATACGGACGACTGAAGACAAAGGCATTATTTATTTAATCGACGACCGTTTTATGCAAATCGAAGTTTTAGCATTGTTGCCTAAGTGGTGGGAATTGAGCTCATAAAAAAACCTCCCGCAGGAGGATTTTTGACAGGTTTGAAAATCTGTATATTAAGTGTTTGTTGCAATGCCAGGATTTGACCATTCCCTTTCAAAGCGAGCCCGATCCTCTTCATTGCGCGGTTTAATGCCGAGCAAAATACCGCCTTCTTTAATACCTTGTTCATAAGCTACCAAGCGGTCCTCTGGGATGGCCCAACCAATCAAGGCCCCCACAATACCGCCTGATACACCACCGGCACCCGCTCCAGCCACAGCTGCTGCCACGGGACCTGCAACCCAAATACCTAAGCCGGGGATTAACAAAGTAGTCCCGACAGCTGCCACCGCTGCAGCAATCGCACCCAATGTACCGCCTACTGCGCCACCAATAGATGCGCCTTCTGCGGCCTTGTTGCCAACTTCTGTTTCCAGTGTGGCATGTTTACCGTAGTAACGCTCGCGCGTTTCTTCTGACATCACCACATTGATTTCTTCAGCCGAATAACCTGATTGTGAAGCTTCGCGGTATGCACGCTCGGCGCTGTCTTTATCTTTAAATAAACCTGTGACAATACTCATTATGTTCTCCTCATATTGAAAATACTTTGTGTGAAATAGATTAATAAGATAAGGATGATTATTCCGTCTGATAGCGTACATACATTTTTTTTGCTGAATATTAAGGTAAGTTATTTGCGTGAAAGGAAGACAAAATGGATTCAATCAATAGAAACCAACCCGAAGATAATCACGAAGATTTAGCTGCGGATGCTGCGGTCGACAAGATCAAGCAAATCGTAGATAAAAGCAAAACCTGCTTTTTCTGTACCTCTGTTAGCTTAGGTTCGCACTCACGGCCAATGAGCGTACAGCAGGTTGATAATGAAGGAAACCTCTGGTTTTTAAGTGCTGACGATAGCCATAAGAATCTAGAGTTAGCAGAGGATCCAACAGTAAAGCTGTATTTCCAAGGCTCTGAGCATTCAGACTTTTTACAGTTAGACGGTATCGCATCTATTTCCAGAGATAAAGAAAAGATCAAGGAGTTATGGGAGTTTATTGTTGGTACCTGGTTTACCGGAGGTGTGGATGACCCGCGCATTACCGTGATCAAAGTTAAACCGACTCATGGTTATTATTGGGATACCAAGCACAGCAATGCAGTTGCCGGCATCAAGATGTTATTCGGTGCATTAACCAAAACTACGCTGGATGATTCCGTAGAAGGTAATTTAAAAATTTAAGATTAGAAATTAGGTTTTGCAAGACGAAATAAAAGCCGGTTTCCCGGCTTTTAATATTAGAATCTGAATAATAGTTCAGGAAGCAATTATAAAAAAACATGGTAAGCATCAGGCTACAAAAATTGTGCGTGACTTCTAAAGTCGCCCAAAAATAATCAACCGAATTAATGTGACAAAAATCATTCAAAGCTTTCCGCCGATTGCTAATGAGCAAGCGCAGGTATTAATTTTAGGCAGCATGCCAGGCGTGCAATCTCTGGCAGCCGGTCAATATTATGCGCATAAACAGAACGCATTCTGGAAAATTTTAGGTGATATTGTTGGGTTTAGTCCGCAAACGCCATATGCTCAACGTCTTGAAAAGCTACTAGCTAATCGAATCGCCGTGTGGGATGTATTGCATTCCTGCGAACGCAAAGGTAGCCTCGATTCAGCGATCGAATCCGCGATCGTGAATGATTTTGAATCGTTCTATGCGTACCATCCGCATCTTCAGTTGATAGGCTTTAACGGCGCTGCTGCAGAACGTTACTATCGCATCCATGTACTGCCCAAATTAAAAGACCGTGATTTTAATTACATACGATTGCCTTCCACCAGCCCAGCACATGCCACATTACGTTATGCAGAAAAATTAGCGCTCTGGAAATCAGCGCTTACAGATTTGATTAGTTAACGTTTACAAATACTTAGCCATACTTTAAAGTAGATGATTACCCTTCGGGGACGCATATATTTCTTCCAAATACATGCGATATGCAGATACGGATAAAGATGATGTCTAATAGTAAAAACGATCTGGGACTAGACTTGGAACTGGACAGCACAGTCTATAAAACCCTGCTTGAATCCACCAAAGCGATTCCATGGAAGATAGATTGGGCAAGTGCACAATTCACCTACATAGGTCCACAAATAGAAAAGGTACTAGGTTGGGCACCCGACAGCTGGGTCACTGTGAATGATTGGGCAAGCCGCATTCATGAAGATGACCGTGACTGGGTGGTGAACTATTGCGTAAGCCAATCGCAAGCCGGCGAAGACCATGAAGCCGATTATCGGGCCATTACCAAAGACGGGGAATATGTCTGGATTCGCGACGTAGTGCATGTGGTGCGCAAGGAAAATGGTGAAGTGGAGTCACTCATCGGATTTATGTTCGACATCAGCGAGCGCAAGATCACCGAGCAGAAACTGATCAGCATGCAAAAAGAATTGCAGGAGCTTTCGTTTAAAGACGGATTAACTTCTGTAGCTAACCGCCGTATGTTCGATTCGATCGTCGAGATCGAATGGGCAAATGCACGCCGCAACAACCAGCCGCTATCCATCATCATGTTGGATATCGATTACTTCAAACAATATAACGACCATTTTGGCCATATCCAGGGTGATGAGTGCTTAAAACGCGTAGCTAAAGTATTGAGTACCGCAGCTACTCGTGCTCGTGACTTTTTCGCAAGGTTTGGTGGCGAAGAGTTTGTATTAGTGCTACCGGAAACAGATACGGAAGCAGCGATGAAAGTGGCAGAACGATGCAGAAGCATGATTTTCAAAGAGCAGATCGCTCATCCGAAATCCCCTATCAGTCAGTTGCTGACGATTAGTATCGGCGTCGGGACAACCATTCCGGCATTCAAAGAAGAGTCTATCGCATTTATTGAGGATGTAGATAAACGCTTATACGCAGCAAAACAAAAAGGGCGCAATTGCATCGCCCATCAATAGCTAATCTTACTAAATTAATCACTTAATAAATAAAAAAGGCTTACATGATGTAAGCCTTTTTTATTTATTATTTAATATTACTATTTACTTTTAAGTATTCTAAGTGCTTTTCTTTTTATCGTTCACGATAGATTCGATTAGAGCCCTTAAGTCTTTAGAAACCTCAGGATGCTTCAGACCTAAGCGTACGGTAGCTTCCAAGTAACCGAATTTTGAACCGCAATCATAGCGCACGCCATCAAAGCGATAAGCCAAAACTTGTTCCTCCGTCAGCAATGCAGAAATACCATCAGTCAATTGAATCTCGCCACCGGCACCCTCTTTAATATTGTAAAGATGGTGGAAGATTCTAGGCGTTAAGATATAGCGGCCAACCACGCCTAAAGTAGATGGAGCATCTTTTGGCTCAGGCTTCTCTACGATTGCAGAAACCTGTTCGATATTGGTATTTAAAGGTGTAGTAGCTACGATGCCGTAGCTCTTAGTCTGGTCTGCCGGTACGTTTTCCACACCTAATAATGAGCAACGATAGTAATCATAAGCATCCACCATCTGCTTCATGATAGGCACTTTACCATCCAGCAAGTCATCGGCCAGAATCACCGCAAAGGCATCATCATTGACCACAGGCCGCGCCAGGCGTACTGCGTGGCCTAGACCGAGCGCCTGGGTTTGGCGGATATAAATACAATTCACATTTTTAGGCACGATGTTACGCACAATCTTGAGTAGATCGTTTTTGCCGTTACGTTCCAGTTCATTTTCCAGCTCATAAGCCATATCGAAATGGTCGGAGATCGAACGCTTATTCCGGCCTGTAATGAAGATCAAATCCGTGATGCCTGCGGCCACGGCCTCTTCTACTGCATATTGAATAAGTGGTTTATCAACAATAGGTAACATTTCTTTTGGATTCGCCTTTGTTGCTGGCAAAAAACGGGTACCTAAACCTGCAACTGGGAAAACTGCTTTAGTAACTTTTTTCATAATTCTCGATTATCTTAAGGTTAAAAATTTGGGTTTAATATTTATAAGTTGTTTAAAGTTTTTAATAAATCTGTTTTTAGAATACTTATCCCTAATCAATCTATGTATGCCGCTAACCGTAACCTTAACATGATTGACAGTAAGGCGCTGCGAGCGGTTCCCCGATCAACAGCCCCTGCGCCGGCCAGGCAACACTTTTCCAATAAGCTTCAATGACAGTCTCCCCAGCCAGGTAATGCTTCATCATAACGGTCGGATTAGGGAATTTCTGCCAGTAATTGCAAGGCTCTGATACTGACCCGTAACTTGCCGTCGCCCCCGCATCCAACCATCTCATACTAGACATCTGCACATTGCTTAACAAGTCACCGCCGCTTGAAGTTAGGTGGTCTCCCACAGCACCAGGCTTGAAAGTCAATGTATTCAAATAAGGCACATGGCTTACCCCAGTAAAATAAAACATCACATCCTGCTTATCTGAAATCGTATCCGTCTGCAGGGTCCTGATATTTAACTGCTTGGAAACGATTCGTCCGGAGTGCGGGAAGAACTGTGCCCGGGTATTGCGATTCTTATCCGAAGTACTCAGCAGGTATGCGGTCCCCTCCGGCATCTTAAAACTACTGAATACGCCTCTGTCAATCAACGCCTTGGCCTTCTCAACCGACTCCACAGGCAATAACATAGTTGGGCGTATGCCAAAGTCATCGTAGGGCTTGGTGCTGTAAGAATCAAAATACTGGCTTTGCGTACCCGCTGCACAAGTCTTTTCACATTGCTTAGCGTCATAACCTAGCGTCATGGCTGACGTAATGGAATTACACGAGACCATGTAAGGCGTCATCCATACCAATACCATGGCTTGGATATCAGGCGTAAGCGCTGTAATCACTTCATTCCGCATAGCATTGAATGCCTCCGGCTTCATATTTTTTGCGCCCGGCTGGAAACTCACTTTAATCAAATGCTCAGGTGGAATACGACGTGCCTGCATGTAATATTCGCCAACTTCCACACTTTTCGGGTCTAAAGTATTGACGATGACTGCAATATTTTCAGCAGTGACGCCATAAGGGTGTGAAGACAAATTATTAGTTGCGAACGTTGAAAATGGGCTAAAGCTCAGCGCATAAAGCGCAGTGTATATGCAAAATTTGAGTAATTGATTAATCAACGTCATTAAGCAGCTTTATTCCCAATCATGTTTGCGTTTAAGCCTTGAGTCTTCATTTCCCATTGCCAGGCATGCGCAATGATTGTTTCTAAATCGGTATAAATCGGCTGCCAAGCCAAGGTATTTTTTGCTAAAGTCGCATCTGCCACCAAACGGGCTGGATCGCCTTCGCGCCTTGGGCCTTCAACCACTTTCACTTTTCTACCAGTCACTTTTTCCGCAGCAGTAATCACTTCTTGTACAGAAAAGCCTGCGCCATTACCTAGGTTAAAGCGCATGCTAACGCCATTCTTAGCCAAATGTGTCAGCGCTAAAAGATGCGCAGAGCATAAATCTACAATGTGGATGTAGTCACGGATACAAGTGCCGTCCGGTGTATCGTAATCACGTCCGAATACATTGATTTGCGGACGTCTTCCGGAAATCGCCTGCAATACCAGTGGAATCAAATGCGTTTCCGGTTCATGGCGCTCGCCCAACAGACCGGAAGGATCAGCCCCTGCCGCATTGAAATAACGCAAGCACACGGATTTAAGACCATAAGCACGTTCGTAATCAGCCAGTACATGCTCTACCATGAGCTTGGAACGGCCATACGGATTGAGCGGGCTTTTCACGTGCGCTTCATCAATTGGCACATATTCGGGTTCACCAAAAACAGCCGCTGTTGAAGAGAAAATGAAGTTTTTAACCTGGTGCTTGACCATGGCATTCAGCAGGTTAAGCGTATTGGTAAAGTTGTTCAGGTAATACTTATCGGGATGCTGTACGGATTCACCCACCTGGATATAAGAAGCGAAATGCATGACTGCTTCCGGCTGGAAGGAGTTGAAAACATCCTCTATCGCATTTAAGTCAGCTAAATCGCCTTGAACAAACTCACCGCCCAATACTGCATCGCGGAAACCTGATGACAGGTTATCAAAAGTGGTGACGCTATGTCCGCCATCCACCAGCATTTTCACCATATGCGAGCCAATATAGCCCGCTCCGCCTACTACTAAAATCTTCATACTATCTCCTAGAACTACAACTACTAAATTACAGCTACCAAACTATAAGGTAACGGTCCTTGCCGGCTTTCTTCGATACTTAAAACAATGGGTCAGGAATACCAATATATCCAAGGTATAGCGCTTAAAGAGGCGACGAGGTTCTATACATAAACGATAAAACCATTCCATCCTGAGCTCTTGAACCCAATCTGGGGCTCGAGGTTTATCTCCAGCCCAAAAATCGAATAATGCTCCAACGCCAGAAATAAATTTTACGTCGAGTTGCTGGTAATGATCTAATATCCATTGCTCTTGGCGGGGATTCCCCATTGCCACCAGCAATACGTCCGGCTTAGCTTCATTGATGATCTGTACTAAATCTGGCCGATTGATATCTTCATAGCCATCACAACTCCCGACCACGACCTGCTTAAGGTCATGCACCAAATAATAAGCAGCTTTTGAAAGCACTTCAGCTTTTCCGCCTAGCAGGAATACACGTAATGGCGTAATGGCATTGGCATAGAAAAAGTAAGGTGTGAAGTCCGTTCCGTTTAAATTGGTCATGAACTTACGTTTATAAAGCAGCTTGGCTGCGATATCCATGCCCACACCATCATTAACGATAATGACATCATCGCTTTGCAACCTATTCAAAAGTGGCCGACATTTCACTATGAAGTTGGTGTTCGCGTAGAACAAGATAGTTTTTTTTGCGGCTGCCATGCGAGTTTTTATGGTCTCAGCAAGATGTGCATGCGTAGTTTCAGTTACCGGAAAATCAGCAACAAATACAGGAGGATTATTTGACATAGAAGCGCTCCATTACTAATTTGGTTGATAGTGTGTAGATATAGTTAACATTAAGGCTTACCGTAATCCATGGGCAAAAACTGTAACTTATCCCAAGGAAATCCATTCAAAATCGCGTACGGCCGCGTAAAACCAAATAAGGCCACATAAGGATTCAACTGCGGATCTAACTTATCAGCATCTTTAGCCACATAGGAATAAGGGTTTTGAACACGCAGAGCAATAGCCCCGGATTTATCCCATACGACAAAGCCATATTTCTGCGCCGCTTTCGCAATCATCTTTGCAACCGGATGCAAATTTAAAGAATCCACGTCAATGGTTGGATCAAGCCGCAAACGCAAACCTTCGGGTATGCGGTTGGGCGCATTTTTCGGGTTATATCCATCAGAACGATGCGCCGGCCAGGAATATATTGAGGCTTTTTCAATATCAACCAGGCTGATACCGATCACATGATTGATCTCACCGCTGGCTAATTCTTCTGCCGTGATTTGCCCGGCAATTAATGGCAGACTGGTCGCTGTGGTACCGTAATATCCGTTAAAAGAACCGTCATTCTTCGATGCATTCTCGATACGCCCACCCCAGCATGCTTGCCAGTTATCATCCACTTTCCGTAACTTCCAAAACTCCCAAAGCGTATCGGTAGATGTATCGTACACACTCATTTCGCTATCGTTGCCATCCGCTGGAACAGCGTTTGACGGTATAGGCACATCGCTAAATTGTTCAGCTAATTTTTTATCCGAATGCCCTTTGCGCTGGCAATCCCATTCTTTAACTTTTATTTTCGGTGTAGAGGCATCTGCGTAATACACAGGGCTGGCATACTTGGTGAGATTGATATTGACGTTGCCGTAATAAGCTTTTTTCTGGCGCAGGAATTCCTGTACAAAATTATCAGAATTCGGGTGCAATGGTGCATCGGGAGGAATTGGCTTGTACCAAAAGCTATCCGGGGCAAAAATAAATGCCTTCTTTTCCTTACTTTTTTCAGCAGCTTGCACTTGCTGACTTAATGATAAGGTACCGAATAGCAAGCTAAATAGTAACCAGCCTGCGTTAGGCCAATTAAACTGCATTGGTTTTATATTAAAGGCTTCCATGGCTTAATCCCGCTTCGAGCGCACCCACTCTACTTGCCTGCGGACGAGGAATTTAAGATATAAGGGAATCTTGGCCAGCATATAGATAGGCGCATAGCCTAAGCTAGCCAGAGTAAGAATAGACCGGCCGAATTTAACCCAAGCCAACAGTACGGTGACGCCCAGCATCAGCAGGAGCAGGACTCCGAACAATCCCGGGAATAAAGCATGACTGAAACTTGCCAGTATGATGCCCGCTAAAGCTAGCGATAGCACTAGTAAGGTCAATAAGGCCAACGGCGGCACGCACATATCCAAGACTAGCGCCAACATACCGAGATTGAATTTTGCCAGGCTACGCAACAATAACGCCGGCCCTTCTTTGGCGATCATGCCTAAATGACCGTGTTCCCAACGAGTGCGCTGCGATTTAGCACCTTCGGTATTGATAGGGAATACACTAGTGACTACCGCTTCCGGGCAGAATAATGGAGGATGTTTTTGGTCTGCAAGCTCAAGACCTAGCTTAAGATCTTCTACAATATGGCCGCTGGCGATATTGGCTTTCTGTATCAAAGCCCACGGAAAGGCCATGCCTGTGCCCATGAGTTGGCAAGGCAATCCAAGATGGTGATAACCCAAGGCACGCGCCCAGTTTTTTACAGCCCATGCGAATTCTGCGATTTTAGTTTTCAGACTGGAGTTAGGTGGTGAATACATCAGGTAAAGCGCTTGTACCGGCCGGTTTTTCTGCACCGCCAGACTTGCCAAACGTGGCAAAGAACCTGGTTGGATCAGGCAATCGGCATCGACAATGACGACGGTTTCAGACGGTTCATTCTGCTCTAAATAACGCATGCCATAATCTAGGGCATAGCTTTTTCCGCGTTTCACGGTGTCAGTACGCTCAATGGCGATAGCGCCGTAGCTTCTTGCAATTGCCGCAGTATTATCCTGGCAATTATCAGCGATGACGATAATACGGTCACCTTCAACCAACTGTGCACGCAATGATTCCAAGGTAGCACCTATGCCTAATTGTTCGTTATGCGCTGGAATCAAAACAGCGATGGAAGGACGAGCAGATTTAGGTAATGGCTTGGCAAAATACGGTAGCAATGAGATCAAGACCTGCAGCATAAAGACTGCGACCGGAATAGCCAGTAAAACCAGCAACACAACAAAAATAAACTGTATCAAAATCATGCTACCTGCCTAGTGCTTGGCTGTAATTGCGATACTTCATTGGCCTGTATCGCTTCATTAAATAATTGATTCAGCTTTGTGGCTTCGCTGTCTATCGAATGGCGTTGTAATACGAGCTGATGGCCGATTTCACCCATTTGCTGCAATTTTTCCAGCGGTGTCGCGAAAAATTCTTCCAATACATTGGCAAGCGCCTCAACATCACCAGCGGGGAACAACCAACCTGCTTCACCATGTCGCACTAACTCAGGGATGCCGGCAACGTAGGTTGTTAGTACCGGGCGTTTCAAGGCCAATGATTCCATGATAACTACGGGTAGGCCTTCAGCAAAGCTAGGTAATACCAATGCCCGCGATGCCAATAATTGTTCGCGGACCTGATCGCTACTGATCCATCCGGTAATCTTGATATGTGACTGCAAGCCATATTTAACGATCAGGCTTTCTACTTCAGCACGCATCGGACCGTCACCGGCCAGTACGATTTCGAATTTGAGGCCTTTCTTTGCAAGCTGATGCGCGGCATTCACTAACAATAACTGGCCTTTTTGTTCGCAGATACGGCCTACGCAAACCACACGCGGCGTTTCCGGAATTGGCTCAGGTGCCACATTGTAAAAAGACGATTCAAGCCCGCAATGCACCACATGGACTTTGTGCCAATCATGGTAATCCGCCCAGCGGTAAAGCTGGCTTCGTGTATAAGAACTAATTGCCGCTACAAACGTTGCGAAGCGAGTTTTTTCTTTAAGGTAGAGGAAAGTAGTCTTATCGAATTCTTCAGGGCCATGCACGGTAAAACTGTAAGTTGGGCCGCCCAAGAGATGCAACAACATCACTACTTCAGCAGAATTAGTACCAAAATGCGCATGGATGTGCTCTACATTTTCATCAGCCATCCAGGGCAGCATACGGCAAGCTTCAGCCAAATAAATTAAATGAATAGGCAGCGGCCTATCTGCCCTGAAACTGAATTTAACGGCATATTTCAATGCTCGTAAAAATTTCACAGGACGTGTAAATGCGACTTTCACCAAGGCTAAAATCAAAGGTAAAGAGCCTTCTTTGAGTACATAACGAGTTTTGCTACGCTCAGCCAAGTCCTGCGCATCTGCGAGCGGCACATCCCAACCGCGTAATGACACACGGAAGATCTCGGTACCTAACCTTTCAAGTGCATTGATCTCGCGCCTGATAAAACTCAAGCTCACTTGTGGGTATTGATTTACAAAATAGGCAATTTTCAATTTACTTCAACTTTCCATTACTTCTATCCATGACTTCTATGTCAACTACGAATTTCTATACGGCTCTTTAACTATTGTATTAACCGACAATTTTGGGTTTGCTTGAAAGCACTCTGGCCGGCACGCCAATTGCGGTGGCGTCATCCGGAACATCTTTAATCACCAAGGCCATTGCGCCGATCTTGCAACGGTCTCCTAATTTGATCCCACCCAAAACCTGAGAATAAGCACCGAACTCCACATCATCACCCACCACAGGCACTGGTCCGCCATCGACACGGTTACCAATGGTTACGCCTTGTCTCAAGGTACAATTCCGCCCGATTACCACTCCGGGATTAATAAAAATCCCGCCGAAATGCCAAATACGTAATCCACCGCCGATGATTGCCGATTTCGGTAAGCTAACACCGGTTGCTGTTTCCACTATCCGGAACAAAAACCAATACCAAACCGTACCTAGTTTTTTTATCAAGCCATCCGGTCTTGCATCGTTCCTGCGGCCAAATCTATAAACCCATACCGCCCATATTGATTGCTCTTTCAAGAACGGCCGCTTCATGGGATATCTCATCAAGTCAGCCGCCCAATCTGCGTCAGCGGCCATGCATGCGTCCAATCATTGCTTTATTATTCAAATTTGCGGGTAAGGTCGGGCTATCGATTAATTTCTGTTTCGCGTATCCAGCAGCGAATATTGCGCCAAGGACGAACCACAGATACCAGTTAAACGATAGGTAAGCCAGCATATTGTCCGAATAGGCATTGAGGGCGAATTCCAGCAGGAAGCTAATCGCCGTGAAGACCATGATTTTATTGGCCTTATAGAAAGCTAGCAGCATTCTGCCTAGCTTGAAGTGCAGCCAGACAAAAGCGCTTACACCTACGGCGCCTGTCTCAAAGAATAACTGTATATACACACTGTGCGCCGCAAAATGATCGCCACCGGACATCGTGAAGAAATCAGGCGTGTGGTATTTAAAGCTTTCCAGCCCGTACCCGAATAAATAATGGCTAGGCTCCATCCAGCTAATACCCTGCTGCCATATTAATTTACGCCAGGCATAGGAATTCAATTTACTGTAATTAATGACCTGGTTACCTTGCGCAAGATCCGCAAACCTGTCCCTTACTTCGGGAATAAAGAAACCAATCACTGGCAACATTATTATCAATATCAAATACTTACGTTCATAAAATAAGGCATACACCGTGAAAAAAGCAAAACACGAAGCCCACGCACTTCGGGTTTTGGTCATCACCAATAAGGCCATCAGTAAAATGATATAAAGCGGCAGCGTCCTGCGTATAAAAGTCGGGATATAAGTGACTTTTGCTTTAAAGAAATAAAAGCTAAGCGAGATCATCAACACCAGGTAAAACGCAAAGATGTTGGGATGTGCAAATGTGCTGCTGATACGGAAGCCTTCAGAGCTCTGGAAGCCACCGTTAGCTGCATCGACAAACGCGTAAAGGACCGGGATGATGGATGAATAGAATACTGCACGCATCCAGCGGCCATAGTCGTCTTCAGTTTGTATCAGTGTAATGGCTAAGGCGAAAACCGCTGCGTATGACACCAGCGCTAAATAGGATTTGACCGCGGTAAGGAATTCCGGCGCGATAAACAGCGTAGCAAATGAAATCAACAGGAAAGCCAGCCAGGTTTTTCGTAACATGGCTCTAACCGGACTGGGTCGCTGGATAATGGCAATAAGCGCGATCAGTATCACCAACGCATTTAATAAGGCGCCCAAACCGAAGCTACCCATCTTGGTCGCTTCCAGTATCGGATCCATAGCAGACCGGAACAGGATAATCAGGAAAAACAGTAAATGTCGATCTAGAATAAAGATCAGCCCTATGATAATCGCGCCCGGTAGTGCCAACATAAGGCCTAGATGCTCGCCCACACTGCTGACAAATACCGCCACGATAATGCCCATGAAAATAGCCACCAACAGACCCATGCTCAGTAGCAAGGTCATGGATTGGTTAGTCGTGGATAATGGAGTCCTAGCCAAGATTTAGCCCTCGACCAGCCCGCTGGCATTGATTGTGAGCGGCTTACGTTGCTTGATTGCATCGACGATCCAAGCGCGCACGCTACGCCATTCTGACTCTGATTTTCCGTACTTCAGTACGAAGCGCAGGTAACGATACAGCATCACCGGCAATGAACGATGACTCAGCACCCAGCGGTAATCCAATTCACGCTCGCGCACTGAAGAATTAGAGATCAGTTTAGTCAGTACACTTTTAAGCGGTTCGTATTCCAGACTGAAATCATTTTGCTCCGGATAGCAGATAAGCTTTTCGCCATGGTTGCAGAATGGTGCGGGATCAAAGGGTTCAGTACCATGAATGAGCGACAGCATCTGGATAAAGTTACGCGAAATCTTAAGCGCCACATTAGTTTGCTCGACGTATTTGGTTGAACTGATATTGGCGCCATGCCAGCGGTATTGGATAAGCTCCTGTTGGATATTTTCGCATTTACTAATGAGTGCTAGTTGGCCGAACAGGAAGTAATCTTCAGCCAGGTTCGGGACTTCTATCTGTTGGTGTGGCGGTAATATCTGCATGAAATCTACACCATAACGTGCGCCAAGCCTGCGTACTTCGCTTAAACGCATCGCTACTGTGGGATGCATCACCGGCGTGCGGAATAGCGCCATGCAACGCAATGTATTTGCATCAGCCGGCACATTAAAGCTGCCGATTCGCTCGCCGGTAGCATTAATTACTTCACCGAGTGAGCCCACCAACACCAAGTCATCATCGGCTTCAAAAGCTTTGGCGATCACTTCCATGCGGTTAGGCATAGAAATATCATCGGCGTCTTGCCTTAATATATATTTGGCATCGCAAATATCCAGACCGCAATTTAATAAACCGGCTAGGCCTTTGGCTTTCGGGAAAGATTTAACAACAACACGCGGGTCCTGCATGGAATAAGCCGTCGCCAGCTCAAAACTGCCATCGGAAGAACCATGATCCAGCACAAGTAATCGCCAGTCCTGATAGGTTTGGTTGCAGATGCTATCCAGCGCTTCAGCCAGATAGTCCATGCCATTTTTCACGGGTAGTAGTACGTCAAAAGTTGCCATTTGCTGCCTTAGTTTTTTAAAATCTATTCGAAGTTATTGATATAAATTCGCTAATTCAATTACTTGATTTCCAGGTTCACTATGTCACTTCGACCAGTCCACACCTTTAAGTATCCGGAATTCTTACCGTAACTGTTGTCCATCACCGTATGCGGTTTGCTCATCAAACAGGCAAGAATGTGTCCGTGCAGCCTATCAGTCACGATATATTCATGACGGCCAAATAAGTCGATGGCATCCTGGATGAGGGTGTTAGCATAAGCCGGCCATAATTTCGCAAATATGCGGTTCCCCAGTAAGCCGAGTCCTGTACGGTAAAACAAGCGGATTGCCAGGTAAAAACGTCTGAAATTCTTATCACGCTTGCCTACCAGTTCCGGCCAATCTGTCACGGTGTTGTACAGTGTATTTTCTAAGTTAACAGCCGCTTTTTCATCATCAGTGCGGCTCAATAACAATTTTGTGTTTGGCTGTGGCGCCTTACTTTTGATTGGGTAAAGGTGATGAGCCATATCCGGCGCCAAATAAGCTTTTTTAGTGAACTGTTTGGCAAGCTGGTATGACTTTTCATCACGTACGCACAAATGCACATCTTTGTGCTGTTGGAAGATAGTCACAGACTTGGCCATGGCTTCTGCACTAGAAAAATGTATGGTTTGCGGCAGGATGATAATGCGGTTGTGTGGCTTTTCCTGTGCGACCTTTTCCCTTAACGGCTGCATGCCTGCATATAAGTCACCAAAGTTGCCTCCGCCTTGGAATACCACGACTTCGTCTGGGCGAATCCAGTCCACATCAAAGGCAAAGATGGGCGCTACGATGCGTGGTACCAAATGATGTTTTTCGAAAAACTTAAGCGTTCCTTGCATGATCAGCAAATCGCCGATATTGCCGTAGACAGGCATATCTACATAGATAAAGCTCTTGTCACCAATCAGTTCCAATAAGAAATCATGCTGGCTGATGTTATCCAGCATCATTTCGTAATGCAGTTGTTTGTGATCGAGCTTTTGATCCATATTCATATAGGCTTTCAAATATTCTGATTGCACCATCATGGTTAGGCAGCCTTATCTTTTTTAAGCAATTTGAGTGCCGATTTGATGTCCTGACCGCTAGGTAATATCTGTGGTACAGGCTCTTTAAGCACAAAAGGATAGATGCCTAATGTGACGCTAAGACGCAATATGCCTCCAAGAAGCATCAAGCCGCTCAGGTAGATATGAATGTTTTCATGGGGCAAGAACGGTAAGGCAATGAACACTGGAATCACTGAAATAAACTGCCTGAAGAACACCAAACCAGGTCTGCCACCGGCATTGAAACGCTGCGCAAGCGTCCAGCTTGCACCACTAATGACGCACTCAAATAACAGGATAGAGAAAGGGATGGTCATTGAGGCAAACGCTTTGCCGTAAACCAGCGGAATAAGCCATGGGGAAAGCGCCGCGCCTATTGCCGCGAGCAGTAGCATAGGGACGAAAGTGAGGCGGAATGCATTGTTCACATTGGTAGAAAGCTGTCGGACATCCTTACCAGCGAACCTTGCGTATAAGGCTGTTGACGTGGCTTCCTGTACCGCGCCAATCAAGCGTGAGGTGGTAAATGCCAGGGCATAATAGCCATATTCAATGATGGTGCCCATATTGAGCAGGGCCAGTTTATCAAAGTTAACCAGCAAGATACCCAATAAAACCGTACCGTGATGCTTGACCCCGTAACCCAGCATGCCTCCCCAAGTTACAGGCTCTTTGGTTCCTGCATCAGTTTTATGTTTCCATACTGCATTTTTATTTGCCCAGATAATGCCCCATAACATCAGGAAGCCGCTGACGATGATTTGAGTAATCAATATCTCAACGAAAGTAATTGGCCTGAAAAAGACCATTAAGATGCCTAACAGCAATAAATTGCCCAGCACCAAGCCTACGCGCATCAGGTTGAAAAAATAAAGCTGATGATTTAATTGGCTAAGCGCGTTGAAATATCCATATCCTCCGGAAACCACCGCCATGAGGATGACTAGGCTAATCTCTTGGTGAAGTTTAGGTTCACTCGATAAATGCAGGCCGGAATATGAAAGGCCGGCAGAGACAATGCCAATGAAAATAAGGGAAAAAACGAAGAATAATTTGTAATTAAATGGGCGTTCCGCACCTTTATGGTACACAAAGGTATTGGCTAAGCCGAACAAAGCAGTGTTACCCGCCAAGGTCGCAATCAATAGAGCACCGGATAATAAGCCGCGGCCTTCAGGGCCTAGAATACGGGCCGTGATAACAGAGGTAAAAAAGCCGATCAGCGTAATCAACGCCGTTGTTGCGATCGTTGTGCTTGAGGCTTTAATTAAACCTTTTAAAGCCATTGACGCTTTCCTATCTGTTATAGATGGTTGAATAGAATGCTGAAAATTCACGGTTAGCTCTTTGCCACAAGGATTGATTGCTGACCTACCGGTAAGCTATTTAATAAGTCTTTAAGAAACGCTTCCTGTGTTTCATAAGCTGAAGTGGAATCTGCTTCTTCATCAAGTACGGTTGAAGCGCGCACCAAGATGCCATCCAGCACTTTGCCATGCAGGCCTTCGCCTAATATCTTCATCCTGGCCGCCATGCCGTCACCCGGGTAAGTATCTCCTATGCGAATCCAGTAACTTACTGCTTCAGCACGATTTTGGCCGCGCATTAAAAGGCGGTTCATAGCCACTGGCTTGGTAATTTGGCTTTGCTGCATACTGATATTGCTGGTGGTTTTTTTCACCATATCAAAGCCTTGCGCTACATAGCAAACTTCAGGCCTGTGAATCTTGATATCCTGTTTCTGCTCACGCGCATAAGCGAGCGCCAGCATCACCTGATTGCCTTTATCATTGACATAAGTACGCATGAGCACCCCATCGTAAAGCTGGTTCACGAGACTATTCTTGTCTGTTGTCAGCCCAACTTGGGTATAAGGGCTTTTCACTTCTTTCCAGTTCTTGAAGGATGTTGGCACTATGGCCGCTAAATCAGGTGAGCTGGTCACGGTGTAATACCTAGGCGTGAGCAATAATGCACTTAAAGCAGATAACAATAGAAATGCGCATACCACTAGGCTTTTATTCCAAGAAAAGTTAAGTGGTGCCATCGCGTTTGAAGTTGCTGTATTCATTTAAGCTCCCTTCCTATGGTTTTCTTAAAACTATAGGTTTTGCTGCCTTTACTTTTATTGCGTAGCGCCAGCTGGTTCGAAATGATTCTGAGTAAGCTATCTACGCCCATGATCAGCAATAAAGCAGTGATGAATAACAACATGCCGGAAAATTCGTGGATAAAACCTTGGCCCGCTGCATCGCCCCAGTAATAGGTAATTAACGCAAGAATCACGACCCTGGTCACATTTGAAGTAAAGGAAATCGGCACGATCAATGCAGCCAGCAGCATATTGCGTAATGGCGACTCATGACGCATGACGTTCATATACAAAAGACCGAGGGCCTCAAGTGTGAATAATGAATTCAAACCTGCGCAGGCATCAGCGACTAATAATTGGTACGAGCCGATATAAACCACTACACCGGACCTAGCGACGGGATAACCCAGCGAATAAAGCAGGTGTTCTGAGGCAAAAGATACCGCGAGTTTCATAGGCTGCGTGACTACATCGACAATAGAGGCAGGTAGCGGCACCATAAACAACATAAAGAAAAAGGCAAACCAAAAATGCTTGGCTATCGCTACGCCGTAAAAAAGCAGCACGATGCCAAGCAATACTAAAATAAGTGATCCGACTTCAAATATGTAAAGTGATTGCGATCGGCCAACAATGAATAATAGGCAACCAAGTAACAGTATCGGCCAGCCGAATTCCGGTGCCGGTTCTGCGACTAATTTAGAATCTGCCAGCTGCCGTGCCTTGTAATAAAAAAACCATGCAGATATTGCTAACACTATAGGCCCATGCGCTTGCTGGTCCGTACCCCAGATACCTTGGAACAGGTCTACAAAGCTTGGTATGTACATGACAGCCAAACCTAGCAGAACGATCATCAATGGCTTTAAGTCAATGAAATTGGATTTATTAACGGAAGCGTTGATGAAGCTCAGTTTGGAATGTAATTTGGTAAGGTAGGCATTCATGTGGATTAACTATTTGGTTACCTGACTCGTCGCTTGGTGATAACAGAGTCATACGTATTCATAAAAAGCCTAAAAGTCATTCACAACAGCGCCGACAATAGTCACGCCAGATACCATGAGTTGGTCGCGAATATTCTCCAGCTCAGCGATCCGGGTTTCATGTAATTTAGACACTAATAACGCCCCGCCGCAACGTCCTGCTACGGCTTGTGCATCAGAGGTATTGTTGGCTGGTGCCGTGTCTACGATTACGATGTCGTAGTGCGTAATAGCCTGGTTGATGAAATCGGTAAAGATCGAACGGCTTAGCAGTTCTTGGGGATTAGGTGGTACAGTCCCTGCACCCAACACCGTTAAATCCACGAACGAATCAATTTTTGACATGACGCTGGAATCAGCACGGCCTACCAGAATGTCGGACAAACCCCGGCGCTCAGATAAGTTGAAAATCTTATGCTGCATCGGGTTCCGTAAATTGGCATCTACCAGCAATGTCTGCTCACCCAGTTGCGAGAAAACGACCGCCAAGTTTGCCGCGAGATTACTGCAGCCATCACCTTCACTGGCAGAAACGATAGCCAGCGACTTATTGCCTTCATTGAACCAGCGCAGTATCAACTGGCTACGAAGTGCACGTAAGGCTTCCACCTGACGTGAGAATGGCTGGTATGCAGCTACCAGATCTTTACTGAAAGCACCTTGATTCGCTTGCAAATAAGGATAATCAAACTGCAGTGATAAAGCCTGGTGAATATCGGCTTCAGTCACCATGCCTAAACGCTGTGCAGCAACCCCAAAATGCAGACCTTCAGTCTTTTGCAAACGCAATATACGTTCGGCATCTTCGGGCGTGATTTTGCCCATGTCCAGCAGTAATTTACCGATGCTGGCGTCACGATACAAAGTACGTGAAACCTGCGTAGAGTCGTTTTTGATATTCAGATTAGCCATTTAAATTGCCCTTTAAGCTATATATTCTTTAAGCATGTATTTCTACAATGCACCTGTCAGCCTAGTTAAGCTGTCAGTAACCCAGCATTATTCCTTGGGAAAAGCCTGGTTGAACTTTGTTTAGGCTTGCTCTCAATGATCGCAAATACCGGCACACCAAGGATATTGGCAATGTCATCACGGCTACGTACACGTCTATCTAACAACTCAGCGAATAGCCCGAAACCTATGCCTAAAATACCCCCCAGCATGATGGCTAGCACTAAGCTAAGCAGCAATCTTGGGCTGTTAGGATTAAGCGGTGGAATCGCTGGATTCAGGATAGCGATATCACTTTGATTAGATTGGCCTTCAATACTGGTTTGGCTATAACGTTGTGTCACTGCATCCATCGCTTTTTGCGCAGTTTCAACGTCTTTCATCAGCACTCCCATCTCATCGCGAGCGCGGTTAAGTTCCAGTACCTTTTTCTTCTGCATTTCAACTTGGGTGCGCAGCTCGGCTTCACGTTGCTGGTTGATACTTGAAGAGCCATTCACACTGCTCGCAGCGATGCCGATCTCATTATTCAATTGTGACCTGATCTTAGCGAGCTCGCTTGCAGCGGATTGATATTG
Organism: Methylotenera sp.; assembly: GCA_035460225.1. GTDB lineage: Bacteria > Pseudomonadota > Gammaproteobacteria > Burkholderiales > Methylophilaceae > Methylotenera. The sequence goes on from DATHWX010000020.1 coordinate 25,366, forward strand.
AGGATGATTCCTGCCTAAGCGTTCTGAAAGATCAGCCAATTTACTTTCTGCGCGCGCAGCGTCTACTTTCAAGCTTTGAATGACCGGACTTAAAGCAACATCCGGGGAGTTAGCAGCATTGCTCGTTACATTACTACTGCGTGACCGCGCTTCGATCGCAGCAGATTGGGCAATACTTAACTGTGTAGAGAGTTCATTTAAGCGCATGTTCTCTACGTCATAAGTCTGTTCTACGTTAGTAATCCCATGATCTTGTTGGTACTTGGATAAGCGGCTTTGAGCTTTCTCCAGGTTATCGCGCAAGCTTTTGATTTGCTCACCAAAGTAACCTGCGGCTTTTTGTGCTGGCTCAACTTTTAACTGCACGCTGGTGGATTGGTAATTTTCTGCAAAAGCATTGGCCACAGCGGCTGCAAAGTTCGGTTCTACCGCATTGAATGAAATTTCCAGGACGCTACTTTCCTTGGAAGGTTTTACGTCTAATTTTTTAAGCAGCAAACCGGCTAACCAGTTATTGATATCACCTTGGCCTTGTGTCGCTTCTTGAAACTGGTCTTGGGCTCTTTGGCTTTTTGCCAAGCCCAATTTATCAACCACTTTAAGTGCGATGTTCTGGCTTTGGATGATATCGACTTGCGTCGCCATATAACCCGGCATCAGCTGTGCAGGTAATATCACACCTGTTACCGGGTCCATGCCTTTGTAATTGAGCAATAATGAGGTGGTCGCTTTATAGCTTTTTGGTAGCAGTAAAGTAACGACCACCGCGGTCAGCACAATCACAACGAAGGTCACCAAAATGATCCTCATACGTGCTTTAAGAATGAGTAAAAACTGTAGCAAATTCATAATGGTCCTTGTAAAGCCGTCTAAATAAGTAATTCTAAGATTTGGAAAAAGTCGTCTTAGAACAAACTTTCTTCAACATATAGCACGTCATCAGGTTTGATTAATTCAGTCATTTTTGGCGTTGTTTTTTCAATCTTGCCTGCTTCATCGCGACGGTATAACTTGATATTGCGTTGCGTACCGCGGATTGTCGGGCCACCGCCTTGTGCTAGCGCTTGAACCACAGTCATATTGCGCTCTACGCGATAGCTGGCAGCACGTTGTACTTCACCGTAGATATAGTAAACAGGCGCACGGTGTACGTAGATTTGGTCGCCTGAAACAACGAACACATCACTGGTATCTTTTGATAAGAATAATGAAGGAATATCAACTTCACGTTTGAAAGGTTGACCATCGCGCATACCGGTAATCACTACTGTGTCTGCAGCTGTTGGTACCATGCCACCGGATAAAGCTAGTGCATCTACCAGGTTCATTTTTCCGCTTTCAAGCGAGAAGCGACCTGGACGCAATACTTGTCCAATGATAGACACTTGGTTACCAGGGATAACGTAGATCACGTCACCATTGTTCACCATCACATCTTCAGATTTCTTTTCATTCAAGAACAATGAAGCGATGTCTAATTCATATTTGTACGGTTGGCCATCACGCGTACCAGATAACACTGCTATACCGTTACCTGCGACTGGTGTAACGCCGCCCGCAGTAGCAATGATCTCGCTCAGGTGGGTATTAAAAGTCTCTAGTGGATATCGACCCGGCCTGTTAACCATACCAAGCACTGCGACTTGGTTGCCGCGTACTTGCAACAGGACGATATTGACTTGCGGTTTTTTAACAAAACCACCCTTGATTAAAGCTTGTGCGACCACTTGTTCTGCCGCCTGGATCGTTTTACCACCGACCTTGATTTCACCGACTAAAGGGTAAGTAATGGTACCGTTTTCCGATACCCGTGTTTCTGTGGTCATTTCCGGGTTCTGGAATACATTTACACGAATAGAGTCACCAGCACCTAACAGGTAGTCGACTTTTTCCTCGGCAACTGCAGAAGTGGTGAACATTAAGGGCATAGCACATAGGCTAATGAGGGCGAAAAATTTACATAAACTCTGTTTCACGATTATTCCTTTGCATTAAATTAAACAAGGTCAAAACATTGTTTGTTATATGGGAAAATTACTGCTTATTTCAGGCCTGCTACACCTGCTTCAATAGACAGGTCTTTGCTGGGTTTACTTTCGTTTGCTTTTGGTTCTGTTATTTTTGCAGCTATTTTGGTATCAGCAGCCGTAGCGACAGGCACTGCGGCTGGGGGTGCACTAGCATTATTAGCCAGTGCGAATTCACCGGTATATTCAACTTTGGCCTCCTTACGGAATTGCTTCATTTTTTCATCAACGAGCTCTTTACCACGCGTGTGCATAAAGAAGCTTTTAATGAATGGCGTAGCCGCTGCTAAATCAATAGGTGCATCCACGGCTTTAACGATATGAATCAGGTGCACAGCATTACCTGTTTCAACAATGACGGTCTCACCTTCTTTTGCATCTTGCAATTTAGGGAGCATAGTCAATGGGATTTGTTCGGCAGGACGGGTATATGAACCGCTTGAATACTTGATATCGTTGTCTTTAAGCCAGCCGGCAATCTCATGCAGAGATTTTTGCTGGGCAACATCTTCCTTGATGGTGGCTAATACGACGTCATTTCTTTCCAGGCCTAAATCATCAAAGGTATAAATACGTCTTTGCGTGAATAATGCAGGATGCTCTTTGAAATATGTTTTGACTTCGCCATCGCTGGTTTTAGCTGAAGTGGCGATTAATTTTTGCAGGTAAGCGTTGGCCAATACTTCTTTTTTCGCAGCCTCCATCGCCATAATCACTTCTGGTGTACGATCGAGGCTTTCTTTATTGGCTTTTTCTACAAGGATTTGCTGGTCAATCAGCTTATCCAATACTTGTTTACGTACAGCTGGAGCATTGTCTTGGTTTACATTTGGCACGCCTTTTAATAACAGGTTGACTTCGTGCATGGTAATTTCGGTGCCATCAACCTTGGCTACCGTTTGTGTAGAAGTCTTCTTATCTTCTCCCTTTCCACATGCTGCTAACGCCACAGCAACTAAAACAATTGAAAGGGTTCGTCTCACATAAAAAGACTTATACATAGATCCTCATACCTTTAAAAAAACAGCTGCCCGTAAATACTGGCAATATTGGCGGAATAATCCGCATCGAATGTCGTAGCATTGGAATTTCGCACGTCATGTTGCAACGCAACACCTAACTTAATGGTGCTACGCGGAGTCCAATCTGCACCCACCGCATAATACACACCGTTATCTTCCCTATTATCAGAGCCTAAAGGTCCGCTACCCAAGAAACGGCGTTTGCTTACTAACGCTGATGCGTTTACGGATACTTTAGATGTCACAGCCCAAGTTGGCTTGATAGACAATCTATCCACAGTGTTATAACTGCTGAATTGGCCTTGATACGAGCCAATACGGCGTGAAAGATCCACCGCTAAATTGATTTTGCCCGTAACGTCCCAAGAATAATTTACCCCACCAAAGTAACCGGAAAAATCACGTATGCTGAACTGGTCGTCATCACGGGTCACGTGGCCAAAATTCGCACTCACTCTAGACTTACCAGAAGCAAGCCAAAAAGCACTCAATTCCTCTTCTCTCTCTTTAAAACCTGGGCTGACTAACACTGTTGGAGCTAAGTTTTCCGCTTGATCACCGCTACGGTTTCTATGTTTGAACATAATGTAACTGTTAGACGGAAACGTATACTTTGTGCCTACCTCAACCTGGGTTTGTTTATAACTAGTTTGTTCTGCAAAATCTTGACTGTTCTCAACATCCAAGCGGCTAACACCACCCAATAAATGCCATACGTTATGTGGCGAATAATCAAAATTGAATAACTGCTCTTTTGTCAGGCGTTTATTTTGATTAAAAATATTTGGATTAGAAGCAGTTCTATAGTCTAAAAATGGCACCAAATCTGTAGTGCGTTTGCTGGAAAGTGTACCGGTTAAACCTGGGGTAATAGCCCATAACCATGCACCAACGTAGTTGTTCGCTTCAAAATCCAGGAAAGTGTTGTTATCGTATTTCACGCTTTCGTGGGTGTAATCAAACTTGAATTTTTGTAAGGAATAATCTTTATCAATCGAGAAACCGATATTGTTATCCCAGATATTGTCTGAGCGTTCGGCATTAGCGGGCAGCGCTGAACCATCGGGCAAACGAAACAGGTTATTGTCGTGCTCATAATGAGAGTCCACGACGAAGTTAAACGTATCGTCTTTATCTGCAAAAGCTGATGTTGTGTATAAACCCATATATGTCAAAGTTGAACCCATTAAAACCGGAACAAGAAAACCTTTCCCCAAACTTAAAGTCATTGCCAATCCCCTTTTGAACACATTTGATATAAATTAAAAGTCTTATTCTAGTTGTTTTGTCATTTATATCAACGTGCTACGCCTACAAAAATGCTATTTCTTGCTACTTTCTGCTTAGGTTAAGGCGTTTTTATTAACGATTGCTTGTATTCCACGTAATCAGTAGTCGCTTTCACAACCACTCAAATCTGTTGAATATGAGATAAATCCTGTAATAACTTCATTCATCAAAATTCGAAAGTTAGATGCATCATAATTAAAATTCTTACATTGCGAAATCGGCGGTTTCCTACAAAAACATAAGAATTCTCCTACACGCAGTTCAGAATTTACCTATAAGTAAATGTCAGACAAATGACTATATTAGGTGCTTTAGAACAATTCGAAATTTTGAAGAACCTATGTTGCTAATTAATAAAAATATTCGTAATAAAACTACAGGGTTGCTTGGTACGCTCCTTGAAAATTTAATACAGGTAACGACCTTAAAAGCCATGATAGTAAGGCTACAGGCCGTTCACAATAGTCCAAATGCACCAACGTACAAGGGTCAAGCGACTGCAGTGCATTGTTTTTCTAGGGGAAAATTACTATGAGCGTCGAACTCCACGTTGAAAATAAAGCAATCTCTCACCCAATGCCTGGCAAGCCTGCCAGGTTTAGCGTTGAAAGCTTAAATAATCTCGTACATAAGTCCTTGCATATCAAATCACATTTCGATTTATTAATGTGGCTGCAAGGCGATATACAACCTTATATTCCTCATGAGTTAATGATTGCAGCTTGGGGAAATTTCTCTTCAGGTGCGATATACATTGATATCGTTTCTACTATTCCCGGTGTACGCACGCAGAAGATCATCAATAAAAAGTTGATTACTTTATTGCAAAGCCTGTTCACTCATTGGGTAGAACATTCAAAAATGCCTTTTACTTTAAATATGAGTAAAGGGATTTTTCATGATACTGAATTAGGCTGCGAAGAAGCCGATGCCAACCTCAAGAAAATGAAGACTGCATTGGTGCATGGCATTAAAGACCAACGCGTCGGGCAAGATTGCCTATACGTCTTTATTGACTCAGCAGAAGTTGTACCAACGGTCTCCCGCAAAATGGCTGGCATCCTGGTGCCTTATATCGACTCGGCTTTAAGGCAGCTTGATCATTTACCGAATCAAACCGTACAAGTAGCACCAACACCGGAAGTCGTAGGAGTGCTTTCTAATCGGGAATCAGAAATCATGGATTGGGTAATGATGGGTAAAACCAACCAGGATATAGGCATGATTCTTAACATCAGTGCCTTTACTGTAAAAAATCATTTGCAACGTATCTTCAGGAAGCTGGACGTACTGAATCGTGCACAGGCTGTTAATGAATATAACCGGATGTACCAAATATAATCATGAATAACTCTATTCCCCTGATTCGTCGGGCTTCAGGCATCACTTTAGCGCGCGACAATATACTTTCTATCACTGAGTCTCTCTTAGAACCGTTATTCGCGGTTTTTGCCTTATGGATAGTGGCTATTGTCCAGGAAGGGCAAATTAGCCCAATTTATCTTTTCCTATCGATAGTGATCTTTTTGCTGCTTTATCCAGGTCGCGGAAAAGTATCTTTACCTATGAGTAAAGCGTTGCAGGAAATTCTATTTACGTGGGTAATCCTTTCCGGGCTTCTGCTGCTGTTTGCTTCAAGCACACACTACATCTACCTGTTCAGTAGAGAGACCATTATTTTATGGGTGATTTTGACTCCAAGCTTGCAGATATTAGGTTTAATTGCGCTTAAGACCATTGCGCCATTTATCATCAGACTGCAAGGCCCATTGAAGTGCGCGGTTATTGCCGGTGTCAACGAGCAAAGTATCGCTTTGGCTTTACGACTTAATAACATGAGTTTTCAAACTACCCATATCGTGGGATTTTTTGAAGACCGCAGCTTGGAACGTGTAGCAGCCGAAACCGATATTGGGCCGATGCAGCGCGGCGAACTGGAAGCGCCTATCTTAGGCAAGATCGATGATATGGCGAACTATATCAAGCGCCATAAAACGCACATGATTTACCTGTCTTTGCCAATGTCCAGCCATCCAAGGGTACTAAAATTACTAGATGACTTGAAAGACACTACTGTATCGATCTATTTCATACCGGATATCTTTATGAAAGACCTAATCCAGGGCCGTATGGACCAGATCGATGACATTCCCGTAGTGGCGGTGTGTGAGACGCCATTTACCGGTTTTAATGGCATGGTCAAGCGTGTGGCGGATTTCCTCTTCTCGCTGGTTATATTGATATTGATTCTTCCGGTATTGATAGCGATTGCTATCGGCGTAAAAATGAGCTCACCCGGACCTGTTATTTTTAAACAACGTAGATACGGCTTAGACGGGCAGGAAATCCTCGTCTACAAATTCCGTTCAATGACAGTGTGCGAGGATGGCGGCAAAGTCACCCAAGCAACTAAAAATGACCAAAGGGTCACTAAGTTCGGGGCGTTTTTACGTAAGACTTCGCTAGACGAACTGCCGCAATTCATTAACGTATTGCAAGGCCGCATGAGCGTTGTAGGCCCACGGCCACATGCGGTGTCACATAACGAGATGTACCGTAAGCTGATCAAGGGTTATATGATCAGGCATAAAGTTAAGCCTGGCATTACTGGCTGGGCGCAAGTCAACGGCTTAAGAGGTGAAACAGAAACCTTGGATAAAATGAAGGCCCGTATTGATTATGACCTGGATTACTTGCGCAACTGGAGCCCTAAACTGGATATGTTTATTGTGATGAAAACGATCTCAGTCGTGTTCACAGGCGAGAAGAATGCGTATTAATTTAACCGTATCCTAAAGTAATTCAAGTACGTCCCTGATATCTAATCCCAATGCACCGCGAGCATATGTTTGTAAATAAACGTATCGCTACAGCGGTGCTATTTTTTGCCCGGCTTAGCCTGTTGAGTTTGATACTCCTGATTTTTATAGGCGGATCTGCACCTGCAGCTGCTGGGTTATTTCCACCGCCGATTGATAAGATTGTTCACGCCCTGGTGTATGGCTTAATGTTATTACTGGCCATCTTATCTTTGCCTAATATTCGATGGCCTATCCTATTTGGAGGGGTTGTAACGGTAGGGATATTAGATGAAATACATCAAATTTGGCTGCCTGGCAGATTTGCGGGTTTAGATGATCTATTCGCTGATATTTTAGGCTGTATCTTGATGACTTTAATCCTCAACTGCGTCGCACGCTCAAGAACAAGCTAACTTAATATTAAGGGCGCGTACTAAAATAGTTACAAATCCAAAAATCCAAGCCAAAAAAAACCTCACCAATGGGTGAGGTTTTTCTTTTAGGAGTAATTAACCCATTTTGCGGCGACGAGCCACAAAACCGATCATACCTAGACCAGCCAATAACATGCCATATGTTTCTGGTTCTGGTACAGGTGAAACAAGTGATACGGTACCGTTATATGCACCTGCACCGGTTGCGATACCAGCGATGTGGATGAAGTACTCACCAGCATTGTTTAAGCTAGTTAAACCGCCTAGAGCTAGACGAGGACCGAAATTACCAAAAGTACCTGAAGCAAGTACTGTAGTTAAATCAGACGCCACTAAGTCAAAAGAAGTAAATGAAATGCTTTTTGTGCTTGTAGCATTAATACCCGCAACTAAATCGCGAGTGCCTGCGAATGAAACTGCTAAATAATCGCTGAAGCTGCTCCCAACAGCACCAACGCTATCAAATTCATACAATTCTGAACCAGCAGCAGGGTCAAGGTCAGCAGTCTTCGTCACTGCAGCATTTGCCGTGACAGAAGCTAGTGCAAAACCTAAAGCCAGAACCCAAGCCTTTAATTTCATAGATTTCATAACATTCTCCTAATTAAATTAATACAATAAAAACTAAATTTGCGCTAAGTACTCTTACTTAACGCAATTGCAACCACCCTACTCAAACCATATATACATTAATCTCATGAGTGCATTTAATAGCAATTAAATCACCCTCACAATAGTCTGAAAGTACTACGGACAAACTCCTACAAGCTAAGCCCAGCGCCGGATTTGGATGGTTGAGAAATATCAGAAAAAGTTCTGGTAAATCTGGTTTAATTAGAGCGATTCAAGATTAGAAAATAACTAGAAAGTGTATGATGTGACGATTGATATTCGTCATTTTTTTTGGCACGTAAAATCTTAATCAACGCGAATATAAATAGCACGGTAGGGTTAAAACTATAGGAGTTATTGATGCATCATCTAGCCCGAAGGAAATTTTTAAAAAATGCATTCACCGCTACAGGGCTAGGCCTGTTGGCTGCTTATGGTAATTTTTCCAATTCAGAATCATTGGCGATCGTTAAGACTTTAGCTAATCCGGCATTGGCAAGTAGCGATGCTGCTGATTGGAAGCTGGAAGTTAGCGGCTTGGTTGCTCAAGCGCATACATTCAATTTAATGAATTTGAAAGCATTACCGAATTGCGCACATATTAGTGAAGATGGTTTCTTTGCAGCTGAAGAACCAAGAGCGTGGGCTGTGCCTTTGAGAGAACTACTCAGTCGAGTGAAACCCTTAAAAAGGGCTAGGTATGTAGTAATGCACTATATCAATAATGATTCATCACATAGTATAAGTATGCATGAGGCTTACCATCTACAAACCATGCTGGTTTCCCAGCCAAATAGCGATGCTCTAGCATCCAATACCGGCGCGGCTCCCAGGCTAGTGCTAAAACAACAGTTTGATACTCAAGTTAAGTATATTCGGCACATTGAAGTGGTAGATACGTAGATAGCTGCTAGGAGCAAAGATAACTTTCAAGAATCTGCCTAACCGACTTCAGCCAGATAAAGCTTTTTATGCCAATGCTTTATCTTTTACTAAGTTTTCAAACGCTTCTACATCAATAGGTTTTGAGAAATAGTAACCCTGCACATAATCGCAGCCGGCACTTTCCAACAATTGATACTGTTCCAAGGTTTCCACGCCTTCGGCAATTACGCGCATATCCAATTTGTGTGCCATTAAGATAATCGCCTCACAAATACCAAGGTCACTCGCGCTTGTAGACAAGCTGCTGACAAAGGATTTGTCTATCTTGATATATTCGATATCGTATTTTTTTAGATAAGACAGCGATGAGTAGCCAGTCCCAAAGTCATCAATGGCGACCTGTATGCCGGCATTTTTAAACTCCAACAATTGGTTGGAAACATTGTCATTAGCGTCCAGCAATAAACCTTCCGTAATCTCTACAACTAGGCTAGTAGCAGGTAAGCCCATATTAGCTACCTCTGCTACCCAATTACTGTATACATTCCTAAACTGAGCCGGTGATTTATTGATACTGATTTGAAAATCCGGGTGGATGGTTTTATGCCATATCATTAATTGCTTAGTCGCTTTACCAAAAACCCAATCTCCGATTTCATTAATAATCCCGGTTTCTTCAGCGACCGGGATAAATTCAGCCGGATTTATAAGCCCATTAATTGGGTGATGCCAGCGTAACAAGGCCTCGGCTTTTAGTATCAAACCTGTACCGACTTTAACAATAGGCTGATAGACCAATTCAAACTCTTTACGCTTGACAGCGTGACGTAAATCATTCGCAAGCCGCATCCTGGCTTGTGCCGCCGCCTGCATTGAAGGGGTAAAGTAGCTAAAGCGGTTACGCCCTTCTGCTTTTGCAGCATACATGGCCTGATCCGCATTTTTGAGGAGGTTATCAAAATTATGCGCATCTATCGGGTAAAAAGTAATGCCGATACTAGCGGAAATATATAAAGGCTCCATGCCGATCTCGAAAGGCTGTTCCAGCATAGCCAAGATATCTTCGGCGATTCTTTCCAGGCTTTTTAAATCTTCGATCTCGGTTAGCAATAATACGAACTCATCACCACCTAGGCGCGCTACCGTATCGGTTTCCCTCACGCAGCTTTTTAGCCTAGTGGCGGCTTCCTTCAATAAATGATCACCCGTTTCGTGGCCCATGGTGTCATTTACTTCCTTGAAATGGTCCAGGTCCAGAAACATCATGGCAAAGCTTAAACCCGTGCGATCTGATTTCAATATCTCTTGTTCCAGGCGGTTCCGGAACATACGGCGATTAGGTAAGCTGGTTAATGTATCAAAATTGGCCTGGTGCCATATCACCTCTTCGGCTTCTTTTTGCTTACTGATGTCACGCAAGATTCCAAGTACGCTGCTTTTACCCCTGAACATAACACGTGAAGCATGTAAGTCCAGCCAAATGCTTTTGCCATTTTTCAGCAAAAACTTTACCTGATAATGTTTAACTGGCTCTATATTACTGGTCGTACGTGCTTCGAACCGCCTATTCCATACATGCAATGATTCTGGTGCTACTACCTGTTCAAAAGACAGCCCGATAAACTCATCGAATTGATAACCCAACATTTGTGGCAATATCGGATTAGCGAATATAAAACGGTAATCTTGTGCTACAAAAACGCCATCCTGCATAGCTTCTAGCAGCGCACGTTGATTGGTATCACTTTCGCGTAGGGAAGCTTCAATATTTTTAAGTTCGTCAATATCGGTATGCGTCCCGACAATGCGGTCCGGTTTGCCGTTTTCATAACTTACGATCATGCCACGGGTTAACACCCATTTATATCTTCCATCTTTACAGAGCATGCGGACTTCAATGGAATATTTGTTAGCATCGCCGTTCGCATATGCAGTTATAGCCGTTTTGGCTTTTGGCAATTCTTCTGGATGAATAAGCTTTTCCCATTGTTCATAATTCACTTCAATGTCGTCTGCTTCATAGCCAAGCATGGCCTTCCATTGCTTGGAGACTTGAACTTCATTGGTTTTAAGGTCCCAATCCCAAACCCCGTCACGCGCGGCATCCAAGGCAAATTTCCAGCGTTCCTCACTGATACGTAATGCGTTAGCCGAGTTTACATTTTTCACTACCATACGCCGCGTGAGTAAAATCCCAAGCGTCATCAATATCGCGGTGATGATGATCATGACGCTTGCAATCAATAGCAGAGCCTTGCGCGATGCATTGCTTAAAGAGTTAGAAAAAGCTTCTTCTATAGGCGTCAATTGCACATTGATCTCGTTAATTTGCGCCATAAACTTATCTACCATAGCCGCTGAAGGATTTCCGGCTTCGATATGTGTATGCAACAGGTCAGCTAATTCCAGAATCTCTTCGATCTTTTTATCGCCTTCGGTCCAATATTCGATGGATTTTTCCATCAAATCTGTTTCTTGGAACACCAAGAAGAGCTTGATCATACCCGGAGCGTCATCAGGATTATTTCTAGCTGCAATAAAAGCTTTAGTCGCAGCCTCAATATCCGGTTCACTTTTTTGTAACGCTAGTCTGGCAAATTTGTCCTGAACAGGAACGTTGATGGCTTGCAGGAATTTCTGGTAATCCGCTTGATTATGCGTAACTGCATATTTGTTTAAATAAAAAACGGATTCTTTTTGGAATTTTGACCAGTAGCTTTCGCCACCGACAAAAGCGCGTACGGAAGACAGCGTGTTCATGCTGACGATACCGAGGAACAACAGCAGGTACACGATAATGCAAAATGGCCATATCGTACGCAGCAATTGCTTATTTACAGAGAAAATTTAGAGCACCTCATTTGGATGGCCCTTAGACGTACAATAATTTAGTAAAATTAACCGTTTATTAGTTCTTATTGAATCAATTTACAAAACTTTACTACTTTACGAACGAGCACTTACGAAACTACTTTCTCATGCAAACTAAAGCACATTATTATATTGTCTTGATAAAAGCAATTTATAAGACAAACGGTTAAAGTATGCTCACTATAAAAATAAAGATACAGATCGCTAACGGAAAAGAAATTGCATTCGGCCCAGGGAAGGCTAAGTTGTTAGCAGCAATCAATGAGTTTGGCTCAATCGCCGCGGCGGCTAAAAGCATGAATATGTCCTACAAACGCGCTTGGGACTTGGTCATCGTCATGAATGCAAGCTTTAAGGAACCCCTCGTTTCTACTATTGTGGGCGGCGCCAATGGCGGCGGTACAACGCTTACCATATTAGGACAATTGGTTTTGGAGCGCTATCAGGCAATTGTTAGCGAATCTGAAAAATTCGTCATCGCGGAAATGTCCAGCTTCACACCTTTGTTAGCTTGAACCTGCCAACAACTCAAAACGCTTATTAATTCTAGTAGCTGCATCATCGGTATATTCCTGATAATATATCGAAACAATAATATCGAATCCATCATATGTTCCAGCCGTTAACCCTCTTCCGGGGTTCAATAATAAATAACCATAGCCACCCATAGTCAACCAGGAGCTTTTTCAATGAGATGTCGCTTGCCTAAGAACACCCTGCTCGCATGCACAGTTGCCGCAATATTCCCTCTATCTACATACGCTGCAGACAATGCTGAGCTTGAAGCCCGTATTCAACAATTAGAAAAAATCATTCAAACTATGCAACAGCAGCAAGCTGAGCAAAATAAACATGTAGAAGTAGTGACCAAGGAGCTGGTCGGGGTTGAAAACCAAGTGAGCCAAGCCCAGATTACAAAGTCAGAAGAAAAAGGGAATAGCAAAGGCTCGCCGGTATATGGCAGTTTTAAGGATGGTTTGGTATTTGATGACGGTACCGGCAACTGGAAATTACAATTAAATGGCCGCTTACAGGCTGATTACCGGACTTTTCAACCGGATGAATGGAAGAATGACACGTTCAGCATTCGCCGCGCCAGATTCGGCGGGACTTTTTCTTTCCTTAAAGATTTTGCAGTACGCGTAGAAGGTGAATACGCCAATGACAATACCGGCGCAAAAGGGACCACCGCACTCACTTACGGATATTTAGACTTTACCCGCTGGTCTGCAGCAAAAATCCGTATAGGCCAATTTAAACCATTCTTCGGTTTAGAGCGTCCACAAAGCACCAACTTCACAGACTTCACGGAACTATCATTAGCTACGAATAACGGCGCGATGTTCACTTCAACTTATGACCGCGGGATTATGGTATTTGGTGATCCCTTAACTTGGGTTAACTACAATGCCTACATTGTGAACGGTAGCGGGCAGAATAACGATGCAGTCAAAGACAGCAAAGATATCGGCGTGAGAGTGAATGCTAACTTAGCGCATTTTGTTGATAATAAAAATGTAGTTTTACATTTGGGCGCTTCAGCTAGTGACGGCAGTATCGGATTTTCAACTGCGGCTGGAAATAGCCTGACGCAAAGCACAGAAAGCAATGGCGTCAAATTTTTTGATGTTACAGGTATCTCTGCAGCGATTGATACAGACCGCATACGCTGGGGTGCTGAAACAGCACTGTCTTATGGTCCAGTTAAGCTGCAAGCAGAATATATCAATAGTAATTTCGAAGGCAGGAAAGGTGCTGTTAACTTTGATAATGATATCAAAGCTTGGTATGCCGACCTTAATTGGCTAGTAACGGGCGAGTCTTATGCAGATGCCTACAAAAGTGGTGTTTTTGGCCGGATAAAACCTAAAAATAACTTTGATAGCAAAGATGGCTGGGGTGCCTTTGAGCTAGGTCTTAGATATAGCAAATTTGATGCGAGTGATTTCAAACCATTGCTAACACCACCAGTTGGTTCGTTTACAAGCGAAGCTGACGCCTGGACTGCTGGTGCTAAATGGATATTGAATCCGAACGCCCGCTTGTTGCTCAATTACATCCATACAAGATTTGATACAGATATTCGTGTAAATGGCAAATTGGATGATGCGGAAGATGCGATTGTAGCCAGAGCCCAATACGACTTTTAAGGTAAAGTCACCATTTCAGAAAGAACTGTCTAGAAAGAATAATAATGATAAAAAAGCACATCTACTTACTATTAGTGATATCGCTAATAGGCATAAGCTTTATGGCAAATGCTGAAGAAAAAATTACGGTCTTTGCCGCAGCAAGTTTAACCAACGCTTTATCGGATATCAGCACCCAATATGAGAAAGAGAAATCGGTAAAAATACAAAATTCATTTGCAGCCTCCTCTACGTTGGCGAAACAAATTGAAAACGGAGCGCCGGTAGATATTTTTATTTCTGCAGATAGCAAATGGATGAATTATTTGCAGGATAAAAAGCTCATTAACAGCTCATCACGTAAAGACTTCTTGGGAAATAAACTGGTATTGATCGCCCCAAAAGACCGCAGTTTCAGTGTGAAATTCGAACCGAAGTTCAATATCGCTAAAGCATTTGATGGCCGTCTATGCACAGGTGATATTGAATCCGTGCCTGCTGGCATGTATGCAAAAGAAGCGCTCACCAACCTGAAATGGTGGGACGCTATTAAAACACGCATCGTTGGTACACAGGATGTACGAGGTGCCTTAGCATTTGTGGAGCGCGGCGAATGTGCTGCAGGGATTGTGTATGAAACCGACGCCAAAATATCGAACAAAGTAGAAATAGTAGGGACATTCCCCGAACAAAGCCATACTCCAATTGTGTATCCGATGGCGATGACGGCTAATATGAAAAACCCTCAATTGGGTTCTGATTTCTCAAATTACCTGTTATCCAAAAACGCTACGGCAATATTTAAGAAATATGGTTTTAACGTTATCAACCCTTAACATCAATAATAATGGCGATTGAAAACACTTTCTTGCTAAGTCCTGCCGAAGTCGAAGCACTATGGCTTTCTGCCAAAGTAGCATTCTATTGCGCATGGATCATTTGTATTCCAGGAATAGCTGTAGGTTGGTTGCTGGCAAAAAAATCTTTTTTCGGTAAATCCTTCGTCGATAGCCTGGTGCATCTACCCTTGGTGCTTCCACCGGTCGTACCGGGGTTTATATTATTGCTGTTGCTTGGCAGCCAAGGTTTGATCGGTAGCTGGTTACAACAAAGCTTTGGTATTTCTATCGCATTCACCTGGATAGGTGCAGTCGTTGCTTCAGCAGTGATGGCATTTCCTTTAATGGTGCGCTCTGTCAGGCTTGCCATCAGCCAGGTAGATAGCGGTTTGGAAGCTGCAGCGCAGTCCTTAGGCGCACATCCATTCAAAGTATTTATTACCATTACTTTGCCGCTGGCACTACCGGGCATCATCACCGGTTTGATTCTGGCATTCAGCCGCAGCCTAGGAGAATTTGGTGCCACTATAACTTTTGTTGGCAATATTGAAGGCGAAACGCGTACGCTGCCGCTGGCTATTTATACTTATACCCAGATCCCTGGGGGAGATATTGCAGCTCTCCGCCTTGTAGTGTTAAGCATGCTGATTGCATTAGGTGCACTGATGATAAGCGATATGCTAGAACGCAAAGCCAGCCAGCGTATCGGCCGTGGGTATAAAGGTCAAAAATCATGATTAATATTGACCTGCAAAAGATTCATAAAAATAGCTACGGAGATTTTTCACTGGATATCAAATGCAAAATTGATGCTCCGGTGACGGCTTTGTTCGGTCCTTCAGGTGCGGGGAAAAGCACATTACTTTCCATGATTGCCGGGCTTGTAAAACCGGATAGCGGCTGTTTATATGTCGATGGGGAATGCCTGTTTGATAGTCAGCGTGGTATTCATGTGCCGATACATAAGCGTCATATCGGTCACGTCTTTCAGGATAGCCGCTTATTCCCGCACTTCAATGTAGAAAATAATCTTAAATACGGCTACCAGCTTATCCCAGCAAAATCTCAACGTCTGGCTTTCAGCAAAATCGTAGAATTACTTGAGCTTAGCCATTTATTAACACAAAGACCGCATCAACTATCTGGCGGTGAAAAGCAGCGTGTGGCATTGGGACGTGCATTACTCACGTCGCCACGTTTGTTATTACTGGATGAACCGCTCGCTTCTCTGGATATGCGTTTGAAACAGCAGATATTGCCATTTTTATTACGCGTAAAAAACGAGCTGAATATCCCCATGATTTATGTCAGCCATGCGATTGATGAAGTGCTAAGCCTTACCTCGCAAGTGGCGATCATAGAACAAGGTAAGATCTTGGCATTCGGTCCGTTTAACGAAGTCATCCACCATCAGCAGGTATTAGTCTTGGCGCATACACTAGGCCTGGAAAATATTTTGCAGGCCGAAATATTGGGAAAAGAAATTGAAGCAGGCTATATTAGAGCTTCAATCGGGGATCAAGCGCTATACATTCCATTAAGCAATCAGGAGTTACATGGCTTCTCAGACAATATTAGCGGAAACATTACGGTATCCATTGCCGCATCTAACATCGCTTTATCAGTTAACCCTGTAAGTGGAGTAACGATCCAGAATCAATTGGCAAGTACCGTCACCAACATCGAGCAGCTCGTTCATAGGACACTTGTTACCTTGACACTTAAAAATACTTCGCAGCAATTGATTGCCGAAGTGACTGCCAAGTCTGTTCAAGACTTACAGATCAGTATCGGCTCTAAAATATATTGTTTGATCAAGACACAAAGCATTCACCCACTTGCCAGCGCTTAGGGCTAGAATCTAGCTAAGCAACGAATTTGTATATTGATAGTCTCAAATACAAATAACAGAGGTTCGAGGGTAACTAAAATGACAACAAAAATAAACCTGGGCAAACTTTATAGCTTTGCCTGCCTATTATTATCGCTAGCGCTAGCTGGCTGTAGTTCAATTCCTATCATGGTGCCGGATATGGCCATGCAATCGCCGCATCCGGTCGAACTCAGCAATGGCAAAGGTCCGCTATCTACTAAACAAAGCAAAGCCATACTCGAGAAACTGCAGAAAAATGGCGGTGATTCCAATATTTTCGACAGGCATCTGGCGCTTGAAGCAGAGATTGTAGGTTCGCCATTAGTAGTAGGAAATAACGTTGAATTACTGGTAGATGGCCCCACCACTTATTCTGCGATGTTTGAAGCAATAGAAAATGCCAAAGACAGCATCAATATGGAGACTTTTATCTTTGAAGATGATGAAGAGGTAGGTAAACATTTCGCTGAAGTATTAATGAATAAACAGCGTAGCGGCGTACAAGTTAATTTAATGTATGACAGTGCCGGTTCGCTTGGGACGCCCAAAGAGTTCTTCCAGAAGATGAAAGATACCGGTATCAATATTGTGGAATTCAATCCGGTGAATCCGTTGTCTGGACGTAAAGGCTGGGACGTCAATGAACGTGACCACCGGAAATTATTGGTCATTGATGGCCAGACTGCTTTTGTAGGCGGCATCAATATCAGCAGCGTATATTCACGGGGTTCGTTCTCAAAAAGATCATCAGAAAAACCTGAAACAGGGATTAAAGGAATCCCTTGGAGAGATACCCATGTGCGCATTTCCGGCCCTATTGTCAGTGAATTCCAGAAGCTTTTCGTGGCTAACTGGAATGAGCAGAAAGGTGATCCGTTAGCCTCCCGGGCATATTTCCCCGAGCTGAAGAATCAAGGCAATGAAGTCGTTAGAGCAATCGGCAGTTCACCTAACGAGCCATATAGCCAAATGTACGTCACACTGCTCTCTGCCATCAATAGTGCTGAAAGCCAGGTATGGCTCACCAATGCCTACTTTATACCGGATCCGCAACTGCTTGCAGCCCTTAAAGAAGCAGCACAGCGTGGTGTAGATGTGCGGCTGCTGTTGCCGGCAAAAACCGACTCTAATTTAGTCTTTTACGCTTCGCGTTCTTATTACGATGAGTTATTGAGCGCGGGCGTTAAAATTTACGAACGTCAGGATGTATTGCTGCACGCAAAAACCGGCATGATCGACAGTGTATGGTCTACGATAGGTTCTACTAATCTGGATTGGCGTAGCTTCGTGAATAATTACGAAATCAATGCCGTAATGCTGGGTCAGGAATTCAGCGCGAAAATGAAGGCGCTATATGAAAAAGATTTAGAATCATCAAAATTGATTACGCTGGAAGAATGGCGCAAACGTTCATTGTTTGCTCGATTGAAGGAAAACAGCGCGCGTGTTTGGGCCAGATTTTTATAAATTGACTGCTTAGGAAGATAGTCCTAAGGTACGGATATTGGCAATCCGACCGTGATACAGCGCTGAGACTAGATCTGACTGCGTAACGATACCTACCAGTTTCCTATCATCGTCGACTACAGGAATATGGTGATGCACACGGTGTTGCGACATGAGCGGGATCAAACCGACGATATGCATCTCCATATTCGCGGTTACTGCAGGTGATGTCATGATCTGTCCTGCAACTTCAGGCTTATGAGAATGTGAGCGGGCTGTACGCTGTATGAATCGCCGTAGCTTACTTTCAAAACCTTCATAAACATCCAGGTTGGCGTGTTTCATAAAGTCTATCTGCGTGATGATACCAATCACACGCTGAGCCCTATCAACCACAGGCAAAGCTTTAATCTTATGCTTGCGTAACAACGCCCACGCATCTTCAAGCTCGGTACCGAATTCCACGCTAATCACATCCTTGGACATAATATCCGCACAAGTAATTTCGCCGAATCGGCGGCGGTACGCATGCATCTCCGTTTGCTGTAACAAAGTCTGTAAATCTTCGCGGCTTACGTCTATCACCTGGTTATATTCTTTGAGCACCTCGTTTAAGTCTTCGGTTGTGAAACCAAAACGCATCTCCGGTGGAATATCTTTGGTGAGATGTGAATCCGCAGACTTCACGACTGTATGCGGGTAAGTGCGGCGCGTGGCGTTGTTATAGATCAGCGCTACTAAAAGCAGCAATACCGAATTGAGGAATACCGGAAAAAGCACAAAACCATATCCGGCGGCATGAATCGCCGGACCACCGATTACCGCAGTTAATGCTACCGCTCCGCTCGGTGGATGCAAGCAACGCAGCGCAAACATCAATGCGATTGCCACACTTAAACCAAAGGCAGCTGCAATCACAGGTTCTTTAATCAGCATAGCGAATGTAACGCCTACAAGCGCCGCTACTGTATTACCGCCTACAATAGACCACGGTTGCGCAAGCGGGCTGGAAGGGACACCAAACAGCAACACCGCAGAAGCGCCAATTGGCGCCATGAGTAGAGGTAAATCACTGGCGCCTATGAGCCAGTAAGTGGTGACGCTAGTAAGCACAATACCAAAGAATGCCCCGATGCAGGCACGCGTGCGTTCCTTGAAATCGACTGAGACCGGTTCCGGAAAAAAGCCTTTTACCCAGCTTAAAAATAAATCTATCTTTGACACTTGAGGTTAGCTAGCACTTGAAGTTAGCGTGAGCTGCTTTTGTTAAGCAAGGAAATAAATGATGCATTTTGATTGCGTCTAATTGACTTGTTTTTACTTTGTTATAAATGATGAAAAATGCTTACGAACAAAAGTCTATCGTGCAGCATTTATCTTGAAGATTCGAATTTTAAATTACTTCGATGAAAAATCCAAAGTTTGAAATTCAGTATTATTTTTTAGTACTGTCTGATTTCTTTGGTAACGCGCTTAAATGGCTCCAGTTGATACTCGGCTTTTCAATGATAATAAAAGCCAACCACGCTGCGATTAAAGAATTGATAATCGCCACGAACATGACAATTACATCGGTTGATATATTGATGGGCAAAAATCTGCGTATCAAATTGGCGGAAGCTCCGGTAATAGGACTATGCAGCAAATATAAACTATAGGAGATCAAGCCTAAGGCTTGCAGCCATCCCCAGCTAAGCCAGCTTTCCATTTTTTCCGCATAATTTGCATAAAGTAAAACCAATGCGGTAAATGCGACCATGAGTATAAAAGGATCACTTTTTAGAACGCCGGCAATGAATATCAAAAATGTGATGGCTAAAGATAAATTAGCATAGGCCTTTTTACTAGTAGAGATGGCAAAACTCACAAGCACGCCAGCCATAAAACTATACCAAAAAATAATAAACCCGCCTGGCCAGAATTTAGTGTGAATCAAGTTAAAAGCCCAGGCCAGACTTATAAATGCCGATGCACCTAAAACATATAATCTAGCGTCGACTACATTAAATCGGTTTTTCAACCAATCTGCCAAAAATAATATAGAAACGAATGCGAAATAGAATTGGACCTCTACGCCTAATGTCCAAAAGGCCATGTTAATAGGTGGAAGTTTTGCGTAATCTTGTGCGTAGAGCATATGAATCCCAATTTCGCGCAGGCTAGGGATATGCACATCGCCGCCTACCAGCTTGCTTTTCAGAAGTAAAAAGCTAATAGCGACTAAAATTGCAAAGTAATAAGGTGGGCTAAGCCTGATCAATCTTCGCATCAGAAAGCGCTTCGCATAATGCATATTGACCTGGTAAGGATACATAATATGCGCCATCACAAATCCGCTAAGTACAAAGAAAATTGCGACGCCTAGATGCCCGGCGTAAAACAAAATAAGGGAAGTATTTGGAAATAAGGCCACCAATTTATCAATATGGTGACCTTCTGCAAGGTGGAATAAAACCACCCATAGCGCGGCCAATCCTCTAAGCCCATCAGCAAATGCTAAACGTATTTTTTTACTTTTAATATTTAATGTATTTTCAATAGTCATTTATTCTTCTGCATATGATGAAAACCATTTAGTTGTGGGCACTAGAATCGTATATTTTCAATTAATTCGATACAAGAGTCCGTTTAGCCTAATGCAGACTGAATAGGGAACCAGCTAGAGTTAAATAATTTCCAACACGATAAATTTAGTAAAGCATGTGCAGACAACTCAAGCATCTCACAATGCTGTTAAAATACATTTCCAGTTCATTCAATCCCGACAAGTTAATTTAAAAAAGATCACTATGATAGAAAACACTGCTTTACAACTTGAAATCGCTGAGCTGATGGTACAAGCCTTAAACCTTGATGTTGCCGCAACTGAGATTGAGCCTGATGCCCCTTTATATGGAAACGGCTTAGGGCTGGACTCTATCGATATCCTTGAGGTCGCATTGGTAGTTTCAAAAAAATATGGCCTGCAACTTAAATCCGACAATGAGAATAATCACCAGATTTTCAGTTCGCTGCGCAGCTTAGCAGAGTATGTTGCAATCCATAAAACCAAGTAATTTCATCACCGCTGCATTATGCTAAAAGCCTTGAAAGTAATGCGTGGCGTAGGTGTAGTGCTCATCATTGTGATCTATGCATTGCTGGTACATCACGTCAACAAATCCGGACAAGCGAGTTTATTAGGCGCTTTACTAGCACTAGCGCCTTTGTTTTTAATCACACTCACTTTCGCTATCAAAGTAAGCTCTAAAATTTTAGGAGCCGGGGTAATCCTGCTTTTTATCATTAGCAGTTGGCTGTTATTACCACTCATAAAACAGCATACTGGCTTGCTTTTTTGGCTGCAGGATATCGGGTTAATGCTAGTCCTATTCATCACATTTGCCAGGACGCTGGTAAAAGGTCGCAAAGCTTTATGCGTACAGTTTGCGGAAATCATCAATGGAGGTACGTTGCCTGCCGACCATAAACGTTATGCTTATCATGTGACGATTGCCTGGGCTGTTTTCTTTGCCATGATCATGCTGATTTCTACTTTGCTATTTTTCTTTGCACCATTAACCACCTGGTCATTCTTTGTGAATTTCCTGACCCTGCCTTTGGTTGCGCTAATGTTTATTGTCGAATTTATCGTGCGCAAGCAAGTGCTTACTGACCTGCCTACAGGCAATGTACTTGATGCCGTCCGTGCTTACATGAATTCAAAACAGGCACATTAGGCGTAGTTTTAATATGCAGAAACTTCCGTTAATCACCCACACCGAATTCGACCAGGCAATCGCCTGGCGTAATGACAAGCCGATTCCTGTGCAGCAGTTTTTAAAGGATGTGACTTTATTAGCGGCTGCTTTACCCGCTGGCCAGCATATCTTGAATGTATGCCGCGACCGATATCATTTTGCAGTCGGTTTCGCAGCAGCATTGCTCAGTAATAAAGTCAGCCTGTTACCGCCAACGCATACCAGTGAAATGGTGCAGCAAATCAAGACTTTTGCTAACGATGTGTTTTGCCTGCACGACAACCCGGATTGCGATATCGCATTACCTAAACTGCTTTATCCGGTCTTAAGCGAAGATTTAAAATCTTCAATAGATTCGGATTTAATAGCTTCAGATTTGAAAGTTCCGCTTATAGATATAGGGCAGCTTGCCGCAATTGTCTTTACTTCCGGCTCCACCGGTACACCAGTACCACATAGGAAAAGCTGGGGTTCACTCGTGCGCAATGTACAAGCCCAAGCCAAGCGGTTAAAGCTTGATAGTCAAACTCACTATACGGTTCTAGGGACTATTCCGCCACAGCATATGTATGGCTTTGAATCTACGGTGTTACTGCCCATGCAAAGTGGCAACGCCTTAAGTAGCGAGCAGCCTTTCTATCCGGCGGATATCGCTGCAGCATTAACAAAAATAACGGGTAACCGTATGCTGGTTTCTACGCCATTACATTTACGTTTGCTATTGGATGCGGAATTAGCATTGCCTGAACTGTCCTTGGTCCTATCGGCCACCGCACCTTTATCTACGGCTTTGGCGAATAAAACAGAGATGTTATTAAAAGCGCCGTTATTAGAAATTTACGGCAGCACGGAAACCGGCCAAATCGCTACGCGCCGTACTACTGAAACGGAACAATGGCAATTGCTGCCGAGTGTGCATTTAACTGCACGCGATGAGCGCTATTGGGCAGATGGCGGCCATATTGAAACATCCGTACCTCTGAATGATGTGATTGAGCTGCTAGATAAAGACCATTTTATCCTGCAAGGGCGCATGCAAGACATCGTGAATATCGCAGGTAAACGTAGCTCGATTGCTAACCTTGATTACCACTTAAATAGCGTTGCTGGCGTTACGGATGGGGCGTTTTTTATGCCGGACGAACAATCGCATGACCATGTGACCCGGCTTTGTGCTTGTGTAGTTGCACCCAGCCTTAGCCCTGCACAGATTTTGGCTGAGTTGCGTACTCGCATAGACCCGGTGTTTTTGCCGCGGCCTTTATTATTTGTAGAGTCACTGCCGCGTAATAGCACCGGCAAATTGCCGCGCAGCGCATTACAAAAACTTATTGATGAGCAAATGCGTCCTAATGAGGAAGCCTGCCGTCCTTAAGAAAATATGAAAAAACAAATAGCCCTCAGCATTCCAATGGACCATCCTGCTTTTGCGGGTCACTTTCCCGGTACGCCTATCGTACCTGGCGTGGTGTTACTGGATGAAGTGATGCATACCATTGTGAGCGAGACTGGTATAGCAGAAACCGCGTGGCAGATTAGCTCTGTTAAGTTTCTGAGCCCGTTAAAACCAGGCGAATCCGTCATTATTGAACATGAACAATCCGTGAACGGTGCTATTAAGTTTGAAGTCTTGTGCGAAGAATCAGGTACGAATCGTCAGATAGTAATCGGCAACCTTGCTTTAAAATCGGTAGAGAAATGACCGAACCTAGCCAAAGTACTTACCAGAAGTCAGCGCCTTGGCTGCAGCGTAAAGAGCGTAGCAATATGCTCATGTTACGCATGATGAGCTGGGTATCGCTAAGTTTAGGCCGCAGTGCGGGACGCTTGGTATTACATTTAATCGCGCTCTATTTTGTATTATTTGCTCCAGCCAGCCGCCGTGCTTCTTTAGGCTACTTACCGCGAGCATTAGGCCGACCTGCGACATTCGTTGACCTTTACAAACACTTCTTTTGCTTCGCTTCCACCATCCATGATCGCATCTATCTCATCAATCGCCGTTATGATTTATTCGATATCGATATTCAAGGCAAGAACGTTATCCATCCATTAATCGATGCCAATAAAGGCGTATTGCTGATGGGTGCACATTTGGGTAGTTTTGAGGTGATGCGGGCTATCGGGCGACAGTTACCCGGCTTAAAAGTGGCAATGGTCATGCATGAGGACAATGCGCAGAAAATCAATTCCATGTTGGCTGCCATTAATCCTGAAGCTTCTATGGATGTCATCCCATTAGGACATATTGATTCCATGCTGCAGGTTCAGCAGCATCTGGATGAAGGCATGCTGGTAGGAATGTTATCCGACCGCACCTTGGGCGATGAACCGATGGCTCAGGTAGAGTTATTGGGAGCAACGGCTGCTATACCTACCGGGCCATTTCGTATGGCTGCTTTATTGAGGCGGCCTGTGGTATTTATGGTGGGTTTGTATATGGGCGGCAACCGTTATCAAATACATTTTGAAACACTTGCGGATTTTGCTGATATCCCGCGAGGACAGCGCGACCAGGCCGTAGAAGCCGCAATTGCACGCTACACCGAACTGCTGAACCGTTATACGCGTTTAGCACCTTATAACTGGTTTAATTTCTTCGATTACTGGCAGTCAGTGCCCGCTTCGCTCATTGAAAAGAAAATCAAGATTGAAAAAACCAACAAAGTGAAAGAGTCATCGCATCCATGAACAAACATCTTTTACATTTTTGCTTATTCATCTGTAGCTTGATGTACATAAGCGTATGCCAGGCCGAATCTGACTGGGATTTAGACCAGCTCATGCAGTCTTTATCGGCGACCAAAAGCGGCCATGCCAGCTTTATCGAAAAAAAATCCATCGCGATTCTGGATAAACCGGTGGAATCATCCGGTGAGCTGTTTTATACCGCGCCGGACCGCTTGGAAAAGCGTACCTTAAAACCCAAAGCTGAAAGCATGGTGTTAGATAAAGATAAATTGATCGTGGAACAGCGCGGCAGAAAACACGTGCTGTCATTGCAAAGCTATCCAGAAATCGCAGCATTCATTGATAGCATTCGCGGTACACTGGCAGGCGACCGCAAAGCCTTGGAGCGTAGCTACCAATTAAGCTTATCTGGCACCCAGCAGGACTGGGAACTGAGTCTGTTACCTCTGCAAGACAAAATGAAAAAGGTAGTCGCCAGTATCCATATTAGCGGTTCCGGCAACACAGTCGGAACCATAGAAATCAAGCAGGCGGATGGTGACAGCTCTGTTATGACCATCACGCCTTTGCCTGCACCTTGATTGATGGCTGATCATTAATTGTGAATTTAGACTCAGCCACCCTATCCAGCCTACGTCATAGCCGCACGGCAATCATTATCTGGTTGCTGATGATCGTTACCAGCCTGGTCATTATCAGCCGTAGCCACTTTACTGCAGATCTTTCAGCATTCCTGCCCAGCAGGCCAACCGCTGAACAGCAATTACTGATGGACCAGCTCAAGGATGGTCTCGCTTCACGTTTAATCCTGGTAGGCATCGAAGGCGCAGATGCAAGCACTAGGGCTACGCTTTCTAAAACCATTGCACAGAAACTGCGTAGTAATCCAGCCTTCGTTACCATCAATAACGGCGAGCCCATCAATACCGAGCGTGACCGCAGTTATCTGTTTAATAACCGCTACCTGCTAAGCCCTGCGACCACACCTGAGCATTTCAGCATTACAGGTTTGCAAACTGCTATTAGCGACAGCATAGACCAGATCGCTTCTCCTGCCGGTTTGCTCATTAAGTCACTATTACCGCACGATCCGACGGGAGAAATGCTGCAATTGCTGGATGCGATGAATGCAGGTAACAAACCTGAAATAATAGAAGGTGCATGGGCTTCGCGTGATGGCAATACCGCATTGCTATTATTGCAAACCAGTGCGGTCGGTTCCGATACAGATGCGCAAAAACAGGCCATGCAGTTTATCCAGACTGAATTTGAGCAGGCCGCAAAGAATATCAATGCTAGTACACCGCCTACATTATTGATGACCGGTCCGGGAGTATTTTCCGTAGTGGCGCGTGACACCATCAAAACCCAAGTCCGCGTCATATTTATAGTCAGTACCATCCTTATAGCTTTACTACTATTAGCAGTTTATAGGTCGCTTGCGGCATTGCTATTGGGCTTCCTGCCAGTTGCTAGCGGCATACTCGCAGGCATTGCCTCCGTCAGCTTATGGTTTGGCGTCGTGCATGGCATTACGCTGGGCTTTGGCACCGCATTGATTGGCGAAGCGGTGGATTATTCGATCTATCTCTTCATGCAATCGGACCATGCTGGAGATAAAGAACAGAACCGTAAAAAATGGGTTGCGCTGGTGTGGCCCACAGTAAGGCTGGGCGTGTTGACTTCTGTATTCGGTTTTGCCGCGCTGCTGCTATCCGGCTTCCCTGGTTTGGCGCAGCTAGGCTTATATTCAGTTGCCGGCTTAATTGCTGCAGCGGCGATGACGCGCTATGTATTACCATCCCTTATGCCCGCTAGTTTCAGCATCCGTGATGTCAGTACTGTTGGGTCGAAGCTATCAGTGTATGCAGAGCGTGCCAGGTCTTTACGCTGGCCAGCCATCATATTGGTAGCCATTTCCAGCCTCATCGTATATCAGCATCATGATCGCTTATGGAATACCGAATTAGCGGCGCTTAGCCCGGTATCTGCCGCAGACCAAGCTTTGGACGCAAGGCTACGGGCTGGTATGGGTGCGCCGGATGTACGCTATGTAGTGGTGATTTCAGGCAACAGCCAGAAAACAGTGCTTCAGGACACCGAAAAAGTTTCGAACGCATTGCAGGGTTTGGTTGATAAAGGAACGCTGGCCAGTTTCGATAGCGCCAGCCATTACCTGCCTAGCTTATCGACACAAAAAAGCAGGCAAGCCAGTCTACCAACACCAAAGGAATTAGAGCTAAGATTAGCATCTGCAATCAAAGTCTTGCCAGTACAGGCTTCTGTATTCGCTCCTTTTTTAACTGATATAGAAACTGCGCGTAAACAACAGTTATTGGAGCGCAATGACTTACAAGGCACATCAATGGCCATGGCGGTAGATGCGATGCTGTTACAGCAAGGCCAGCGCTGGAGTTCGCTGATACCTTTGACTGCTTCGGAAGGCAGTAATATTGACGTAGCGCAAGTACGTAATGCGCTTGTACAGGCTCAGGTAAATAAAGCCCTGTTTGTGGATATGAAAGCCGAATCCGATCGCTTGTATTCCGGCTATATGCAGGAAGCTATCCTGCTATCGCTGGCCGGCATCGTGGCGATTATCATGCTGTTATTATTCGTGTTGCGTTCACCTATGCTGGTGCTGGCGGTCATTGCGCCCTTAGCCGCCGCAGTCCTTACGGTCATGGCAGGATTAGCCTTATTTGGCCAGCAACTGATCATCCTGCATTTGATAGGCTTACTGCTTATCGTCGCAATCGGTTCTAATTACGCTCTCTTTTTTAATCCTGTCACTAAAAAAGACCATGAGCCAATTTCCCCGCGAACCTACGCTTCACTGGTATTTGCGAATATAGCGACGGTATTAGGGTTCGGCCTGCTCGCATTTTCCAGCGTACCGGTATTACAGGCCATGGGTGTCACCGTGGCTCCTGGCGTAATTCTGGCGTTAGTTTTCTCGGCAGTATTTGCGCGCAGCAAAGGTTAATTGGTGCGGCACATCATTGATTTAGCACACGCCGGCCAACAGGCCAAGACGCTAATGATCCTGTTACCGGGTGCCAATCATCTACCTGAAGATTTCATTGCACAAGGTTTTGTTGCCGCCGTCCGCGAACACCAATTGGATATCGACCTCGTGATGCCTGAATTGGCTTTTGACATGATTGCAGACGAAACCGCATTACACGAACTCCACGAGACCGTGATGCAACCTTATGCCGGCTTAGGCTATCAAACAATCTGGATGGCGGGAATTTCCATAGGTGGTTATGTGTCAATCGCTTATGCCAATCGATATCCCGGCCAAGTTAACGGCTTACTGTTACTGGCACCGTATCCGGGTAACCGCATCACCACCAGTGAAATCGCACTGGCCGGAGGTGTGAAAACGTGGAGTCCGGATAGCATCCCTGATGATGATACGGAACGCGGCAACTGGTATTGGTTAAAGCATCACGCAGATACTACAGCGTTGAATGCACCGGAAGTACATTTAGCATATGGAGAGGATGATCGCTTTGCCGGAGGTATTGCAATGATGGCGCAAATATTACCCAAAGAACATGTCGACATAATCCCGGGCGGCCATGTCTGGCCTGTTTGGCAACAGTTGTGGCATAGGTTCCTGGATAAACAGTATCACACTAAAAAGTTGGGAGCAAAGTCATGAAAGACGCTCAGCTTAGCGGCAATCAATATAACGCTCCAAGCAAAGAATGGCAGCCATCATTACTGATTAAATTTTCCGTCATATTGCATGCGGTACTGCTGGTTGTCCTGCTTTCTTCCCCGCAGTTATGGCGCTGGTTGCTGGCGATTTTTATTGCCGATCACTTGTTAATTGCATTTGTTGGGCTTTGGCCACGCAGCAATTGGTTAGGTCCCAATCTAACAAAATTGCCACAAGCCGCAGCTAGCCGCAACCAGATTGCCCTGACCATTGATGACGGCCCGGAGCCGGAGGTGACGAAGCCCGTACTTGATATTTTGGATCGCTATCAAGTCAAGGCTACGTTCTTTTATATCGGTGATCACGCCAAGCAGCACCCCGAACTGTGCCGCGAAATCATCCAGCGTGGTCATGCGATTGAGAACCATAGCCAGCACCATAAACTCTATTTTTCGCTATTGGGCACCAACGGCATCATGCGCGAAATTACCGAAGGTCAGGAAACACTGAACGGCGTTACCGGTAAAAAACCGCAGTTTTTCCGCGCACCTGCCGGTTTGCGTAACCCATTCCTTGAACCGATATTGAGTCGCCTTGGATTACGCCTAGCCAGCTGGTCTGTGCGTGCTTTTGATACTAAGATCCGCGACGCAGAAAAAGTTAAGGCCAAACTCATTTCCGGCTTGCGCCCAGGCGCTATTATCCTGCTGCATGACGGCAATGCAGCTCGCACCAAAGAGGATGTCCCTATCATCGTTGCCGTTCTGCCAGCTTTGATAGAAGCCGCACATGCAAAAGGATTGAATTTTGTAACTTTAGCCGACGCTGCTGCCTGATACTGCTTACAATAATTAAATGCTGGGTTATACTTAAATCAACGCAAACACGCTCGTGTTCATGAAAGCCTGCAATTTTTGAAACCATTATTACTTTCACATTTCACCGTAACCAGCTGTATAGGCCAAGGCTTGGAACAAACATTAGACGCATTACTGCAAGGGCGGAAAACCCTCAAACCATGTGATTTTGAAACCGTAGATTTACCTACATTTATCGGCGAAGTTGAAGGCCTTGATGCAGTAAAAATGCCTGAAGGTATGGCGGAATATGATTGTCGCAATAATCGCTTGGCTCAATTAGGCCTGGAACAGGACGGCTTTAATATTGCCGTCCAAACTGCAGCAGCCAAATATGGTAACGACCGTATTGGCGTCTTCTTGGGAACGAGTACTTCCGGTATCTTGGAAACCGAGCTCGCCTTTCGTAATCGCAATAAAGTTACTGGCTCACTGCCCGAAAATTTCGTGTATCGCAAAACGCAGAATACTTATTCCGTCGCAAATTTCACGCGTCACTATTTCAAATTAAGCGGCCCGGCTGTTGTCGTATCCTCGGCTTGCTCGTCTAGCGCCAAGGTATTCAGTGTGGCACGACGCATGATAGAAGCAGGCTTGATTGATGCGGCGATTGTTGGCGGCGTTGATACGCTATGCTTAACCACTTTATACGGATTCAATTCCTTAGGTTTGCTTTCAAGCCAAGCCTGCCGTCCTTATGATACGGCGCGAGATGGCATCTCAATCGGCGAAGCGGCTGCCTATGCTTTACTTGAGCGACCTACTGATGATATCGACAGCAATGCGATTCTGTTGTTAGGCATTGGCGAATCCAGCGATGCCTATCATATGTCATCTCCGCATCCAGAAGGACTTGGCGCTCAGATGGCGATGCAACAAGCGCTACAAACCGCGAATCTAACTTCAAACGATATCGACTACATCAACCTGCATGGCACCGCCACCCCGAGCAATGATGCCGCCGAAGCCAAAGCGGTGAATGCAGTATTCAATCATCCAGTACCTTGCAGCTCCAGCAAAGGCGCTACTGGCCATACACTAGGTGCCGCCGGTGCGGTTGAAGCGGTCATCAGTGCCTTGGCTTTGCAACACGGCTTTATTCCCGGCGGACTGAATACGACTTCGGTAGACGCTGAACTCAAGCTGGATTACCGTTTGGAAAATCAGCAACAAGCGTTGAAAAAAGTCATGAGCAACTCGTTTGGTTTTGGCGGTACTAATTGCAGCCTTATTTTCGGCCTTGCCAGTGAGAATATAAGCGAGAGTACAAAATGACGGCCAAGTACACGACAGTGCTCACTGCTTATATTGAAGGCATCGGCCTGATTGCACCGGGTTTCAATGACTGGCAAAGCGGTCAAAAAATACTGGCTGTACAACAGCAGTATCAATCAGCCAAAACTGTCATTCCTACTCCTGAATTATTACCGGCAGCTGAGCGCAGGCGTGCCAGCGATATCGTCAAGCTCACGCTTGCTACCTCGCTAGAAGCAATTACTACAGCCGGTTTGCAAGAAGAAAACTTGCCTAGTGTATTCTCTTTCTCAAACGGCGATGGCTTGAATTGTCATACCATCTGCGAGATGTTAGCTTCTGAAGACAGGGAAATTTCCCCCACCCGGTTTCATAATTCGGTGCACAACGCAGCTGCTGGTTATTGGAGCATTGCTACCAAGACCATGGCGACGTCTTCCGTACTATGCGCTTTTGATGCGAGTTTTGGCGCAGGCTTGCTGGATGCGCTGACACAAGTGGCTGTAGATAATACGCGCTGCATTTTAATAGCTAGCGATACACCTTATCCGGAGCCTATGTTTAGCAAACGGCCAATTCCCGATAATTGCAGTATCGCACTGGTTTTGGCGCCACAGGCAAGTAAGCACAGCATTGCGCAGATTACAGTCAGCTTTACCAACGAAGAGGCTTATCAATTTACCGATGGCGCACTGGAAACTTTGCGTACTGCTATACCAGCCGCGCGAAGTTTGCCGCTATTAGCACTGATTGCCCAGCAGAATGCTACCCAGAACAATGGCAGGGTGGTATTGGATTATCTGGATGATTTACGTCTAGCAGTAGAGGTAAACCCTTGTTAAACCCGACTATTGGTAAAGCTTGGATAATGGATCATATTCCACATCAGGGAACGATGTGCCTGCTAGAAAACGTACAATCCTGGGATCAAGCGAATATTAGCTGTACTGCCGATAGTCATCGTAATATCGACAATCCACTACGTGCCCATGGCAAGCTAGGCATCGCCTGCGGAATCGAATATGCAGCTCAGGCCATGGCGGTTCATGGGGCATTATCAGCACCTGCAGATAGCCCAAGACCTAAGGTCGGTTACCTGGTCAGTGTGCGTGGCGTGAATATGTATGTGACGCGGCTGGATGACATTGCTAGCGATTTATTAGTACAAGCCACATGCATGATGGCAAACGAAAGTAATATGCTTTATGAATTTACCGTAAGTGCCAATGAAAAAGTGCTACTTGAAGGCCGGGCAGCAGTGGTATTAAACGCTGATTCTTTACAATTAAGCCTATAGAATGAATTCAGGAAAACCTATGAAAAGAGCTTTAGTTACCGGCGGTAGCGGTGGAATCGGCACAGCTATTTGCCAGCGGCTTGCCGCAGACGGTTATCATGTTTTCATCCATGCGAATCAGGGCTTCGCTAACGCATCCCAACTTGCAGCAGAAATCATCGCGGCTGGCGGTAGCGCGCAAGCCTTGCAGTTTGATGTGACAGACCAGGCTGCGGTGAATGCTGTTTTAAGCCCATTAGTAGAAGATGAACCTATCCAAGTCTTGGTGAACAATGCTGGTATCCATGATGATGCAGTATTCCCTGGCATGAGCGCAGAACAATGGCATCGCGTGATCGATGTCTCCGTACACGGCTTTTTCAACGTTACCCAACCGCTGATGATGCCCATGATACGCAGCCGTTGGGGGCGCATCATTAACGTTTCTTCAATCTCGGGTATTACCGGCAACCGTGGCCAGACCAATTATTCAGCGGCGAAAGGCGCGTTGAATGCTGCAACGAAATCGCTATCACAGGAAGTTGCCAGCAGAGGCATCACCGTTAACGCGGTAGCTCCCGGCATTATTGAAACAGCCATGAGTGAGAACACATTTGATGCAAAGGCAATCGCGAATATGGTGCCCATGAAGCGGGCCGGGAAGGCAAAAGAGGTAGCGGATTTGGTGAGTTTTCTAGCGTCGGATCAAGCCACGTATATTACCGGACAGATCATTTCCATCAATGGCGGTATGATTTAAATAGCGTAGTAAATCAGCGCACCGCTGAATCTTAAAAAACCAGCGATGCCTGCGTAATTGTCTGGTCTTCTTCAAAATCCCATTTAGTGGGTACCATGCTGCCTTTATCTATCATCGGTTTGACCAAATCAGCGCTAATAGGCCGACTGAAATAATAGCCTTGAACGATGTCACATCCGGCTGTTTTAAGGTACATCAGCTGGTCAAAGGTTTCGACTCCTTCGGCTACCACTGACAAACCTAAGTTATGTGCCAATGTGATGGTAGAAGATACGATGACTTTATCACTTTGGTCATTCCGTATGTCGCGGATAAAAGACCGGTCGATTTTAATTTCACTAAGCGGCAATGCTTTTATATAGCCCAAGCTGGAAAAGCCTGTACCGAAATCGTCTAAACTCAGTTTAACGCCCAAAGCCGAGATAGCGTTAAGCGTGGCTACAGAGATTTCCGTATCATTCATAAAGCAACTTTCCGTTACTTCAAATTCGATATCTTTCGAGCTCAATGAGTATTTCTGCAAACTATGTGCAAGCCGGGTGACGAACGCTTTATCCAGTAGTTGTTTGGTAGAGATATTGATCGCAATAGGGATAACTTTCTGGCCTGCCGATTTCCAAACCGATACCTGCCTGCAGGCTTCATTGATCACCCACTCGCCAAGATCAACGATTTTGTCACTTGATTCCAGCACTGGAATGAAATCGCCGGGGAAAATCAAACCGTGCTGGGGATGCTGCCAACGGACCAAAGCCTCTACGCCAATCACAGCAAAATCTGACGTCCGTATTTTGGGCTGGTAATGCAATACCATCTCGTTATTCTGAATGGCTTTATAGAATCGCTGGTCCAACTCAAAACTGAGATCAGAATCCTTATGATGGCTCTGGTCAAAGAATTCATAACGGCCTTGTCCGCCCTGTTTTGCGCGCTGCATCGCCTCGTCTGCAGCTTTTATCAGCAACTCAGCATTGATCCCATCACGCGGATATATGGCAACCCCTACACTGCAGGAAATTTGAATCTCATTGCCATTCAGATTCTCAAAAGGCAATTGAATAGAATGAATGATTTTTTCCGCGACCTTGCTGATATTTTCTACTGTACCGACCCCGGCTAGCATCACCACAAACTCATCGCTGCCGAACCTTGAAATAATATCGGATTCGCGCAAACAATTTTTAAGTCGCTCGGCAATACCTTGGAGTAAAAGGTCCCCAACATCGTGACCAAGCCTATCGTTAATAGGTTTGAATCTATCGAGGTCGATAAACATGGCAGCGTAATGATGACGGCTGCGCTTAGCCCTTGCCAGATGACTCTCTGCCAACTCCATAAAAAGCTGCCGGTTAGGCAGATGCGTTAGATGATCATGCGTTGCAAGCGCGTAAGCTTTTTCTTTCTCGCCCTCTAAAGCATTTTTAAGACTATTTTTATCGCGTTCGGAAACCAGCAGTTTTTTGTAGAGGTAGTGCCTGCGCTTCGTCACACGCAGCATCCATAAAAGGCTGAGCGCAGTGACGAAAGCGGTGATCCATATAGCGATCACGTAACGATTATGCCGTGCATTTGAATTTTGCAGGATCTCGTCTTTATCCTGGCTCACTACAACAATAAAAGGCGTTTCGCTCACCCTTTCATAAGAGATGATGCGGTTATTTTCCCGTAAAAATGGGCTGTTTTGGCCAGCGCGGGACTCCGAAATCGGCAAGGTAAAAACGGTGTTGTCGCCATTCTTATCAGTATTATTTTGGTATAAGCCAGCAACATTGTGCCCGTCTAAAGTATAGATATTGATCACGCCGGTATTGCCAATCGTGATGTCCTGAAACTGTTTCAATATGCGCTTGAAATCTATACTTGCTAGCATTAAACCTTGTGGATGGTTGGTATCTTCTGTATGAAAGACCAATATCGATTTATCCTTAGGATTTTGTGAAAACAAAGCCACGGAGTTATGTACTGATTGATATTTGGCTGTATCGAGTTTTGCCGGAAAAACGGTTGAGTCATCAGCTTTAGTGATATGAATAAGTTTGCCTTTAGCGTCATACACCGCGATTTGTGTAAAGCCATGACCGGCTTCTAATAACTGTTTAAAACTTTTGGCTTGCTGGTCGGCATCGTCGGTGAGTAACTGCTGAGATAAGTGGGAGGCTAGAATGCCCTTTTCGAATTGGTACGACAAAGAGCGCGTGATGAGTTTAACGATATTGCTCTGAGCACTTTTAGCATTGTAAAGCGCCAATTGCTGCTCTTCTTTAAACTCGTTGGTTTCGGTGACCCAACTCATTAATATTGCAAAAAACACCAGCAAAATGGGCATTGTAAAAAAACCATACCCATCGCCGAGGTAGGTTTTTATTTTTCTAGTAAAAAATCTTCTGATATCCATTATTAGAGATTGAATGCTCTTTACCTAAGTTTACAAAATATAAGCCCTGATCAAACTCGCCCAAAACAGGCTTATTAAAATAAGGGAATTTTTAGGTAGCGTGCACCGCCGTTGGAACACTTTTACCGAATGCTTGATGCGTGATTACTCAATCATTGACTGTCCTTCCTTAGAGGCAGACATAGCAATCCATTCAAAATGATTTGATGCTTGATTTGAGGCATATTGTTATTTTTCTTTTTTTACCGCTAGTTGCGGCTTTATAAATACTAGTAAATTTCAACGGTGAGTACAACCGATAGAAATACTAGTATATTTTGTGGCCTAAATGGGAGATTATTTTAGACTTCTTACTTTTTGCGCTAAATTCTGATGCTGAATTTAATCGCTAAACTTTTGTCCCCGGATCCAATTCACCAGCGCTAGAACCCAAAGACCTCACCAATAGTATCGGCAATCTAAGCACAAAACCTACGAATAGGCGTGTGTACATCCAGGTCAGTAATATATTGTCGCGCAAATAACGGAAATGCGAAACACCGCCTTCATCAATACTAAAATAACGTACTGGGGCTGGCAGATTCACCACTTTGACTCCACGCCAGCTTAAGCGCACCACAGCTTCCGGATCAAAATCAAAATGCCGCATCCATGGGTTAAAGCGCATCACTTTTCTGAGTGGCTCTATAGGATAAACACGGAAACCGAACAATGAATCGCCGATACCGCCGCCCAATGTTTCAAAATTCGCCCACCAATTGGATAGTTTTCGACCTTGTACGCGTATATTTGGCGCGCTGGAATCGAAAATAGGTTTGCCCAAGATCATCGCATCAGGACGACTGATAGATTCATCCATGAATTGCGGTATCAAATCGGCAGGATGCTGTCCGTCTGAATCCATCGTCAGCACATGAGTAAAACCTTCGCTTGAAGCGATATGCAAACCGTGCAAAACTGCAGCGCCCTTACCTTGGTTTTCCGGTAGGTGAATCACACGCAAACCGCTATCCGAGGCTTCCATTTCCTTCAAAGTAATCTCGGACCCATCGGTACTGCCATCTATGACTACCCAAACCGGGTTCCAATATTCGCGGGCCGCTTTCACGGTTTCATAAACTTTGACTCCGGGGTTAAAACTTGGAATCAATACCATGTGGGTTTTTGAAGGCTTTCTCATAGCAGTGTTGTCCCTCGAGGTTTAAGTTCAGTATCCAATTGATGATGTTCAGTTACTAAATGGACATCAGAATTTGATTTTGATTTCAAAATCTCTTTAAAGTAATCATCCAAATCTGCCATTAATTGATGGGTATTTTGTGGAGGCGCAAAACGTTTACCCAAACTTATTTTATATCTGACCGGCATCTCAGGCTTACGGAATAAGCCCCAGCCTTTGCTCAAATAAGGTGAATTGGTTTCAATGATCAGCGTTTGCACCGGTACGTTGGCTTGTAAGGAAATGAGCGCTATGCTGCCTTTCAACACATTGATAGGTTGATGCACCGTGCGCGTACCTTCGGGGAATAATAGTAAATGGCTGCCGGTTTTAAAATCTTCGGTCGCTTGCATCACCATATGGCGAATCGGCTCATTGCGGATATAACGCGCCAGCCGTGCCCCGGCGCCAAGGAAAATATTATTCATAAGGTCTGACTTCATCACACAGGCAACATTGGGCAAACGTGAAATCACCATCACGGCATCTAATAAACTCGGGTGATTAGGTGCCAGAATCAAAGGTGGTTCATTCCGCAGTGCATCCAGTTCAGTTAAATCAAAACTACAGCGCTGCGATAGACTCAGGCTGGCTAAATAAGCCCGAAACGAGATCATGATGACGTAGCGGCCTAAGTAAACAGCATAGCGCTCGGGCAGCAATGGATAAAGAATGCTGGCAATCAATGTCCAAAGCAGACTTAAAAAACCTAGCCAGATTAAGCCAAGATATAGCACCAGGTAATCATAAATCTGCAGCAGTAAGGTCAACGCAGGATTTGTCTTCAACCCGTTCATTGCGTTTCCATTTGAATAGTCGTTTCGATCTCAATCAGCAAGTCAGAACGGCAGATATCTGCCTGTACAAAAGTGGCTTTAATCTCGCCTTTAAAATACTCTTGCAATTCGGCTTGGGCGATGGCCAAATCTTCTTCATTGCGAATATATACGCGCAGAAAACTGTCCTGTAGTTTGAGTTCTGTTTTTGAAACACGGTTTGCTTCTTTAATGACAGCCTCAAGATTCGCTAAAGTTTCCCTGGTTTGCGCTGCAATATCATCTATATGCAATGTCTCATGACCCACAATGCTGGCAGTGCCGGAAATGAATAAAGTGGTTTGCTCGTTGTCATTTAACAACGTCGCGCGGGAAAAGCTTGGCGTGCGTGGGCCATATTGCTCAGGATAATCGTAGGCCTTCATTTGGCGCGGATTTTCTATAGCGATGGCTGGCGTCTTACCGACTAGAAACGCGATGCTTAAAGGCCCTTGCGATAAGCCCAATGCACAAGCAGCCGGCAACTCATTGCCGGCCATTCTGTTACTGCTAACCAGTACCTGCTTGCGACCAACGTTAAAGTGGCGGTACCGTTCTAGGCCATGACTAGTTTCATTGATATCTGCCAGGTAATTCCAGAAGCGATATAGATGCGGGTAACCTAGTGCATCTATCAATGCGAATATCTGCTGATAAGCCGATTCGGTCGCTTGCTGTAATGGCGAAATGCTGTTTTCAGATTCGCCTTGCGAAAATGCAAGTTCATCTAAATTGATCACACCAAATAATAGCTCGCCATCTGTTCGATATTGAATTGCGCCTTGGCGGCCATTTACTACCTGGTTACTTTTGGAATTGTTAGTGCTATCGCTCAACCATACTTCGCAGGCAATACGCTCACCAGCTAATACCGGAGCGTTTAAATGAATCGCAGGAATGTGTTGGTTGAGGCTGGCAGGAAGAGTTTCGCCAAAATTCACGACTCCTAAAACCCTGTCTTGCCATGCCTGAGGTTGGCGCTGCACATCAGAAAAAGGCATGTACTCTATGTTTATGCCCATTATTGATAATCCACTCGTTAAATATCTTATATAAGTTTGAGCCGTGTTCTTGGAGAAGATTCTCAAGACTCATGCTTTCGTTATTAGCGGCTGATTATAACGCATGGATTTTTTGTACAGCTATTTAAAATCCTATTTACACAGAAATAACCAATACGGCACGAGCATAGTTTAGTTTTTCCTCATAGATTGTGTGGTACCGCACATACTTTCTGTACAACAATTTACAACTTATTTAGTTGCTGTCAGGTCATAATAGGCAGCAATAAGTTTAAATATAAAAAAAACCTTAAAAAATCCCAAATTTTGTATGAATTAATTCAGGCCCATCCCCTGCAATCCTAATGAATAAGGACTTAAAGCATGGCTGGTTTAAATTATCGCAAACAGATTTTTATACCGCTGGTAACAGTATCGTTCATTCTATTAGTCGCGATGTTATGGATATTCGTATCCGCCGAACAGCTCATCCAAATGGGCAAAACCAAAGTCAAAATAGAAGAAACCCGCTATAAAGTAACCCTCTTATTTAACGCCATGATCGAAGCAGAAACCGGTCAACGTGGCTATCAGCTTACAGGTAATACCCAATTCCTGGAACCTTATGAGCGCTCACTACTCACAACCGGCGCGCTGGTAAAAGAGCTTACCCAAAGGGAAAAAGATTTCCCCTACCTAAAGCCGCATTTAGATGGCTTGCCAGCGCTTATCGACAAAAAATTCACCATCATCAAAAGGAATATACAAACGGAACTCAGGGCAGGCTCGTTTTCACCGCATTTACGGCCTACGGACCGTGATGGAAAACTGGTCATGGACCAGATCAGGAGCAAGCTACAAGCGGCCGATAGAGATTTAACTAAAGAAGGTAATTCACTGGTAGAAAAGCTCAACACTATGGAAAAAGAGCTTTCTTATGGTGCGCTATTCATTTCATTTTTAATCATCAGCATCCTGCTATTCAGCTATTACCGAACAGGCTGGTTATTCGAGAACGCACAAGGCAGCCTTAAACTTGCAGAACAATTTGGCCAGCTAGCCATGCACGATGCGCTTACCAGGCTACCAAACCGCCGCAGCTTCGATGAGCACTTAGCCAAGGCATTATCCGTAGCTCAGAGGAAAAGCACCTCATTCGCAGTGTTCTATATGGATTTAGATGGCTTCAAAGGCGTGAATGATAGCTTTGGGCACGATGTAGGCGATGCTGCATTGAATACCGTAAGCATGCGAATTAAAGAAGTGATACGAAGCTCGGAGCTGCTAGCGCGGGTTGGCGGCGATGAGTTCGCATTGATTATCTCGGAATTTGCAGATTTTGAAGAACTCGCCAACTTAGCCAAACGGATTATTGCCACCTTTGAAACACCCATCATGACGATGCAGAACAAACCCATCAAACTCGGCATCAGCATCGGGATCGCAGCCTATCCGCATCATGCTAACGACATCGAATCATTGATTATGGCGGCTGACAGCGCGATGTATATTTCAAAAGGTTCAGGTAAGAGTCAGTAC
The DNA here is from genome assembly GCA_035460225.1 of Methylotenera sp. Taxonomy (GTDB): domain Bacteria; phylum Pseudomonadota; class Gammaproteobacteria; order Burkholderiales; family Methylophilaceae; genus Methylotenera. The sequence goes on from DATHWX010000020.1 coordinate 64,812, forward strand.
AATATTTTTCAAGAAAAAGTTTAAAATTTGTATAACTTTGAGCTACTCTAGATTCAAAAGTCGACTTAAAATTTTGGTTTCATACTCATATTTTTCAAACGAATTTGTAAATCAATCGCACTTTCTATTAATCTATCAATTCTATTTTTTTCGTGTCCGTTATCATTTGATTTTCTCGCTTCTTTGAAGGCAACAATGGCAAGATTTAACTCCCGAATTACTGCATCATTAGATATTTGAGAGTTTGATCTTCTAGCTTTTAAAATATGAACTCCCGCCATTCTTTCATTCCAATATGCCAAATCATTATTTTCAGCAATTGCTTTCTTTGCAACCTCAATAGCGGAATCATAAGCCGATCTAGCGCATTCAGTTTCATACCAAAGTTTGAAAAGTAACGCCTTTCTTAACCCTAAGTTATAAGCATCGTTAAAAGCTTTCATTGCTTCTTCTAGCTTTGGCTCTCTGAGTTTCAAACTACATCTACCAATTGCAAGAAGTAAATCTGCATTAGGTCGCGTTAATCTTTTTGCAGCAGCTACAACGGTTTCTAAAGCTCCTTCGCTATCGTTATTTTTTAATTTGGCAATTGCTTCATTAATTGCTAAACCGATAATTTTATTTCTTGCATTTAGGCCTAAACTAATTGCATCGCTTTTTCTATTCTTAATTTTTATTAATAGTGCAGAGTGATCTATCTGCAGACTTTCTGCTATTTCAATTACTAGTCTTCCTGTATTTCGATCTACTGTATAGCGAACATCGCTACCTACAATTGGTGCATTAATCAGGAATAAATTTGATAATTCCACTAATGAATCACTAAGTGTTTGTTCCGAATAATCTAAAAGTTGCTTTAGCTCCGTTAAACTACAATTTTGAAGGTTACTTATAATAAAAATCACTCTTCGCGCATGAGTAGATAATTGATTAATTTCACGTTGAAGTGCAGCTTTTCTAACTTCTTGTCCCTTTTGCTCTCGCCATGCGTTAATGGCTTGATCAATATTATTCCCTCTTAATTCTAATCGTAATAATGAGTCGGTAAATAGAGGTGAGCCACTGGTTGTATCATGTAAAGATTTAATTTTTTGTTCAGGCAGAGGGGCAAGATGATATTTATTTCTCATTACAGTTACATAATCATGGTATTCATTTATTGGGAATCCATTTAACTTAATAAATGTATCCTCAGAATAAGTAAAATTAACTCTTGTGGTCAGTAGGATTTTACTTTTTGATCTCGCCATTAAGCCAAATTCCAAAACTCTTCTTTGTTCATCTGGTATAAGTGAATCAACATCATCAATAACTATGAAACTTGGGATCATATCGCATACCTGCATAGCTAATTTTGATAGCTCGCGAGTATCTAAATCTAAAAAATCTTCTTGGTTGCATCCCAATTCTAGACAGATGGATTGGAACAAAGAGTTAGCATCTGCATAATCCACTTGTAATGAATCCAAATAATTATCTCTTTGCGGAACAAATTGTTTTTGTTTAGCACTCAACCAAATAACTTTATCGAAAGGCTTTACATGTCTTGATGATACTAACTCAGCAAAGTGATAAGCCAAGCTAGTTTTTCCCAACCCTCCTTCACCTGCTATTAACTTTACTCTTGAAAAATCATCAGATAACCAATTCCATAGCTGACTTACATCAGAATTTCTTCCAATAAATTTGGAACATACAATACTTCTGTCAGGCAAATTATTTTCTAAGGGGTCTGTGAACACTAAAACTTCATTAGTCTTGCTTAAAGTTGGTGCCATTCTTTGCGAGTATAAAAAATCATAATCATCTGGTTGTATCGCCGTAACATTGCAATCTGACTTTCTGAATGTGATTTCACTTTTTTTAAAAATACATTTTTTGTCTTCGTCTTCTGGACCATTTTTAACAAAAACAACGGGCTTTTCCCCCGACATCCTTTTTGAAATCCATATTGTTTCAATTTTTTTGTTATTAAAATCATAATCATGAATAACAAATCGGATTTCTTGTTCTGTGTATTTTTTTAAATTATCTCGAATTTTCGCATAATCAAGTTTAAGATCTTCAATACCAACAATTTCGAATTCTCTATCTTTTTTGGTCTCATTTATTCCCATGATAATGAAACCACCATAAGAATTATGGAAAGCAAGAATGTCTTTATAGAGCTTAGCGTAATCGAAATCTGTGCTCGGTATTTCTCTTTTGAAATCCAATACTTCACATTCTCTTAGCGACTTATCTTCTTTATCGATTAGAGAAACGATTTCTGGAACAAGGCCACCTTTAGCTACAGAATCAAATAAGCTTTCCAAGATAGATGTATAGGACATATTTTTTAATATTGTTAGTTAGGAATAAGCAGTGTATTCCATTTCTTTTAAAAAAAGAAAAAGGCCTAGTCATTTCTGACTAGGCCTTTGTATTTGGTAGGGCGTGCGGGGATCGAACCCACGACAAACGGATTAAAAGTCCGCTGCTCTACCAGCTGAGCTAACGCCCCATTGTGTCCTGCTTAACTTTAATGATTATTTAAAGTCCGATGGGTAAATCTATTACTGGTACTATTTTCGCGACTGATTTGCATCACTTACGAAAGCGCGCAATTATGCTAGAAACTGGCAGCTTGGTCAATGCAAAACTTGGAAATAAGTTAACTTTTTATAAACTTTATTAAGCTGATAAAGACTTAGCGCATTCCGGGGAATTTTCCACCGCCTAAGCCGCCCATCATACCGCCCAGACCGCGCATCATTTTTGCCATGCCGCCTTTGGAGAACATCTTCATCATCTTCTGGGTTTCTTCAAACTGTTTAAGCAGGCGATTCACTTCTTGCACCTGCACGCCGCTACCATCGGCAATACGCTTTTTACGGGTGGCTTTAATGAGTTCCGGCTTGCGGCGCTCTAATGGCGTCATGCTATTGATAATGCCTTCAATACGGCGAATGCTCTTATCTGCATCGTCCGGGTTCATCTTGGCGGCCATGCCAGCCATTTGCGCGGGCATCTTATCCATAAGTGCACCCATTCCGCCCATCTTACGCATTTGCGACATTTGCGCCTTGAAATCGTCCAGGTCAAAGTTCTTGCCGGATTTAACTTTGTCGGCAAGCTTCTGCGCCTCGGCCATATCGACATTTTTATGTGCTTGCTCGATCAGGCTGAGCACATCGCCCATACCGAGGATACGCGATGCCATACGATCCGGATGAAAAGCTTCCAGGCCATCGACCTTTTCGCTTACGCCGATGAACTTGATTGGCTTGCCGGTGATATGGCGCACGGACAGTGCAGCACCGCCACGGGCATCACCATCCAGCTTGGTGAGCACAATACCGGTTAGCGGCAACGTATCGCCAAAGGCTTTTGCGGTATTCACCGCATCCTGGCCTTGCATGGCGTCGACCACGAACAGGGTTTCCATCGGGTTGAGCAGTTGGTGCAGCGCCTTGATTTCCGCCATCATGGCTTCATCGATACCCAAACGACCGGCCGTATCGAATATCACTACATCGTAATAACCGCGTTTGGCAAAGTCTAATGCGGCTTTGGCGATATCGGCTGGTTTCTGGCTTGCATTGCTATCAAAGCATTCGATATCTAATTGCTTACCTAATGTTTTAAGCTGCTCTATCGCTGCCGGGCGGTAAACGTCTGCACTTGCCAGCAGTACTTTCTTTTTCTGCTCCTTGAGCAATTTACCCAATTTAGCAGAGGTAGTGGTTTTACCGGAACCTTGCAGGCCAGCCATAAGGATGATTACCGGCGGTACGGCAGCGAGGTTCAAACCCACATTGCCTGCACCCATTAGGGCAACCAATTCATCATTCACTACCTGAATCACGGCTTGACCAGGCGTCAGGCTTTGCAATACCTCTTTACCTTGGGCGCGCTCTTTTACCTTGGCAATAAAATCTTTAACGACGGGCAAGGCAACATCGGCCTCTAACAGCGCCATACGCACTTCACGCATGGCATCAGCGATGTTTTCTTCGGTGAGGCGCGCTTGACCGCGTAAATTTTTAATGACGCCCTGCAGGCGTCCGGTTAAGTTTTCTAACATAGGTTGTACCTTATTTATTACCTTGATTTACAACTTGGATATAAGAGCATTCTTGCAAATTTAAACAGCTAAAATTACGATACCGTAATTAGTTAAGTAGCCTTACATTTTAACTCAGACGATTATTTTTAGGCCATAATTCGGCATATGCAAAATTTGATACTTTACATTGCAGTAGCGTTCATTTATTTGATGGTAGCAGCCGATTACTGGCGCTATAGCAAAAAAAATACGAATGGCAAAGCTGCGCCAGAAGCGGCTTCTACCCAAACATTGACGCTGCATTCCGCGATGATCGCACTCGCACTGGCTTTACACGGCTGGCTTATATTCAATGGCCTGTTTGGTAACGGCTTCAACCTAGGGTTCTATAACGCACTCTCCGCTATTTTCTGGCTGACCGTGCTTATTTATTGGGTAAGTGACTTAAAACATGAATTGCACAGCTTGCAGGCCTTTGTATTACCGCCTGCAGCAGTGTTCGCCATCTTGCCGGCATTGACCACACAGAATCATTATCTTCCGACTGGTGAAGCAGGCTTGTTTTTGGCGCACATTGGCATTGCCATATTGGCGTATAGCTTATTTACCTTCGCTGCATTACATGCCGCGTTAATGACTATTGCCGAGCGCAGCCTGCACAATAAACCTACTGTGATCAAGCTGCCGAGCTTTCCGCCGCTGATGGTGATGGAAACCCTATTATTCAGGATCATTACCTTGGGTTTCATTTTGCTGACCATTACTATGGTGAGCGGCATGCTGTTCTCTGAACAGATTTTCGGCAAACCGCTGCAGTTTAACCACAAGATTATATTTTCGATCGCCAGTTGGCTGATCTATGGCGCGCTACTGTTCGGAAGATATCGCTACGGCTGGCGCGGTCTTAAAGCCATCCGCTGGACGCTTACAGGCTTTGTGCTGTTGTTACTAGCTTATGTAGGTAGTAAGTTCGTGTTAGAAGTGCTGCTGCACCGCTAACATTTAGCTTTATCTCAGTAGGCTTATCTCAGATTGATCTGCGGCCAGCTATGCTCATGTGCATAAGCCCGTAAAGTCGCATCCGCATTCACTGCCACCGGGTTGGTCACCAGCTTCATAAGTGGCAAGTCGTTATGCGAATCGCTATAGAAATAGCTGATTGGAAAGTCTGACAGCTTTTTACCGCGTTCTTCCAGCCATTGATTCAGACGCGTCACTTTACCTTCCTGGAAACTAGGCACACCGGTAACACCACCGGTAAATCGGCCATCCACTTCTTCCGGGTCTGTTCCAATTAAATGCTCAATACCATAGGCATCTGCAATAGGGCGAGTCACAAAGCTATTAGTAGCGGTGATAATGAGGCATAAATCGCCTTGTGCTTTATGTTGATCAACCAGCGCTTGCGCCTTGGCGGTGATCATCGGGCTAATGGTGCGCTGCATGTATTTTTTATGAAGCTCATCTAAAAAATCACGCGGATGTTCGCTTAGCGGCTTAAGTTGGAATTCCAGGAATTTATGAATATCCAGGTTACCGTTTTTGTAATCCAGGTAAAACTGCTCATTGCGCTCTTGATGCGTTTTTGCATCCAGCAAGCCCTCTTCGATTAAAAACAGGCTCCAGTTATAGTCGCTATCGCCTGCTAGCAGCGTGTTATCTAGATCGAATAAAGCCAGGTTCTGGATAGCCAGGTTCTGGGTAGCTAGGTTTTGAGTAGTGAGTGTCATTGTTTCTGATTCTTAAAAATATTTAGTTACTTGCATCGCTAGTTTTAGGTTCGGCAGATAATACAAGAAATACGCCGACCAAAATCACAGCGAGTGCGATGAATTCGCTTTTATTTACATGCTCATTTGCCAACCAGATGCCTGCCCCGAATGCCACGATGGGATTGATAAATGTATTGCTGCTAGCCACCAGCGGGCGCACCGTTTTAAGCAGATATTGGTAAGCGCTATAAGCCACCAATGAACCCAGCACGATTAGGAAAGCCATGGCACCCCAAGATTTCGCGCTGATAGCTTGTGGCCATGATTCGCCCTGGAATGCACTTAGCATGAGCAATACCAGCCCGCCGGTAAACATCTGCGTGGCTGGTGCCATCAAGCCGCTAGGCATCGCCAGATATTTACCCCATACCGAACCGAATGACCAGGTAGCCGCTGCAAAAATCAACAATCCTGCACTGACAGGGTCACCAAGTAAGCTACCACTCAGATTCAGCAACACGATCCCGACAAACCCGATTGCGATACCCAGCCATTCCCTAACGGTGATTTTATGCCCCCAAATGGAAGAGAAAATCGCCATCCAGATAGGCGCTGTGGCAATAGAAAGCGCAGCCAGGCTAGAAGAGACAGTTTGCTGCACATAGCAAACTGTGCCATTACCAAAAGCCGGTAGCAAAATACCAACCGCGGTAGCGCCCAGCCATTGTTGCCTGGTAGGATTTGGCGCTCCGAAAGCACGCATCACTAAATACAAAAGCAACCCCGCAAGCGTAAAGCGAATACCCGCCATCATGAATGGCGGGAAGCTTTCGATGCCAAAACGTATTGCCAGGTAAGTTGAGCCCCAGATGAAATAGGTGCAGAACAGCGCCAGGACGATTAGCAGGCTTTGGTTTTTATCTCTCATATTTTTCTAATCATTTCAAAATCAATGTGAGAATGAGGCGCCAGAACGAAGGCAGTACATTAAAGTACGACTAGTTCTGGCAACAAAGTTATCGCGCGATTTTGTAACGATTATACTTGGGGGTGAGCACGTTCGGACTTAGACTGAATCTTATTCAGTGCATTCAAATACGCCTTAGCAGAAGCAATCACGATATCAGTATCCGCGCCCTGCCCATTCACAATACGGCCGCCCTTAGAAAGACGTACGGTCACTTCACCTTGCGCATCGGTACCGCTGGTGATGTTATTCACGGAGTAAAGCTGCAATTCCGCACCGCTAAACACCATGTTCTCAATTGCCTTAAAGGTAGCGTCTACAGGACCACCGCCGTCTGATTCTGCGCGCTTTTCAACGCCGTTTTCTGATAAGGTGATGATGGCGTGCGGAACCTCGCCGGTGATGGAAGCTACTTGCAAATACACAAGCTTGAAGTGTTCAGTGGCTTCTGAAATAAATTCATCGCTGACCAAAGCATGCAAGTCTTCATCAAAAATCTCTGACTTTTTATCGGCCAAATCTTTAAAACGTGCAAATGCTGCATTCAACAAATCTTCAGAATCAAGCTCAATACCCAATTCTTTCAAGCGGGTCCTGAAAGCGTTACGACCGGATAATTTGCCCAAGGTCAATTTGTTTGCATTCCAACCCACATCTTCGGCACGCATGATTTCGTAAGTTTCGCGGTGTTTCAATACGCCATCCTGGTGAATACCGGATTCGTGGGCGAAAGCATTGGCGCCGACAATGGCTTTATTAGGCTGTACCGGATAGCCGGTGATCGTCGAAACTAATTTAGAAGTTGGCACGATTTGCGTGGTATCGATGCGCGTTTCCAAGTTGAAGATATCCTGACGGGTTTTGATCGCCATCACTACTTCTTCCAAACTTGCGTTACCGGCACGTTCACCCAAACCGTTAATGGTACATTCCACCTGGCGCGCGCCGCCCATTACTGCAGCTAAAGAGTTCGCAACCGCCATGCCCAAGTCGTTATGGCAATGGGTAGACCACACTACTTTATCGCTATTCGGTACGCGCGCGATTAAGTCACGCATGCGCTCGCCCCACGGTGCAGGAATAGAATAACCAACCGTATCAGGCACGTTGATAGTTTTAGCGCCAGCTTGAATCACAGCGTCAAACACGCGAATCAAGAAATCTATATCCGAGCGCACGGCATCCTCGGCTGAAAATTCCACGTCATCGGTGTATTCCAATGCCCATTTCACGGCTTGCACGGCACGTTCGACCACTTGGTCTTCCGTCATGCGAAGCTTGTTTTCCATGTGGATTTTGCTGGTGGCAATAAATGTGTGGATGCGTTTGTGTGCTGCTGGTTGAATCGCTTCACCGGCGCGTCGCACGTCATTTTCACTGGCACGCGCAAGTGAACAGACCGTTGAAGTCTTGATGATTTTTGCAATTTCATGAATCGCATCAAAATCGCCAGGGCTGGCTGCTGCAAAGCCTGCTTCAATCACGTCTACACCCAATTTTTCAAGCTGGCGCGCAATACGGATTTTCTCTTCTTTGGTCATTGACGCGCCAGGACTTTGTTCGCCATCTCGCAAAGTAGTGTCAAAAATAATTATTTTTTCTTGCTTGTTATTAGCTGTTTGGTTTGCTGTGTTCATTATCATTACCTTATTTTTTATTCAGTTTAGTCTTGGCAGATAGAGAATGGTCAAATAATTTGAGCTCAAATACTATCATCTCGCGGCGATATTCATATACGCAGCGTCATTTAATACAATGGGGTGTGGGGTATATTTTGCGCGCTAGCGCAGGGTGCGAGCACGTAGTGCGGCCAGATGGCGCATTACGAATGTGCGTAACAATAATGCACTGGCTGAGAAGCCAATCACATAAAAAGCAGTAGAAATATGTAAATTCAACATAGTGTTAGAAATATAGTATTTTTTTCAGCCTTATGCAAGTCTTAAGTGTTTGAATTTATTTATCATGCTGATAAATCTTACAATTCGCTGGCAGGCGGAATCTTCTTAGCCTTGAATCTATCACGCACCCAAAGCACATAACCGGATAAGGCATAGACGATCATTACAAAGAAAAGCACTTCAGGCGGACTATATGAAATCAGCACGAAAGCCACCATGATGCCCAACACCACAAAGAACGGAACGCTTTCTTTAAGGTTTATATCCTTGCCGCTATAAAAACGCAGGTCACTGACCATCGACGCACCGGCAAAAACTGTGATGCCCCATGCCATCCATTTCCATTGCAAGATGCCAAAAAAGATATCGCGTCCACTCACGCCATACTCATAAGAAACCCAAACGAAACCCGCGAGCAATGCCGCCGCCGCTGGGCTGGGCAGACCTTGAAAGAACCGTTTATCCTGATTCACATCGTCAAGTTTCGTATTGAAACGTGCCAATCGCAATGCTGCGCACGCACAATAAATGAACGCAGCGATCCAGCCCAATTTACCGAGCGGTTTTAACGCCCATACATATAAAATCAATGCTGGTGCCACACCGAACGATACCATGTCAGACAAGCTGTCATATTCCGCACCAAACGCACTTTGTGTATTCGTCATCCTTGCTACGCGGCCATCCAGGCCATCCATCACCATGGCAATAAAAATGGCTATTGCCGCCCACTCAAAACGCTCATTCATGGATTGCACTATGGCAAAAAAGCCTGCAAACAAAGCTGCTGAAGTAAAAAGATTAGGCAATAAATAAATGCCGCGCTCTCTTAAACCGCCTTCTAACAATGGTTTTTTGCTGCGTGGGCGTAGGGATTTTTCAACCATATCTTAAGCTTTCTGTGAGTAAACTTATCATTAGTATAGCAAAGCTGGGCTGTTTGAATACGCCTTGTTAGAAGCATAACGAGCCTGTGTGTTAATATCGCGACCTGAAAATACTCTAACTATTTAATTACTCATGCAATTCACACTACATAAGCAAGATGGCCTTGCCCGCCGCGGCACCGTAAAACTCCAGCATGGCGAAGTCCAAACTCCGGCATTCATGCCTGTTGGTACTTATGGCACGGTTAAAGCCATGTCTCCGCTTGAATTAAAAGAGATCGACGCGCACATCGTATTGGGCAACACATTCCATTTATGGTTGCGTCCTGGCTTGGAAGTGATTGCGGCACATGGCGGCTTGCATAAATTTATGGGCTGGGATGGCCCGATACTCACGGATTCCGGCGGCTTCCAGGTATGGAGCTTAGGTGCGCTGCGTAAGATTTCCGAAGAAGGTGTGAAATTCCGCTCGCCTATTAATGGCGATAGCTGCTTTTTGACGCCTGAAGAATCGATGCGGATCCAGAAAGTATTGAATTCAGACATCGTCATGATCTTTGATGAGTGCACACCCTACCCGGCTACCGTGAAAGAGGCGGATGAATCCATGCAGCTTTCATTGCGCTGGGCTAAGCGCAGCAAAGCCGCTCATGCTGGCAATCCCAACGCCTTATTTGGCATCATCCAGGGCGGCATGCACGAAGAGTTACGTGATGTATCGCTTAACGGTCTAACCGATATAGGCTTTGATGGCTATGCGATTGGCGGCTTATCAGTAGGGGAGCCCAAAGAAGATATGCTGCGTATTTTGACACATACCGCACCAAAAATGCCACAAGACAAACCACGTTACCTGATGGGCGTCGGAACGCCGGAAGACTTAGTGGCCGCAGTAAGCCAAGGCGTCGATATGTTCGACTGTGTAATGCCAACCCGTAATGCGCGTAATGGCTGGCTGTTTACCCAGTATGGCGATGTTAAGATTAAGAACGCTACTTACAAGAACGACATTACGCCATTAGATGCTGACTGCAGTTGCTATACCTGCCAGAACTTTACCAAGGCCTATTTACACCATCTCCATAAAGTAGGCGAGATACTCAGCGCACGCCTGAACACTATCCATAACCTGCATTACTACCAGGTGCTGATGGCCGGTATGCGTAGTGCAATTGAAAACGGCACGTTCGAAACTTTTAAACAGGAATTCGCTGCTAAACGTGCAAGCTTGTCGTAATCTACAAATGATGCAGTCTGTGCTAGAATCCTGAGCTAATTTTTTACTATTTATTCAAAGGCAATATCGTGTTTATTTCAAATGCATACGCAGCATCCGGTTCACCAACCAGCGATTTAATGAGCTTTCTACCACTAGTTGTGATCTTTGTATTGTTCTTCTTCATGATCATCCGCCCACAAATGAAACAAGCTAAAGAACAGCGCGCAATGATTGCTGCCTTACAAAAAGGTGACGAAGTGGTAACTAGCGGTGGCGTGGTTGGTAAAGTAACTAAAGTCAGTGAATCTTTCGTGACTGTGGAAATCGCAGCCAACACTGAAGTGATCGTGCAGAAACAAGCTATCCAAACCGCACTGCCAAAAGGCACCATCAAGAGTATCTAAACCTAAACCTCCAACACCTGTTATTGATTAGAGCCTGACTATGAACCGCTATCCAATGTGGAAGAATATTTTAGTTGCAATCGTTATTTTGATTGGGCTTCTTTATACCATCCCTAACTTTTTCGGCGAATCGCCAGCTGTGCAGGTAACGCCTGCTAAAGGCAGCGTAAAAATTGATTCTGCATTGCTTGCTCAGGTTGAAGCGATTTTCAAACAGGAAAAAATCGAATATGACGGGATTTACCTGGATTTGCGCGGTGTAAAAGCACGCTTCAAGAATACCGATACGCAAATCAAAGCCAAGGATATCCTCCAAAACAATCTAGGCAAAGACTATACAGTTGCGTTGAATCTTTTGTCACGCTCACCAAACTGGCTGCATAGCTTGGGCGCAAAACCTATGTATTTGGGTTTGGACTTGCGAGGTGGTGTGCATTTCTTGATGCAGGTGGACATGAAAGCGGCGCTGGATAAAGCGGCTGAACGCTTTGTTGGCGATTTCAGGACTTCATTACGTAAAGAACGTATCTCGTATATTGGCGTGACGCGTGAAAACCAGCAGGTACAGGTCAGATTCAGCGATGAAAAAGAACTGGTAAAAGCCAGAACGATCATTACCAAAGAATTCCCTAACTTGACCTTGACTGAAACTACAAGCGGTCAAGACAAACTATTGAGCGCGACATTAAGCCCGGTAGAACAAAAACGTATCCAGGATTTTGCCTTAAAACAAAACATCCAAACCTTGCACAACCGTATTAATGAACTGGGCGTTGCAGAACCTATCATCCAGCAGCAAGGTGCAGACCGTGTAGTCGTGCAACTTCCAGGTGTACAGGACACAGCGAAAGCCAAAGAAATCCTAGGTCGTACTGCGACACTGGAAATCCGTATGGTAGATGAAGAAAAAAATGATGCAGCTACCATGGAAAAAGCTGCGAATGGCCAGGCGCCGTTGGGTGATGAGGTATTTAAAGACCGTGAAGGTCGTGCCATCCTGGTGAAAAAGAACGTGGTATTGACTGGTGATTACATTACCGATGCAGGCCCGGGTGTAAACAACCAGACTGGTCAATCAGTGGTGAACGTCACTCTGGATGGTCGCGGCGCACGTGTATTCCAACAAGTGACTCGCGAGAATGTTGGCAAACGCATGGCGATTTTACTGATTGAAAAAGGTAATACGGAAGTGATTACCGCACCGGTGATTAACGAAGAGATTGGCGGTGGTCGCGTACAGATTTCCGGCATGGCCAATACACAGGAAGCTACGGATATCTCATTGCTGCTTCGTGCAGGTGCGCTTGCAGCGCCAATGGAAATCATTGAAGAACGTACAGTTGGTCCTAGCATGGGTCAGGATAATATTAACCGCGGTGTGCACTCAACGCTTTGGGGCTTTGCTGCGATTGCGGTGATGATGATGATTTATTACCTGGTATTCGGTGCAGTGTCTGTAGCGGCGCTGGCAATCAACCTGTTATTGCTGGTTGCCTTGCTATCCATGTTACAAGCCACACTTACCTTACCAGGCTTAGCAGCGATTGCACTGGCGCTAGGTATGGCGATTGACGCTAACGTGCTGATCAATGAGCGGGTGCGTGAAGAACTGCGTAACGGCAATACGCCGCAAGCCAGTATCCATGCGGGCTACGACCGTGCTTTCGATACGATTCTTGACTCCAACGTGACGACCTTGATTGCCGGTCTTGCACTGTTCATGTTCGGTACCGGTCCTATCAAAGGCTTTGCGGTCGTTCACGTGTTAGGCATCCTGACTTCGATGTTCAGTGCGGTTCTGGTGTCACGTGCGATTGTGAACCTCATTTACGGTTATCGCCGTAAGTTGGACAAACTTTCAATCGGCCAGATTTACAAAGCCTAATTAATCTCATTTAAAGAACACTAGAGCACACATCATGGAATTATTTAGAATCAAAAAAGATATTCCCTTTATGAGTTACGGTCGCCTGACAACGGCGATCTCATTGGTAACTTTCATATTGGCTGTTTTCTTTTTAGCGCATCGCGGTTTGAACTTCGGCGTGGACTTCACTGGCGGTACCGTCATGGAAGTGAACTACCCGAAAGCGGCTGACTTGGATAGCGTGCGTAAAGCGGTAGATAGCATAGGCTTGAAAGAAGCAACGGTACAGAACTTCGGTTCCAGCCACGATGTATTGATTCGCCTGCCGGTTAAGCCAGGCTTGTCCGTTTCACAGCTCTCTGAACAGGTAAAAGGCGCATTGGTACAAGCGGATGCGACTGCGGAAGTACGCCGCGTAGAATCTGTAGGTGCACAAGTTGGTGATGAGCTGTATGCCAATGGCGGTCTTGCATTATTCTTTGTTTGCGTAGGCATAGTGTTGTACCTCTGGTTGCGTTTTGAATGGCGTTTCGCAGTAGCCGCCATCATCGCTAACATGCATGACGTGGTCATCATTTTAGGTTTCTTTGCATTCTTCCAGTGGGAATTCAATCTAACTGTTTTAGCAGCGATCCTGGCGGTGCTAGGTTATTCTGTGAACGAGTCTGTTGTTGTGTTCGACCGGGTACGTGAGAACTTTAGGAAAATGCGTAAAGCTTCAGTGGTACAAGTGATCGATAATGCCATTACCCGCACCATGTCACGCACAGTCATCACCCACTTGATGACGCAAACCATGGTCGGCTCTATGCTGCTATTCGGTGGCGAAGTATTACATAACTTTGCATTGGCTTTGACTATCGGTATCTTATTCGGTATCTACTCTTCTGTATTGGTTGCTTGCCCAATCGCCATGTGGCTAGGTGTGAACCGTGCCAACCTGATTGGTGATGTCGAGAAAAAAGAAGGCGACAAAAAAGACGCTAAAGACAAAGATGCTAAAGAAGGTCTAGAAGTAACGCCTTAAAATCCAGATCAAACTAAAACTAGCTGAACACGCATGCTGATTCTACCGTTAGGTTCAGCATGCTTGATTAGTCACCCCGCTCCCAGTTACACTCTTAACATCTTGATTATCAATACATCACTCATTGGATAATGTCCCTATTTCCTGGCAGTTAGGCGCCTTAGCCCTGCTGCTGCTTATTTCCGGTTTTTTCTCTGTTGCTGAAACCAGCCTCATGTCGCTCAACCGTTACCGGTTACGGCATCTGGTTAAAGAAGGCAATCGCGGCGCGCGCATGGCCAGTGCTTTGCTGGCTAAAACCGATAAACTGTTAGGCGTCATCCTGCTATGTAATAACTTTGCCAATGCGGCTTCTGCGACATTGGTGACGCTTATTACCGTAGAACTTTTCGGTGAGGGGGAATGGATATTGATGTCCGGTACGTTAGCCGTTACCTTTTGTATCCTGGTATTCAGCGAGATTTCACCTAAAGTAATTGCCGCTGCTTATCCTGAGAAGCTTGGCATCCTTTGCAGCTATATCCTGTATCCGCTACTTAAACTGTTATATCCGGTAGTCTGGTTTATCAACCTGTTCGTTGGTGCCCTACTTAAAATACTGCGTGTGAAAGTGAATTTTGATGATTCCACACAAGCCCTGACGATGGAAGAGTTACGCAGCATCGTGACTGACTCAGGTCACTTTATGCCCAAGAAGCATAGAGCTATATTATTAAACCTGTTCGATCTGGAAAAGATCACGGTGGATGATGTGATGACCGCGCATACACAGGTTGAAAGCATTGATTTTGATGCCACGCTGGAAAGTATATTGCAACATATTTCCAGCAGCCATCATACGCGCCTGCCGGTTCGCCAGGGTGAGCATGAAGAGATCATCGGCATCCTACATATCCGCAAGGTCATCACCCAACTGCGCGCCGATAGCTTTGGCAACGAACTGGATAAAGAACTCATCAAGGAACTTATCACCGAGCCTTATTTCATTCCATCCGGCACGCCACTTTATACGCAGATACAGCAGTTCCAAGAGAACCAGCAGCGAATTGCGTTGGTAGTGGATGAGTATGGCGAATTCAAAGGCCTGGTAACTTTGGAAGATATACTGGAAGAAGTGATTGGTGACTTTACTACGCAATCGCCTTCGCGTCTTGGCAGTTACCGCAAAGAACAAGATGGCAGCTGGCTGGTTGACGGCAGCAGCAGCTTGCGCGACCTGAACAAGAAGCTGAACCTTACATTGCCTTTAGATGGACCGCGTACTTTGAATGGCTTGATCCTCGAGCATTTCGAGGATATCCCAGAGCCTAGCACCAGTTTCAAAATCGGCACTCACACCCTGGAAATTGTGCAAACCCAGGACCGCATCGTTAAGAGCGTTAAAATTTTCCCTTGATTTTCTTTTTGCCTGCCCCATATTCTAATTAACAAAATCTTCCGTATTTGGCTTAACGTTTTTTTACCAACTTTATTTCATTGCTCGATGATATAGGGCTTGAATTTTTTATAAGTTGGCTCAAAATAGATTCCAATATGGCGAACTCCCCAGATCATAGTAATGCGGCATTAAAACCAGAAGTTGCAAAACCCAAATTGCCACCTATGTTCAAAGTGTTGTTGTTAAACGACGATTACACTCCGATGGAATTTGTGGTTGAAACGATAGAACGTTTTTTTAATAAAAGCCGTGAACAAGCGACACAAATTATGCTCAAAGTACATACAGAGGGCATGGGCGTATGCGGTATATACCCGCAAGATATTGCAGAAACCAAGATGAACCAGGTGATGATGCATGCAAAAGAATACCAACATCCCCTGCAATGCATCACCGAATTGGCCTAAAGATTACAGACCATTTAAGCCAGGCACAAAATTTGCTGCATGAATATTGAGATGCAGCAAGCAGTCACTAGCAAATGCGCTAGAAAGTAATTAGTAAGTTAATTGAAAGTAAGGTACCAAAAATGATAGCCCAAGAGCTCGAAGTAAGTTTACATATGGCATTTATGGACGCTAGACAAAAGCGCCATGAGCTCATCACTGTTGAACATCTATTGCTCGCCATGATCGATAACCCGACTGCGGCGGAAGTCCTGCGTGCGTGCGGAGCGAAACTTGAGGAGCTACGTACCGAACTCAGTCAGTATATTGAAGAGCACACCCCGACCGTCATCGGCCAGGAAGATGTTGATACCCAGCCTACCCTCGGTTTCCAACGCGTGATTCAACGTGCGATGTTGCACGTGCAATCGTCCGGGAAAAAAGAGGTGACCGGCGCTAATGTACTAGTGGCGATCTTTGGTGAAAAAGATTCACATGCGGTGTTCTTCTTGCACCAGCAAGGTGTGACACGCCTCGATGTGGTTAACTTCATTTCACATGGCGTATCAAAAATCGCTGAAACTGCAAAACCAGAAGGTGTAGATCAGGAAGTTGACGCTGAAGCTGCACCTGCAGGTGCGCTTGAGAACTTTACGCTTAACCTGAATGCACAGGTGGCAGCAGGCAAAATCGACCCATTGATTGGCCGTGGTCCTGAATTAGAGCGCGTAGTGCAGACCTTATGCCGTCGTCGTAAAAACAATCCGTTATTAGTCGGCGAAGCTGGCGTGGGTAAAACTGCCATTGCTGAAGGCTTGGCACGTCGTATCGTGGATAAAGAAATCCCGGAAGTGTTGGCTAATGCCGTAGTTTATTCACTCGATATGGGTGCATTATTAGCCGGTACCAAATACCGTGGTGACTTTGAACAACGCCTAAAAGCGGTCATGAAACAGCTTTCCGAAAGACCGGATGCGATTTTATTCATCGATGAGATCCACACCTTGATTGGTGCGGGCTCTGCTAGTGGCGGCACGTTAGATGCCAGCAACTTGCTTAAACCAGCTCTTTCTAACGGTTCGCTCAAATGCATAGGCGCAACGACTTATCAGGAATATCGCGGTATTTTTGAGAAAGATCATGCGTTATCACGTCGTTTCCAAAAAATCGATGTGGTTGAACCAAGCGTGGCTGAAACCGTGGAAATCTTGAAAGGCTTGAAATCACGCTTCGAACTGCATCATGGCGTGAAATACACTGCAAGCGCATTGGCGATTGCTGCCGAGCTTTCAGCCAAGTACATCAATGACAGACATCTGCCGGATAAGGCGATTGACGTTATTGATGAGGCTGGTGCTGCGCAACGCATCTTGCCGAAATCGAAACAGAAGAAAGTCATCGGCAATAAAGAGATCGAGGACATCATCGCTAAAATCGCGCGTATCCCGCCGAAAAACATCTCTAGCGATGACCGCAATGCGCTCAAAACACTGGAACGTGATTTGAAAGCAGTGGTATTTGGCCAGGATAAAGCGATTGAAGCATTAGCCTCGGCCGTGAAAATGGCACGAAGTGGCTTGGGTCAAAGCAACAAACCAATTGGTAGCTTCCTGTTCAGTGGCCCTACCGGTGTAGGTAAAACCGAAGTCGCCAAGCAATTGGCTTATATCATGGGCATTGAGCTGGTTCGCTTTGACATGAGTGAATATATGGAACGCCATGCCGTGTCCCGCTTGATTGGTGCGCCTCCTGGCTATGTTGGGTTTGAGCAAGGTGGGTTGATGACTGAAGCGATTACCAAACAGCCATATTGCGTATTGTTATTGGACGAGATCGAAAAAGCCCATCCGGACATCTTCAACATCCTATTGCAGGTGATGGATCACGGTACTTTGACGGACAATAATGGCCGTAAAGCGGACTTCAGGAATGTCACGATCATCATGACGACTAATGCCGGTGCGGAGAACTTATCTAAAGCCAGCATGGGCTTCACAACGGCCAAACAAGCCGGTGATGAGCAAGCGGATATCAAACGCCTGTTCTCACCTGAGTTCCGTAACCGTCTGGATGCGACTGTGTCATTCGCTTCATTGTCACAAGACATTATCATCCGTGTAGTGGATAAATTCTTGATTCAATTAGAAGACCAATTGCACGAGAAAAAAGTGGATGCGACGTTCAGCGATGCGTTGAAAGCCTACTTAGGTAAAAAAGGCTTTGACCCATTGATGGGTGCCCGCCCAATGGCAAGGTTGATCCAGGATACGATTCGTAAAGCACTTGCTGATGAATTGCTATTCGGTAAATTAGCCAACGGCGGCAGCGTGCACGTGGATATTGATGAGAATGACGAAGTCAAACTTATATTCAGTAATAACAAGGAATCTTCAGAGCCATCCTTAGCTACTGCTGAATAACACTTTTAGTATTAAGTAGTAAACCTACAGCCAGCTTATTTAAGATTTTTAATCTAGGTAAGTTGGCTGTTTTTCCATGATGCTAATGAATAGCTCAGATTCAACCAAACCTTTCAGCCATGCCTTCAATTTTGGATAAGTTGCGGTCTCAAACCAGGCAGCATCAACACCTGAAAACTGCCTGACAAATGGAAAGATAGCGATATCAGCTTGGCTAATCTGGTCTTTCAATAAGTATGGTGTTTGATTTAGATGCGACTCAAGCTTCTGTAAAAATACCTCACCTTGCGTCCTATAGGTTTCAGCAGACTGTTCCGGAAAGCGAATCGCATATTTGTACTTATCCAGCGCCTGCTTAAAGCTACCATCATTCTCGGCTATTAACTCCTTGCCAAGTTCGCTAGCGCTTAACCAGCCATCGCTATCACGCTGCTGTAAAGCCCAACGCATAATATCTAGGCTTTCTTCAATCACCGCACCATCCTGCAAGACCAATACCGGGACAGTTGCTTTAGGCGAAACATCCAGCATAGATTTAGGTTTATCTTTTAGTGATATCTCCCGGATTTCTACAGCGATACCTGCATATTTAAGTGCCATGCGGGCGCGCATGGCGTAAGGGCAGCGACGATAACTGTATAAGACAGGCTTATTCAAAGTTAACCCAATGTTTTACAGATGTCTCGCACCAGTTTCGGTCCTTTGTAGATTAAACCGCTATATACCTGGACTAAGCTCGCGCCTGCTGCGATTTTTTCTACAGCGTCTGCTCCGCTCAAGATACCGCCCACGCCAATAATCGGCAGTGCGCCTTGCAGGCGTTGCGATAACTGTTGAATCACTACCGTGGATTTCTCGCGTACTGGCGCACCGGATAAGCCGCCCGTTTCATCAGCATTCTTCATGCCTTTTACCGCTTCGCGAGAAAGCGTGGTATTGGTAGCAATCACGCCATCGATTTTATGCTCCATCAGTAAATCGGCAATCTCGTTTACTTGCTCACGCTCCAAGTCCGGCGCTATTTTTAAAGCAACTGGCACATAACGGACATGCTTTTCAGCGAGTTTTGTTTGCTCCAACTTAAGTGTAGCCAGCAAACTTGAAAGCGCATCTTTTTCCTGTAAGGCACGTAAATTTTTGGTATTAGGCGAAGAGATATTAACGGTGATGTAACTGGCATGCGCATAGACTTTTTGCATGCAGATTAAATAATCATTCACAGCGTTTTCGTTTGGCGTATCGAAGTTCTTACCAATATTAATACCTAAGATACCGCGATACTTAGCTGCTTTTACATTCTCTATCAGGTTATCTACACCCAAGTTATTGAAACCGAAGCGGTTCACAATACCTTGCGCCTCTTTCACACGAAACAAACGTGGATGTGGGTTGCCAGGTTGCGCACGAGGGGTAATGGTACCGATTTCAATAAAGCCGAAGCCTAACGCTGCCATACCATCGATTACGGCACCATTCTTATCCAAACCTGCGGCCAAACCCACAGCGTTAGGAAAGGTAAGCCCCATCACTTGCCTAGGCTGGCAAATAGGTGCTGATGGATATAGTGACATAGCACCGGATTTTTCAGCGAGTTTAAGGGTTTTTAATGTGAGGTCATGCGCTGCTTCGGCATCGATCTGAAACAACAAAGGTCTTGCAAGTGAGTAAATATCCATAACCTGAATTTTACTTCATATCTCAAACGCCACCAAAGTTAAGATGGTTTTCCAATCCCCTGCTACCGCTGCCGAGCAACGCAAGCAGCATGGGAGTTTCCGGCAATCGACTGTCTGAGCGAAGCGAGTTTTAGATTGCCGCCCATGCTGTTGAGTAGCGCAGGATGAAAGCGGTATGGGGTAGCCTTTTCTTTGGTTTCTTTCTTTTGGCTACGCAAAAGAAAGAAACTCGCATGTCGCGCGAGAGCGACCAGCTAAACTCATCTTAATAATTGCCAAGAATAAGCATAAACTCGGATAGTTGTTGGATTTACTTCGGTATCGGTTAAGGTGAGTAAGCCAAGTTTTCTATTTCTTGGAAGTCTGAATCCACTTCTTATTATTGGAGTAGCTCCCCGCCAATCAATATGACGATGACCATTTTCTGTAATCTGAGCTTTCACACGCTCATCTTGCCTATCAATATCGAGGCCAACAGTAACCAAAGAATTAATTTCAGCATCTTTTACCTTAAAAAGATGAGTTTTATCGTTATCCTCAGAAGAAACGGTGATAGTAAAAATCTGTTGTGGGGCGTTATATACAAAAGTATCGTTGTGCCAATGCCCCAGTTCATCCAGTTGCTTTGAAACAAGAAATATAGCCCGATTCATACAAATAAATACAAATACTGGAACAACTGCAATCAAGCTTTGTTGGGCAGCCCAAATGCTCAGAACTTCTTGGTTTAACATCTTATCTCCGCTAGCTAGATAGACAAGATATAAGCCAAAAAGTATGGTGAGAATTTGAATCAA
>DATHWX010000021.1:0-83700 GCA_035460225.1 Methylotenera sp.
CTATCAAACGCACAAGTTCGGATGGTGCCGAACTTATCTACACCTACGATGCAAGTAAAAGCACGACGACCGACAAGGTATATGTGAACAAAGAAGGTAGCGGTAGCTATGACACGCTCACATTCAGTACCGCCAATAATACCTGGACTTGGCAAGATAGCGATAGCCGTATAACCGAGACCTATGAATTGCAAATTGCTGGCGCTACGGCAGCCGACGGTACGCATCGTATCAAGACGCTGACCGATACCGATGGCAATACCTTGACCTACAGCTACAACAACGCTACTGACAGCCTCATTACGCAAGTGGCTGATGCCAGCGGTGAGCGAACCGAACTGATTTATAACACCACAACCAAACAGCTTACCCAGATCAATGTCTATACCAAGGACCAGAATGGCTGTCTCAAATCAAAAAGATATTTTTGCTAGGCTAGTAGATGTTGCAGTAGGGACTGCAATAGGGTTTATGCTTGAAGATACAGGAATGTATCAGCTGGATGAAGGGGCGCTAGAACATAGTGCGTATCGCAGTAGGGCGTTAAGTGATTTAAGCCGAATTATGGATAGATTGGTTTCTACACTACCTGAACAGGAAGAGGCTGTAATTAAGTTACATTACTACCAACAACTAAAGTTCGAGGAAATAGCTTTAGAAATGCAACTTACAAAAGGTAGAATTTCTCAGATTCATCATAGCGCCTTAAAACGAATGCATGAGCATTATGATGAGCTTAAACTGCTAAGAACTGATTATTAAATCTAATATAACCTTGAAATTAAAGAATTAATGGACCAACTTATGACACAGATGAACAATTTGACTCAAGATGAGCTTTTGCATCTTGCTGTAGAAGCTACTAGGCGTGGCGAACATGGGGCCTCGATATCTTATCTTAAAGAAGGCGTTTCACGTTTCCCAGATGATGCCAAACTGGCGTATGTTTTAGGCGCTGAGTTCGCTCAAATAGGTATATACGATAAGGCTGAGCTTGAAATGCAACGAGCAGTTTCTATTGATCCCGAGCTATTTACTGCTAGTTTTCAACTTGGGCTGTTGCAAATGACTTTAGGTAAAGTGGAAGAGGCAAAATTAAGTTGGAAGAATATTGATAAACTTCCTCAAGAGCACTCTTTGTGGCTATTTAAAACTGGGCTTGAGAAATTGGCTGCGGAGCAATATGCTGAAGCGAAGAAGTTATTAGAGCAAGGGATGATATTCAATGATTTTAGCCCAGAACTAAATCGTGATATGGATACAGTTCTATCATCAATGCCCGAGCACAATACATTACTTACTAAAGCAGATAATGACTTATTAGCGGGTCAAGCTCGATTGAATGCATATACTACGAATACTGATTAGATAACTCCGATGGATCCGTTGAGTTCCCTTAATGGCATTGCTGAACTTATTCGTAGGAGAGCTGCTACTAATTCTTCTGAAAAATTAGATAAAGGCTACAACGACAAATTAGTAAGAGCGAAGAAAAGCATGGGATTGCAAATCTTCAGACAGCAGAAGCTATCAAAGCCAAGATTATCAACGCAGTAAAAGCAATTAATATACAAGATCCTAAAAAAAATCAAAAAACATTAGCAATCTTTGTAGAGAATGTTTTGTTATGGCAGTTCGGGGATGAGTTAATGAATGATGCAAATTTCAAGAACCTAGTGGATGAAGTGAGTGATGCTTTATTAAAACAACCTTATATTATTGACCATTTAGATAAACTTATCTCTTCTTAATTAAGGTATTTGCTTGAGTAATATTCATATTAAATTTTCAGGTCTTGATGAGAATTCGGGGGCTATTTTTTTACAGTTTGCTACAGATGAGACCCTGCATTTAATAGATCAAAGCACCATTCATGGCTTTTTCCCATCTCAATATCACACCCATGAAATAAATGAACTCATTCCATTCATGGTAGAGCTTGGTCATCAATCTCTTACGCAACAAGCTTCAATAAATCAAAATAAATTTACTCCAGAACAAACTACTAAATTTAATCAACTTATTGGAACGATACAAGCTGCTCCAGGTAATTTGGCAGCAACACAGTTGCCGATGGTGCAAGGTAATCAATACGATTTAAATTCGGGCATGAATCCCAATGGCCAAGTAGACCATTTCCGAAATATCGTATTAGAAGTGCTTGCTGAAGAAGGATTGATACCTGGTAAAGTTAAATGACACAAGATCATTATTTAGTCTATGAATTTATGGTTTCGAAATTTGGTGGGCAATCATTTGACTCTATGGAGGCATTAGCTCAAGGCATAAAGGATGATTCTGCCACTAAACGATTTATTCCAAGTAAAACATGGGCAATGTATAACATTGACTCAAGAGAAATATTGGCTGAAGGTTTTTTATGTAGATATGGTTTTGATTTAATCAAAGTTAAGAATGGTAGAGTAAGTGAATATTATAGACGGCTGGTATCTGCAAAGAACTCGGCATTTGTGGCTTATGATTTGAATACTTTAGAGATTATTGAAAACTACAAAAATATAGGTAATCAGTTATGGAAATTTAATTGGAAAACGGGTGAGAAGTTACAAGCCAATAATAACTGTAATTACGAATCTCTTCCTGATGAGTTTAAGAGAGGGATTGATGACTTTCGCTTTAAACATCAAGTGTTTATGTATGCAGTAAAACCATATGGTCGTATAGTTGAATTTTATTATCCAAAATAAATATTTAGAAGTTATTTAACATTCAATAAATATAATTATTTTTTTAGTTATTCGTTGTTCATAACCTTCGCGAAGTTAGAATATCTTTTGATATCCGGTTTCAATGATGTCATTAATCAGTTCCAGCCTTATGATCGAACTGTCAATTTCCATTAAGCGCTGTTTTTGTATTAAGGGCAGGTCTAGTAACTCTACCCATCTGTTAGAGACCCAAGAAGCATCTTCAAACAGATAAGGCTCGACCACCGGCATATTTTTTAAAGAAAGGTCTTTGTCCGGTAGATTGGCGATTAATTGCTTGAGTACTCGGCTGGATAAAACCAAGTCTTTTGGAATGGAATGGGGTAGATCATTGGCAATGTCTGTCACTTCACCAATGACTAGACCGTTCGCTTGTATGGAATATGAATTGATTTTAACTCTATGCTGCCCGATACAACGAATCTGCATCATGCCAAGGGTGGTCACATCTGCATCAATGATATCCACAAATGTACCGACACGTGCAAAAGGGAAATTGTAGTCTTGACTAATCTCAGTTTCGGGCAATATTGAAACGATCACAAAGGGCGATTGATGCCTGAGACAATTTCGCACCATATCAATATACCTAGTCTCGAATATTTCGAGAGGTAACAAGCCACCTGGACAAATAACGACCCCTAGCGGGAATAATGGTAATGAATAATGGCTCATATAAGTTGTAATGACCCCCCATTACTGACTAGATATAATTTGTAGCTATAAGAGTTATTAAAATAAGCCTAAATTTTTTAAATATTACTTATATATTGATTATATTGAGATTATTATTTTCAGTTAGGTTAATCCGATTCTTTTAAAGTGTAAACAATAAATAGACAATAAATGTTGAATCAATAATCGCCAGTCTTGAATCTTCAGCAAGTCCTACATCACAATCCGCATTTGTCCTATATGTAAAAAGGAACCGTCCTTTAAGATTCAACAATGGCTTTAATTGCGCCATACATAAATCAATTATTAGGAGTATGTTATGAATTCAACAAGATCAAACCCATTTCCTATTTCAAAATTTCTGTTATTAATTGCTGCAGCTTTCTTTTCATTCAGCAGTCCTGCATTTGCGGACAAAGAGTTCTATGGAACGGTCGAAAGTCGCCCCACTGAAAATGCCGGCATTTGGGTGGTAAGTGGCCAACAGCTAGAAGTGACCGCGAGCACAAAAATCGATAATGATAATGGACCTGCTGTTGTAGGCTCTTGTGTAGAAGTTGAACATAAGAAGGGTGTTGTTGAAGAGATTGAGACTGTTAAGCCAAAAATGTGCGGGAAATAATTAGGTCTCAATAATCTAACTTATCAATATTTTAGATAAATAAAAAGCCTACTCGTTATTGAGTAGGCTTTTTAATACTATTCCTCTTTTTACAGCTATGTATAAACAAAAATTAATAAAAAAAATCTGACAAATCTTTAAGTTTTAGCCTATAGGCCTTATTCACAGGCCGTTTCAATATAGTAATTATTATTCTTAGCTAACAATTTCTTGAGGGCTACTAATGATGATTAAACGTCACAACAAAATTTTGGAAATGGCAGCAAAAAAAGGTTTTGAAATGTCGAGGCAAAGCCATTTTGCTTCTGCCAGAAAAATGATGGAAAAAACCGGTCTGCCACACCCCGTTATCGAAAGGGTGTTAAACGAACCGCATAACATCAGAAAAACAGATTGGACTAATAAAGTTGAATATTAGGAGGCAAATATGCAAGACCGTACAAATAATCAATATGATCAAATAATCAATAAAGCATTGATACTTTATAAATTCAGAGGCGACACGCAAGCAAGAAAGATGATGGAAAACGCTGGTTTACCGAATACCATCATCAGCAGGGTGCTTACTAAACCCCAGGTCATTAGAAAGTCTGACTGGAGTTAGTAGTAAGTTCATATTTAGACTCTTTTGTTGCGCATGAGTAGATAAATCCCAATGCCTATTATCGATGCCGCCGTTATCGCTTTCTTAACAGCGGCGGCACGATTATATTTAAATTCCGATTTAATGCCTGTTTCAGCAATAAGATCAGGCATGCGCCCACGTTTTAGATCGTCCGCAATACCTTCGAACATATTGACGCGATCAGCAAATAGCAATACCAGCCAGTGACGTAAGTCATTTTCACTATATTTAAACGCAAATTCGCGTAGCTTACCGCTGATACCGGATGGTGGGAGAGTGGTCCCAAATACAGGTGTGATACCTGGCCTTTCGTTGGAATGCAGTATTTTGACTTTTTCAGCTTGCTGTTCAGGTTCCCGCAAAGGTACGCCATCTAACCTAGGGGGCGTTCTTTCCATTGGGTACGCAGGCCTGTTTTTAGGGTCTAAGTCTACTCCCCAACCTTTGATATGAGCATAATCTTCTGAGCTGATTTTTCGCTTGCTAATAATGTCGTTCATTTTTTCATCCTAACTTTTAACTATGTACTTAATTTACTGCGGTTGGCATCGTTAACACTGTTTTAATGCAGTTATCCAATTTGCTTGAAAAAATATGGTATGCCTCACCGATCTCTTCTAGCGGAATCCTGTGTGTAATAACCTCTTTGGGATTCACTCGTCCAGTCTGGATGTGTTCAATCAACCGGGGCAGATGCCGTTTCACACTGGCTTGGTTCATGCGCAGGGTCAGGCCTTTATTGAGGGCATTGCCAATAGGCACTGCATTAAAAGTAGGGCCATAGACGCCAACAATCGATACATTCCCGCCTTTACGCACGGAGTTGATCGCCCAATGCAAAGCAGTCGCAGCACCGGCCTGAAGTTTCATCTTCACACCCGTTACCGTTTGGGCAAAGCTACCGGCTGCTTCGCAGCCTACCGCATCGATGCAAACATCTGCGCCTAACCAATCCGTCATTTTTTTGATATGGATGGCCATGTCTTTAACATACTTGAAGTTCACTACTTCGCATTGTGCGAATTTTTTGACAAACTCAAGTCTGTAATCGATATGGTCCACAACGATTACCCGTCCAGCACCTAATAGCCAGGCTGATTTAGCCGCGAATATCCCTACCGGTCCCGCACCAAATATGACTACGGTGTCGCCTTCAGAAATATCGCCCATTTCTGCGGCTTGATAACCAGTGGGAAATACATCAGTTAGCAATACGGCATCATCCAAGTCGAGATCGGGAGGGATTACCGTAGGCCCAACATCTGCCATTGGTACACGCACACGTTCTGCCTGCCCGCCATCATAGCCGCCGGCGGTATGGGAATAGCCATAAATCCCACCGACTGCGGTCGCATTAGGATTTACATTATGGCAATTGCCGTAAAGTTCTTTTTGGCAAAAGTAGCAGCTACCGCAGAAAATATTAAACGGCACCAGTACATGATCGCCCACTTTTAAATTCTGGACTGCAGAACCTACCTCTTCAACGATACCGGTAAACTCATGGCCGAAAGTACTGCCTACGCGGGTATCAGGGACTAAGCCATGATACAAGTGCAGATCTGACCCGCAAATACAAGCACGCGTCACTCTGACGATGGCATCTTGTGGGTGTTCTATCACCGGATCTGCTTTTTCTTCTGCCCTTACCCGATAAGGACCTCTGTAGTTCATTGCTAACATCATTCACCTCGCTTTTATTGTTTAAAAGCATTGATAGTGGAAGACCAACTAATCAAATGTTATAACGTGTTCTGGAGCCGCCTTTATGGAGCGATTGCTCTACAACGCCAACAAAAAAGGTCTATTTCAGACCTTTTTTGTCAACCTATTGGCCTGAGCTGCCTGTGCCTGAGCTTGATCCAGAGCTGTTAGTACCTGAGCTTGAACTACCAGTTCCAGTGCTTGAACTACCAGTTCCAGTGCTTGAGCTACCGGTACCTGTGTTTGAGCTACCTGATCCTGTGCTGCCAGTGCCTGAATTGCCGTAGCTATCAGTATTTGAATTGCTAGAATTGCCTGAATTTGAGTTCGAACGTTTAGATTTTTTATGATACTTTGAGTTTGAGTTTGAGTTTGAATTGGTATTCGAATTGGTAGTACCTTTTCTAATGTTATCTTCTCTAGCGTTTGGGTCAGTAGGCGTTGTAACGGTGCTGCTGTTGTCGCCAGGAGTGGCAGTAGTATTATCTCCTCGGTTAGTTGCGCCAGCCATAGCGACTGGAACGCCTAAGCAAAAAACAACCGCAATGGTAGGAATCGCTTTTAAGGCTGCCTTTAAAGAAAGCTCTTTTAAATCATTTGAAGTTTTCATTTTTAAATCTCCTAAGTTAGTTAGTGGAAAGTGCAATTTAAAGCTTCGAACTGCAATGATTCCATCCTCAGAAATCTGATAAAAATGTAGGAATTGCTGTAATCCTTTGAATTAGCAACCGAAATTCGGTGAGCTATGCAAATTTAGCTTTAAATTTTTTTGAAAGCAGTAGCACGAATACGGCATACAGCTGGTCATACAGGCTAATTGGTATAAATGGATTTATTAGGAAAATGAAAACATGGCTGTAAGAGACGTAGATGATCCTCACTACTATTGGTATGAAACATTGCAACGCAGTAATGAAGAGGATTGGTGGGAAAGGCTAAAAACATACCTTCAAAAGCAGGCTACTTATGAAGAATGGTATGAAAAGTATAAAGATTTATTCAGCGGCCCTGAAAGATTGATAGTTGGAGTGGTTGAAAACAAGGAACAGTATTTACCTAATGATAAGTTCGGCATTACTGTTTCAATTAATCTAACTTACCCGACTAGCGAGATTGTGGACGCGATAAAAAATCTGTTACAAGAACATCAAACTACACGTGTAGGCACACCGGATTTTGATGATAGCGCTGATGTTTTTCAGTTGGCATCGCAACCGGATTGTCGCACTTTAAAAATTCTATTAGATGTTTACGATTTGCTAAACGTAGCGGAAGAATCAAAACCATCGTTGTATGAAGTAGGAGTACAGCTGAATTTAAGCCCTAAGTCAGTAATCACTGACGATGACACACCCAAAGATATTAGGGATAAAACTACGGCCATGAATTCATTAGTGAGTAAGTATTACAGATGGTCACGGGAATTGATCAAAAATGCGGAGGAAGGCTTCTTCCCTGTGTATGGAACCATAAAAAAACCCAAACGGAATGAACTGGGTTTCTTTATACATACAAGAATTTGAGCAATTAAAGGTTCTTTTATTGACGCCTAGAAACGCATAATTTAGATGCACCTCACAATCATTAGTCGCATAGTTCGCTACCTTTGGTCAGCACCTTGCACGGTAGTAGGGCTATGCCTGGCATTCCCTGCATTATTTATTGGGGGCAGCTTTAGAGTTGTTGCAGGAATTATCGAAGTTGCTATCTCTAAGCATGGCAAAACTAATGCTTTGCTAAGACATATTCCATTCAATGCGATTACCTTCGGCCACGTTGTCATTGCGGGCACAGAAGCAGATTTGCACAGACTTCGAAGGCATGAGCTAGCGCATGTCAGGCAATATGAGAGATGGGGAATTCTATTTTTTGTGGCTTATGCTGCAGCAAGCTTATGGGAGCTTATTCGAGGTCGTCATCCATATTGGGATAATTGCTTTGAGATCGAAGCAAGATCGAGTGAAAATACTAGATAGACGCTTCTGAATTTGGAGGACTTACTTAGATATCATTCTATCGATACAAACTTTATGAATGCCAAGAATAGAAAAAGGTAAGTGATTAATACTGAGAAAATAAAATATAAACAATAAGTGATTAAGACTAAGAAAATAAAAAATAATATAAAAGTTAGTTTAAACATTTATTACTCGAAGTATTGATAGCAAGTTAATCATAAAAAAGCTCAGTCACTACTTCTGATGTTATGCGGTTCATATAACAATCTCTCAATAGTTAAAGGCGTTAATCCAGTTTTTTCCAACATTTTTCTGGCAGTGTTGAAACGTCTTTTCCTGCACATTTCAATTCCCTTTTTTGCAGCCAATTCAAAAGTTTTGTTTTTTCGTTGAATCATTATTCGTCCTATTCATTGGAGCAGATAATGAATGACAAAATCATTGATTTCTGTGCGCTCGCTTACATAACTAATTCGAAATAATTAATATTGTTTCGGGACGGGTTTTTCGTTTTTTAGAGTGCTAACCTTATGATTGCTAAAGTCAAATAACGGTTTTTTAGAATTTAACTGTCAGCTATAATCAAACTCATGAACATACTAATTCCAATCATCATCGTAATACTCATTAGCGTAATTTTATGGGGCTGGAGTACCGTGTTGCGCAGGATTCCATTAAACGATTATGGTATGGAAAATGTTGAGCGAGTTCTCAAATTGGAAAGCGATGAATATAGGACGCAGGTATTACAGCGCGGCTGGATGACAAACAAAGAATGGAATAAGCTACAGAAGAAACATCAAGCCACACTTGATCAAAAAGCCAATTAATTATTAAGTAACTATGATTGATGTGTATTGCTAGGGGTTCTGTATATTGCCAAGTAATTCAATGAGCTTTTCAGTCTCAATGGGTTTCACAAAGTAATGGTTGAAGCCTTCGGAAAGTTTTATTTGCTCTAGTCCGTATCCAGTAATAGCGATGATAGTGGCGTTTGCGGTTTCCGGCATAGCACGTAAATGGCGCGCCAGCTCGTTTCCATCCATTCCCGGCAGGCCTATATCCAGCAAGCAGACGTTAGGCTTTTCAACTTTTGCGTGTTCCAGCGCGGTTTTAGGGTTATGTTCTGTGATTACTTGATGACCTAACATTTCTAATAACATAGACAGCGTTTCTGCAGCATCAACGTTGTCGTCAACGACCATTATCTTCAAGCTTGAGTCATTAGATTTATTCACTGTAGAGGTTACGGGTTCTGAAGGCATTTCTACATGGCCGTTTAGTGGCAAACTAATAGTTGCGCGGGTGCCTTTATTCATTCCTTCGCTGAACATCTCTGCACTCCCGCCATGAAGCTCCACCAGGCTTTTTACCAAGGCTAAGCCAATACCCAATCCACCCTGAGAGCGGTCTGAAGTGCGGCTCGCTTGCGTAAAAAGTTCAAATGCCTGATGGACCATTTCCGGATCCATACCGATACCATTGTCGGCCACCGTAGTGTTAACGAGATTGCCACTTACTTCTACATTTAGGGATAGGCTTCCACCGTCTGGGGTGTATTTAGCGGCATTGTTGAGCAAATTACTAAACACTTGAACGAGCCGTTTATGATCGCCCATTACGATAATAGGCTGCGTAGGTGTTTTCACACTAAGATGATGTTTTTTGGATTCAATCAACGGTTTTACTTGTTCGATGGAATCTTCAATGATTTTATTGAAATCAAGCTGAGTATTTTCCAGCGTGATCAGTCCTTTGGTCACCCTGGAAACATCAAGTAAATCATCTATCAAGCCTGTCATATGCTGTACTTGGCGAGTAATGACTTCGCTAGTTTGCTTTAGCTTTACCTCATCAAGGTTTGCAAAACCTAATAACGCCGCTGCTGAAGAAATAGGCGCTAACGGATTGCGTAACTCATGCGCTAACATGGCCAGGAAATCGTCTTTGCGCCTGCCGATTTTTCTTAGCTCTTCTTCGGTTGATTTTCTTTGAGTGATATCCATTGCAGCACCGACCCACTCTTGGATTTCACCTGAAGAATCCAGCATAGGCACTGCACGAGATTCAACCCAGCCAATACTCCCATCTTCCATGTACACACGATGCTCTAGCTCGAATGTAGCTTTAGCATGAATAGCTTTTTCTATCGTCTTATGAAGTAATTCCTGGTCTTCTATCGGGATGTATCTATCCAGCCAAAGTTTATTTGTATGATGATGATCAATCTCTTTCACAAATCCTCTGCCTTCTAACTGATAAACTTGCGACCAGTCCGGGCTCATACGATAGACGATTTCTGCTGTGGCTTTAATCAGGGTTTTTAACCGTAATTCACTAAGACGCAGGGCCTCTTCATGCCCTTTCCTTAAGGTAATATCCCTGAATATGACACCTACCATATTGCTACCTACATCATCGACGCTGTAAGCGTAAACGTCATACCACCTATAAAGTGCTTTCGCCTCGTTTTCGAAACGAATTGGAGTGCCAGTTTTTGCAACGTTCCCATAGATTTCAAACCAATGGTCTTCATGGTGCGGTGCGAGCTCACGCATGGATTTACCTATTACATTTTGCAATCCGGTTTGAACTTCAAACATAGGATTCACTTCACGGAATATGTAATCGGCAGGCTGATTTTGATCATTAAATATTAATTCAATGATGCAAAAACCTTCGTCAATGGAATCTGTTAGTTTCCGGTAGCGTAATTGTGTTTTGAGCAGCTGCCTCTCAGCTTGAACCGTTTCTGTTACATCGGTCGTGTGATGCGAAATGTATAAAAGCCGGTTCTGGTCATCAAATATTGGCGTATTCACAGCGCTCCAGAACCGTTCTTCATATCTTACAACGCCGTCATTCGATATGACTTTGATCGGATACGACTGTAATCTTATGTGATCAGGTTGGCCCGATTCAATGACTTTAAGCAAAGAATTTCGTAAAACATCCGTTCCATTATTGATATTGTTAGGGTCGCCGGGAAAGGCGGCAAACAGTTTTTCTCCAACCAGCTCCTCTCGGGTTCGGGACACTGTATTTAAGAAAGTATCATTCACTAACAGGATAGTAGGGTCTGTCGAAGGTGATAATAGATAATGCCCGCTGGGTGAGCTATTGAGTATGGATTCTAATAAAGACAAGCTCAGCATATCTAATCACAAATGAACGGTTTATAAATTCTAGGATTCATTGAATATATTAAAGTGCCATTTAAGTATTGATATAAATGGACTATAAGAAATGGTATGCATCTAATGATTTTTTATGCGCTGATGGGGGCAGTGTAAAAAATTACCTTATTCCGCCCATCTTGTTTGGCTTTATAAAGGGCTTGATCAGCCGCACCAATGAGATTTATAAATTCCGTTCCGATGTTTGCTGAATCGGCAATTCCTATACTGATCGAGCTTTTTATTATTTCCCCTTTAAATTTAAAGGTAGCTGAAGCATAAGCATTTCGTAAACGATCGGCTACGACAAGCGCTTCTTCAGATGATGTGGAGGGAAGCAAAATACAGAACTCATCGCCACCATAACGGGCACAATAATCTTCTGTGCGTATGGATTGAATTGCAATATCGGTTAACCGGCGTAAGACTTCATCGCCACTGGGATGGCCATAGTTATCGTTAATGAATTTGAAGTTATCTACATCAATCAGCATTAAAGAAAATTTATCGCCGGTACGTTCATAACGAGACTGTAGCCGTGTAATTTCCTGTTCGAGCTGGCCTCGATTGTAAGCGCCTGTTAAGGTATCTCTTGCGGCTATTTTCTCAATCTCTGCAATAAGCTGATGGTTCAACATCAACAAGAATCCAAATGCCACACATAACTGGAGTATGCAGCTGATAACAAAAGTTAGCGGGTTGACCGGAGCATCCAAATAAAGACTGTAAGGCTCGGTTGAATACGAAATAATTATTCCCCTCATCAGTATGGCGAGTGATAACAAAGCAAACGACCAACCAGTAAACAATGAGATCGCTCTTAAAGGGGTTTTCGTATTAATCAAAAGCAGGCTGGCGCAAGCTGCGTATCCTAGTGAAAATAGAATCGAATTCGCAATAGAGCGCGCACCGATATCAGGGTTTATATATTCAAACCAATAAGTTTGAATTAACGCCATGAGCACAAAGCACGCCGCTAATGTTTTATAAGGGCGGGTAAGTTTGAAAGATTGAATACCGGTGAACTGTAAAGCAATACCAGAAGCGACGAATGCTGCCCCAATGACCACTGCGATTTTAGCGCTAGGAGAAATGGTAGTGAAGAAATAAGCGGAGCCTAAACCAAGACCGATACATAAGTTCGCAAGCGACCATTGTTTTACGCTACTAACACTTCTAGTACGAAGGCCGGCTAACAGAATCAAGCCGGCAATCATGATAGACAATATGGCAAAAAGTACCATAGTGGTACGAATATCCAGCTTCATCCCATTCCTAAGTTAATAGCATTCATTTTGCCACTTTTTCTTTACCTGATATTACCAAATA
This sequence comes from Methylotenera sp., assembly GCA_035460225.1. Classification (GTDB taxonomy): domain Bacteria; phylum Pseudomonadota; class Gammaproteobacteria; order Burkholderiales; family Methylophilaceae; genus Methylotenera. The sequence goes on from DATHWX010000021.1 coordinate 12,819, forward strand.
AAACTGATCCATGTAGCGAGATAATCAATATCTTTGCCACCCGCGTCATCAACTTGCGAGCTGGTAAACATATGCACATACGAAGCAGTTGCTATTAGATGACGGTCGACTTTCCATTGCAATGCCGCTTCTGCAGTTGTGCCTACGTATTTGCTGGGATGAGTTGCTGGCAAAAGCACATTTCCAGCTACGCCATATAATGCGTCCTGTTCTTTATGGCGCCAGATGGAGTCAGTACCGATTGTTACGGTAATATCATCTCGCGGTTGTAATTGCAGCGTTAAATGTACATCTGCAAGATTAGCGGGGCGGAAAAAAGCCGCGTCATTAAAGTAATTGGCTTTGAAGAATAGTGGATTGAAGGTTTCCAACTTACCGTCGTTTTTGTTGCTATCTCCGCTGGCAACGTCCGCTTTCAATCCAACTCTAGACTGCCATTTGGTCTCCTTGAATGTGTATCCGGTATCAGTAGCCAAGGTCCAGGCTCTGATATCTTTATTGCCTACTTCACCAAGCTGTGCAACGGCTTCCCAATCATAGTCCCAATGTCCATTTTTCCCAGACCATCGAACGCCATAAGTTTGTCTGTCTTCGCTTCCTTTAGCGCCTACATAAGCGGCCTCGTCATTTCGATAATCTAAAAAATAAGCATCAAGCGTGGTGTTGGCAGCTTGATTCAATGGCCAACTTGCGTATATTCCACTAAAACTTTGTGCTTGATTGGCTTCATCGAAATCGTATCGATCTTCTTTTACAGGACGCGTGGCAAAAGCGTATAGCTTTTTATTGCCATCCTTGGAGTAAACAAATTGTGCACCATCGAATTTCAGTTGGGTATTTGGGCCGCTTCTCGCGGCAATTAGTCTGCCAGACCCGTAGGTCATTGAGAACCTGCCTAAACGTACCGTTTCGCGTTCGCCATTTGGGGTAGGCTCACCAAAAGTATAATCAACGAAAGCTTGCTGTAAATCCAGGGGATTCTGATTAACATCCAATTTTTGCTTGCCGCCGAATTGCAAACTTGAGATTCCTTGAATGAAGAATCTAATTCTTTCATTAGCGTGCAAGTCGGCATGCAGCATTATCCTTTGTAGTCCGTATTGGTCATTACCAGGATATTTAATGCCGAAACCTTGGTTTTGATAATGCTCATAGCGCTCACGAATCTCACCGCCCAAGCTTAAATAACTCTCAGGATTATCAGGACTCAGCGGAATATATTTATAGCTATCAAAAAAATCGTTACGTTGTGCTGGGTCTGCAAGTTGTGTATATCTTTCTGTATAACGCAGCAAGGTATATGGTGGAGGCTTAGAGTTTGGTGCTCCCATAGGCACGTCTTCAGAGATGATCGAATCCCCAGGATTTACGAGTGTAGTGCCAGTGTCCTGATCAGTTGTAATTACATAGTCTGCTGCCGAACTAGTGCTAGAAACGGATGTGGCTAAAGCCATCATAGAGCCTGCGATAAGAGTTCTGTAGTCGCACGATTTTTTAAGATTATTTTGCATGCTTTTGCCTAATCCGAGTTTTAATACTGAACATACACAAAATTTAAGGCCGGTAAGGGCATAGCCGCCCTTACCGTTTTTGGGTACTACTTCGCTGATTGAGCGTTATAAGAAGTAATAAGATTGCGGTAGTCAGGAATATGGTTAGAAAGCAAGGTTGCCAAGCCTTCGATATCACGGCGCCAGTCGCGATGTAACTCACAAGCCACGCCAAACCATGTCATGAAATGTACACCTGCTGCAGCCATACGTTGCCAAGAGGCATCACGTGTCATTTCATTGAATGTACCGGATGCATCTGCTACTACAAATACTTCGAAACCTGCTTCAATTGCTGCTAGCGCAACGAATGCAACACAAACTTCAGTCACTACACCGGCAAGGATGAGCTGCTTTTTACCGGTTGCTTTGATCGCTTTAACAAAGTCTTCGTTATCCCAAGCATTGATTTGACCAGGACGCGCGATATAGGGCGCGTCAGGAAACATTTCTTTAAGTTCAGGCATTAATGGGCCATTCGGGCCGTTCTCGAAACTAGTAGTCAGGATGGTTGGTAGATTGAAATATTTTGCTGAGTCAGCTAAGGCTAAAACGTTATTTTTGAAACGGTCAGGTTCGATATCGCGCACTAGAGACATAAGGCCTGCTTGGTGGTCAACCAATAATACTGCTGCGTTGTCACGGTCTAAACGGATGTAAGGTTTGTTCATTTTAATATTCCTTTTCAAGTAAAATTGTTTTAGTTATTGCTGCGTTGTTAGTACGGTTCCCACTTTAATGAGATGTGAATTACGGAACTAGATGGGAAAATGTGAAATTACTTTTCATTTATTTGAACAATAAGCAAGCTATTGTTTTTAATAATTTTTTTATTCTTTTTATGTTTACTAGGATTTAATTAATGCAGCACCTGATAGATTTACTTGAACAATTTGGCTTGCTGATTGTATTTATTAATGTGTTGCTGGAACAAATTGGTTTACCTATTCCGGCATACCCCACATTACTCGTCACCGGGTCTTTAGTAGTTGGCGGACATTACAGCTATACTAGCTTACTTTTGACAGCGGTTGCTGGGGCATTAATTGCTGACTTGATATGGTTTTATGCCGGGCGTAAATACGGTACTAAAGTCATTGCTAAATTATGCAAAATTTCCCTATCACCTGATTCTTGCGTAAAACAAACCGAATCATTGTTTCTCAAGCTGGGACCTGCTTCATTATTGTTTTGTAAATTCATCCCCGGATTTGCTTCTATTTCCAGCGCGTTGGCTGGTTCTTTGAAAACCAGGCCGCTTACCTTCTTGATATTTGACTCTTTAGGTGCCGCAATTTGGGTGGGGTCAGGAATACTGCTAGGCACGCTATTTAGCTCAGTTATTGAACAGTTAATGGATGTGCTGATTGAGTTAGGCAAATGGGGAAGCCTGCTATTAGGGCTGGCCTTGGTGATCTTCATCAGTAAGAAATGGTGGGATCGTCATCGTTTCCTGAAATCGTTACGCATGGCGAGGATAAGTGTTAACGCGCTGTATGACTTGATTGAAGAGGGTGCTAATCCGGTAATTGTTGATACCCGCGCACCCCAGCTTATTGAAGCTGGCTGGATTCCAGGCGCAAGATTTATCGATCATAATAAAATCGATGAAATGGCTCAGCAAATCAACTATAACGACCAGATTGTGCTTTACTGCTCATGCCCGAACGAAGTGACCGCTGCGAAAATCGCTAAAGCATTTATCAGCCGCGGCTATTTAAATGTGCGGCCGCTGGCAGGCGGAATTGATGCCTGGAATGCGGCAGGTTATACCTTAGAAAAAGCCAAAGAAAAGATATAATTCAAACTTGAAGCTAAAAATTTAGGCTATGTAATTGCTTAGATTACATAGCCTGTTATTAAGCAAACAACCAACGACGTACAAGCTTTGTGTAGCGTGGCATCACAACATATACCATCAGTGAAACTACTGCACCGGTCACAATAAGTGTATTGAGTAAATGATTGTTCGGCACATTTAGCCACCTTAAAATCGGCAACAGTAGCAATGGCAAGCAAAACACTAGTGGGAAAATTGCTGACCATGTGAGCAGAAACTGCTTCCAGCGAACTGGAGTTTTAGGTTTTTCACCTACCTGACTGAATAAAAAATCCAAGCCGCTATTGATATGTACATCTTCTTTATTGGCTAAAACGTTTTCGATTTTAGAAAGTAATCGTTCCCGGTCTTCCGACTCTATCCAATTTTTAAGATGATCATGATTATCATAGCGAATGATGACTGTGTAAGTATTGGTAAGCCCTGTAATCGGCCGAATAATATGCCAGTCAAGTAAGCCTTGCGATGCCTTGCAAACGGGCCCAATTTCACTCAGCCACGCTTCGTACTGCGGCTGTTGAGCCGCAGAAACGTGATGTGTTATCACTACGGTTGCGCCTTTTTCAGAGTTGTTTTCTTCTTTGTTCATGAGTATTAGCCCTCCATTTTCTTTTTATTATGCTTGTACAAAACGACCATTTTTAAAGTCATCGAACGCCTGGTTGATTTCTTCTAGGCTATTCATCACAAACGGTCCATGACCAACGATAGGTTCGTTGAGTGGTTTGCCATTTAATAAGAGTAACACTGTATCTTGCTGAGCTTCCAGTACCAACTCGGTACCTTCGCGCTGCATCACCGCCAACTCTGATGGACGTACGGTATATGTGCTTCCTAAACTTACTGCGCCATGCAATACAAATATTGCGGTCGTATAGCCTTCTGGCAGCGTAAAGGTAGTGGTGCTGCCTGCGCTCAGTCTTACATCCCAAACATTCATGGCGCTGAAAGTATTTGCAGGGCCTGCTTGCCCAGCATATTTGCCAGCAATTACTCGGACCTTGCCAGCATTGTCAGCAAGCAATACTTCCGGTATTTGCGTTTTGCTAATACATTGATAACCAGGTGCTGTCATTTTATGTTCAGCCGGTAAGTTGACCCAAAGCTGTATCATTTCGAATGGGCCGCCTTGACGAGCATAGTCGTCACCATGATATTCTTCATGAATAATCCCGGAACCGGCAGTCATCCATTGCACTTCGCCAGGGCCTATAGTGCCACCTGCGTTAGTTGAATCATGATGCGAAACCTGACCATCATAGACAATGGTAACGGTTTCAAAACCGCGATGCGGATGCTGGCCAACGCCACGGCGCTCTTCAGTAGGTTCGAAGCTGGCAGGGCCTGCATAATCCATTAGCAGGAATGGTGACATTTCTTCGTGAATGTCACGATATGAAAAGATACTTTGAACAGGGAAACCATCGCCCACCCAATGATTGCCATTGCTACGTTTAATAAAAGCTAATTTTTTCATGGTGTGTTTCCCTCATTCGTTACGATATTCACACTATAAAGACATGACAAATCTTAAACTAGGTGATTAAATAAGAAATTACTTTTCATTTAAATGAACAATATGGATTTCAACGAAACAGCTGTATTTGTAAAAGTTGTCCAAGCAGGAAGCTTTAGCGGTGCGGCCCGACAACTTGGCTTGCCAACTTCAACGATTAGTACAAGGGTCTCAAGATTGGAAGCACGGCTAGGTACAACTTTACTGCAACGAACGACTAGACGATTAAATCTGACAGAAGCCGGTACTGTTTATTACCAACATGCTTCATTAGGCTTGGGCTATATGCTGGAAGCAGAAGCGGCAATTGACGAGGCCCGTCAGCAGCCGCAAGGGAAGTTGAAGATTACCGCACCTGCTGATTTGGGTGATAGTTTGCTCGCGGGGCTTTTGGAACATACTCAGCGCGAATTTCCAGCTTTGGAGTTGGAGCTATTATTAACTGATCGCTATATAGATCTGGTAGCGGATGGCGTTGATGTGGCAATTCGTACAGGTGAGTTGCGCGACTCTAGTTTAATCGCCAAATCACTTGGCACCATACGTTGGTCATTATTCGCACACCCTGAATATCTAAAGCATGCAATGCCCTTAGAAGCACCACAAGACTTGCATGCACACCATTGCGTACAATTTACCCCTTTAGGCCGTGATGCCTGGAACTTGAACAATAAAGAAAATGAACTAAGCATACCCATGTTAGGCCGAACCATGGCTAACAATATTGGCATTGTAAAATCTATGGCAGAAAATGAGCAGGGCGTTGCATTACTGCCTACCTTTATCTGCAAGCAGAGTATCACTAATGGCAAATTAGTTCATGTATTACCTGAATGGCATGGTAAGGCCGATCCGGTACATCTGGTTTATCCTAAGCAAAGATTTATGCCTCCCAAATTACGCGCTTTTGTTGATCTAGCCCAAGAAAGATTGAGATCTCATTTTATAGATTAAAGAGTTAATTCGTCATTATCTGAGTTAGCAATTAATGCAATGTTAGAACTGAAAAGGAAGACCATTTATGCCGATTCCATGGTTAGTAATGTTACAAAGCGTCCCATGGACAGACGTTATCCGTAATGCGCCAAAGGTGGCCGATGCAGCTAAAAAATTATGGAGTACGGTCTCTGGCAGACCAGATCAAACATCCGTTAACTCGCCCTTTCCAGACGAATCACCAAAATCGCAAACTGGTCTTGAAACACGAGTGACAGCGCTACAAGAAACGGTGTCGGACCTACATAACCAGATGCTCGCTTCATCCGAACTCATCAAGGTGCTCGCAGAGCAAAACGCTCAGTTGATCGCACGCATAGAAACGAATCGGATCCGTATGCTTTGGTTGTCTATAGCTAGCGGTGTAACTTCTGTAATTGCGGTCATTAGCCTCGTAATCGTTCTACATAATGTAACTTAGCGTTTTGAGATACTTAAAAGATAAACTTCCGTTTGGACTTAGCATTTCATAATGCAATTGGAAGCATAAAGCTTAGTCAAATATAAAAATCGATCTCAATAGCTAGAGTTAAATATAAGTTTGGAGTTAGGAAAAAATTGGAAAATTTCGTTTGCACCCCTTCTCCTAAAGCAAAATCGACGAGAGAGCATTTAGTATTACGATACAAATGTGGCAAAAGCTAGAAATAACGAAGGGTTAGCCTAAGCTAACCCTTGTTTTATATGGTGCGCCCGAAGAGATTCGAACTCCTGACCCCTTGGTTCGTAGCCAAGTACTCTATCCAGCTGAGCTACGGGCGCATGTGTTTGCTACTAATTACTAAGACAGCATTATACGCGATGCGGCCTGTTTCTAAAAGAAGAATGTTCCTTTAATACTGTGGCGGAGAGCGAGGGATTCGAACCCTCGATACAGATTTAAGCCCGTATGCTTCCTTAGCAGGGAAGTGCCTTCGACCACTCGGCCAGCTCTCCGTTTACTTCAACTACGCTTCACAATGTTCTTGTGAGGGCGCGATATTACGCGAAACACCCTTAAAAATCAATCGTAAAACCAGTACTAATGTTACAACTTACAGTTTAATTTGCAAACTTGTTAAGCTTCTTCTAATTCAAATGCTTTGTGCAGTACACGCACAGCAAGTTCCATGTATTTTTCGTCGATTACAACGGCAATCTTGATTTCGGATGTTGAAATCATTTGGATATTGATGCCTTCTTCGGCCAATGTGCGGAACATTTGGCTGGCAATACCTACGTGTGAGCGCATACCCACGCCAACTACAGAGACCTTGGCGATTTTGTCATCACCTTTGATTTCGCGTGCGCTGATGTGGCCTTGAACTTTATCTTTAAGGATGCCTAATGCTTTGTTCAGTTCATTTTTGTGTACCGTAAAGGTAAAGTCTGTTGTGCCATCTGCCCCCACGTTCTGAATGATCATGTCTACATCGATATTCGCATCAGCGATAGGGCCTAAAATCTGGTAAGCGATGCCCGGACGGTCAGGCACGCCCAGTACGGTTACTTTGGCTTCATCGCGGTTGAATGCGATGCCAGAGATAATTGGTTCTTCCATGTCATTTTCCTTAACATTTTCTTCAAATGTGATTAATGTGCCATCGCCTTCCTCTTCAAAACTAGAAAGCACACGTAGTTTAACTTTATATTTACCGGCAAATTCCACAGAGCGGATTTGCAGGACTTTAGAGCCTTGAGAGGCTAGTTCCAGCATCTCTTCAAAGGTGATTGATTTTAAACGGCGCGCTTCAGGTACTACGCGCGGGTCAGTAGTATAAACACCGTCAACATCAGTGTAGATTTGGCATTCATCTGCGCCTAGTGCCGCTGCAAGCGCCACACCAGTGGTATCTGAACCCCCGCGACCTAACGTTGTGATATTGCCGTTTTCATCTACACCCTGGAAGCCTGCGACTACACATACATAACCGGTGTCTAAATCTGCTTTAAGGTTATGTTGATCGATATTCAAGATACGTGCTTTAGTATGCGCATCATCCGTGAGGATTTTTACTTGCGTACCGGTATAACTCTTGGCTTTGATGCCCAACTCAATCAGCGCAAGCGCTGTCATGCCGATGGTAACTTGTTCACCGGTTGAAACTATCGTATCCAATTCGCGTGGATCAGGGTCTTCCATCAGTTCTTTTGCCAGGTTAATCAGGCGGTTGGTCTCTCCCGACATTGCGGAGACCACTACTACAACCTGATGCCCCATCGCTTTATAGCGCGCTACACGCCTAGCGACATTACGAATCCGCTCAGGATTCGCTACTGAAGTGCCGCCGTATTTTTGTACAATCAATGCCATTTTTAGCTCTTTATGTGACTACTTTAATAATGATGTTTAATTAAATTTTACTGGCAACCCAGTCTTTTACACTGGCCAATGCTTTTGGGAGTTGGCTGGCATCAGTACCGCCAGCCATTGCTATATCTGGCTTACCGCCGCCTTTACCGCCTACTTGACTAGCTACATGGTTTACCAATTCGCCAGCTTTTATTTTTGCGATTAAGTCAGTTGTGACGCCAGCAGCCAAGCTTACTTTGCCATCGCTTGTAGTTGCTAAAACGATAGCAGCTGATTTCAATTTATCTTTGAGTTTATCCATGGTTTCACGCAGTGTATTGGCATCTGCGCCTTCCAGGGTTGCTGCCAATACTTTGAATCCAGCAATATCAATAGCTTGAGCAGCCAGATCATCACCTTGCGATGAAGCTAATTTGGATTTCAAGCGTGCCAGCTCTTTTTCCAGTGATTTAACGTTATCTAGAATCTGGCTGATTTTTGCAGGTAATTCTTGTATAGGCGCTTTAAGTTCGCCCGCTGCTTGATTCAGCAATGCCTGCTGTGACTGGATCAATTTCAATGCACCTTCACCAGTAGTCGCTTCTACACGGCGCACACCAGCGGCAACCCCAGATTCGCTAATGATTTTGAATAAACCGATATCACCCGTACGGCTTACATGCGTGCCGCCACAAAGCTCACGGCTGCTACCGATATCCAGTACGCGCACTTCATCACCATACTTTTCACCGAATAGCATCATGGCGCCGGTTTTCTGAGCTGACTCAATATCCATCACGCGCGCTTCGGTGGCAGCATTAGCCAAGATTTCTGCATTGACGATTTGCTCGACCTTTAGAATTTGCTCATCGGTCATCGGTGCGTTATGCACAAAGTCAAAACGGGTTTTTTCAGTATCTACCAATGAGCCCTTTTGCTGCACGTGTTCACCCAATACTTCGCGCAAGGCTTTATGCATCAAATGGGTAGCAGAGTGATTGCGCATAGTGCTGGCGCGGGCACGTAAGTCGACTTTCGCTGTTAATGTATCGCCAACATTGAGTGAGCCGGTTTTGAGCGTACCGTGATGGCCAAAGACTGCAGCCTGGATCTTTTGTGTATCTTCTACAGCAAAAATACCGTTGCTAGATTTTAGCTCACCTGAGTCACCGATCTGGCCACCGGACTCAGCATAGAAGGGCGTGTGGTCTAATACTACGATGCCTAGGTCACCTTCATTGAGGTGCGCTACCGCAATACCATCTTTATAAAGTGCCAGTATTTTTGCGTTTTTTTCCATGGCTTCATAACCATGAAAAGTCGTTGCTATGCCGTTATATTCAAGGTTAGCAGCCATCTTGAACTTACCGGCGGAACGTGCCTGGTCTTTCTGGCGGGCCATTGCTGCATCGAAAGCTGCTGTATCGACTTTTACATTACGTTCACGACAGATATCTGCGGTCAAATCGAGCGGGAATCCATAGGTGTCATGCAGTTTGAAAGCGGTTTCACCATTGAATATGTTTTTGGTATTCGCCAGTTCAGTTTCCAAGATTGCCATACCGTTTTCAATGGTTTCGAAGAAACGGTCTTCTTCTTGTTTAAGCATATCCATGATGCGGGTTTTGTTACTAACCAATTCGGGATAAGCCTGGCCCATTTCTGAGACTAAATCCGGCACGATCTTATGAAAGAAAGCGGTACGGGCACCTAGTTTATAACCATGACGAATCGCACGGCGAATAATACGGCGCAGTACATAACCACGGCCTTCATTGCTTGGGATCACACCATCCCCGATCAGGAAGGAACAGGCACGGATATGATCGGCCAATACTTTCAAGCTCGGGTTAGATAAATCAGTAGTTTTGGATTCACGCGCAGCTGCTGTAATCAGGCTTTGGAATAAATCGATTTCGTAATTTGCATGTACATGCTGCAATACTGCAGAGATGCGCTCTAAGCCCATGCCCGTATCGACGCTAGGTTTTGGCAGCTTATGCATCACACCCGCTTCATCGCGGTTATATTGCATGAATACGTTGTTCCAGATCTCAATGAAACGGTCGCCATCTTCATCCGGGCTGCCTGGAGGTCCGCCAAAATGATAATCGCCGTGGTCATAGAAAATCTCGGTACATGGACCGCAAGGACCGGTATCGCCCATCATCCAGAAATTGTCAGATGCGTAACGAGTGCCTTTGTTATCGCCAATGCGAATCACGCGCTCAGCAGGCACGCCCATAGTCTTGGTCCAGATGTCGTATGCTTCGTCATCTTCCGCGTACACGGTAACGGTGAGTTTGTCTTTTGGCAGCTTGAATACTTCAGTCAACAACTCCCAGGCATAAGCGATGGCATCCTGCTTGAAGTAATCGCCGAAACTGAAGTTGCCTAGCATTTCAAAGAAAGTGTGATGACGCGCTGTGTAGCCTACATTTTCTAGGTCATTGTGCTTGCCACCGGCGCGCACACATTTTTGGCTGGATGTCGCACGAGTATACGGACGTTTATCAAAGCCTAGAAACACATCCTTGAATTGGTTCATGCCTGCATTGGTAAACAGCAGGGTAGGGTCGCCATGCGGGACCAATGAACTAGACGCAACGATCTCATGGCCTTTGGAGGCAAAGTAATCCAGGAAGGCCTGGCGAATTTCGTTACTGGAAGGAGTGCTGCTTAGTTTAATTGTCATTGCCGATATTTACTTAGTGTATTTACTTCGTTATGTATTTAATTCTTATCTGTTCTATCAATAACGCTTAATCGTTAAATTCGTTATCACTTAGTGATGCATTTAATACTTTTTTGATTACATCAAATCCAAATCCACGGCTTTGGAGGAATCTTGCCTGTTTAGCCCATTCTGTGCGCGTTTTCGGTGAGTCATGAAATTTTTTCCGCCAAACTTCGCGAGCATTCGCCAATTCATTGGTTTTTACATCGTTTACAGCACTGGCAATCAGGTCATCGCTAATGCCTTTTTCGCGTAATTCGTTCACTACCCGCGCACTGCCAAATTTTGCTTTTCGCGCATGCACCAATTGTTCGGTAAAACGTGCATCGGATAGCCAACCTCTTGCTTTAAAGTCATCCAATAAAGCCGGGATATCATCCGACTCTTCGGCAAATGCTTTGAGCTTCCTGCCCAGTTCGACATACGAGTATTCGCGTTTGGCTAAGTAATCCAACGCGCGTTGACGTAAGCTTTTAGGCTGGAAGTCTATGCTTTTCCTTTATCGCTTGGCTAGTTCGTTAATCTTCCTCGGTACGCTTAGCAACCATCGTATCGCCTAAAGCTTTGATGTTTGCACGAATTTTGGCATCGATCTCGTTGGCAATCGCCGGATTTTCTTTCAAGAACTCACGCGCATTGTCTTTGCCCTGACCTATCTTCTCACCATTGTAGCTATACCAGGCACCGGCTTTTTCCACGAACTTGGCATTTACACCCAGCTCAATGATTTCGCCTTCACGTGAGATGCCTTCACCATATAGGATATCGAATTCAGCTTGCTTGAACGGAGGCGCCACTTTGTTTTTAATAACTTTAACGCGGGTTTCAGAACCGGTAACTTCATCACCTTTTTTGATTGCACCAGTACGGCGAATATCTAAACGCACTGAAGCGTAGAATTTAAGCGCGTTACCGCCAGTGGTTGTTTCAGGGTTACCAAACATCACGCCGATCTTCATACGGATCTGGTTAATGAAGATTACCAAAGTATTCGTACGTTTAATATTACCGGTCAATTTACGTAATGCCTGGCTCATTAAACGCGCTTGCAAGCCCATGTGCGAGTCGCCCATTTCGCCTTCGATCTCGGCGCGTGGCGTCAATGCAGCAACAGAGTCGACTACGACGATATCTACTGCGCCCGAACGTACCAATGAATCTGCTATTTCTAATGCCTGTTCACCGGTATCTGGCTGTGAAATGAGTAAATCAGGCACATTTACGCCTAACTTTGCTGCGTATTGGGGGTCTAGCGCATGTTCTGCATCAATAAAGGCTGCGGTGCCGCCCATTTTTTGCATTTGTGCGATGACAGAAAGCGTTAAAGTCGTTTTACCTGACGACTCTGGGCCATAAATCTCTACGATACGGCCGCGTGGCAAACCGCCGATGCCTAAAGCGATATCAAGGCCTAAAGAACCAGTCGAAACTGCCTGGATATCTTCACCGATATCACCATCACCCATACGCATGATGGAGCCCTTGCCAAATTGCTTTTCAATTTGTGAAAGTACCGCGGCAAGTGCTTTGCTTTTGTTGTCATCCATGGTGTTTTTGCCTTTATTTTGAAGTGCTTAAATTAACCTCTAATTATTCCATAATTTGCCTGTTAGCGTAAGTGTTACCGCAATCTTCACAGGTGTAATTTGATGTAAAGGTTGTGTATTTGGTCAACTTGTAGGATTAAGATACGTTTTCTAGGTGTGATATTTCTAAATGGAGAAACACTATGAAAACCTTACGTTCTATATTTGCAATACTTGCCATCAGCTTGGCATCTTTTTCAGTCGCTCAAGCCCGTGATTCTTTCAGCTTTGGCCTGAATATCGGCGGCTACGGCCCACCACCAGTGGTGAGATATTATGCACCTCCGCCAGTTGTTTATTACGGCAGTGCGCCAACGGTGTTCTATAGCCCAGCACCTCGTTATTACTATGAGCCACGTGCTTCATTCCGCTACTATGACAATGACCATCGTCGTTATAACAGGGGCTGGGGTCATGGCGATAGAGGTTGGGGACATGGCGGCGACCGCGATGGCCGCGGCTGGGATCGTGGAGGACATCACCGCGATTAACTCCACAATACTAAGCTAGCATTTTAGTTAAATTCGCCATCAGGTGTTGTACCGCCTGGTGGCGAATTTTTTGCCTGTCACCTTTGAATAATTCCGTAGTGGTCATAGGTTTAAAGTCTTTGCCAATGAAGCCAAAACATACCGTTCCTACTGGTTTCTCTAACGTACCGCCACCAGGCCCGGCTATTCCGGTAATGCTTGCTACAATATCAGCTTGGCTGTTATTCAAAGCGCCATTGGCCATGGCTATGGCGGTTTGTTCGCTTACTGCGCCGTATTTATCTATCGTCTCAGTCGGTACATCCAGCATGCGTTGTTTAGAGTGATTGCTATAGGTAACAAAGCCACAATCAAACCAAGCTGAGCTGCCAGCAATAGCGGTAATGTATTGTGCTGCCATGCCGCCCGTGCAAGATTCCGCTAGTGCCAATTTCAGCTTGCGAGCATTTAAACGCTCGCCAACCTCTTTGGCCAAATCCAGCAATTCATTATCCACGGCTTACTACCCAAAGTAGGGCTTGTAAACCGGCAATCGCGTAAATCGCAGCAAGCAGATCATCGAACATCACGCCAAAACCATTCTTGTATTTTGCTTCCAGCATCTTGATTGGATAAGGTTTCCAGATGTCAAATAATCGGAATAGTAAAAACGCTGCCAGCCACCATGGCCATTGCAAAGGCGTGAAAGTAAGCACTAACATAATGGCTACGATCTCGTCCCAAACGATACTGCCATGATCTACTACGCCTATAGCTTTACCTGTGAAAGCGCAGAGATAAATGCCAATACCAAATAATGCGGTAATGACTAACAATTGCTGCGCTAGCGAGAAACCGTAAATTAGGAAAAAAATCGGCATGCCGATTAAAGTACCGAAAGTACCCGGAGCTTTTTTAGATAGTCCACTGCCAAAACCTAGCGATAAAAAGTGAACGGGATGGCTAAACAGGAATTTGATGTCAGGCATTAATTACGCCAGTAAAATTAATTGAAATGATTATAACCAGTTTGTGCGATCTCGATAGGGTTGCCTGTACCATCTAATACCAGCAGGTCTTTGTTCGCAGTGATTTTACCGATTTTAGCTATCTGCACATTAGCAGCCTTGGCTGCGGCCTGTACTTCTGCTGAGTGATTCGGCGACGCAGTGAAACAAAGTTCATAATCATCTCCACCAGCTAATACGTATTGCTGGAATGCAGGGTTTTTCAATTTTTTCTTGATGTAAGTGGAAGATGGGATAGCGTCAAGTTGAATTTCCGCGCCTACGTCAGAAGCTTTAGCAATATGACCCAAATCCGATAGCAGGCCATCAGAAATATCAAGGCAGCTATTAGCCAAGCCGCGTAATGCTAGGCCTAACGCAACCCGTGGCTGGGGGCTGTGTAAGGCTTGCACATGATGCTCCACAATATTTGCAGCGATCTGCTCTTTGCCTAGCAGATGTGCCAAACCCAATGCCGCACAGCCTAATTTTCCCGATACCCAGATATCGTCATCAACTTTAGCGCCGCTGCGGCGGATGGCCTGTCCTACAGGAATTTCACCCATGATTTGCACATTAATGCAAAGCGCCCCACGTGTGGTATCCCCGCCAATCAAGTCGACATCAAATGCATTGGCACAGGAAAAAAAACCCTGGGAAAAGAGCGCTAACCAATGAGTATCATTTTCCGGCAATGAAATAGATAAAGTAGCCCATTTAGGCTTTGCACCCATGGCGGCCATGTCTGACAGATTGACGGCTAAAGACTTCCAGCCTAATTTATGCGGGTTTACATCGGCAAAAAAGTGAGTGCCTGCTACTAGCATATCAGTTGAAACAGCAAGCTCCATGCCTGCGCTTATGCTGATTAGAGCAGCATCGTCGCCTATGCCAAGATGGGTATGATTGGTCGGGCGGGTGAAATGCTTACGGATTAAATCAAATTCTGACACGGCTTCATTTCACAAAAAACTTATAATAAATAATGACTTAAGAATTAAGATTTAGGCGTAACAGCCGATTTTGGCCTAAACGCTTTTACGACATCTTCATTAGTGACAAGGTAAGGCATCGGATGTTCAATGGTTGCCAATAAATCCAGGCAATAAGGTACTGCAGCAAAAATGCCATGGACCTTTACAGTGCCTGTTTCATCCTTCAATCCTTCCAGCGTTTGGGCAATAGCTTTGGGCTGACCCGGTAAATTGATGATCAGTGAATGTTTGCGAATCACTGCAACTTGTCTTGAGAGAATCGCAGTCGGAACAAAGCTCAAGCTGATCTGGCGCATTTGCTCGCCGAAACCAGGCATTACTTTATCTGCTACATTTAACGTAGCTTCCGGTGTCACATCCCGTATAGCCGGTCCTGTGCCGCCAGTTGTCAGGATCAAATCGCAGCCTTCAACATCAACCAAGTCTATGAGCATCGCTTCGATCTCGGCCTGTTCGTCTGCAATCAAACGTGCCACAATCTCGCAAGGGGTTACCAAAGCAGTGTCCAGCCAACTTTTTAATGTTGGTATGCCTTTGTCTTCATAAATGCCGCCGCTAGCGCGGTCGCTAATGGATACTAAACCGATTTTAATGAATTCTTTTGCCATTCCACAGTCAGTAACAATACGTAATACTCAATAATACCACTACCAACCATAAAGGATTTTTCATGGCGTCGTTAAACAGGGATTCGATTAAAAAAACTGCAGCAGGAACTAGCACACTGAATTTGCAAAAGTTGCAGTTCAAGGTGATGTTATTTGCCTTGTTATGCATGGGCACATTATTCTTTGCGCATAGTGTTTATGCTGCAGATAACCCTTACGAAAAAAATTACCGCGTTCAAAATGGCAGCAACTTGAAATCAATGAATCCGTCACCCGATACCAAGATGTATGTGAGTAACCATAAAGAGGACGACAACATCAGCATGCTGGAAAACGGCTATGACATGATGGGCACCTCAGGCTTTGATGGCAAGGATACGCCTGCAGACCTAGCCCTGCAGTTTGGTAAAGCAATTAAGGCAGATACAGTATTGGTCTATAGCAAATATGGCTCGGCCAAGACTCCGTCTTCTAAATTGCAACTGATTAAAGAGGCGGCGAAAAACGGTGGAGTGATCGATCCAAAAGACTTGGAAGAACCTGCTACAGAGTACCAATACTATGCGAGCTATTGGGCAAAATTGCCAACACCGTTATTAGGTGTGCATCTTATCAAACTGAAACCGATGGCTGACCCGGCGGCAAATGACATAAAACCTGCGGATGAAAAAGGCTTGAATATCATCGCTGTGATTAAGGAATCGCCAGCCGCAAAAGCCGGTATCGCCAAAGGTGATGTATTGCTTAAACTCGGTGACGTGGAACTCAATAAACCTGATGATTTATTCGCAGCGGTAAAACGTTATGAGGGCCAGTCAGTGCCAGTAGAGCTGATGCGCGATCAGTCAAATTTAAAAGTAAATGTCGCATTGAATTCGCGAAAATAAATTAATAAAAAAGCCCGCTGATGCGGGCTTTTTTATAACAGAAATAATGTTGCTGCTATTAATGTTGGAGGTATAGCAGCTAGTAACAGCGTGCCAGCGTGAATCGAGCCATCGCTGAATTGGTGTTTAAGCAATGCTGCGCCTGCGGGGTTAGGCGCATTGGCGATGATAGTGAGGCCGCCGCCAGTGACTGCGCCAGCCATCAGCATATATTTTGCTGCATCTGATAAGCCCTGAATCTGCGCGCCTAGATAGGTGATAGCGGCGTTATCTGTAATAGCCGTGAGTGCCGTCGCTCCCCAGAATAATTCCAAAGGTTTTAATGAGGAAACAATAGGTTGTAACCACCATTGTTGCATGCCGCCAAGAATTACTAATCCAGCCAAAAACAGCCCAACAAGTAATCCTTCTTTCAAAAGTAATGGCGATTGGTATTGTTCGTAAGCCTGTGTGAAGCCCATAAACAATAAGAACAGTCCGAAAAATATAACAGGATGATGTGCAAAGAACACCACGCCTGCTAAAAAAGCCACATGAATCAAAATCACGGTTAATGGAATTTTGATTTGTGGAATTTTTGCATAAGCTTCTTGACTGGTAATGTGCTTGCGCAGAATAAAGCTGGCTAAACTCGCGTTGATAACCACTGCAATAGCTGCTTTCCAGCCGAATGTATTAAGCATAAAAGCAGAATCCCATTGCCATTCGTTTGCTACCATGAGCACCGGCGGAGCGGCATAAGAAGTAAGGGTGCCGCCTATTGAGACATTCACAAACAGCACAGCTAAGGGCACATATTTTAACCATTCCGGCATACTTTTATTGAATGCTAGTGGTGCAAGCATGAGGGCGGCAATAGTCATAGCGGCAGGTTCGGTAATAAACGAACCTAAAAGCGGTATTACAGCCAAGCTCAGCCATATTTGCGCTAGGGAGGTATTGATTGGTGATAACCTTGCGATGGTTTTGATGATGCTACCCACTGCGATGAGTATAGGTTTGGATGCAGCGACCACCATAATCACAAAGACGAAAAGTGGTTCGGTGTATTGCCTGGATTCGACATAAGCGATGGCTTTGCTGCTACTCGCAAATACGGCCATCAGGGCTATCAATACGAATGCCCAAAAGCCAAAAACAACTTCCACCTCCCCAAGCAAGTGAAATAATCCGGCGTGTTTGGGATTTAGTCTGGCAAGTCTTTCGAATGATTTAGCCGTAAACGTATGCAACAGCGCTAATGCGAAAATAACTGCGGCAAGTAACTCTATTTGATGATTCGCCAAGCGAGTTAATCCTCTTCGATATTGCTTTCATCGTTTTGGACATTTTGCTGGGAGGATTGAGTGACTTCACGCAACAGTTTAAATATCTCGCGGCTGCTTTTCGGCGGTTTGCTTGCAAGCTGCTCTTTTTGTGCGTTGCGAATCAATGTACGAAGGCGCTGGCCATCTGTCTTAGGGTGCAGTGCGATAAACTCAGCAAAAGCACTCTGGTCGGCGATTAAGCGGTCACGCCAGCGTTCCAGTCCATGGAAATAAGCATTTTCAGCGCTATTTTTCCCATCCCAGCGTGATAGCTGCTCAATGATAGGCGCTGTATCGATGTCGCGCATCAGCCGGCCTAAGTATTGGCGGTGACGGCGAATCGCGCCGTTAGCAGTGATTTTTTTTGTATCGAGCACTGCTATTAGCAAAGCTTCAGGCAGGTCTAATTTCTCAAGTTTGTCTTTAGGTAATTCAGATAAGCGCACACCGAGGGCTTGCTGGGCATCTGCCTCAGCCTTGAGTTTGGTCTTGCTGATAGGTTCATCAGTTTCTAAATCAGCGTCATTGATTAATTCAATGTTGGTATTTGTCTTTTTAGGTTTCATGCTGAGGTATTATAACAGCTCTTCAGGTTCGGTTTTTGGTGTGATTGGCATTGCTAATCAATGCCACCAGCTAAAAAATGGTTTAGAAAGATAAAGTAATGGCAGATTCAGGTTTTACGTATTCTTTAGATGAAATTAAGCAAATGTCTGAGGACATGCTTACAGTAGCAAAAACACAAGGTGCCTCGGCAGCAGAAGTAGAGTTGAGCCTGAGTGTCGGTCAAAGTGTTTCAGTGCGTTTGGGTGAAACAGAAAATATCGAATATAACCGCGATAAGGGTATGGCGGTGACTGTATATTTCGGCAAACAAAAAGGGCATGCCAGCACATCTGATTTAAGCCCGCAAGCGTTGAAAGATACCGTAGCTGCGGCATGCAATATTGCTAAATACACTGCAAAAGATGAGTTCTGTGGTTTGGCAGATGCTAGCCTTATGGCAACTGATATACCCGACCTAGACCTGCACCATCCCTGGGACCTATCGGTTGATGAAGCGATTGCCATCGCTAAGGAATGCGAAGCTGCAGCGTTAAATGTTGATTCACGAATCACGAACTCTGAAGGCGCGAGCGTATCGACAGGCACTGGCTTTTTTGCATACAGTAATAGTCATGGCTTTACCGGTGGTTACCCTAGTTCGCGGCATGGCATCAGCTGCTCGGTTATCGCTGAATCCGGCGAAAACATGCAGCGCGACTACTGGTATAGCACTGCACGTGCGGCAGCAGATTTAGAGAGCGCAATGGCCATTGGCAAGATAGCCGGTGAGCGTACTGTCAGGCGTCTCGATGCAAAAAAAATCAAGACCTGCCAAGTGCCTGTTTTGTTTGAAGCCACATTAGCTAGCGGCCTTATTTCATCATTAGTCAGCGCAATATCAGGCGGCAATCTGTACCGCAAATCGTCTTTTTTACTAGATAGTCTTGGTAAGCAGATTGCTAGCCCATTACTGAATATTTATGAAGAACCGCATCTCAAAAAAGGCTTGGCAAGTAGCCCGTTTGATAATGAAGGCGTAGCTACGCATCCTCGTCAATTGGTGAAAGACGGTGTGCTGCAAGGTTATATGCTAGCAAGTTATTCAGCGCGCAAGTTAGGAATGCAGACCACCGGCAATGCTGGCGGGAACCATAATTTGATCGTGCAATCTGGCCCGCTAAATTTTGCAGGCTTATTGAAACAAATGGGTACTGGCTTGCTTGTGACAGAATTATTGGGGCACGGCATGAACATGGTCACTGGTGACTATTCCAGAGGTGCTGCTGGCTTCTGGGTAGAGAATGGGGTGATTGTGCATCCGGTAGAGGAAATCACTATCGCCAGCAATATGACAGATATGCTCAAGATGATTGTAGCGATTGGTAATGACGTCCTCGTGCAAGGCTCTAAACAAGTGGGGTCAGTTCTGATTGAAAAAATGACTATAGCGTCAGATTGAGATGAAAATTAGCAGATTCAAATAATAAAACACCAAATAAAAAGCCCCGAAATTTCGGGGCTTTTTATTTAACTATATATTGCTTGCATATTACTTAGCGGTATCTGCTGGTTCTTCTTTTGGAGTTTCAGCTTCTTCACTGAATTCATCCTTAGCAAAATCGTTTGGTACCATGCCATCTTGCACTTGGCTTGCACGCCTTTGCAGGTATGCATCACGGGTGAATGCATATGGGTCCAAAGAAGCATCATCTACCAAATCAGACGCCGATAAAAGCTCAGTACGTTTGTCGATAAACTGTGCCGCACGTAACTGGTTATGCAACCTGATTTGACCAATATTATGTGTGTAGGTGATCGGATCAGTAGTCGTGGTATCTACTACCAAACCTGTAGTATCGCGCACATCGGATGGGCCAAGGAAAGGCAGCACCAAGTAAGCGCCTGGGCCTAATCCCCAATAACCTAAAGTCTGGCCGAAATCTTCTTTACGTTTTTCGATGCCGTCCATAGAGGCTACATCAATAAAACCTGCGAGACCGAATGTGCTGTTAATCACGAAACGGCCGGCATCGGTAAATGCATGAGCGAATTTGAACTGTAGCAAATCGTTGAACGTTGTCGTGATCATGCCCAGATTGCTGAAGAAGTTATTGATACCTGTACGTACCGGTGTTGGTGCTACTGCTTTATAAGCTTTTGCGACAGGTTTGATGACGGCTCTATCCGCAACATCATTGAATTTGTATATCCCACGATTCATACCTTCTAGCGGGTCTTTACTGACTTGTGATGCACAGCTTGAAAGCAGGGCTGCAGCACATAAAGCCATTGCTAATTTTAATAATTTTTTATGCATTTTTTGTGTTCTTTAAAATTAATACATTCACGCTGTGATTATTCATGACTAAGCGATTTCTGTCTACTGATATAAAAAATTCAATATTATTGAAAAATACCAATGTTGCAATAATACAACATAAATTTATACAATCATACCTATCGGCGAAGGCCGTGAAATAAGCATCGCAAAGAATATGCCATATTGAATGCATATTCTAAGATTGTTAGCTTTAGTGCATTTTGCAACTATATAGTTGCAGCAAGTTTAGGGTTTTACTTGGTACTGTTCTTGTACAGCTCTAACGCCCGTGCTCTTTGCGAGGAATGGTCCACAACTGGCAGAGGGTAATCGCGGCCAATGATTAAATCCATTGATTGCTGCTTCAAGGGCGGAATCAGCCATGGAGCATGGATTTCCTTGCCTTCGCAGTGGACCAATTCGGGCACATATTTACGGATAAACTTACCATTCGCGTCAAATCGTTCGCTTTGTGTAATGGGATTGAAAATGCGGAACCAGGGTTGAGCGTCACAGCCGGTACTTGCCGCCCATTGCCAACCACCATTATTGGCGCTGAAATCGAAATCAATTAACTTTTCTTCAAAATAGCGTTCGCCCCAGCGCCAATCAACCAATAGGTCTTTTACCAAAAAACTCGCAGCCACCATGCGTAAACGGTTGTGCATGAATCCTGTGGTGTTTAATTGCCTCATCGCCGCATCGACCAAGGGGTAACCGGTTTGACCATCACACCAAGCCTTGAAAAGCGCTTTGCTATTAGGGAACGGCAGATTTTCAAATTCGCTTTTAAAAGCTTTGCCTATTGCTATCTGAGGATTATGGTGAAGTATCTGGAAATAGAAATCGCGCCATATCAATTCATTCAGCCAGCTTTGCGAGCCTAGAGTAGCTACTTGCCGCGCTTCACGCGCAAGGTGACGAATGGATACGGTTCCGAAACGTAGATGTACAGAAAGGTAAGAAACGCCTTTGATTGCAGGAAAATCACGCGCCTCCTTATACTTGTTCATGCGTTGTTTGAAATCGTCGAATAAAGACAGGCCGCCCTTCATGCCAGTTGGCAAGCGCATCTCGGCAAGATTGGTTCGTTTAAAACCCATGCTTTCCAAGCTGGGTAATTCGTGGCTTGGTAACTCGCCAGCAGTAGTTTTAGCTAAATTCTTAGCGTACTTATCTACCGGGTAAGGTTGTACATAAAAATCATTGACGGTTTTGAGCCACATGTTTTTATAAGGCGTAAAAACCCCGTATGGT
This sequence comes from Methylotenera sp., assembly GCA_035460225.1. Lineage (GTDB taxonomy): Bacteria > Pseudomonadota > Gammaproteobacteria > Burkholderiales > Methylophilaceae > Methylotenera. Next base: position 34,713 of record DATHWX010000021.1, read on the forward strand.
TTGCGGGATAAATTAAGTACTTCATCTTTCTCAAAGATCACTTGATCCTTGAAATGATGGAACTCAATATTATGCTTCTGTAATGCGTTTGCTACCTTGTTATCGCGTGCAATGGCACTAGGCTCATAGTCATGATTAGCAAAAACAGCTTCCACTTCTAATTTATGCGCAAGTGCCGGAATCTCATCAACCGCTTTGCCGTACAAAACGATCAAGTCGCCATTTTTCTGCTGAAGCGCTTGTTTTAACTCATTGATACTTTCCCAGATAAATTCTACCCGGCGGTCTTCCTTGTCTTTAAGGTGGTCCAGGATGTCCGTATCAAATACAAATACACAATAGACTTGTTGTGAGGATTTAAGCGCATGATAGAGCGCTGCATGATCGTAATCGCGCAGATCTCGTCTGAACCAAACCAAAGATTTAAGCAGGGACTTTTGAAGCGACATGCATACATCCTGACTTTGCCCATGAATAGGGCTTTTGGAGTAAATGCATATTAGTTTAGCAAAAGAGCTAGATAATTCCGAGGCTAGTTAGCATTTCTTTACAAATGGTGCTACGAAATAATAACTTTTAGCCGCGTGCACCGAATTTATATTTTTCAGTCGCGTTATCAGGTTTTGCTGGTTCCACAGTTTTTGCTTTGTTTTGTGAATCTAATTTGTTACGCAAGGTGAGTGAAAGTAATAGAAGTTCTTCTTCTGCTTTGGCATCTATTTGTTGAAAAATACCGTTACGGTATATTTCATCGTTAATTAACATGTTGGAATCTATGGCGCCGATTAATTTACGTGCTTGAATTGTAAAACGCGCGAGCAGAACTATGGTGTCGTTATCCATTTAGATGACAATCCTCATTTATTTTATTTATATGAGCACGGTCCATCTCAACGCCATTGCTGAGTATTGCCATATCAAGCCTCGCTGCCTGATATGTCAACTGTGCGACTAATCACTACAGCGCCGGATAATACGGGATTAAACTTTTGATTGCAATATTTAAGGAGGACGCGGCCCTTCAAAATGGCCGCGTTTAATAGCTTTTGGTTAAATGTGGCTTAATTTCTGAAGCCTTAGCTTCTGGCGCCGTACATATATTTTTTCTCCGGCTCTACCGGTTTGATAGGCACTACTTTATTGGTATCAGGTGTTGCATTGGCAGTCATTAGGCCCAACATATTCTGCACTTCCAGCGATAAAAGAATCAATTCTTCATCACCCATTTCGAATACTTTTTGGAAAACCTGTGCACTGTACTCGCTGTCTTTGATTAACCTGGCAGGGTTCACCACGCCGATAAGCCTGCGTGCAGATACTGAAAACTTCGATAGTAAAACTAAGCCTCTGTTTTCCATACAAATCCTTAATTTCTAAAAATGCATCAAAATGATGCTCGAATTATTGAGCAGTTCTATTTTGGTGCGAACAACGACAAAATGATTGATTTTTATTGCTTGTAATTAGGTATTAGCATTTAGTATGCCAATCACAGGGGCGGGTCTAGAGGTTATTCGCGGTGGTAAGGATGATTCTGTGTGACCGAATAGGCACGGTACAATTGCTCAGCCAGCATGACGCGTACCATTCCATGCGGCATCGTAAGCTTAGATAGACTCCACAACCAATCGGCTTTTTGCTTGATGGTTTGATGCAAGCCATCTGCACCCCCAATAACAAGGGCAATATCACGGCCGGATGTTTGCCAGGTTTTGAACTTCTCAGCCAATTGTAATGTGGTGACCTCTGTGCCGCGTTCATCCAAAGCGATCAGCATATCTTTACCAATCGCTTCGATAATGCGCTTCGCTTCTATGAGCTGAATATTTTCCGTGCTATTCCCGGCAGCGCGTTTTTCCGGCTTGATGTCGATAATCTCAACCGTGGCATCACGTGGCATGCGCTTGGTATACTCCGTGCAGGCATCTTCAACCCAGCCAGGCATTTTATGACCAACTGAGATGATTCTAAGCTTCACGCGGAAGGAATTAAATTGAGGGAGCGGCTTTGATATGACCGCGGCGGCCTTCAGCCTCGCCCCATAACTGTTCAAGGTTATAGTAAGCGCGGGTGGTCGGGATCATGATGTGGACGATGATATCGTCAAGGTCAACCAGTACCCATTCACCATCTTTTTCACCTTCAGTACCGCGAATTGCAAACCCTTTTTCCTTGAGTTTTTCACGTACGTTATCGGCGATAGATTTTGCCTGACGGCTGGAATTCGCACTAGCCACGATCATGTAATTAGTCATGGAAGTAAGCTTGCGTACATCCATCACACTAATATCAAAACCTTTAATATCTTCAATCGCATCAACTACTGCGAGTTTCATTGCTTCTAAATCAAATGCCATCTAAGCTGCCTGTGCGGGAATCGCGTTTCGTTGGGACTGTATGCGATTTTCGCTATCTACATACACAAGTTCGGGACTGAACTTTTCAAGTTCTATTTCGTTATAAACGGCATAGCTTGCAATAATTACAATGTCTTTCGGGTTGGCTTTATGCGCTGCTGCGCCATTCACGGAAATAATGCCGGAATGACGTTCTGCCCGAATAGCATAAGTGGTAAAACGTTCGCCATTGGTCACGTTATAAATGTTGATTTGCTCGTACTCGCGAATATTCGCAGCTTCCAACAATTCTTCATCAATCGCACAGCTGCCTTCATAACCTAACTCGGAATGAGTGACGGTTACGCGGTGCAATTTCGATTTAAGCATGGTTCTTTGCATGTGTTTTATGCGGTTGCCAATGGCAAGTAAAATTTATAAGGGAGTAGCATTATAGTCTTTTCAATCACTTAGCGCAAAAAATCAATATTATCAATCAGGCGTGTAGTGCCTAATTTTGCAGCAGCAAGCACCACCAGTTGCTGGTCTTGCGACGAAGCAGGCATTAGCGTCGTTTGCGAGCGAATCGATACATAATCTACCTCCCAGCCAAGCTGTTTCAACGCTAGCGAAGCGGCATCTGCTAATACCGATAATTCTGCAGAGCCATTGCGGATTCGTAAAACAATGCCTTCCAGCATTTTGTGTAACTGCGCAGCCTGCGTTTTTTGTTCTTCGGTCAAATAGCCGTTACGTGAACTCATGGCCAATCCACTTGGTTCGCGTACGGTATCGCCAGCAATAATTTCAATGGCTAAGTTGAACTGCTTTACGAGCTCACGGATGATAAAAAGTTGCTGAAAATCTTTTTTACCGAACACCGCAACATCCGGCTGTACGATATTGAACAACTTCGCGACTACCGTAGCGACACCATCAAAATGTCCAGGCCGCGATGCTCCACAGAGCTCATTGGCAATAGGCGGTGGCGTTATCGTCATGGATTGACCCAAATTCAAGTGAGCTTGTTCAGTTTGATATGCATCTGGGTACATTTCTTCAACGCTGGGTGTAAAAACGATATTTGCACCGGCAGCCTGGAGCTTCCAGCAGTCGGCTTCTAAAGTACGTGGGTAGTTCGCCAAGTCTTCATTAGGACCAAATTGCAGCGGGTTCACAAAAATACTGACGACTACAGACTGCGCATGCTGTTTGGCGATTTCAACCAGTTTGATATGCCCGTCATGCAAATTACCCATGGTAGGTACGAAAGCAATCCTAGGCTGGTTTTTAAGCGCAGAGCCTTGGTTTTTTAGCGTAGACCGGAGCTCGCTGATGCTAGAAATAATTTCCATAGAGATATCAGTGAATCAGTAGCTGTGCTCAGGAGCGGGAAAGCTTTTGTTTTTAACAGCTTTTACATAGGCTTCAACCGCAGCTTGGATGCTACCGGAGTCTTTTAGGAAGTTACGCACGAAACGCGGGCTTTTAAATTCATTAGGGTGTTTATGTGCCTGTCCGGTATAGATGCCCAGCAAATCCTGTAAAACCAATACTTGCCCGCTGCAATCCACTCCGGCGCCTATGCCTATGGTTGGCGTGGCTATCGTTTCGGTAATAGCCCTGGCCAAACTAGCAGGCACCATTTCTAGCAGCACAAATCCTACGCCTACTTCGCTCATGGCGAGAGCGTCGTGCATGATACGTTTGGCGCTTTCTTCGGTTTTACCTTGAATGCGGTAGCCGCCTAATTGCTGTATAGATTGTGGCGTAAAACCCAGATGCGCGCAGACCGGAATGCCTTTTTCTACTAAATGGCTGACGATATTGACCATATTGCCGCCACCTTCCAGTTTCACCATATGTGCGCCGGCATCCATTAATAACTGCGCATTCTGATAGGCAAATTCAGCGCCGCTTTCATAGCTGCTGTAAGGCATATCGGCAATGATAAAGGTGTTAGGAGCGCCGACTGAGACACAGCGTGTGTGGTAGATCATGTCAGTCATCAGCACATTCAGGGTATTTTCGCTGCCGTGCAGAACCATGCCCAGCGAGTCGCCAACCAGCAATACGTCTACGCCGGCTAATTCTGAAAGCTTGGCAAAAGTAGCGTCGTAACAAGTAAGCATCGCGATTTTTTCATTGCTTTGCTTAAGTTTTTCTAACTTTGCTGAATGTTGAGTTTTAAAAGGGGGCATCACTACTCAAAATTAGGATTAAAGAATTCCCGTTGTCCCTGTATCTGCATGATGCGCGTCAGGAGTAAATCCAGCGCAGCTTCACTTTTTAATATATTGAGCTTTTCGTTATTCACAATCAATACCGGCGAAGCATCGTAATTGTGAAAAAATTCGCTGTAGGCATTAGCCAGGCGTTCCAAGTATTCACGTGGAATATCCTGCTCGTAACTGACGCTGCGCTCTTCAACTCGCTCTACTAGCGCATCAATAGGCGTTTGCAAGTAGATTACCAAATCTGGTTTGGAGGCTTTTAAATGCAGGTGCTGGTAGATTTGATGATATAAGGCATACTCTTCATCATCCAGGTTTAGCCTAGCGAATATGGGGTCTTTTTCCAGAAAGAAATCAGCAACGATAGGTTTTGCAAACATATCGCGTTGTGCCAAATCTTTTACCTGGTTCGCACGCTGGAACAGGAAAAATAGCTGAGTAGGTAATCCGTAACGCTGTGCGTCTTGATAGAAACGCGGCAGGAATGGATTGGCTTCAGCTTTTTCAGATAGATAATCGACGGGAAATTTATCTGCAAGAATGCGCGCAAGCGTGGTTTTGCCACTACCGATGGGGCCTTCGACGACGATATAAGGAAACTTAGTAAAAATGCTCATTGCTTGTAGGTAAATATATTCTTTGGGTGCATTACGTTGTTATTCGGTACTCTGCCTCCCAAATAATACATTTACTTCACTTCCTTTAAGATTCAAATTTATGTATGCCAACGTAAAAATCCGGCTGAATCAGTTCTGATATTTTGCCATGATTCGGAATACTTAATTGCGGTGCGATCTCAAATAATGGTAATAAAACAAAGCCGCGTTGATGCATACGTGGATGCGGCAATGTTAATTTTTCAGTGTTTAAAACCGTGTCTTCATATAGTAGCAAGTCACAGTCCAACACGCGCGGGGAATTGCGATAAGGACGTTCACGGCCGGCAGTATTTTCAATCTTAAACAGCGCTTCCAGCAATTCCAAAGGTGTTAAATCGGTTGCTACCTCAGCGACAGCATTAATAAAATCCGGCATATCCCCACTATGTTCCGGTGGGCAATCAACCGGAGCAGTGCGATATAAGGAAGATTTTCTGATCACCCTGGTTTGTGGAATATCTTCCAATGCGGTCAATGCTGCATTGACTTGCTTCACAGGGTCAGACAAATTGCTGCCTAGCGCGATAAAAGCCTGTTTCTTCATTACTGTTTACTGTGCTTCAAAAGGTTCAGCTTTTGCACCAGTATTCGTTTTTTTACGGTTTCTTTTTTTCCGTTTTTTTGGTCCGGTATCCACTTGCAACATCGATGTACGGGTTTCGCTATCCGCGTCGGCAAACTTGGTCCACCATTCACCAAGCTCCATTGGTAACTCACCCGATTCACAGCGCAGCAACAGGAAGTCATAACCGGCACGGTAACGCGGATGCGTCAACAAACCGAAAGGGCGCTTGCCTGCTCGCTGTTCAAAACGCGGTTGCATACCCCAAATCTCTTTCATGGTCGCGGTGTAGCGGTTATGGATCGCGAGTTTTTCGGCTTGCGTGGCAATCACTTCGCTCATTGCCATATGTAAAGCCGGGATAGGCGGTTGGTTTTGTGCTTTGTAAGTTTCCCATGCAGCTAAGACTTCATGCCAAAGTAATGTGGCAAACAGGAAACTAGGGTTAGCGGATTTGCCTGAAAGAATACGGTCATCGGTATTCTTAAGTGCTAGCATCACAAAACGCTCTCCCATGGGCTGCTCCAGCACTACGTCCAGCATTGGCAATAAACCGTGATGCAAATGCTGTTCACGCAAGGCACTTACGCTTTCAATCGCATGGCCGGACAAGAAAAGCTTGAGCATCTCGTCAAACAAGCGACTAGGTGGTACATCCTGCAACAGATCCGCCATCTTCGCGATCGGCGCCATCGTGCTAGCGTCTATCTTTAAGCCTAGTTTGGCTGATAAGCGTACTGCACGTAGCATCCGCACCGGGTCTTCCGCATAACGTGTTTCTGGTTTGCCGATGATGCGTAATATGCCGGCACGGATGTCTGCAAAACCGTTATGGAAATCTAAAACTTCCTGATTCGATGGATCGTAATACAGCGCATTGGCTGTAAAGTCGCGGCGTATCGCGTCGTCGACAATCGAGCCAAATACATTGTCACGAATAATTCGGCCGGAATCGGTGACTTTGGAATCGCCTACGCTATCTAAATGGCTGCCTCTAAACGTAGATACTTCAATCGTCTCATCCCCGAAAAGCACATGAACTAGCCTGAAACGGCGGCCAATAATGCGAGAGCGGCGGAATATACGGTTTACTTCTTCTGGCGTGGCGTCCGTGGCTACGTCAAAATCTTTAGGAATACGGTTAAGCAGTAAATCGCGTACTGCACCGCCGACGATATACGCTTCGAACCCAGCTTTCTGCAAGCCCTCCACTGTTTTAAATGCGGCGTTACTCAACAGCTTGCGGTCTATCTTGTGTTTGGCCTGGGTAATGACTTGTGCGGTCTCTTTATCCTTGGCAATACGGTTTTTTTTGCTGCTGGCTTTGGTGTCTAATACCGGTCGATTAGAGTGAGATTTGGAAGCTTTATGCGGCTCGGCTCTGCTAGCTTCGCCCGAAAGTTTTTTTGGCTTGAAGATTTTATCCAGCAGTTTTTTAATCATGCGCAAATTATAACGTACCTATAAAGACTTAGCGTTAAAGTTGAGTTTACTTATGCTCATTTTTCCATAGCACATCGCTTACGCCAGCTTCTTTATTGATCACGCGGCACATCACAAATAACAGGTCAGACAAACGATTTAGATACTGTAATGAAATATCCGTCACTTTTTCAGAGCGATGCAATTGAATGAGCTTGCGTTCTGCACGGCGGCAAACTGTACGGGCCAGATGGCAATAAGCAGCAGTTTTAGTGCCGCCAGGCAGGATAAATTCTTTTAGGGGTTCCAAGTCATCATTCAGCGTATCAATAGCTTCTTCTAGGTCTTCAATACGTTCTTTCTGCAAGATCACATACCCTGGGATGCAGATTTCTCCACCCAAGTTAAACAGGTCATGCTGGATTTGCGTTAAGGCATCTATCAGGATTTCCGGCACGCTTTCTGTCATCATCAAGCCAATGACAGAGTTGAGTTCATCAACATCACCCATCGCATCCACGCGCAAACTATCTTTGTTAATACGGCTACCATCACCCAGGCCTGTAGTACCGTCATCGCCAGTACGTGTATAAATTTTGCTTAATCGATTACCCATGCTCAACCTTGAGAAGTTAATTTCGGCCATAATAATGGCTTGAATTCTAAGGCAAAGCGCCCTAGCTTATAATTGTCGTATTGTAACTGATGACTTGGATTGCTTACTAACACGTGACCGAACTATCTAAAAACTCGAACTTAAATCGGCCAATCGGTGTGATGGATTCTGGCGTGGGCGGCATCTCGGTGCTAAAGCATATCCATGCCTTATTGCCGCAAGAAGAGCTGCTATATTTTGCAGATAGCCAGCATGCGCCATACGGCAATAAATCGGCTGAAGAAATACGAGCGCGCTGTTTTGAGATTGCTGACTTCCTCATCACCAACGATATCAAAGCGCTAGTTGTAGCTTGCAATACTGCGACCGCTGCAGCGATAGATGCTTTGCGTAGTAAATATACTAACCTTCCCATCATCGGCATGGAGCCGGCGGTAAAGCCTGCCGCAGAAGCCACGCGCAACGGTATCATCGGGGTGTTGGCTACCGTCGGAACCTTAAAAAGTGCACAATTTGCAGCGCTGCTTGAAAGTTACGGCCGTAATGTTGAAGTGGTCACGCAAGGCTGTATCGGTTTGGTGGAATGTATTGAACGTGGAGAATTAAACGCTGATGGAACCCATGACTTAATACGTCAATATTGCGCGCCATTGTTGGCGCATGGTGCAGATACCATTGTTTTAGGCTGTACGCATTACCCTTTTGTCCGACCGTTGATTGAGCAAGTAGTGGGTCAAAATGTGGTATTAATTGATACCGGTGCTGCAGTAGCGAAACAACTGCAAAAGCGTTTGTCAGAAAGTAATGCTCTTTCCAATTCCCGGTATTCTAACGAAAGAAATTCGGTGCATTTCTGGACGAACAGCAAAGCGCCGCAGGCCTCACAAATCATTCAAGAGCTGTGGGGCGCTAAAGCCTCAATCAGTTTAATCTAAGCCTTTTAAAATATATTCAAACTTAAGTTCTTACTCATAGTCCAATTAGCACGGTTTTGATGACCAAGCTGTAAAGTAACTTGTGTGCGTTATCGTACAGAACCGCTTTATATATTGAATCATTATTCTTATCACATGGCGAAGGTTTGATTCCTGCGCTTCTCTAAAAATTAAATAATATAAGGAAACTATCATGTACAAGAAGACTATTGCTTCACTATTAGCTACATTATTTTTGGCAGGTACATTGGCGACATTGACAGGCTGTAATACGATGGAAGGCGCCGGTAAAGACATTGAAAGAGGCGGCGAGAAAATCAAAGACGAAGCGAACGAGCACAAATAAGGTAGTTTGCTGGTTAGGTAAACTGTTTATCTAACCAGCAGTTTTTGTTGAGCCTTAAGCTGTGTTTGTCCAAATACAGCTTCGCCGTACACCATCGCCTGTTAGCTTTCCTCAACGCTAAGACACTTTCTTTTTTATCCTGCACTTAAAGTAACTGTTTGTGATTGATGTACTGCATTAATGCAAAGGATTGATCATGAAGAAACTATTGTTAGTTTTAAGTGTAATAGTGATTAGCTTAAGTGGCTGTTATGTAAGAGGCCATGATGAAGGCTATCACAGGGACCGTGACCATCACGACCATGAAAGAGATCATCATGACCATCAGGATCACGATGATGACCACCGTGATGGCGGCAGGTATTAGTATCTAATGAGGTTGCTTATAGAAAAACTGCATGTAAGACATCATTAATTATTAATGAGATTTTTTAATGATGCCTTACCTGTTCACCTGCTTTTAGCTTATATTTCGTCCCGCAATAAGGGCAAGCAGCCTGGCCGGTTTTTGTGATGTCTAAAAAAACACGGGGGTGAGATGCCCACAATGCCACTTCATTGGTAGGGCAATGTAAGGGCAAATCCTTTGCGCTTACTTCGTATTCTTTCACGTCAGACATTTATAAGCCCTCGATTAAACGAGTGTTAACCAATCTGCATGTTTCGCAGATTTTCCAGTCACCGCATCAAAATACATTTTTTGTAATTGTTTGGTGACGGGACCTGCTTTGCCTTCGCCGATATTACGGCGATCCAGTTCGCGGATAGGCGTAACTTCAGCTGCCGTGCCTGTGAAGAATGCTTCATCTGCGGAATAAACTTCATCACGCGTGATGCGCTTTTCAATGACGGTTAAACCGATTTCTGCCGCCAGTTGTACGATGGTGTCGCGTGTAATGCCTTCTAGCGCGGCAGTTAAATCTGGTGTGTAAAGTTTGCCGTTACGAACGATGAATACGTTCTCGCCTGAACCTTCTGATACAAAGCCATCAACATCCAGCAGTAGCGCTTCATCGTAACCATCCTGCGCGGCTTCCTGATGCGCAAGGATTGAGTTCATGTAGTTGCCGTTAGCCTTGGCTTTACACATGGTGATGTTTACGTGGTGGCGTGAGAATGATGAAGTTTTAACGCGGATACCATGATCCAGCGCTTCTTGGCCCATGTATGCGCCCCATTTCCAGGCCGCTACAATGACGTGTGTAGAGAGTGTTTTAGCCGAGATACCCATCGCTTCAGCGCCATAAAATGCCATTGGACGCATATATGCTGATTCCAGGTTGTTCTCGCGAACTGCCGCTTTTTGCGCTTCAATCAGCTCTTCTTTGCTGAACGGCATTTTCATGCCCAGGATATGCGCACTGCGGAACAGCCTGTCAGTATGTTCTTTCAAACGGAAGATGGCAGTGCCTTTATCGGTTTTGTATGCGCGAACGCCTTCAAACACGCCCATGCCGTAATGCAATGTGTGTGTAAGCACATGGGTAGTGGCATCGCGCCAATTCACCATTTTACCGTCATACCAAATTACGCCGTCGCGGTCTGCCATACCGCCAGAAGTTACTGCTGGGTTCGCCATACTGTTCCTTAAAGCTCTAATTTTGCAAAACCATTATTGTAAACGACGGATGGCTTGCTTTGCACATAAATTTCCCTATTATTTGTAATGCAAAGCATTGAATTTATTACGCATGGTAAAATCCAAGCATTAGTTTTGATTAATTTAGAAAGCAGTAATGACACATTCTTTAGCCCATATCCTTCGCAATTTATTTTTGGTCGTACTAGCAAGTACGCTTTTTGCCTGTAAACCTGCGGCAGATAAATTGGTCGCCACCGACATTACCGGCGCCGATTTCGCCCAAACTTTAAACTTGACCGATCATAACGGTAAGCGTCGTACTTTAGATGAATTCAAAGGTAAGGTGGTTGCGCTGTTTTTTGGCTATACGCATTGTCCGGATGTTTGCCCGACAACGATGGCAGACCTCAAGCAAACCATGAAGTTATTAGGTCCTAAAGCGGATGAGGTTCAAGTCTTATTCGTCACATTAGACCCGGAACGCGATACACAGGAAGTATTGGCTAAATTTGTTCCATCTTTCGATAAACGGTTTATCGGCCTTCGCGGGACGAATGAAGAGATCGAAGCGACTGCCAAGAATTTCAAGATTTTTATGAGCAAAGTGGCAAGTGAGGGCAGGGGTGATTACACTATTGACCATAGTGCAGGCATGTATATCTATGATAAGACAGGAAAAATTCGCTTATATGTAGATTATGGCGAAAAACCTGCCGATATCGCTAACGATATTAAAACCATACTTTAAGTACTATAAAATTTAAAAAGAGGCCATGGCCCCTTTTTCTTTTAATACAACATCAGCCTTAATTTGCTGGTGGCGGTCCGTATTGATTATCTATGGCGTCGCCTTCTTGCACATAGAAGTAAATCAATACTATCCAGCCGATGAGCGGGATCAAGCCGATCAGCTGCATCCAGCCTGAACGACCGGTATCATGCAACCGTCGCGCTCCGACAGCGAGCGAAGGTACGATAGTGCCCAAGGTAAATAGCGCAGATAAAATATTGCTGACCATGCCTAAGGCAAGGCTAACCAGTATCAGAAATAGCATGAACCACCAGTATTCAGGACGTTTTGCGCGGCCTTCGAAGTCTGCATATTTCTGTAAACACAACTTGATAGATTCTTGGAAAGTCATCATTGCTCCCTTATTTTGTCGTTTTTAGATTTGAAATTATCACTTTTAATTAACACAATGTAACGACATACTAGCATGACAGATTTTGAGTGCAATACACTAGGTTTTGACTAAATAGCGTGTAACTTGGGAGACCAGGCTTTAAGTTCTTTTTCAGCTGTTTTGTAATCAGGGAAAATACTTCCGACTACCGCCCAGAATTTGGCAGAGTGGTTCATTTCTTTCAGGTGGGCGAGTTCATGGCAAATCACATAATTGATGATATGTGGCGGGGCCTGCAATAGGCGCCAATTCAGGCGTATCTCTTTTTTGCTGTTGCAGCTGCCCCAGCGTGATTTGGCATTGGAGAGAAATAACTTAGGCAATGGCACACCAAGCTTGGCGGATAATATTTCCAATCGTCGGGAAAAATCGGTAAGGGCCTGTTTTTTGTACCACTGAATGACCTTGCGCGAGACTTGGGTTGTATCATCAGGGTTTGGCAGTGCCAGCAATAAAACACCAGGCTCATACACAATAGCTTTGGAGCGCGCATCTGGCCTAATTGATAGGCTGATAGGATTGCCAAATAATAACAGTTGCTCGTTGTCTTCCCATTGCACGGCAGGAATTTTATTATCGGTAAGTGCCGCCAGCTTTTTACGTATCCATTCGGATTTCTGCAGGATCAGGCTTTCCAAATATGACTGGGCAATGCGTTTGGGGGCATGAATCACTAAACCACTGGCAGTGATCTTTAAGCCCACAGTGCGGCGCTGCCGGCGTTCAAGCTGGTAATCTAATTGTTCGCCTGATGGTAATGTGAGCGTGTGGGACATGCCTATTCCAATGTTGCCATTTCAGTCTTGATCCAGCTTTCTACTTGAGAGTTCACCTCATCAGGTTTTAATTTAGCACAATCCAAGGGTTTACCTACACTCACAGTAATTACTCCCGGCTTTTTAAGCAAAGTATTTTTCCCCCAGCAATGCCCGGCATTATGCGCAACCGGTAATACAGTAGCTTTGGCACCGCTCGCAAGCCATGCACCGCCAATATGGAATTTGCTGTGCTGGTGTGGCGCGATCCGCGTGCCTTCCGGAAAAACGACTACCCATAAACCGGCTGCCAAGCGTGCCTTGCCTTGTGCAACCAATTGTTTAAGTGCTTCGCGGCCTGCACTACGGTTAATGGCGATAGGCGAGGTCATGGCTAATGCCCAGCCAAAAAACGGAATCCATAATAGCTCACGTTTCATTACATAGGCTTGTGCTGGAAATATCAATTGGAATGCGAGTGTTTCCCATGCAGATTGGTGCTTAGCCAAGATAACGCACGGCGTATCTGGGATATTTTCTGCGCCCTTTACTTCATAAGTAATATTGCATGTAACACGCAGCCACCACAGCATACTACGCGCCCAAAGGCTAATGATTCGGTTGCGGGTTATGCGTGAAAATGGAAAAGTAAAAAGGGCAAAAAGCGAAAATATCGGTGTAAATAACCATTGCCCGACTGTAAAGATCAATGAACGTACTAGCATTTATTGTTATTAAGCGAATATGTGAAAAAAGCCAAATTATTCGTACCCTAGTTTATTTATATGGTTTATGTATATTTAATGTGCAGGCTAAGCATAGTCGGTTAAGCATACTGCTCAATAATGCGCTGGGCAGCCTCGCCAAGGTCTTCACAAACCCAAGTGTTTGGCGGTAAGGCTTTATCAGCTGATTTTTCAGCAGCGAGCAATGTCTCTTCGCCTTTGCCGGTACGTACCAAAATAGGCTGGCAGCCCGCATCCGCAAAAGCTTGTAAATCGCGCAAGGAGTCGCCTACGGCCGGCACTTCGTTCAGCTCTACAGAAAAACGCCTGCCTATGTCTTTAATCATGCCAGTTTTCGGCTTCCTGCAATCGCAATTGTCATCTGCAGCATGTGGGCAATAAAAAACCGCATCCATCCGCGCTCCAACTTGTGCCAGCCCTTTATGCATCTTGTCGTGGATGCTATTCAGTGTGGCCATATCGAACAATCCGCGACTAATACCGGATTGATTGGTAGCTACTGCAATGCGAAAGCCAGATTGATTAAGCAAAGCGACTGCTTCAAGGCTGCCTGGAATCGGTATCCATTCATTAGGATTTTTAATGAAATTGGCGCTGTCTTGGTTGAGGACGCCGTCTCTATCCAGAATCACCAATTTCATTTATAAATCCTTTATAAGGTCCAAATTAACTCGCTAATTTAGACAAGTCGGCAACACGGTTCATAGCTTGATGTAGCGTTGCCAGTAAACCTAAGCGATTAGCTTTAAGCGCAGGGTCGTCAGCATTGACCATGACATTGTCAAAAAACGCGTCCACCGGAGTTTTTAATGCCGCTAATGATTTTAACGAAGCCGTATAATCACCGCTTTCAAATGCGCTATCAGCAACCGGTTTCACTTTGCTCAATGCATCGTTGAGAGCGATTTCAGAAGCTTCCTGCAGTAAGTTAGTGTTTACTTTTGCCTCAATCGTTCCCTCGGCTTTTTTCAGGATGTTACCTACACGTTTATTTGCTGCTGCCAGTGCCGGTGCTTCTTCCAACCCAGCAAAAGTACGCACTGCAGCAAGACGTTGCGGCACTTCGCTGAGGAGCTCCGGTGCGAGAGATAGCACCGCATCAACCTCTTGTGGGCTAGCTGTTTGTTCACGCAGGTTCACACTCAAGCGGTCATAACAGAATTCTTGAATCGCTTGTTCCGCAGCGGAATCGCCGTTAAATTCTTTAAGTGCATCTTGTACCAGCTTGCTGAATTTGAGTGGTAATTTGCTTTCAATCAGCATACGGATGATACCCAAGGCTTGGCGACGTAGCGCGAAGGGGTCTTTATCGCCGGTTGGTTTTTCACCAATACTGAATAAGCCAACCAATGTTTCCAGTTTATCTGCAAGTGCTACACAGATACCCACTTGATTACGTGGCAAACTATCGCCTGCAAAGCGCGGTTTGTAATGGTCTTCAATCGCAAAAGCAATATCATCATCCAGCCCTTCATGCTGCGCATAATAGCGCCCCATGATGCCTTGAAGTTCGGGGAATTCACCGACCATGTCGGTAATCAAGTCGGCTTTAGATAGTTTGGCTGCGGTCTCAACTTTTTTCACCAAGCTCGCATCGCCAATTTGCGCTGCGATATTTTTGGCAATATTTACCACACGGCTATTACGTTCTGCCTGAGAGCCAAGCTTGTTGTGGTAAACCACTTTGTTCAAGCCTTCTAAACGGCTTTCCAGCGTCTTTTTACGGTCTTGGTCGAAGAAAAATTTAGCATCAGCCAAACGTGGACGAACTACACGTTCGTTACCGCCAATTACAGCGCTTGGGTCGGCTGGACTGATGTTAGAAACAATCAGAAATTTATTCGTGAGCTTGCCGTTTGCATCCAACAGCGGAAAATACTTTTGATTCGCCTTCATAGTCAGAATCAAACATTCTTGCGGCACTTCCAGGTAAACCTCTTCAAACTGGCCGAGCAGCACATTGGGCCGCTCTACCAAAGCGGTCACTTCGTCCAGCAATGCTTCGTCTTCAATCGGTTTGAGGTTTTGTTTAGCGGCGGCGGCAGTCAATTGACGCACGATTTCGTCACGGCGTTCTGCAAAGCTGGCAATCACAGCACCTTCGGTTTTAAGCTGTTCGGCATAGGTATCAGCATTAGTCAGGGTGACAATTGGATTCTTTGCTTCAAAGCGATGGCCCTGCGTTTGATTGCTCGCAGTTAAACCAAGTGCGTTAATCGCAACCACATCACTGCCATGTAAAGCTACCAAGCCATGTGCAGGACGCACGAAATTCACGCTAGTCCAGCCATCGGCTAATTGATAGGTCATCACTTTTGGAATCGGTAGTTTTTGCAGCGCTTCTTCTACGGCTTTTTGTAGCGCGTCTTTTAATTCTGCACCGGTTTGCACTGCGTCCAAAAACAACACATCGGTCTTGCCATCATTCTCTTTCTTCAAGCTTCCAACGGCAGACTCATCTGCGCCTAATGCATGCAGTTTTTTCAGCAGGGCAGGTGTGGCGTTACCATTTGAGTCCAATCCAACACTCGCAGGCATTAGTTTTTGCGAGATTTGTTTATCAGCACCTTTGGCGGCAACGTCAGTTACATGCGCGGCTAAACGACGAGGACTGGCAAAAGCTATGACTACAGAATTTTCAACCGTTAAGCCTTGTGATTTGAGACTCTCAAATAAGCTGCCTGCAAATGATTCACCTAATTTTTTTAAGGCTTTCGGTGGCAGTTCTTCAACGAACAATTCTACTAATAGGTTTTTATTGGTGGTACTCATGCTGCTTTCTCAATCTTCGCTAATACTTCATCTGCCCAGTCTTTTGGTGCCATTGGGAAACCAAGTCTGGCACGGCTATCCAGATAGCTCGCTGCGACTGACCTGGCAAGGTTACGGATACGGCCAATATAACCTGCACGTTCTGTGACTGAGATCGCTCCTCGTGCATCCAGCAAATTGAAGGTGTGTGCCGCTTTCAGGACTTGCTCGTAAGCCGGTAAAGCAAGCTGATTTTCCATCAGGTGTTTAGCTTGTTTTTCATGGGCGTTAAATGCCGTGAATAAGAAGTCAGCATCAGAATGTTCAAAGTTGTACGCGCTTTGTTCCTGTTCGTTTTGCAGGTAAACATCGCCGTAACTTAAAGACTTGCCATTAGAATCAGTGGTCCAAGTCAGGTTATAAACATTATCCACGCCTTGCAGGTACATGGCTAAACGTTCCAAACCATAAGTAATTTCACCGGTAATCGGTTTGCAATCAATGCCGCCAACCTGCTGGAAATATGTGAATTGTGTGACTTCCATACCATTCAGCCAGACTTCCCAGCCCAAGCCCCAGGCGCCTAGTGTCGGGTTTTCCCAATCATCTTCTACAAAACGGATATCGTTTTTCTTGAGATCAAAACCCAGCGCTTCGAGTGAGCCTAGATATAACTCTAAAATATCAGCGGGTGCTGGTTTAAGTACTACCTGGAATTGATAGTAATGCTGTAAGCGATTTGGGTTCTCACCATAACGGCCATCCTTCGGGCGGCGGCTTGGTTGTACATAAGCCGCTTTCCAAGGCTCCGGGCCTAATGAGCGTAAAAATGTCGCGGTGTGGGAAGTGCCTGCGCCGACTTCCATGTCATAGGGTTGCAGTAAAGCGCAGCCGCGTTCTGACCAGTAATTTTGCAGCGTAAGGATGATCTGTTGAAACGTTAAAGCCATGATTTTGTTTTGCTTTATATTATTTGGGCGAAACCTCAATTTTACTTGGTTTTAGCTAACCTTACCAAGATTTTAGGTAATGCGATCCATAAGATTGCTATGAAGCTGATGATTAAAAATAACCAGTTGCCAAAGCGTACGTACGGCGTAGTACCTGTATAGCCCTGTGCTTGGCCTTGTAGAATAATATTCTCGTCATGGGGAGCATGAGCAACAACATATCCCTGGCTGTCGATAATAGCTGTAGCGCCGGTATTGGTTGCGCGCAGTGCCATACGGCCCGTTTCTAGCGCGCGTGCCTGTGAGAATTGCATGTGCTGGTATGCTGCATAGGATTTCCCATACCAGGCGTCATTGCTAATATTCACCAATAATGTCGCTTGCGGCAGTTGGCGTATGATCTCTTCGCCAAATACGTCTTCGTAACATACGTTTACGGCAACTTTCTGGTTGCCTAACTGCATCGGTATTTGTTTGGTACCGCCTCGCGACATATCGCTAAGCGGCATGTTAAGCCAGTCACGGTAGATCCAGGCAAATGCAAATTTCAATGGGATAAATTCACCGAATGGCACCAAATGGTCTTTCTGGTAATACTGACTTGGTGCGATGCCATAACTGATTGCGCTATTGAAATATGATTCGGTCGCATCGCGGTATTCCACCATACCCATGATAAGGTTGCCGTTGTTGGCAGTGATATGCGAAATGATCTGATTCGTGATCGCAGGGTCGATTTGGCTGGAAACCACCGGAAGCGCTGTTTCGGGCAGGACGACTAAATCGGCTTTTGTTTTTTTAACCATACCCAGATATAGGTCAATCGTTTTTTGTGCGTATTCCGGCGACCATTTGATTTCCTGCGAGATATTACCCTGCAGTAAAGCCACTGAAATAGGTTTGCCAATAGGAGTAGTCCACGATACGAATTTTAATAAGCCGCTAACGAGCGTGATGCTTAATACCAACGCAAATGCCGTATATTTCCAACGTGTGCGATTAGCACGGTTCACCCATAATAAGGCGAGCAAACTGGCGATCAGCACCGTGATCATGGAAATGCCGTATATGCCGATAATCGGCGTATAGCCTGCGAGTGGGCTATATGGCACTTGTGAATAGCCCATTGTCAGCCATGGGAAGCCGGTAAATATCCAGCTTCTCACCCAATCGGATAAAGCCCAGAATACCGGAATTGCAATCACCATATATTTGGGATTGCTATCGCTTAGCCATTTGCTGAGTGCACCGGCCAGGGCTGGGAACAAGGCCATAAAAGCCGCGAGTAGAAAGGTGAAGAAAGCCGCCATTACCGCTGGCATGCCGCCAAAGGTATGCAAGCTGATGTAGATCCAGTAAATACCTACCGTATAGAGCCCTAAGCCATAGATGAAACCAAATTTAGCAGCTTGTTTGATGGAGCGTGCCTGATACCAGTAGATACATAAACACAGCACTGCAATAATAGGGGCAGGATAAAAATAATAGGGGGCAAAGCCTAATACGCTAAAAGCGCCTAATAGAAACAAGATAGTAGGTTGAAAATACGGATGTTTGCGGAATGATTTCATGGTCTGAATTGTAGCTTGTAACCGCCTAAATGGACAAAATAATAGGACATTCAGCTCTGGAAATTGACCTGCAACATTGACAGCGAATACATACAAGTCCTAGTATCTACTGTGGTCTGGGTTTTAAAGGTATCGCAAGTCATTAATTAATCGGGGAGTTGAGCATGAGTATTAAATCGGAATTCAAAGAATTTGCCCTCAAAGGCAATGTGATGGATCTGGCGGTAGGTGTGATCATTGGTGCGGCTTTCGGCAAGATCGTAGATTCATTGGTCAATGACATTATTATGCCTGTGGTGAGTAAAGTAGTAGGCGGTTTGGATTTCTCTAATATGTTCATTAAATTGGCTGAAGGCCCGGCCGGTATCCCACAAACTTACGATGCATTGAAAAAAGCCGGTGTTCCTCTGCTTGCTTACGGTAACTTCATCACCATCGTGCTCAATTTTATTATTCTCGCTTTCGTTATTTTCCTGATGGTGAAACAAATGAATAAATTGAAAAAGGCAGAACCTGCACCACCTCCTGCTGCACCACCTGAAGAGGTCACCTTATTACGTGAAATACGTGACTCCTTGAAAAAATAAGCACGCATAAAATTAAAAGCCAGTGAAATTTCTCACTGGCTTTTTTTATTTTTTTTACTAGCCAATTCGTAATTTTTGCATTCGCCTGAATGCTTTATTCTACGCTGGATTCCGATAGGTTTTACAAAATATATCTGTGGATAATCAACGTAAAGTACTGATGGATATATGGAAGTATGTTTGCAATCGAAAAATTATTATGTTTAAATTCAGTCTTTAGCAAACTTATGAAGAGTTAGGAGACGCAAAGTTACCGGTCAAAAGCAGTGTTCATTTTGAGCATGTTTTAAGATAGCGGGGCCGTAAATTAACTGTTTTCAATAACTTGAATAGTCTATGGGAAATGTCGTATTAATTTCTCAAGATAAACCAAGCTTTTTGTGATCTTAGGTGTTCAGTCTGCCATATGTTGTTCTGATAATCCCTTATTTTTGTTTCTCAATAAGCTATTTTTCCGCTCAACTTTACTTTTTAATTTTATAGGACAGACGATGAATACTAAGTCATTCGCCAAGAGTGTTTTATTTTCTTCTTTATGCGCATTGGGTATTAATGCTGCTTTTGCAGGAACGATTTACAAATGTACAAGCGCTTCCGGCACGGTTTCTTATAGTGGTACCCCGTGTACTTCGGGAACAACGACTACCTCTACTACTACCACCAAACCTACCACTAGCACTACAACAACTTCTACTACCCCAACAACAACTACCTCTTCACCGACTACAACAAGCAGCACTTCCAGCACCTCTACATCTAGTTATGCAACGATGGCTACTACAAGTACGAGTACAACTACCACGAAGCTGGTAACAGATGCAGTATTTGCAAGTACTAGCTTCTGGTACAAGCCGATACCAACGAGCGTGACATTGCATTGGAATTCTGCCAATTTTGTTAAAGAATTCATCAGGCAAAAAGTCAAGTATTACAATAACGTGAATATCAATACCAATTCATATTCGAGCCCAGTCTATATTGCAACTAGTAGCACCCCAACTAAAAAAGTAGGCTTTTATGATTGCCAGAAAAAAGGTTGGACAGACGCCACTCTCATGAGCATGTTATCTGCTGTGCCTATTCCATCAGTAGCAAAACAAGCTTCAGGCACTGATGGAGAGTTAACTGTATATCAACCTTCAACCAATACGCTTTGGGAGCTTTGGGTTGCAAAGAAAGATGCTTATGGCAGATGGACTGCTTGCTGGGGTGGCAAGCTTCCGGGCACAGCTTATAGCCAAGGTATTTTCTCTAAGAATTATGGTACTACTGCATCAGGCTTACCTTTCATCGGTGGTCAGATCACGGCGGAAGAGTTAAGTCGCGGTGAAATTAAACATGTAATCGGTATTTCACTAGTAGAAATTGAAAAATTCAGTATCTACTCTTGGCCAGCCAACCGCTCAGATGGTTATAACCCTAACAATGTTCCCAACCGAATTGCGGAAGGCCAACGTTTCCGTTTAAATCCTAGCGTGAATGTAGATGCATTGCCTATGACAAGGGCTGGTAAGATCATTGCAAAGGCAGCTCAGAAATATGGTTTTGTCGTATGGGATAAAGCAGGTTCTGTGGGTATTCGCGCACAAAACGTGGACTCATATACTATGCTAGGGAAGCCCAACCCTTACCCAGCTCTTTATGGATATAAACAATCTTATCAAGTGTTGGCTGGCTTCCCGTGGGATAAACTGCAATTCTTACCTATGAATTACGGTAGGCCATAGACGTTAGAAACTTAATCGCAAATATTTCGTAAAATAATAAAAAGGCTCATTTGATTCCAAATGAGCCTTTTATGCTTTTTACTTCTTAATCTAATTATTTGTTAATAATCGTTAAGATTTTTATAGCTCAGGTTTAACACCAGGCATCTCGTATTTTTTACCGCCATCATTGCCTTCTGAACCGTCATTATTCAGAAACACCACCATTACAACCTTGTCATCAATGAAGTCCAGTTCAGTGGTTTCATAATAACTACCGTCCGCCGTTGTATTGATAAAGTGGTAATGCCAGATAGACGCAACGACTTTGTCAGAACCTTTGACCTTGACGTCATCTGCGGTAGCAGGCTCGCCAAACTGGGCGATGATCTTGCTCTTGTCATATTTGCCAATAGCATTCACAAAGTCTTTTTCCAGCGTTGGAATCTCGCTGCCAGGGATTTCATCAGCAAGGACACTGCCGCTTAATAAAACACCGGTAATTAAACAGCCCAGTAAAGTCGTACGTTTCATTGCTTTCCCCTTTAGCGCATCCATCATGATGGATACATTTTAGAATTTAAGTGAACTGACTTTTAAGAACGATTTTGAATTATTTAGTTCCGTTAATCGGGCGTTTCCAGGTTTTCTACAGGTTCCGGCAGTATCTCAATCATCATGCTGTGCACACGGCGACTATCGGCGCGTAATATTTTTACGTGCAAGCCTTCGAAAGTGATCTCGTCGCCGCGCTTAGGCAGATGCCCGAACTGGTTAACGACTAGGCCGCCTATGGTAGAGAATTCTTCGTCGCTGAATCCCGTGCCTATCGCTTCATTAAAATCTACGATTTCGGTTAAGGCTTTGACGCGATAATGACCATCAGCATTCTGGATGATGTTGTCTTCATCTTCGTCGTAATCATATTCGTCTTCAATATCCCCGACAATCTGCTCTAGCACATCTTCAATCGTGACCATGCCGGCGACTCCGCCGTACTCATCTACTACGATCGCAATATGGTTGCGGTTGCTGCGGAATTCCTTGAGTAATATATTGAGACGTTTTGCTTCAGGGATGAACACTGCCGGGCGCAACATGTCACGCACATCAAAATCTTCACCTGCGTAATAGCGCAGTAAATCTTTAGCGAGCAAAATGCCGATCACGTCATTTTTGTTATCTTCGATCACAGGGAAGCGTGAGTGAGCAGTTTCAATCACATGCGGAATGAATGTTTCAGGAGGGTCGGTGATGTCGATGACATCCATCTGCGAGCGCGGAATCATGATGTCGCGCACTTGCATTTCAGAGACTTGCAGCACGCCTTCTATCATGGCGAGCGAATCTGCATCCATCAAACTATTTTCGTAGGCACCATGTAACAGTTCTACTAACTGTTCACGGTCTTCTGGCTCCCTTAGCAAGAAATTGCTAAGACGTTCTAACAAACCAGGTTTATGTAACTTTTCCGAGTCGGAAGCCATTAATAGGCACCCTCTATAATGAGATAGGGTGAAGGATACCCTAATTTCGTGACAATTGCAGTCTCTAAGCCCTCCATCAGCTCTGCTTGCGGCTCCGATTCATGGTCATAGCCATGTAAATGCAGGATGCCATGCACGGTTAAATGGGCGTAATGCGATTCTAACGATTTTCCTTGTGCATTGGCTTCAGCTTCCACCACTGGTGCGCAGATAATGATGTCGCCCATCAAATGCGGTTCTTCGGTAAAGGGAAAGGTCAATACATTGGTGGCGTAATCTTTGCCACGGTACATACTATTCAATTGCCGGCCTTCTTCCGCATCTACAATCCGGATGGTTACTTCAGTTTCTACCCGTGCTGTTGCTTTAGCCCATTTCCTGAATTGCGTGCGGCTAGGGATTTCTAAGGCATTGCTGGCGTATTGAACATTTAATCTAAGTGTTGTCACAGAGTTATCTTTAAAAACTTTAATGGGTTGTTAAGTACTAATTTAATTATATATTCAAATCAATGCGTTAAGAGGTCATAATAGCAAAAGCACACGGCATTTCACGTTTTAAATTCATATGACTTGATAGTTTTTGGGAATAAAAGCATGGCTCAACACACTTCTTTTAAAGATTTTCTAGCAAAACATCTGCAAGGGCCGCATCAGGCTGCATTGACCTTGATGCTGGATGACATAAACAACGCCTGTAAAAAAATTGCAATCGCCATTGATAGCGGTGCGATAGAAGGCCATATGGGCAATTTGGTGAGTGAAAATGTACAAGGTGAAGTGCAAAAGGCGCTGGACGTGATTACCAATGATATCTTTGTTGAATCCAACCAACGCAGCGGTTATGTCGCAGCCATGGTATCTGAAGAAGTCGATAGCATGATTGAGATTGCGGAAAAGCACAAACAAAACGGCAAATACTTGTTGTTGTTCGATCCCTTGGATGGCTCTTCAAATGTGAATGTTAATATTTCGGTAGGTACTTTATTTTCTATCCTGATGGGACCTGGCGCCAATCCGATATTGGCTGATTTTCTTCAACCTGGCGTCAGCCAGTTATGTGCTGGGTACGTATTATACGGTACCTCTACGATGCTGGTATTTACTACTGGTAATGGCGTCAATGGCTTTACGCTGGATACCGAATCGGGCGAATTCTACCTGACCCATCCGGACATGAAAATTGCCTCAGAAACGCAAGAGTTCGCGGTGAATATGTCGAATTACCGTTTCTGGCAGGAGCCGATTCAACGTTATATTGATGAATGCCTTCAAGGTGAAGAAGGCGATCGCAATAAAGATTTCAATATGCGTTGGGTGGCTTCCATGGTGGCAGAAATGCACCGCATATTGATCCGCGGCGGCGTATTCATGTATCCGATCGATTCCAAATTACAATCTAAAGGTGGAAAGTTACGCCTGATGTATGAAGCCAACCCGATGGGTTTTATCGTAGAACAGGCGGGCGGTTTAGCAACAACGGGTACACAGCGTATTTTAGAAATCGTCCCAACCCATGTGCATCAACGGGTTCCAGTCATTATGGGCAGTAAAAGTGAAGTCGAGCGTATTATGTCCTACCACCAGCGCAAAATTCGGCATTAACGCGAAATAAGTTAAAAGATAAAGGAAGTAGTTAAGTTAATTCCGCCAGACAAGTGCTAGATGTAACGCTATTAGCTGCCTGGCAGATCGCTACAAATTGATCAGCATGCAAGGAAGCGCCGCCGATTAGCCCGCCATCGACATCCGGCATGGCAAACAGGCTTTCTGCATTACCAGGCTTTACGCTGCCGCCATAGATAATCCGTACTTTTTTTGCTGCATCAGGATTGCGCCGAGAAATGCGATGTCGTATAAATTCGTGTACCGCTTGGGCCTGTTCTGGCGTCGCTGTCCTGCCGGTGCCTATCGCCCAGACAGGCTCATACGCAAAGACCATATTCACTGCCATGGCTTGCGCAAATTCCTCTTCACCAAGCGTAGCCATTACCGCGTCCATCTGGCTCGCTATGATCACTTCAGTCAGGCCAGCTTCGTGCTCAGCAAGCGTTTCACCCACACATAATATAGGCGTTAAACCGGCTTTGATGGCTGCATCAAACCGTGCAGCAGCAGTTAAATTGGTTTCGTAAAAAAGATTTCGTCGTTCAGAATGGCCAAGCAGCACATGGGTGCAACCTAAATCCGTTAGCATATGTGGCGCTACAGCGCCTGTGAATGCGCCTTCTTCATGCTCATTCACATTCTGCCCGCCCCAATGAATATTGGTTTTTTCCAATAAAGCCCTTGCCTGGAACAGATAAGGGTTAGGCACGCAGACAACAAAGTCTGCATTGTGTAAATCCTGCAAGCCGGTAATGATGCCATCCAGCAGCATCTGGTTGCTTCTGAGATCGCCATGCATTTTCCAATTGCCCACTACCAGGTTGCGACGCATATTATTCCCTTGTTCGCTATTCTTTGATGACAGCTTGCAGCTTACCTGATTTATAACGGTCTGCCATGGCGTCACAAGGAATGGGCTTGATGTCCGAAGCATAGCCTGCGGAACCAAATGCTTCATAGCGTGATTTGCATATCTCTCGCATGGCAGCGGTGGTGACGCCTAAATATTTCCTAGGATCGAATTCCTTAGTATTCTGCGCAAAGAAACGGCGCAGGGCGCCGGTGGTAGCCATACGAAGATCGGTATCGATATTGACCTTTCGTACACCATGCTTGATGCCTTCGACAATCTCTTCTACCGGCACGCCATAGGTTTCGCCCATGCCGCCACCGAATTCATTAATGATCTTTAACCATTCCTGCGGTACCGATGAAGAACCATGCATGACTAAATGCGTATTCGGAATGCGCTCATGGATTTCTTTGATACGGCTGATCGCCAAGGTTTTTCCAGTCGGCGGACGTGTGAATTTATAGGCGCCGTGTGAGGTACCAATCGCAATTGCCAAGGCATCAACACCGGTTTTCCGCACAAAGTCTGCCGCTTCTTCAGGATCTGTTAATAACTGTGAATGATTTAGTTTACCTTCTGCACCCGAACCATCTTCTTCACCTGCCATACCGGTTTCCAATGAACCTAGTACACCGAGTTCGCCTTCAACCGATACGCCAATCGCGTGGGCAAGGTCGACAATCTTTTTGGTGGCATCTACATTGTATTGGTAAGAAGAAGGGGTTTTGGCATCTTCCAGTAACGAGCCATCCATCATCACGCTGGTAAAGCCGGAACGCATCGCTTGTATGCAAACTTCAGGCGTGTGGCCATGGTCTTGGTGCATCACTACGGGAATATGTGGGTATGCTTCTACAGCAGCGAGGACCAAGTGCCTGAGAAACGCTTCACCCGCGTATTTACGTGCACCGGCAGAGGCCTGCAGTATAACGGGGCTATTGACCTCGTCAGCGGCCTGCATAATAGCCTGCACCTGTTCCATATTGTTGACATTAAAAGCTGCTAGGCCGTAATTGTGCTCAGCAGCGTGATCTAATAGTTGACGCAATGAAACAAGTGCCATGATTTCCTCTTAGCGTATTTAAGTTAGTAATTAATGGCGTTGTGCGCACATTACTGATTGGCTAGTCAATATCGCAATTTTGTTGCGATATTTTTACAGGTGTGAATATAACACTTATATCTTATATAAGACAACTTATACATGATTAAATTAAGTATAAGATTAAATAAAGCTATGGTCACAATTTTTATTTGTGACCATGTTATTTATGAATTTGTTTCGCTATGTTTTAGCTCATACTCTTCGTAAGCGTTGATGATTTTTTGGACTAATGGATGACGAACCACATCGGCTGATAAAAAGTGTGTCATGGCAATGCCTTTGACGTTCTTCAAGATTTTTTGGCCTTCGACCAAGCCGCTTTTCTGGTGGCGCTGCAAATCGATTTGAGTCACGTCACCGGTAATCACGGCTTTAGTGCCAAAGCCGATACGCGTCAGGAACATCTTCATCTGTTCGGGTGTGGTATTTTGCGCTTCATCAAGAATGATAAAACTCTGGTTCAAAGTACGGCCACGCATATAGGCCAATGGTGCAACTTCAATGGCACCGCGTTCAAACATCTTATTCACGGTATCGTAACCCGCTAAGTCGTAAAGCGCATCGTAAAGAGGGCGTAAATACGGGTCCACTTTTTGATTTAAATCGCCTGGTAAAAAGCCCAAGCGTTCACCGGCTTCAACGGCCGGACGAACTAGGACGATTCTTTTCACACGGTCACGGCTCATCGCGTCTACCGCGCTCGCCACCGCTAAATAGGTTTTACCGGTACCGGCCGGTCCTATGCCGAAGGTGATGTCATGGTCCTGAATCTGCTGTAAATATTCCACTTGCCGTGGTGTACGGCCATGCAGGTCACCGCGCCTCGTCATTAAGATAGGCATGGTGGTGGAAGATACATCTTCCGGCTTTAATTTATCGATTTCCACAAGGCCAAGCTGAATGTCTTCGAGCTCGATCGGCTTTTTGGCACGAATGTAAAAATTCTCTATCAGTTGCGCTGCGAGTCTTGTATTAACGGTTTTACCAGTGATATTGAAAGTGCCGCTACGGCGGTTGATGTTGACTTCCAGCGCTGTCTCAATCTGTTTGATGTTCTCGTCCAGAGTGCCACAGAGGTTGGCGAGGCGGACGTTGTCTTCCGGTTGTAAAGTTATTTCCATGTAAACCTAATCTTTAAAGAATCTTGCCAGTTAATCGTTTAGGGTTAGAAACGTCAGTAATCTTAACGTTCACGAATTGATTGATTAAACTTGCATCGCCGGCGATATCTACCACGCGGTTATTGTCGGTTTTGCCTGCTAACAACTGACTATCTTTTCGCGATGCGCCATCAATTAATACGCGCTGTACTGTGCCGAGCATACCGCGGCTAATCGCATCGCCTTGTGCTTCATTGATTGCTTGCAGCTGAGCCAAGCGCGCAAGCTTAACTTCTTGCGAGGTTTCATCTGGCAGATAGGAAGCAGGCGTGCCAGGTCGTGGGCTGTATAAAAAGCTGAAGCTATAATCAAAGCCAACGTCCTGCATGAGCTTTGCAGTGGCTTCAAAATCAGCTTCGGTTTCGCCAGGGAAACCAATAATAAAATCTGAAGTAAAAGTCAGATTCGGCTTAGCAGCTCGAAGTTTGCGTATAGTCGATTTGAATTGCAGGGCCGTGTAATTACGCTTCATCGCCATCAAAATGCGGTCACTGCCGGCTTGCACAGGTAAGTGCAGTTGTACTGCAAGCTTGGGGATGTCGGCAAAGCATGCAATGAGCCGATCATTCATTTCATTTGGATGGCTAGTGGTAAAACGAATGCGCTCGATCTGTGGAATCTCGGCAATGTATTCAATCAGCATCGCTAAATCCGCTTCTATGCCTTCGTAGTTTGCGCGGTAGGCATTCACATTTTGCCCAAGCAGGGTAATTTCTTTGATGCCTTGTTCGGCTAGCTGTGCAGCTTCCAGCAACACAGCATCAAAAGGACGTGAGACTTCTTCGCCACGGGTATAAGGTACCACGCAGAAACTGCAATATTTGCTGCATCCTTCCATAATGCTCAAGAATGCACTGGCACCTTCTACACGCGGTGGCGGTAAATGGTCGAATTTCTCAATCTCAGGAAAGCTAATATCCACTTGCGACTTACCGCTGCTTTGACTACTTTTGATCATATCCGGCAAGCGGTGCAAGGTCTGCGGGCCAAATACCACGTCGACATAAGGCGCACGCTTAATGATATTGTCGCCCTCTTGTGAAGCAACGCAACCACCCACACCAATCACAAGGTTTGGGTTCAGCTTCTTAAGCGGAATAAAACGTCCTAAATGGCTGAATACCTTCTCTTCGGCTTTCTCGCGCACAGAACAGGTATTCAGCAGAATCACATCTGCATCTTCAGGTGTCTGCGTCTCAATCATGCCATTGTCAGCATGCAGCATATCCGCCATGCGTGAAGAATCATATTCATTCATCTGGCAGCCAAAAGTCTTGATGAATACTTTTTTAGGCGCAGTGGTGAAAGGGGTATCAGCTAAAACCGGATTATCTTTAATGTCGTTCAATGTTGGACCTTCAAGAGGCGAGTCTTAAAAGAATGATTTAAAGGCGTAATTTTAGCGTATTTGAACAGCACAATGTAAAATAGGGCATTCCTTCAAAAGTTCTATCTTTAAGTCCGAGATTAAGCCAGTTTATGCAAGCGCTCCCAATTTTTTTCAATATTAAGAATCGTCCATGTGTAGTCATTGGTGGGGGTGAAGTTGCGACGCGTAAAGTAACGATGCTGCTAAAAGCTGATGCGGCGGTGACGCTGTATTCGCCTGAGCTTTGCCATGAACTTGCAGACATGGTGAGTGCTGGCAAGATCCAGTATCAGCAATCCAACTTTGAAGAGGGTCAGCTAACGGGTGCTTGTTTGGTGATTGCCGCTACCGATGATGAAGCCGTAAATATTGCGGTTTCCGTTGCGGCAAAAGCGCAGAATATTCCGGTCAATGTGGTGGATGCGCCGGATTTATGTACTTTTACCATGGGTTCAATCATTGACCGCAGTCCTGTGGTCATTGCGATTTCATCAGAAGGCAACGCGCCAGTACTAGCACGATATATCCGTACTAAGATTGAAACCATGCTGCCTGCTACCTATGGTCGCATTGCTGCGATTGCCGGTGAATTTCGCGAGCAGGTCAAAGCGAAGTTTGCCACAACCCAAGCTAGACGACGTTTCTGGGAGGGCGTATTGCAAGGCCCTATGGTTGAAAGAGTATTGTCAGGTCAGGAACAAGCAGCACGTGAGTTATTGGGTAAGTTATTGAATGACGCCGATACGGGCGTACAAAAAGGTGAAGTGTTTCTAGTAGGCGGTGGCCCTGGCGACCCGGATCTACTGACATTTCGCGCATTACGCCTAATGCAGCAATGCGATGTCTGCGTTTACGATAAATTAGTCAGTCCTGAAGTGATGGAGCTGGTGCGGCGCGATGCCGAGCTGATTTATGTAGGCAAGTCGCGTGACCAACACACTTTGCCACAAGAAGAGATCAACGAGTTATTAGCTAAGTTGGCTTTACAGGGTAAACGCGTATTGCGCTTGAAAGGCGGCGACCCGTTTATTTTCGGCCGCGGCGGCGAAGAGATTGAAACGCTGATGCAGCATGGCGTTCCATTTCAAGTGGTGCCAGGTATTACCGCCGCAAACGGTGTATCGAGCTATGCCGGTATTCCATTGACACACAGGGATTATGCACAAGCCTGTTTATTCATCACGGGGCATCTCAAGGATGGCACTATTGATCTGGATTGGGCTGCCATGGCAAGGCCCCACCAGACCGTGGTGATTTATATGGGTTTAGTGGGTTTGGCCGATATCTGTAAGCGCTTGATTGAAGAGGGGGTATCGCCGGATATGCCAGCTGCCGTTATTCAACAGGGCACAACGCAGCGTCAGCGCGTCGTGACGGCTACATTAAAAGACCTGGCTGAAAAAGTCGGTGCTGCCGAAATGAAACCGCCTTGCCTGACGATTATCGGTGAAGTGGTGCAATTACGTGAAAAACTGAACTGGTTTGAGCCGAATACGGAATCTAACTTATAAGGTATATTCGTGTTGAATAGGTAAGCTTAGCCTTGCTTCCAGACCACCTTCTGGGCGGTTGATCAGTTCTAGTTTACCTCTATGCAGCTTCGCGATCCTGTCCGCAATAGCCAAGCCTAAACCACTGCCGCCTGCATTAGTTCGGGCGGTATCTAACCTTTCAAAAGGCCTAAGCAGTTTTTCCACATGGCTTTCAGGAATGCCCGGTCCGTTATCGAATACGCTGATGATGATATTCTCTGCTGTGATACGGCTGGCGACACGGACTTCACCTTTACCATAGACATAGGCATTGCCCACTAGGTTATCGAGCAAGCGCTGCATGGCTAGTGGCCTGATCGCGATGAAATAAGTAGGTGCGAACTCAATAATAAGCTCACGGCCAGCGCGGGACTGCCGTTCTTGTAGGGATTTGAGCAGCATGTTGATATCGACCATCTGGCTCGGCTCGCCCTCAACGCCCCGCACAAAATCCAGGAACTGGTGAATGATGTTATCCATATCAGCGATATCTTCCACCATTCCATGTTTAAGGTTGCCGCATTTGTCGTCCGGCAACATCTCTACAGAAAGGCGCAACCTTGCTAAAGGCGTACGGATGTCATGCGATACGCCAGCCAAAATCAATGTACGTTCAGCATCCAGCTCCGCCAAAGAAGCAGCCATCTTGTTAAACGTGCTACTCACTTCACGCAGTTCAGTCATGCTGTCTTCCGGTAGTACTTCAGGGCGTTCACCGTTACGCAACCTGTCGGCTGCGCGCACCAATAGATTCAACGGCCGATTAATGCGTGCTGCAATCAAATACCCACCCGCCAGAGACAGTAAGCCCACTAGCGCACCCCAGCCTAGCCATTGCCAGGGGAAAGGACGCTCAACGTGAATACGCGGAATCACCACCCAAAAGTCATCCTGGCCAATATTAAAACTGACCCACAGGCCTTGTACACCATAATGATTAACGGTGATGATGGTTTCTACGCCTAGTCGTTCGCGGATTTTTTCTGCGACTAAATTAATAAAAGGATCGGCCGGCAAAGGTTCGATCTCTTCCATAAAGTCGGCATAATAAATACGCACCCCTTCCTTACCGGTAAGCTCGGAGAGCAAAGCTAAACGTAAATTTTCCTGTGATGCAATGAGAGATGCTCGTGTGTAATTGACTACGGTCACGGCTTGCAAAGCCGTGGCTTCAGCGCGCGGTTCGCGCTCGAAATATTCGAATATCTGTAGCGAGGCAAATTGGCCCACAGCGAGTAATACCGCAATCAGCAGCATCACCCGGGCAAGCAATGTTTTAGGAAGAATACGTAATTTCAAGACAGAACCGATAAAGTGAGAAAGAGTTAAGGCTGAATTTAATCTACTTCACCGTCCGGTATAAATACATAGCCAAAGCCCCACATCGTTTGCAGGTAGCGCGGATGTGCCGGGTCAGGTTCAACTAATTTACGCAAGCGTGATACTTGCACATCGATACTGCGGTCAAAAACATCCAGTTCTCGGCCACGTGCCAATTGCATCAACCTGTCGCGTGATAGTGGCTGGCGTGGATGATCGACAAATACCTTCAATAACGCAAACTCGCCGCTCGTGATAGTGATCGCCATGCCATCTTTGGTTAATGAACGTGTAGAAGCATTGAATACAAATTCACCGATGCTGACGTTATCACTGTTAGTCGCAGGAGCGCTGGGCTGCAAACGCTCATGACGGCGTAATACTGCATTGATACGGGCGAGTAATTCACGTGGATTGAATGGTTTTGGCAAGTAATCATCTGCACCCATTTCCAGGCCAATGATCCTGTCTACCTCATCACCGCGGGCTGTCAGCATAACGATAGGCAATAAAGTTCCGGTACCTCGAATACGGCGGCAGATGGATAAGCCATCTTCGCCTGGCAGCATAAGATCCAGCACCAGTAGATCAATAGTTTCATTCGCGAGGATGGTATCCATTTCCTTAGAGTCAGCCGCACCGCGCATACTGAAACCTTGCTCAGTTAGGTAGCGCTGCAGCAATTCACGCAGGCGGATATCGTCATCTACTACCAGGATTTTTTTATTTTGATCGGCCATGATTTTGAGCTCAAGTGACTACATTATGAATTATTGATAATACGAATTATATTAAAAAATCAAATAATTAACCTAAAAATCTCACGTAACAATAAACACCATGCCTTTTTAAGCTAAATCTAGCCTGTCAATCAATTGCCGCTATCAAAACTTTCAACTTAATTGATAGTCTATAGTGGATAAAAATAAGAGAAATCATAGATTTAGTTACAATTTATTTACAATTTCTGTTGCATATGAAACATTCGATTAACAATAGTCCCCCATGATTACGGGTCTGAATTTAGCAAACTTTGTAAACTATAACTATAAAAATTGGTTTATTTGAACATATATCACTGAATATGAATTTGGTTACACAAAGAAAATCTATTGTCGCAGTTTCATTCTGCTTTGCCGCCTGTGTAGCGTTGTCCGGTGCTCAGGCAGCGGGCAATAATAAAGATGATGACATCAAGCGTGTCGCTGTCGATGAAACAGAAGGCACACAGCAAACCCTGAACCTGAATTTCAGCCCTGAACGTCGCGAAAGACTGCGCAAAGCCCTTGACGAATATGCGCGTTCGGTAGACCCGGACCATGATCAGATTGAAGAGCGCCGCCGCGCCATGCAGGAAAGTATCAAAGAACGTTTCCTCGCTTCAGATAAAGACAATGATGGTTCTATCGATAGGCAAGAAGCCACAGAAAGCCTGCCGCAAATTGCCCGCCATTTTAGCCAGGTAGATAGCAATCAGGACGATGTGATCACGCTGGATGAGTTAGAAGCTGCGCAAGCCCGAATTCTGGAACGCCGTAAAGCCGCAGAAGCAGCAATGGAAGCGCAAAAAGTCCAGGAAGCCGAAGCCGCTGCCGCTGCCAAGCGTAAAAGTAACCAGGCAGCAAACCCTCAACGTAAACGTTCTCTTTAGTAGCTCTTCCTTTTTTAGTTCTTTCTCAGCCGTTTAAATATTTACGGCAATACAATTCACTTAAGTAATAACTTCGGTAATATATTCTTAATTCTTGCTGAAAGTCTTGTTACCTTCATCATGCCAAACTTAAGTCTATGTCAAATTTAGCTTACGCAAATTTAACTATCGAGATACAGGATAGTTATTCAGCGCTGGATGCAAACCAATGGAACGCTTTGGTTGGCGACATGCCTTTGCTGAGTCATGCCTTTTTAAGCGCGCTGGAATCATCAGGTTCTGTCGGCAAGAGCACTGGCTGGCAGCCTTACCCTATGCTGGTCCGCGAGGGTGAGCGACTGATTGGCGCCATGCCTTTGTACCTTAAAACCCATTCTTATGGCGAATACGTATTCGATTGGGCATGGGCAGATGCTTACCAGCGCAATGGCATGACTTACTATCCTAAGTTACTTTCAGCGATTCCTTTTACACCTATTAGCAGTCAACGCTTGATTGCTGCTGACCCGCAAATACAGGCACTGATGATAGAGGCGCTGGATGAAACGATGCATAAGCATCAGCTTTCATCTGCGCATATTAACTTTCCTGACGAGAGTTCTGAATTCGCATTAAAGCAAGCCGGCTGGATGCAGCGTAATGGCGTGCAGTTCAGGTGGCAGAATGAAGGCTTCAATAGTTTTGACGATTTTCTTAGCACACTCAGTCATGACAAGCGGAAGAAGATCCGCCAGGAACGCAAGAAAATTGCTGCTTCGGGTGTGATTTGTAAGTCAATCAAAGGTCCTGATATTACTACTGAACAATGGAATTTCTTTTACCAATGCTATGCCAATACTTACCGCGAACACCACTCTTTACCTTACTTGACGCCGACTTTTTTTAAGCAAATCGGTAAAACCATGCCGGAGAATATACTGCTGATACTGGCTTATTTGGATGGTGCGCCAATTGCCAGTGCACTGAATATTTTCCACGGAACCACGCTATATGGCCGTTATTGGGGTGCGCTGCAATATGTACCTAGCTTGCACTTTGAGCTTTGCTATTACCAGGCGCAAGAATTTTGTATTGCTGAAAAGATCCAATATTTTGAAGGTGGCGCACAAGGTGAACACAAACTGGCACGCGGCTTTAAACCCAGGCCAACTTGCTCATTCCACAAAATTGCCAATCCGGATTTCGAACTTGCAATTGCTGATTTCGTTGCCAAGGAAGCACAAGGCATTGCTGCTTATACCAACGAACTAGAAGAACGTGCGCCCTTTAAAAAAGCAGTGGATGAAATATAACGTTTACGAATATAAGCGTAACGAAATATAACGCTTACCAGGCGATCTCTTTACCGTCGTAGGCAATAAATTTGCCGCTGTTATGTACTGATAAGCGCTCAATCACTTGGCGTAAACCTGTCACGCTAGTTTGCGTGTTGATCAAAGCATTAGCGCCGCCCATATCGGTTTGCACCCATCCCGGATGTAACGTCACCACGCTAATGCCCAAAGGCTTTAAGTCTATCGCGAGGCTCTTCATAGCCATGTTCACAGCCGCTTTGCTAGTGCGGTAAATATAGCTACCGCCGCTAGTATTATCATCCAGGCTGCCCATTTTGCTGCTTAGCGTGGCAATCTTCTGCAAGTGACTACTGGCTACGTGATCAGAAAAAGCTTCTGCCATCTTTAAAGGTGCCATGCAGTTGATTTTGAATGCTTCTGCCCATGCTTCATAATCAAGATCGCCCAAACTGCTTTCCGGATAGATGCCTGCATTATTAATCAGTACATCAATGGCACGGCCTTGCAGTTGATTTGCAACTTTATCGATCTGCTCAAAATCGCCTACATCCAATGCAATCGTTTCAATATCATAGGACTGTGCAAGCGCTCGTAATTCAGGCGAGGCATCAGGCTCACGGCTGCAAGCGATGACTTTCCAGCCATCTGCTGCATATTGCTTAACGAATTCCAGACCAATGCCACGATTGGTCCCAGTCACTAAAACGGTATAAGCGTTATTACTCATGATCTAATTCCCTAATGTTTAAATGCAATGTTGATTTAATACTAGACATATTAGTACGGTAAAAGTTATCGATAAAAACGGTCAAGCATGTACTGTGACATGCTTAACTTTAAAAAGTCTCATAGTAGGCTTTTCTATATGGCGGTAAAAAATCCCAGCAGCCAATAAACTTAGCGTCCAGCTTGCTAACATGAATATTCCGCCGGCATACGCCCTGCTTAAATCAAGCCTTTCAAAAGCTGCGTTCGCTAACATGAGTATAGGGAAATGCACAAGAAATAGCGCATACGATATTTTGCCCAGCACGCGTAACAAAGACTGTAAGCCTGTAGGTATCCCATGCTGAATGTTGATGGTGAAATTCAAGGTGAGCGTCACTATCAGGGCGATCATGATACGTGCACGGAATTGAATGATAAGTGCTGCGATAGTAAGAAGAATGATCAACCACAGCCAGTGTTTACTATAGCCTTCCTGCTGCTGTCCTGACCAATAAGCAGCGGCACCCATACCATAAGCGCCAAAGAAGTAGGGCGCCCAGTCATCCAGAGCAGGATCACGGTTAAACCATAGCAAAGAAGCGCTAGCCATCAGCGTCGTCAGCAATAGCACTGTAGATTTTGTATAAACAGTCTTGCCGCCCAACCACACAATCGCCAGCATCAGCAGGAACAGCTGGAAATCTATAGCAATAAACCATGCCCCGGCTGTGAGGGAGTCAAAATCAAACACGCTTTGCAGCATCAGCAAATGCGCCAGCAGTTGCGGCCAAGTGGGTGCGTCAGGTACAAAGTCATCTACCACCCATTGGCGGGCAATAATCGCGCAAATAATTGAAAAGATGACGGCGACGATAAATGGCACTGCTAGTCGCAGATAGCGGTTCAATATCATCGCGCCTAAATGATGGGTGAGGACTTTGTTATCAGTAGTTTGCGTATGCAAGCTTTTTGGGAACATCGCACGGGCTGCCAGATAACCGCCGATCACAAAAAATACCTGAACAGCCATGCGGGCATAATCATATAGCCACGCAATCAAGTCTGGCGCGGCTTGCTGAACTGCATCAGATATAGGTCCGTAAGCCGCCAAGTGATGCCATACGATAAATTGCGAAGCTATGGCTTTGAAGCCATCAATGACAGGAAAACGCTGAGGTACATCTTTTATAACAACAGGCATAGAGCACAACTGGGTTCTTAAATTACGAAGGTAAGTTCGAAGGACACCAGCGCGAAATATGCCTGATTACTTCCAGGTGTGATTTTAAACTAAGTCTGACTACATACTGCTAATAACTGATTGAATTTTATGAATACTTAATGGGAAGACTATGACGAACTACTACGCTGCAACTAATCGTTACGCATGTTAGCAAAATGATGCGCCCAGGTTCGAATGGTTTGCAAAATCAAAGAACGGTCATTCTCTTGTAATGGCTCAATAAGCTTGGCAATTACTTCTACATGCACAGGCTCAGCAGGTGGGTCTTCGTCTAAAAGCTCTGCAATGGTAATTGTGAGCAAATGAGCAATTTTAGCTAGGGTTTTTAATGAAGGGCAGGTAACGCCACGTTCTATTCTTGATATTGTTTCTGTATCTACTTCTAGTTGATGGGCTAAAAACTCCTGGGTCCATCCGAGCGATCTGCGTCTTGCAGATATATTTGCTCCCAGTTTTTTCTGAAGTGATAAATCTTGGTCTTTCACTGTTTTAATGTTGTCCTTTTAAAAACAACAACAGCATCGCTATTCTGTGATAAGTTTATAAGGTCATAAAAGGCCTATTATTGTATCCCACATATTGATACGGCCTTATTTATTGGTATTATTGCGAATGACTGCTCATAAATTACGCATACGGAAATTTACTTACTGTGTCGTGAGGGGTTGAAAAAATTGATGATTGAATAGGCAATTCAACAGTTTAGAGGTATTTACGTTTTATTTGTTCCACGTAATAATAACTTTTTTTTGAAATTCTTTTACTAATAGGGGTAACTATTATGAAAAGCGATCAAACTAAAAATAA
Organism: Methylotenera sp.; assembly: GCA_035460225.1. GTDB lineage: Bacteria > Pseudomonadota > Gammaproteobacteria > Burkholderiales > Methylophilaceae > Methylotenera. The sequence goes on from DATHWX010000021.1 coordinate 71,792, forward strand.
AGAGCTACAACGCATAAAATCTCTACGGAGATTGCAAGTTTTAGATTCCCCATTCGAAAAAGTCTTCGATACCATCACCCAAGTGGCGAGTAATGTTTGCGGAACGCCCATCGCACTTATCACCCTGGTCGATGAAAAACGCCAATGGTTCAAATCCAATGTCGGTTTGGCAGGCTTTTCAGAAATCCCTAGAGAAGTCGCATTTTGTGCCCATACCATAGAAGCAGATGAGCTTATGGAAGTGCCCGATGCCACGCAAGACGACCGCTTTGTAAATAATCCTCTAGTCACTGGCAACCCGGATATACGCTTTTACTGCGGCGCACCAATCAAATTGCCGATGGGCGAGAATATAGGCTCCATCTGCGTGATTGATACCAAAGCTAACTACCTCAACGAAGCACAAAGAAAAACGCTGGAAGGTTTGGCACTGATTGTGTCAGAGCTATTAGTGGCGCGAGAAGTGAATATTAGGGCGAGATTGTCGGAGCAAGATTAAGAATGAATTTGAATTTCAATAATTATTAAATTAAATTTTAAACAATAGCTTGTTCAATACTTTCTAGCACCCTCACGCTATCTGAAAAATAACTTTTAACGTTTAAAAAAGAAGCCGAGGGCGAACCTCCATGAGCAAATGAATTTCTGGCTTGGTTTAAAGAATCTAAAGAATCTAAAATTCTAGCTTTATCGGTATTGCTATCAATTTCTTTCTTAAATTTTTCTGCCCAGCTTTCGTCAAACTCTGAAAGGCTCTTACATATATTTGAATAGCTCGGATTTATAGAGCTATTCCTAAATTTTTTATCAATAAACCTTTTAATTTGCTCGGTTTGCTCATTCGAATTGGCATCGGAGATAATAGTTTTGAATCCATATTCAATAGCCCCACAAGCTCTTACGATTGCATAACGAGTTAAATATGGCACTGGATGACTCATTGAGCCTATGCCCTCAATAATACTTGTGATTTTAGTAAACTCATCTATGCATAGTTCAATCCGTTCAGAAACAGATTTATTATTTATATTGAATACCATATAACACCTCAAGCGCTAATAATATTCGGCCATGTATGCTTTCTGTCTGCATTGTCCCTTCGCTGATAAATTTTCTATATTCAGGAATCTGAAGAAGGTGAATTCTTTTAGCTTCCAGGTCAGCTGTTGGAATTTTTGGCCCTAACTTATTAATTGCAATTGAAGTTGCTACCATAACTGAATCAAATACTGTAGGGTAGAAGCGTTTTCTTATTTTTCCAGGATCACCTGAAACAATATTGTAAAATGCATTAGTGCCAATATTGTTATATACAAATGAAATTGCACTTTCGAAGTCGAATCTAAGCTTAGAAATAGCGTCATCGGTATTATTCGCTTTATCACCCATGAATTCATTCAAAAGTTTTTTTAGAGATATATTTCCTTTTGCAGCATTTTTTACTTTTTCGGTATTAAGTGCAAAAAATCTTAATATAAATTCAATGTCTTTCATTCTTGAATCAATATCTTTGCCAAAAAAATGGCGCCAATCTTTATTTTTATTTAAATCTATTAGAAGTGAATTTAACGGACCTTGATATACACAATTACGTATTTCTTGAGCACCTAATGCCCGCCCACCAGTATTTATCCTTTCAAAAATTTGATATAAGCTTGTATCACCTTCTGTCGGTTTCATTTGTTCAAATACAATTGCATGAATAGTTGTGCTTTTTATTTTTCTTTGTTCAGCTGATTCTAGTTCCCCAAAGGATTTTCCCTTCCAACGTGAATTTATTTTATCGCTATTTGAAAGTCTGAAAACTCTGCCATCTTTTGACCATATACCTCTAACAAAATCATAAACGGTCATGATTCTTTGATATCCATCTACTATTAACTTCTGGTCATTGGATGTATTTGCTAGAAAAATACTTGGTACAGGAAGGCCAAGTAAGAGGGATTCAATGAATCGACTAGCCTCCACCTTTTCCCAAACATAATGCCGTTGTAGTTCTGGTTTGACCAACTCGTTTTCTTCATACATTGTTATTAATTCGCGAAAAGAAAGATCAGCTCCCCACGAAGTAATGTTATAAATATCATCATTCGAGTATGAATCTTCATTCTCTTCAATAATGCTTTCAATGGTAGTGTCAGTCATGAAGAACCCTTAATTGTTATTTGAATAGATAAGGCTAATCTGCCAAAGAACTGGTTTTAATTTATAGAGGAATTCTATTTTTTATAATCAGTATATGACCTAATTCATATAATAAATAGCGAGTATAGAGGCAAGTATAGAAAAACGCCTCATTCTTCCGAATGAGGCGTTTTGTTGGTGGTGAAAGAGGGACTTGAACCCTCGACCCCAGGATTATGAATCCTGTGCTCTAACCAGCTGAGCTACATCACCATGTAAACCGTTTTGCGATTGAATTGAATTTCAAGCAAGCCCGCGATTTTAAAGTGTTAGCGCATAATTGTCAAAATAATAACGCGCTAAATCGAGATGTTAAACATTGAAACGGAAGTGCATCACATCGCCATCTTGCACGATGTATTCTTTGCCTTCCAAGCGCATTTTGCCTGCTTCTTTTGAACCTTGCTCGCCTTTGTTTTTAACGTATTCATCATACTGAATCACTTCTGCACGAATGAAGCCGCGTTCAAAGTCGGTATGGATAACGCCAGCGGCTTGCGGTGCGGTGGCGCCTTTTTTCACAGTCCAGGCGCGTACTTCTTGCACACCAGCGGTGAAGTAGGTTTGCAGGCCTAGCAGATCATAAGCGGCACGAATTACACGGTTTAAGCCTGGTTCATCTTGGCCTAATTCGCTTAAGAATAATAGTTTGTCTTCATCATCCAGCTCAGAGATTTCACCTTCGATCTTGGCGCAGATGCATACCACAGGCGCATTTTCAGCTTTGCCTAAAGCGACTACTTTATCTAATAGCGGATTGTTCTCAAAACCGGCTTCATCTACGTTTGCCAAGTACATCACCGGTTTTACGGTAATCAGGCACAATGGTTTGAGCAGTTGTAATTCATCGTCATCCAAACCCAATGTGCGCACGGCTTTGGCTTCATCCAAGCATGGCAATACTTTGTCTAATACTTTCATTAAAGCGATAGCGTCTTTGTCGCCGCTCTTGGCTTTTTTGCCTTCGCGCTGCATGGTTTTTTCAACCGTTTCCATGTCGGCAAGCGCGAGTTCGGTATTGATGACTTCAATGTCAGATAGCGGGTCGATCTTGTTCGCTACGTGGATTACATTGGCATCTTCAAAGCAGCGCACCACGTGGGCAATGGCATCGGTCTCGCGGATGTTCGCCAAGAACTTGTTGCCCAGGCCTTCACCTTTAGAAGCGCCAGCGACCAAACCGGCGATATCAACAAACTCAACGATTGCAGGTTGTACCTTTTGCGGTTTAACGATGTCGATCAAAGGCTGTATGCGTGGGTCAGGCACTTCTACAATGCCGACGTTAGGCTCAATGGTACAGAAAGGGTAGTTCTCCGCCGCAATGCCTGCCTTGGTAATGGCATTGAATAAGGTCGATTTGCCGACATTAGGTAAGCCTACTATTCCACACTTCATAAATTTTCCAGTCTATCTTTTCGTTGATTACTGCGTTGGCAGCGTCTTCGCTGCTTCGCCGTACTTAATGTACTGTCTTCAGCATCTCAATCCTTGCCGCCTTGTACTTAACGAAAAATACAGGTGGAAATTGAGTTTTACTTTAATTACTAATCCAGCGATTCCGCCGATTTTGTACTGTCTCTCTATTCAACTTCAACGCCTTATCTTGCGTGAAATCTGAATGGAAAAGACTTTATTTTCTATTTGGTATGCAATTTTAACATCGCATCTTCAAAGTCGCCTTTGAGTAACTGCGGTACTACTTCAATACTTTTATCAATACATTGTTCAATAGCCGTTTGCTCATCTTTGAGCGGTGCTTTCAGCACAAAGTTAATCACTTCATTACGGTCACCGGGGTGGCCGATGCCTAAACGCAAACGCCAGAAATCAACGGTTCCAAGTGCAGCGGCAATATCTTTTAAACCATTATGGCCGCCATGGCCGCCGCCTTTTTTGAGCTTTACGGTATCGGGCGGTAAATCCAGCTCATCATGAATCACTAAAATCTGCGCTGGCAGTATTTTGTAATAATTGGCCAAAGCCGCAACAGCTTTGCCGCTGGCGTTCATAAAGGTCGTAGGTTTAAGCAGCCAGGTATCTGCATGCGGGTTTAGCTTGGCAACGTGACCGAACATTTTTGCATCAAGCGCCAGCTTACTATTAGAGCTGGCGGCGAGTTGATCTACCCACCAGAAGCCGGCGTTATGGCGCGTGGCTTCATACTTATCGCCAGGGTTACCTAACCCTACCAGTAATTTAATGCCATTCGTCATGTTTTATTGAGCGGTTCTTATATAAAGACAACGTCATATTAAATGTAAATAAAAAAACGCGCACTTATTAAAAGCGCGCGTTATTTGTGACTTACAACTAAAAGACTTAAGCTTCTGGAGTTGCTGAAGCTGCGGCTGCATCAGCGGCCGTTGCTGCATCTTCTGCATCATCAGATACGCTACCGCGTGTTTTAGCGATAGAAGCTACAGTTGCATCATTGTCATGCGCTAATTGCACGAATTCAACGCCTTTTGGCAATTTGATTTGTGACAAGTGAACTGCATCACCCATTTCCAATGTAGCTAAATCAACTTCAATGAACTCTGGCAAATCTTTTGCCAAGCAGCTTACATCAGCTTCTGTCATGATGTGGGCAACGATACCGCCGCCTAATTTAACGCCAGGTGCAACTTCAGCATTGGTGAAGTGGAATGGCACTTTAACGTGGATTTTTTCAGTTGCGCTAACGCGTTGAAAATCGATGTGCTGGATTGTGTTACGCACTGGGTGCATTTGGTAGTCACGTAATAATACGTTCTCTTTTTTGCCATCCAAGTTCAGGCTAAGGATAGAAGCATGGAATGCTTCGTGGCGGAATTGCAAGAACAACTCTTTATGTGCGAACTCAATAGTTACGGCATCTTTACCACCACCGTATACCACACCTGGCACGTTACCAGCACGACGTAGACGGCGGCTCGCACCCGTACCTTTAACGTCACGTTTTACTGCATTAATTTCGATAGACATGTTACTGCTCCTAGTTGTACAACTTAATTACTACAGGCCAATGACGGCCTTACTACACTAAAATCTACAAACCGCGACCAGTTTGCAGGGTTAAAACTAATCCATAAATAATGAAGATACTGAATCTTCAGAGCTGATACGACGAATCGTTTCAGCTAATAGTTCTGCGGCGCTCAATTGGCGAATCTTGCTGCAGGCGATTGAATCTGCGCCTAGTGGAATTGTGTTCGTTACCACTAATTCATCAAGTTCAGAAGCCATAATGCGTTCTGCTGCTCCACCGGATAATACCGGGTGAGTCGCATAAGCCAGCACTTTAACCGCGCCATGTTTTTTCAACGCTGCTGCAGCTTCACATAAGGTATTTGCGGTATCGACCATGTCATCCATGATCACGCAAGTGCGGCCAGCCACATCACCGATGATGTTCATCACTTTAGCCACATTGGCTTTAGGGCGACGTTTGTCGATAATCGCCAAGTCTGAATTCAACTGTTTAGCACAAGCACGTGCACGAACCACGCCGCCTACATCCGGTGAAACTACTACTAAATTCTCATGATTCTGGCGCCATAAATCAGCAAGCAGAATCGGTGTTGCGTAAATATTATCTACCGGAATATCAAAGAAACCTTGAATCTGGTCAGAGTGCAAATCCATCGTCAGCAAGCGGTTCACGCCTACGCCAGTTAACATGTTCGCTACCACTTTAGCGGTAATCGCAACACGGGCAGAACGCGGACGGCGATCCTGGCGTGAATAACCGAAATAAGGAATCGCAGCCGTAATACGCGCAGCAGAAGAGCGGCGTAGCGCATCAACCATAACCATGACTTCCATCAAGCTGTCATTGGTCGGGTGGCTGGTAGATTGCAGCACGAATACATCGCGGCCACGTACATTCTCCAGCAGCTCCACCATTACTTCACCATCGCTGAAACGGCCAACATCGGCACGGCCCAGTTCTATACCCAAATGGCTCGCGACTTCCTGTGCGAGAACCGGGTTGGCATTGCCTGTAAAGACCATCATGTTGCCGGTAGACACCATTTGATTTTTCCTATCCCTGCTGGTTGCGATGCTGCCTGTGCTCAAGTAAACGCAGGCGAAATACTAAAAAATAAAAGCGCGTAAATCAGTAATCTACACGCTTGCTATTTCATGCAGGCATTTGCCTGCATTCCGAATTCTTGGCTGGGGAGGAAGGATTCGAACCTTCGCATGCCGGAATCAAAATCCGGTGCCTTAACCAGCTTGGCGACTCCCCAATATTTAGTCAGTTTATTCCATGTAACTGGACAGGGTGCTGATCTAACCCTTTTGCAACAAAGCCATCAAATTCATGCGGCTTCTTGCTCAATATTTCCATCGCAACTTGCTCGCTAGCCACTTCTAAAAATACTGAAGCGCCCGAGCCGCTCATTCTTGCATCACCGAATTGTTTTAACCAATTCAGGCAATTTTGTACTGGCGGATAATCATGACAGACAATCTTTTCCAGGTGATTGATGTATTCAGTACTGACGTTACCAGTTGCCGAATTAGCCATCCCTGAAAAGCCCGACATTGTCTTAGGAATCGCATTCTTTGTCAATTGCTTATTGGCAAATATTTGTGCGGTTGATACATGCACATTGGGATTCAGCACCACATAATAGGCTGGCTTCAAGGCAATAGTCTGTAATTGCTCGCCTATGCCTTCAGCCCAAGCATTTGTTCCGAAAATGAAAAATGGCACATCGGCACCTAACTGCAAGCCTAATGCGATTAACTCGTCACGGCTCAGATTGAGATTCCATAATTGATTGAGCGCTAACAATGCTGTGGCTGCATCTGAACTGCCGCCACCTAAACCGCCGCCCATAGGAATATGCTTTTCCACTAATATTTCTACACCGAGTTTGCACTGCGTATGTTGCTGTAATAGCTTGGCAGCACGTATGCATAGGTCTTGCGCTTCAGGAACATTTGCCACGTCATTGGTACGCTTGATAGCGCCGTCATTGGTGGTTTTCAAGTAAATATGGTCATAAAAATCCAGCAAGCGGAAAACTGTTTGCAATAGATGGTAGCCATCCGCGCGTTGACCGACGATATGCAAAAACAAATTGATTTTTGCCGGCGCCAAAAACTTCTGGAAGTCTTTGGACTGGAAATCTTGAAGCTGTGAATCTGCTATTTGAAAATCTGACATGGCGCAATTATAGAACGAGAGCGTCATTCTGGCGCAGGAGTATTAGTGACTTCTATTTTCTACGATCAATTTGATATTCACTTTTGGGCTGCGCATATAGATTTTATTGGGCAGTTGCTTACCTTCAAAATCTGCATAATCTGAATATTCGATATCCCAGCCATCTTGTTTCAAAGTAGTCAGTCGGCCGAGTTCATCTGCAGTACTGGCTAGGATAGGACTAGCAGTGGGGCGGCCCAGAGACCAGTCTGCAAGGCCCGTCAATGGTAGCTTCCAGCCCAACGTCTTTTGAGTCAAAGATTCTGCATCTTCAGCGGATACGGAGTTGCCGGAAGAGTCTTCAAGTACCACGCTATCTGGCGTTTTTTTGATGCTGGCAACTTGGCTGCCTAGTGGAGAGTAGAGCGCGATGTGGTCAGTCGTCAATTGATGCTGCCAATCCAGCCTGCCGGAAAAGCCTTTAGCATCAGTTTGTACGCCCATCCTACCTTTAAGCGAAAATTGCTGAATGGTAGAAATCTGCTGTAAATGCTGAGCAGTCGTCTGTGTTTGCGCTTGGGTTGGTGGTGTATTAATTGGGCCAGACGTGGTGGCGCAAGCTTGCAATAGCGCCAGCAAAGCCAATACCCCGTAGCGCTTTATCGCAGCAGATAAGAACATTTCAAACTAAGACTTGAATTTGTTGCGGGTGCTGACCAATACTTCGTTATCCGGATTAGCGGATAGCGCATCTTGCCAGATTTTCTTGGCTTCTTCATGCTGGCCTTTTTGCCACAACACTTCACCTAAATGTGCCGCGATTTCTGGATCAGGATTGGTCTTGTAAGCCTGCTGTAGATAGTCTATCGCCTTATCCAGTTCGCCTTTGCGGTAATACACCCAACCCAGGCTATCGAGCATGTAATGGTCGTTCGGCGAAATGCTCAGGGCTTTTTCGATGAGTTTCTGAGCTTCATCCAGCTTGATATTACGGTCGGCGAATGAATAGCCCAGCGCATTGTACGCAGCAGCAAAATCAGGCTTGGCGGCAATCAGTTTGCGTAATTCAGCTTCCATCACATCTAATTTTTGCACACGTTCTGCGGCTAGAGCATAGTCGTAAACCAGTTCCGGCGTATTTGGCAGGTTTTTGACAGTTTTTTCCAACAAGTCGAAGGCATCCTGGTTACGTTTGGCTTTTACCAGTAAACCAGCTTCTGACTGGATCACAAGAATCTGCTGTTCAGTAGTCAAGTCTTCAAGACCATCCAGTAGGTCAATCGCTTTATCGACAGATTGTGTACGGGCGATCAGGTTAGCCAAGTCTAATTGCGCTTCAAGGTAACGTGGGCCTACCTCTACTTTTTTATACCAGGCTTCGGCAGCACCGTCATGGTTTTGCTTTTCAGCGCTTTGGCCCAGGTAAATATAAATTTGATCCGGGTCTTTAAAACCTTGCTCTAAAGCCTGTTGGAAGTATTTATCAGCTTCGGCATAATCGGCTGATTGGTAAGAAAGCAGTCCCACGACAGTGGTAACATCGGCGTTGCCTTTAGAATTTTTAAGGATAACCGCGTATTCTTTTTTCGCAGCTTCATATTGTTTCTGCGTCACCATCAGTTTCGCCATGTTCATGCGAATTTCTGTCGCTTCCGGATGTTTGACCAGAAAGCCTTGGTAAAAAGCCAATGCTTCTTCCGGAGACTTATTAAATAGCACCTGGCCTTTTAACAACGCAGCTACATACCAGCCCGGCTTCAGGGCGTCAGCCTGGTTAAGTGCCTGTAATGACACGTCATCCTGGCCTGCTGCCCAGGCAGCCTGGGCAATGGCAAATTGTGCTTCAGGTGATTTAGGATAAGGTTTTGCCAGCTTTTGAATCAATGCCAGTACGCCGGCTTTATCGGCACTGCGGTTCAATAATGCGTTTAGGTATAAAAATCCGCTAGCACGGGTTTCTTCCTTTAATAACAATTTAGCCAGATACGGTTCAGTGTCTTCTAATTTGCCGGTAGCGATCAGCATTTCGATCATGGCTTGCTGCGCTTCTGCGGAGTCTGGGTCTAGCTCAGCCCATAATTTAACCGCTGGAATCGTTAAGCTGCTTACATTGCCATAAGCTGCAACCTTGGCTGCGCGCTCCGCTAAACGTGGGTCTTGCTCTTTTCTGGCCAAATCAAAAAATATAGAACTGGATGTTGCCAGATCGCCGCGTTGGCCTGCAACTTCACCCACCAGGTATTTATAGACAAAATCAGCGTTTAGCTCATTTGCTGTTTCTGTGTTAGCTTCTACGCTTTGTTCAGGCAACGTCGCTGCCTGCTTTTTGCTGGCATTACTTGCACAGCCGTTCAAACCCAGTAATAGGCACGCAAGCAATATGGAAATGCGTAACGGTGATGTAGTCTGGGCAAGGGTAATACGATGGTTTAGGCGCATAAATTGGATTGCAGTATCTTTAAATTAATGAATGGAAATGGAAGTTGTATCGAGTACTTATTTAGTTTTGATCGAGTTTTAATTTTTATTAAATAATCCAGAAGCTTAAGTTCGATATTAAAGTCGTTACTGCTGTAATGCTTAGTCCGTGACAGTAGTCGCAAGTTCCTACATAATTATGTATTGACTATAGCGCATGTCAATAGAACTTTCCATCATGTAAGTTTTCAGATGTTGGTAAAAATTCCAGCTGATTTATAAAATGATGCAGATAATAAAAAGGGATGTTACAGAAATCCTATGCGCTTCAATGTCTTGAGCGAACGCAACGACCTTGAACCCAATATTTACGTTAATACTAATTGAGTAACTATGAATAATTTTACAGTTGAGGCAACAGAGCTCACCAGGTTGTATGGTGGGCGCGAGGCCGTAAGTAATGTGAGTTTTAACCTAAGTAAGGGCGAAGTGTTAGGTTTCCTAGGCCCGAACGGTGCCGGTAAATCTACCACCATGAAGATGCTGACGGGCAATCTGGCGCCTAGCAATGGTAGCGTGAAAATCTGCGGTATCGACATGATAGAGAACCCAAAAGAAGCGAAAGCCCTGATTGGCTACCTGCCTGAAATGCGCCCCTTATATAAAGAGTTGACCGTAGACGAATATCTTACGGTAGCTGCGCGTTTGCATCGCGTAAGTTCCGGTCATATCAAAAAAGCCGTGGAAGTGGCAAAGGAGCGCTGTGGTTTAGGCCATATGAGCAAACGCCTGATCGAAAACCTATCGAACGGTTACCAGCAGCGCGTTGGTATTGCCCAAGCGCTAATTCATAAACCTATGGTTGTGATTCTGGATGAGCCGACCGTAGGCCTTGACCCGATCCAGATTCGTGATATCCGTGCCTTGATCCGTGAAGTAGGCGGTGATCATAGCGTGATTATCTCTACGCATATCCTCCCGGAAGTGGAAATGGTCTGTGACCACGTACAGATTATCGACAAGGGTAAGCTTGTATTCAATGGCTCTATTGACGTACTTAAACGCCAGCGTATCGGCAACAAGTTGCTGATTGGCTTGAATAACACACCAAGCGCTGACGAAATATTGAAAATTGCCGGTGTGACCGATGTGGAAATCCTGCCTACCGGTTTTGTTCGTGTGAGTTTTGCCGAAGATGCAACGCCTGCCGAAGCCATCGTACAAGCAGCTGTGAAGAATAAATGGGGCTTACATCAGATCGCTCCTGACCAAACCAGCCTGGAAGACGTATTCGTACAGCTTACTTATCAAGAGCAAGCTGTGAATCAGGAACAAGCAGTTAGCTAACATCGCTTATTAAGGTCAAATAATGATTATCAATGTCGCAAGAAAAGAATTGAAAAGTATGTTTGCCTCGCCGATGGGCTGGGTGATTTTGTCATTACTGATGTTTGCCTTTGGCACACAGTATCTAAACGGAGTTAACGATTATTTCGCGGTGATGTCAGGTGCTATGCGTCCTGCAGAACGTACCGGCGTTACGCAATTCGTCGGTCAGAACGTCTACGGTTTCGCTTCATTCATCGTACTTTTTGCCGTACCGCTATTATCAATGCGCCTGATCAGTGAAGAGCGCCGTAACCAGACCTTACCGTTTTTATTTAGTGCGCCCATTTCGCTGACTGAAATCGTAGTCGGCAAGTTTTTAGGCCTGGTGGGGTTCTTGTCGATATTGATTGTTTATATCGCCTTAATGTTATCCACGCTCAATATCTGGGCGGATATCGACTTCGGTTTTATCATCGCCAATTCAATAGGCTTGCTTCTAATGGTCGCCAGCTTCTCGGCATTAGGCGTTTACTTTTCTAGCCTGACCCAGCAACCGGTTGTAGCGGCTATCCTAACTTTCGTCGCGTTGTTTGCCCTAATGTTCCTGGACCGATTTTTTGCCGGTGACCCAAGCAATACCTTGGCTAATCTGTCACTGACCCATCATTTTCAATCGTTCTCGGGCGGCTTGATCGACACCGGTGATATTGCTTATTTCGGATTATTTATCGCAACATTTTTAACCTTAACAGTGCGTCGTCTTGATGCAGACCGCTTACGTGGTTAATTGGAATTCCTAGAATGAACATCAACCGTAAATTACGTTTTCAATTATTGG
>DATHWX010000022.1:0-173294 GCA_035460225.1 Methylotenera sp.
AATTTAGGGCTGGTAAAGCGCTTAAAGATGCTGTAAACTAGTCGTCTTTGTTGGTTAGGCAGGGTGCTTAGCTCAGTTGGTAGAGCGTCGCCCTTACAAGGCGAATGTCAGCGGTTCGACCCCGTTAGCACCCACCAAAAAAACCAATAATGTGACTAAGCCGTTTCTGATTTTATAATTTAGAGTGCTAGTTTTCTTAGCACTCTTTATTTTGTGAAAAATTTGAATTAATCAAGTTTTTTAATTTAAATAATTCAGGGGCGCAAAATTTAAAAGCGTATAAATTTGGTAAAATGACTTATACGCAAGTTTTATGGAGTGGTAGTTCAGTTGGTTAGAATACCGGCCTGTCACGCCGGGGGTCGCGGGTTCGAGTCCCGTCCACTCCGCCAAATAAAAATAGCGAGTCTTCGGACTCGCTATTTTTATTTGTACTTCCGCATATCGATTACCTTTTACCTCTCACTATTTCCAATTCCTCACACTGCATTTTCTCAGTCATATAATTTCACAGGAACTTATAGCGACAGCGCAGGTAAATGAAAAGTTAACGGTCATTTATGCTATATTACCGTCCGGTAATATTGGTTGTTAATTGTTATTAAAGCCTTTTGAATTAAATATTAAAGAAGAGAAATTTTTTATGTTAGATAGCATTCGCGGAGTAGCCCAAGGTTGGGTGGGAAAAGCCTTATTGGCAGCCATTACAATTCCTTTTGCGTTGTTCGGTATTGACTCTTATTTAAACCAGGCCGGTAGGAATGTAGCGGTGGCTGAAGTCAATGGCAGTAATATTTCAGTGCAGGAATATGCCAACGCGTTGCAGAATGTCCGGAATCGCTTGCAATCAGAAGGCAAGATGGATCAAGCGCAGCTTGATAGCCCGGAAGTTAAGTCTTTAGTACTGAACCAGCTCATTAACAAGCGCCTGCTTTCTAAAGAGATTCAGCAAGAAAAATATGCCATCAGTGATGCGCAACTTTCTACTTATATTACCGGTATGCCGGAATTCCAGAAGGATGGTAAATTTTCCCAAGAATTATATGACCAGACTTTAGAGCAGAACCACATCAGCGCTTCCAAATTTGAAGCTGGGATGCGTGCAGATATGCTGGCGCAGCAGGCACAGGACGGAATTAGCAAACTGGCTTTCGCTTCTAAGACACGTGCTGAAAATACATTCCAATTGACCAACCAGCAACGTGAAGTCACCGTCGCCGAATTGAAAACAAAAGACTTCATGAAAGATGTAAAAGTCGATCCTTCTGAAGTCAAAGCCTATTACGAAAAACATAAAGATAAATTGCTGGTTCCGGAAAAAGTCAAAATCGAGTTCTTGTTGTTATCAGCCAGCAGCTTGATTCCAACCATTCAAGTGACCGATGATGAAATCAAGAAATTCTATGATGAGAATTCAGCGAAATTCCAGGGTAACGAGCAAAGACGTGCCAGCCATATCCTGATTGGTTTCGGTGTGAATGCAACACCTGAGCAGAAACAACAGGCCAAAGCGAAAGCTGAAGAAATATTGGCTATCCTTAAGAAAAACCCTAAACGTTTTGAAGAGTTGGCTATAAAAGAATCGCAAGATCCCGGCTCAGCCAGTAAAGGCGGGGATTTAGGTTCATTTGGTCGCGGTGCGATGGTAAAACCTTTTGAAGAGGCTGTATTCAATATGAAGGTTAACCAGATCAGCGATATCGTTGAATCTGAGTTTGGTTACCACATCATCAAACTTACCGAAGCGAGCGGTGATAGCTCAGACTTTAATAGCTTGAAACCAAAAATCAAGGCTGAATTGCTGTATCAAAAAGCTCAGGCAGCATTTACTGATAAGGCTGAGGGCTTCAGCAATATGGTGTATGAACAATCCGGTAGCCTAGAGCCTGCTGCCAAAGCATTCTCAGGCCAAGTGCAGAAATCTGACTGGATTAGCCGCGAAGAAGGTAATAAATTCTTTAAGAACGATAAGATCATGAATCTGGTCTTTTCTGAAGAGTCACTTAAGGAGCGCCGCAATACAGAAGCTGTAGAGATCTCACCAAACAACTTGGTTTCAGCCCGTGTAGTAGATTACAAACCAGCCGCACCGCGTAGTTTTGATGAGGTTAAAGGCAGTATCGAGGCTTTATTGAAACTAGAAGCAGCTTCTAAACTCGCACTGGCTAAAGGTGAGGCCGCATTGAAAGATTTGCGCGCCGGTAAAGAAGTGAAAGACCTTGAGTGGATCACCCCAGTTACGGTCGACCGGAAAAATGCGCAAGGCTTGACCGATTTAGCTATGAACCAGGTTTTCAAAACCAATGCTACAAAACTTCCTGCTTACTCTGGCGTTGCGGATGCAAAACAGGGTTACTTGCTGGTTAAAGTGATTAAAGTTGAGCCTGCGACCTCTGATGACCCGGAAGCTAAGAAAACAGCTCAAAACGACTTAAATGATGCTTTGGCAGCAGAGTATCTGTCTTCGTATAAACAATCTTTGCGTGAGAAGAGCAACGTGAAGGTGAACGAGAAGCTATTGTTGAGCGGTAATTAGTCATTACTTGCTTAGTTACCAATTAACTCCATAAAAAAGGCACCTGACGGTGCCTTTTTTATGGAGTTAACAATTTAATTCATCATTCAACGGTACCGGCAGCGGTAATGTTCATGCCGCCATCGACATAAGTAATCTCACCGGTAATACCAGAGGCCAAGTCACTGCATAAGAAGGCTGCAGCGTTGCCTACTTCTTCAATTGTTACATTACGGCGTAATGCAGCGTGTTTTTCATTAAAGCCTATCATCTTATCGAAATCAGCAATGCCAGAAGCCGCTAATGTCTTGATAGGGCCGGCAGATACGGCATTCACACGAATACCCTTAGGACCTAAGCTTTGTGCCATATACCGTACATTCGCCTCAAGGCTGGCCTTTGCTAAGCCCATCACATTATAGTTTGGCATCGTGCGCTCAGCACCAAGGTAACTCAAAGTCAGTAAGCTGCCGTTACGTCCCAGCATCATCGGTAATGCTGCTTTGGCTAATGCGGCAAAGCTGTATGAGCTGATGTCATGGGCAATACGGAAGTTTTCGCGTGTAACAGCATCCAAATAGTCGCCATCCAAAGCTGTTTTAGGCACGAAAGCGATAGAGTGCACGATGGAATCGATGCCATCCCAATGTTTTGCGATTTGCGGGAATAAGCCATCGATCAAAGCATCTTCTGCAACGTCACAATGGAATACCAATTTAGAATCGAACTCTGCTGCCAAGTCAGCTACGCGGCCTTGATGTTTTTCAATCTGATATGTGAACGCCAGTTCCGCACCTTCACGTTTCATGGCGGCGGCAATGCCGTAAGCGATAGAGCGATTGCTTAATAAGCCAGTGATTAATATTTTTTTACCTGCTAGAAATCCCATAATACTTCCTGTTAATTATCTTAATTATTTAAGCTACTAATTTACTTTGCCTACGCTGAATTACTACGTGGATCGAGTGCATCACGTAAACCTTCTCCAAGCAAATTATACCCTAACACGGTGACTAAGATGGCTAGGCCGGGAAACAGCGATAGCCACCATGCAAACTGGATATACTCTTTGCCATCGGTCAGGATATTGCCCCATGAGGCTTGTGGCGCTTGCACGCCTAAGCCTAAGAAGCTTAAGCCTGATTCCATAAGTACCGCGCCGGCAATCCCTAGTACAGAGCTGACAATAATAGGCGTTAAGCTATTGGGTAATAAATGCGTGAAAATTAAACGTCCGTCTTTTGCGCCTAGTGTGCGCGAAGCCAATACGAATTCGCGTTCATTCAAACTTAGAAATTCGGCTCGAACTAGTCGAGTAACGCCCATCCACGATGTCAGACCAATCACAATCATGATATTTATGATAGACGGTGTAAGAAAAGCAATCACCGCCAGAATCAGGAAAAAGCTAGGAATCGACAGCATGACATCAACCAAGCGCATGATGAAAGTATCTACCCAACCGCGGTAATAACCTGCTAAAGCGCCAAGTAATATGCCGATCGCTGTAGAAATGCCTACGGCAACTAAGCCTACCAGCAAGGAAATACGACCACCATGGAGCATGCGGCTCAATACATCGCGGCCCAATCCATCTGTACCCATCCAATGGCTGGCAGAAGGGCCTAATAAGATGGCTTTTACATTGATGTCATCAGGATCATAGGGGGAAATAATAGGCGCGAACATCGCCAATAAGAATACGCAGACGATGATAATAAAGCCAGTTAATGCCAGCGGGTTTTCCAGAGCTTTCCTGAACAAGTTTTTATTCATCATTAACCTCTAGCCACGCCGCGGCGAACACGTGGGTCTGCCCAGGCATAAGCCACATCAGCCAGCATATTGCCAATTAAAGTAAGTGCTGAACCGATGGTAAGGATGCCCATAATCACAGGAAAGTCGCGCATGAGCACAGAATCGTAGAAAAGTTTGCCCATACCAGGTATCGCGAAGATAGTTTCGGCAATGACAGAGCCGCCTATCAGGCCAGGTATTGATAAACCCACGATAGTAATCAATGGTAGCAAGGCATTTCTAAGCGCATGTGTGTAGACCACTTTATGCTCGGTTAAACCTTTGGAGCGGGCAGTGGTGATGTAATCTTGGAATAAAACGTCCAGCATGCCATTTTTAACGAATAGCGTGATGCCTGCGAGACCCGTGACAGAAGGAATGATGACCGGCATAAAAAGATGGCTGATGCTATCTTTAAGTTTTCCCAAAGTGTCCAGATTATCGTAATTGATGCTATGCAAGCCTGAAATCGGGAACCAGTTATTTACCACACCCAGCCAGTACATCAGCAGTAATGAAAGCCAGAAACCAGGGATAGAAAAACCCACGAAATTGAATAAAGTGATGGTTTTATCCTGCCAGCCACCATATTTGCGAGCTGCGATAATTCCGAGCGGAATAGCGAGCACTAAAGTAAGAAACAGGCCTAATATATTGATCATTAGGGTAATCGGCAAGGCTTCCTGGATTAGCCCTTTGGTAACATTACCGTCCTTATCGGTTTTTTGCCAAAATACAGGTTTCTGGTGTGTGGCAAATGAGGTACCGAAATCCAATGTCGCCATACGTTTCAGCCACAAGCCATATTGAACGATAACAGGCTTATCCAGATTATAAAGTTCTCTTAATTTTTGGCGCGATTCTTCGCTAGCTTTTGGGTTAAAGGAGGCTTCATTATTAGTGATGTCACCTGGCGCAAGATGCATGATCAGGAACGAAATCAGGCTGATGCCTATCAGCATTGGCACCATCCATAACACACGTTTGATTAAATATTTAAACATGGAATATATAGACCCTAGTTAGCGGATATTTCATTGCGGCGTAAAGGCACGGGAATATACCAGTCGTAAGAATTCCAGCCCACGCCAGCGGGCGGGGCAGGGTTATCAATCCCTTTGACACGCTTGTGGATAGCAGTAAGACCATATCCTGCAGAGAGGTAAACAATGGGGCAATCTTCTAATAAGACTTTCGCGAACTCATGGTAAATTTTCATGCGTTTGTCCGCATCCAGTTCCAGTCGTCCTTGTTCCAGCAATTTATCTACCGCAGGATTATTGTAGCCAATAAAATTGAATTGTCCGGGTGCCTGTTGGCTGGAATGCCATATGTTGAATTGATCGGGATCTAGCCCTAAACCCCAGCCTAAGACTACTACATCAAAGTCACCGGTTTTGATGAACCTGCTAATAAAACTCGCCCATTCGATTGCACGGATTTTGACATCGATGCCCACTTCCTTAAGCCGACGCTGGATTAAGACAGCAGATTTTTCGCGTTCTTTATTTTGGTTGGTAATAATCTCAAATGCGAAGGGTTTGCCATCTTTTTCTAAAATGCCATCACCGTCGCTATCAGTAAAACCAGCTTCTTTAAGTAATGCTTTCGCTTTGCTGATGTCGTAAGGATAGGGTTGTAAATCAGGGTTGCTCCAGCGAGTGCCGGGCTTGTAAGGTGACGCAATATTAATGCCCAACCCCAAGTAGACCCCGTCGATAATTTCCTGTTTGTCGATGGCGTAATTAATGGCTTTACGGACGCGAATGTCATCAAATGGCTTATGTTTGAGGTTGAATCCTAAATAGGTGTAGCTATTGCCCAGTTCTTTATAAAGCGCCAGTTTCTTTTGCAACTCCGGTCGCGCAGGAATGATGCGTGAGAACTTGATAGGATCCAAGCCCATGGAATCAATATTGTCCGCCATGAGCTCGAGGAATTGAGCTGAATTATCTGGGATCATTCGAGTAACTAACTTATCAATCTTAGCTTGCCCCAAAACTGAACTGGGATTACGCGAGAGCTTGATATTTTCTCCGTGTGCCCAGCTATCCAATTTGTAATAGCTGCTACCTACCGGGTTACGTGCAAATGAAGTGGTATGTAGGTCCTGATTTTTTAATAGATGTTCAGGCAATATCTGTAAACCTGCCCAGCTATCTAAAGCGGGGGCATAGGCCTGATCATAACTGACTTTGAAAATTAGCGGACTAGGCGCTTCAGCTTGTTTTACTAACTGGAAGTCTGAGGCATAAGGGCTGGCGAGCTTTGGGTCAATCACAGCTTTCCAGGTAAATAGTACGTCTGCACTGGTTAATGGTTTCCCGTCAGCCCATTTTAGGTTTGGCTTAAGCTTGAAAGTAATCGTTTTCTGGTCTTTGGATACTTGCCAGCTTTCTACTAGCTCACCTTCCAAATCCAGGTTTTTGTCATATTTGAGCAGTTTATTGAAGATATTAGCAGTAACGCTGGCAGAGGCTGATTCCCCGGCGACCATATAAATAAGGCTAGAAGGCTCGCCTATCATGGCATCGATAAGAGTACCGCCTGCAACAGGTAGGTACGCTTTATCATAATTGATTGCTACATTGGATTCGGCGGGAGGTTTAGATTGACCGCAAGCGCTTATAAATACAATGCCAAAAGCCAATAAACAGATAAAAACAAATCTAACAATAAAGTTGTAGTTTCCGGCAGGCAGGCTTGGCATTTTTATAAAGTCACCATATTAGACAGGCTTATTATTACTGCCGTTAAATCGAGGTTAGGCAGCGCGTGATTGCATTATCGTTAATTTATCGCCCGGTTGGATATATGAATTGACGTTTTTGTTCCAGCGTTTTATTTCAATTAAAGTGACATCAAACTTTTCTGCAATGCTATGTAGTGTATCACCGCGTTTTACCACATAAGTTTTCTTTTTGCCCGGTTGATTATTGCTAGCAGTACGCACAATTTTTTGGGAAGAGTTTTCTATGCTGAGTGATTGCCCAACTTTTACGCGCGTGTTCTTGAGGGAGTTTGTTGTAACCAGTTGCTTCACACTGATGCCATAGCGCTTGGCAATGGTCTGGATATTCTCGCCTTTTTTAACAATGTGGCTACGGTTACTTTTTGAAGTCACGGCATCGTCATTGCTATTGTTTCCTACACTAGTAATATCAATGGCAGGCGCGCTAACCGTGTCGTTTACCTGTAATTTTGCGTCAGCGTTTTGAGCTACAGCGCTGTCCTGCGTAGGTACAAAATTCGTTTGATGGCCGTTAGGCACAAGTATCGTTTTAGAAGTTTTTATTTTCTTATTATCGGATAAGTCATTTACATCTCGCAGTTGCGCAACAGGAATGCCAAACTTCTTGGCAATGCTGTCCATGCGTTCGCCACGTTTGGCAAAGTAGGTTTGCCAGCTAACCAAAGGCTTATTGTAGCCGGCTAGATTATCTTTAAAGGTCTGCGCGGCTGAGATGGGTAATAAAAGTTCGTGTTTATCACCAACGCTAGCAATCACAGGACGATTAAAGCCTGGGTTTAAAGCTGTGAACTCTTCATAGGAAATCTCAGCTAATTTAGCTGCTAGACGTGCGTCAATTTGGGCTGGTGCAGATACTCTGGTGAAGTAAGCACTGTTTGCAATCGTCTGGATTTGTAAGCCATAATTTTCGGGGTTAGTCATCAGGTTCTTGATGGCTTGTAGCTTGGGTACGTAATTCCTGGTTTCCGCCGGCAGGTTCAGGCTTTCGTAGTCGGTAGGTAAGCCCAATCTTCTGTTACGCTCAATCGCACGGCTTACGGTACCTTCGCCGGCGTTATAAGCTGCTAAAGCCAAGTCCCAAGCACCAAACATGGCATGCAGTTTTTGCAGGTAGGTAAGGGCGGCGTCAGTAGCAGCGGTGACATTGCGGCGATTGTCTACCCACCAGTTTTGTTTAAGGCCGAAGTTTTTACCTGTAGATGGGATGAATTGCCAAATGCCGGATGCCTTGCTCACGGAATTAGCTTGGGGATTGTAAGCGCTTTCAATCATCGGCAATAAAGCGATTTCGGTCGGCATGCCGCGCTTTTCGACTTCTTCTACGATATGGAACAGATATTTCTGGCTACGCTCTACCATGCGTTTCATATAATCAGGGCGTGAGCTATACCAGTTCTCGTGCTTGGCAATCAGTTCTGAAGTCGAATCCGGCATTGCGTAGCCGTCTTTGATCCGTTGCCATAGGTCTTCATTAATGACTGTGACATTGTCCGATTGCGCAGCATTCAGGTCACTGATTTTAGTATCCAAGGCATCACGTAAACGGCTACTTCTTGCGTCTGATGAAGTTGTTGAAGGGGCGCTGTCACTGTTGGAATTAGAAGTTACATTATTTGCAGTGCTATCAGCGCCAATGTTACGTGGTGGCGGTTTATAAGTATCATCAGCGTAGATGATGATTTCATCGCCCGCTACATTTGAATCTGCATAAGAAAGGCTGCTGAAAAATACACAACTTAAGCCCAAACCAGCAAGCGCTAGTTTAGAGATATTTCCATATGTAATTCGGGATGTGAATGTGCTAAAGGAGCGAAAGCTTAAATGACTAAACTTTACGAAGGGATTTCCTATCTGACGAATGCGCAAAACTGATAATGGAAACATAAACCCGCTCTAGTCATAAAGTTGCAACATAGTAACGAACAGGCAAGTTCATAGTCAAGTAAAAGCATGTAAATTATTCTGAAATTTATTTTACAAATGCTTTATATCTTAATGATTAATAATGATTTCTCATATGGCGCATCTTACGAAAAACTTCTAAAGGAGGATCGTTTTCAAGGTTTAGTGTCGCGGCAATTTCAGTATTGTCGCAACGTAGAAAAGGGTTGGTCGCTAACTCAAGTGACAAGATAGACGGCAAACTTGGCTGTAAATTATTTCGTAATTTCTCAGTAGCAAGTTTACGTTGTATAAGGTCTGCATTATTTGGTTCTAAAGTAAGTGCAAAATCAATGTTATGAGAAGTATATTCATGTGTGCAGTACACTTTGGTATTTTGAGGCAATCGCACCAGCTTCTGCAAAGAGTGATACATTTGCTCTGGCGTGCCTTCGAATAAGCGTCCGCAACCCGCGCCGAATAAGGTGTCCCCACAAAATAATGTATCCTGCGTGTAATAAGCAATATGGCCTAAAGTATGTCCCGGCAAGTCAATCACTGAAAAATTTAAATTGAAATCAGGCACGCTGACAGTATCCGGTTCACAGACTGCGCGATGCGGGAAATCATACCGCTCATGTTTTGGCGCGTAAATCTGCACATTGGGATAATGCTCAATCAATGCCTGTACCCCACCGATATGGTCATCATGGTGATGTGTAATTAGAATGGTATTCAAATGCAGTTGGAGCTTATTTAATGCGGCGATCACGGGCACGGCATCGCCTGGGTCTACAATCAATGCTTCAGTACCATTATGAAGTAACCAGATATAGTTATCCTCAAATGCAGGAATAGGTATAATTTGTATCTTATGTTGCATACTCTCTATCATTTGTTCAACAGCCTGAAATGTCAATAGAACTCAATTGGCCAAGTTATGAATAAAGCGTCTAAAACAATATTGTTGCCGGACGAAATGCTCAGCCTCCAGAAGTCATGGTTGGACACTTCTTTGGGGCATTACCTCCTTGCCAAAGAGCAGGCGTTATACGACCAAGCGGTAGTAGACCTATTCGGATTCAATGCACTGCAAATGGGCTTTTTGCAGATGGATTTATTAAGAAACTCGCGGATACCTAATCGCTTCAAATCGAGTGAATTTTCTAATGAAACCATAGAGAACAATTTGCGCTGCAATGATGACTTTTTACCCTTTGCAGATATGAGCTTGGATTTGCTGATATTGCCGCACAGGCTTGAATTCAGTGAGCGACCTCACCAGACCCTACGCGAAGCTGAGCGAGTCATGATGCCTGAGGGCCATTTGCTCATTTCGGGTTTTAATCCTTATAGTACTTGGGGAACGATGGCTGCTATCAATAGGCAGCTTTCCTGCAGGAAGAGTTTTGCGAAGAAATTTCCACCACAGTTTCCTTGGTGCGGTGAATTTATTAGCCTATCCAGAATGAAAGATTGGTTGAAACTATTGGGTTTTGAAATAATTTCAGTGCAAATGAGTTGCCATGTGCCGCCTTTTGAGCAGGCTATTTGGCATAAACGCTTTGATTTTATGGACAGGGTAGCCGAGCGCTGTTGTACCATGCTGGGCGGGGTCTATTTCATTGTGGCGAAAAAACGCGTGGTAGGGATGACGCCATTAAAGCCCAACTGGAAAAAAGCGCCTTTAAAATCTGCCCTGGTGATTAAGCCTACGCAATCGCGTCCAACGCAAAGAAAATCTTTAAAACATACAAACAAGAATAACGAGTAGCGAATGAGTGAAATAAGCAACACAGCTAATAAAACCAATGAAGTCGTCATCTATGCAGATGGCGCTTGTAAAGGTAATCCTGGGCCCGGCGGTTGGGGTGCTTGGATTCGTTACGATGAACACGAAAAAGAACTATTTGGAGCAGAACCTTTAACGACCAATAACAGGATGGAGCTTACGGCTGTGATCCGCGCTTTGGAAGCGCTGAAACGTCCCTGTAAGATCAAGGTATATACCGATTCCGTATATGTTCAAAAGGGAATTTCCGAATGGATTATTGGCTGGAAGGCACGTAATTGGCGCACTTCGGATAAGAAGCCGGTAAAAAATGACGATCTTTGGCGTGAATTAGATGTGCTGGTACAGCAACATCAAATACAATGGATATGGGTAAAAGGTCATGCTGGTGACGTAGGCAATGAACGTGCAGATATGCTGGCAAATAAAGGCGTGGAGCAATTATTAAATGCGCCTTCGCTTTATATCGATTAATCCTGCATTAATAAACGATAATCAAATAACTAAAAAGATATCCAATGAGACAGATTTTCTTAGATACGGAAACCACGGGCCTTTATCCTGCGCAAGGACATCGCATCATTGAGATTGCCGCGGTTGAAATGGTCAATCGTCGACCGACTTCGAATCATTATCACGTGTACTTGAATCCCGACCGAGAGATTGATGCAGGTGCCCAGGAAGTGCATGGCATTACGCTGGAATTTCTGCAGGATAAACCGCGCTTTGAGGCTATCGTGCATGACTTTATTGCATTTATAGGTGATGCTGAGTTAATTATCCATAACGCGCCTTTTGATGTAGCTTTCCTGAATGCGGAATTAGGCCGTTTGGGCCTACAACCGTTAGAGTCCTTCAGCGGTAAAATTACAGATACATTGAAAATGGCCAAGGATTCACGGCCAGGTCAGCGTAATAACCTGGATGCGTTATGCCGTCATTTTGGTATTGATAACTCCAGGCGTACATTGCATGGCGCATTGCTGGATGCGGAATTGCTTGCCGAAGTCTATATGGCGATGACGCGTGGTCAGGATAGCCTCATGATGGAGCTGGACAGGCCTGAACAACAGAATAGCATGGTTAATATACAAGCACTGCAGCCGTTGATTGTTCAAAGAGCTAGCGAAGCTGAAAATGCTGCACATCAGGAGTATTTGAAAGCGCTGGAAAAAGGCGGAAGCTGTCTTTGGAATGTCGTAAAAATTTAGTGTTATTAAAATTAGAACAATAAATAGTCTTGGAAAATATCACGTGAATCAAACAATCATAGTCACTGGCGGAGCTGGATTTATAGGCGCTAATTTCGTGCTTGCCTGGGTAAAATTGGGCTTAGGTACAGTCATTAACCTGGATAAGCTCACTTACGCAGGTAATTTAGAGAATCTGCAGGAAATCCAGAACGACCCACGGCATATTTTCGTACATGGTGATATCGGGGACAAAGCGTTATTAAAATCATTATTGAAAGAGTACCAACCGCGAGCCGTACTTAACTTCGCCGCCGAAAGCCACGTAGACCGTTCCATCCATGGGCCTGAAGATTTTATTCAGACTAATGTTGTTGGTACATTTCACCTGCTGGAAGAAGTACGCACTTATTGGAGCAGTTTGAGTGTTGAGCATCGTAAAGGATTCCGCTTCCTGCATGTTTCTACCGACGAAGTATATGGTTCACTGGATAAAACAGAGGCTGCATTTACCGAGAACCATGCTTATGCACCGAATAGCCCATATTCAGCGTCGAAAGCCGCTTCTGACCACTTAGTCCGTGCGTATCACCATACTTACGGTTTGCCTACGCTGACCACTAACTGCTCGAATAATTATGGTCCACATCATTTTCCGGAAAAATTGATTCCGTTGGTTATTCATAATGCCTTGGCGGGTAAACCACTACCTATCTATGGCAATGGCCAGCAGATTCGTGACTGGCTCTATGTAGAAGATCATTGTTCCGCGATTCGTCGCGTGCTGGAAGCAGGCAAGGTAGGCGAGGTATATAACGTAGGCGGCTGGAATGAAAAACCTAATATCGAAGTAGTAAAAACACTTTGCAGGATACTGGATGCAAAACAACCGCGTGCGGATGGTAAATCTTACGCAGACCAAATCACTTTTGTGCAAGACCGACCTGGCCATGACCAGCGTTATGCGATCGATGCGACTAAATTAGCCAATACATTAGGCTGGAAGCCGCAAGAAACCTTTGAGACCGGCATTGAGAAAACCGTGAACTGGTATTTGCAAAACCAGAATTGGGTTCATAACGTCACTAGCGGCGAATATCGTAATTGGGTTCAAACGCATTACACTGAACGAGGGGAAGAGTTAGCATGAAGGGTATTATTTTAGCCGGTGGTTCAGGCACGCGTCTATATCCGGTAACACAGGTTGTTTCCAAGCAATTATTGCCTGTGTACGACAAACCAATGATCTATTACCCGCTGACTACACTAATGCTGGCTGGCATACGCGAAGTGTTGGTGATCTCTACCCCTGAAGATACGCCACGTTTTACACAATTATTGGGCGATGGCAGCCAGTGGGGAATGTCGATTCAATATGCGGTACAACCTTCGCCGGATGGTTTGGCACAGGCATTCATTATTGGCGAAAAATTCATAGGCAACGATAGTTGTGCTTTGGTTCTAGGCGACAATATTTTTTATGGTCATGAGTTGACACAGACCACACAAACGGCTGCTAAACGTACGCAAGGTGCTACAGTATTCGCATATCCGGTACATGATCCGGAACGTTACGGCGTGGTTGAGTTTAACAAGCAAGGTCAAGCAATCAGCTTGGAAGAAAAGCCTAAAGCTCCAAAATCCAGGTATGCCGTTACAGGCTTATATTTTTACGATAATAAGGTGATCGATATCGCTAAAAATCTTAAACCTTCACCTCGTGGCGAGCTAGAAATTACCGATGTAAATCGTCATTATTTAGAGAGCAGCGATTTATTGGTTGAAGTCATGGGTCGTGGCATTGCCTGGCTGGATACCGGCACGCATGAGTCCTTGTTAGAAGCTTCCGCCTTCATTGAAACCATAGAAAAGCGCCAGGGCCTTAAAATCGCCTGTCCTGAAGAAATTGCCTACCGTATGAAATTCATTGATGCGACCGCCCTGGATATACTTGCAAATAAATACATCAAGAATAACTACGGCCAATACCTTAAATTGATTCTTAGCGAACAGGTTTTTTAATGCAAGTTGTGCAAACAGCAATTCCGGAAGTTTTAATCTTGGAACCCAAAGTATTTGGTGATGACAGGGGTTTCTTCTTTGAGAGCTTCAATCAGCAGCAGTTTGAGGCCTTAACGGGTGTTAAGGCTAATTTCGTGCAGGACAACCATTCAAAATCTGCCAAAAATGTTTTGCGTGGGCTTCATTATCAAATCCAACAGCCACAAGGGAAATTAGTTAGGGTGACAGCTGGAGAAGTATTTGATGTTGCAGTAGATGTGCGCCGCCAATCTAGCACTTTTGGTCAATGGGTTGGTATAGTGCTTTCCGCTGAAAACAAGCGCCAACTATGGGTACCACCAGGCTTTGCACATGGGTTTGTTGTACTGAAGGACGGCACGGAGTTTCTTTACAAAACCACCGATTATTATGCGCCTCAACATGAGCGTTGCATTCGCTGGGATGACCCAACTATCAATATCGAGTGGCCATTAGCAGGCACTACTCCTTTATTGTCTGCCAAAGATCAGCTAGGGCTGGATTTAGCAAATGCGGAAGTATTTGAATAGGATATTGATTTGTATAAAAAGATATTGATCACTGGCGTAAACGGACAGGTTGGGCATGTTTTAAACGAGTTACTAAATGATAGTACCGCTAGAATCGTTAGCTTAAACCGTGCTGAATTGGATTTAAGCAATCAAGATCAAATCCGGCATATCGTCCAGTCAATCAAACCTGATCTCGTTATTAATCCTGCTGCCTATACAACTGTAGATAGGGCCGAAAGCGAACCTGAATTGGCTTATGCCATTAATGCTACTGCGCCAAGAGTGTTCGCTGAGGAATCTGCCAAAATTGGGGCCAGATTAATCCACTTTTCTACCGATTATGTCTACAATGGTAAAAAATCCGGCGCATATATAGAAACCGATCAAACCGAGCCTTTAAGCGTGTACGGTAAAAGTAAACTAGCTGGTGAAGACGCAATCCGTCAAATTGGTGTGCCACATTTGATTTTCCGCACCTCATGGGTATACGGCGCTTATGGAAAGAACTTCCTGAAAACCATTTTGCGCTTGGCAAGTGAACGTGAAGAATTACGCATAGTGGCAGATCAATATGGCGCACCTACCAGCGCAACTAGTATTGCAAGTGCCGTATCACAGCTTATTCAATCCTGGCATAACGATACAAGTGGCATATATCACATGGTCAATAACGGGCGAACGACCTGGCATGGTTTTGCTTCAGCGATTGTTGAAGAATATGTAAACTCGCAAGCAGATAAGGGCTGGCCTCCATTGAAGGTTAAAAGTATCAAGCCTATTAGTACGCAAGAATTTCCTACGCCTGCTACGAGGCCTGCCAATTCCACCTTGGATACAGCAAAATTAGAACAGGATTTTTCGATTCAATTGCCTGATTGGCGTGAAGCGCTGAAAACCGAATTTGATAAGCTGGTGCTAATAGGTTAATTGAGTTAACCCCATTTAGATAACTTTAACCTAACGCATCTGCCCAGCTATTAGGCGTTTCATACAATC
Organism: Methylotenera sp.; assembly: GCA_035460225.1. Classification (GTDB taxonomy): domain Bacteria; phylum Pseudomonadota; class Gammaproteobacteria; order Burkholderiales; family Methylophilaceae; genus Methylotenera. The sequence continues at coordinate 15,476 of DATHWX010000022.1, forward strand.
GCACTTTTTCCAGCTTTAAATGGTTACCGTAAGTATCGTGATATTTGCTTTTAAGAATCCTGAATGCTTCGCTGGCCATATTCTCTGCAGTGGGTACAGTAGGGAATATCACCGTTTTATGATTCGCTAAACTATTTAAAAAATTCAGTACTTCGGTATCTTGTAGATACACCAGGAAAGCATGATCCCACACATCCACAACTGATGACCTGGCAATCGCCTTAACATCCGAAAAGTCCATCACCATTCCATTTTCAGAGATGTTTTCAGCCGTGATAATGTCTCCTGAAAGCGTAATCTCTAGCGCATAGCGGTGTCCGTGCAAATTCCGGCATTGGCTTTTATGATTAGGGATGCGATGCCCGGCATCAAATTCCAGGCGGGTAGTAATGTGCATAACAAGTGCTTATTCAAGTAAAACACGCATTATACGCTGACTATCGCTAAGCATTCATTCGCTAAATACGGGTTGCGGTGGTGAAAAGGTGTGCAGCCATTGTGTAAACTCTGAAGCGGGCATAGGCTTGCCGTAATAATAGCCCTGTATTTTTTCGCATTTGAGTTCTTTTAATATATCGAGGCAAGCTTGGTCTTCCACTCCTTCAGCTACGATTTGTTTACCTAAGCTATGTGCAAGCTTAACCACTGATTGGACAATTTCGAGATCTTCTGGTGAATGAGCGATATTGCGCACGAAAGACTGGTCGATTTTTACCAGGTCTATCGGCATGTTACGCAGTCTAGCCATGGAAGAATAACCGGTACCGAAATCGTCTAAAGCCAGTTTACAGCCCAGCAGTACGATTTGGTCAATCACAATAGCGGTTTTCTGCTCGTCTATCATGATGTCACTTTCGGTGATCTCGATGATAAGGTTCTCAGCGGGAATTTCCCATAGCGCGATGGATTGCGCGAGTAATTCTGGCAAATCGGCATCCAGCAAATCCGTCACACTTAAATTGATCGTAAGCGAAATGCTGCGTTCGTGTGTGATAATAAGCTCAGAAATCTGTTGGCATGCAGTATTGATAAGCCAACGAATGAACACTTTACCAAAGCCTTTTTTATAAATGGTGTCGATCAAACGGATGGCCGATACTAATTTCCATTCCTCACTATTCCAGCGTAATAAAATTTCCGCATTCGCACAGATCTCATCCGGCAAGGTGATGATAGGTTGTAAGTAGATTTCGAGCTCATTCTGCTGTAATGCTTCAATGATCGCTTCATCTAATTTATAGATGTTAGAAAATGAAGCAGTGAGATGTTGGTCGTACACTTCAATCTGGTAATTCTTGCTCATGGCATGGTGCAAGGCCAGCTTGCCGTGCTCGTAAAAAGTAACGGCATTTGATTTGGAACTGAAGGAACTTACACAACCGAAATAGGGCTTAAGTATTAAAGTGATATTTTCCATTAACAGGGCTGATTCAAACGCATGTACTAATCTGGAAGCAATCAAATTGAGCTGTGCAGGAAAATTCATGTGCGAGATCAAAATGCCCAGCTCACTTGGCGTCACCCGAAAAAGCATCGCATCATCGCTTAAATGTTCTTTTATCCTCCGCATGGCGGTAACCACGAGGCTAGAAGCCATTGCTTTAAGCCGCGCCGCCTCATCGAAATTCATGTGCAAATTCACCAGTATCAAGCCTATATGGTGGTTCGCATCGCCCGTATGTAAATGCTGATCCAGGTAATTGATCATCAGGTGATGATTCGGCAGGTTAGTCTCAATATCGAAATTCTGGATGAAATTGTTTTTATATTGATCCAATTGATTCGTGGCTTTTGCCAGCAGATGCAGCATGAGAAATTGGAACTTAGGATTTACAGCGCCATCTTCGGTATGAAGTTCCAGGCAACTGACTAACTGTAAAGCCACATCCAGGCTTGCCCCATTTTTATAATCGTTAAGCCACGCCAATAAGAGTAAATGGAGCTGCTGGTTGAATTGCGGCCAATTTAATTCTGACGGCCATATTACGAGAGCATGCGAAAGGTTTTCCAGTAGATATAAGCCATTGACCTGCATGTCTTTGGATAAATGTTCCAAAACATTCTGGTTAAGGCCGTAGCTACGCGTAATGTCCGCTGCTTTAAGTCCATAAGCAGACATGATGGATAAAATATGATGAGGATCCAACTCCATCACAAAGTCCTGATGATGGGTAGGGGCAAAGCTAGGATTCTCGGAAATATCTATATTGGAACGGGGTGTATCAACCATAATAACTACTTAGGTTTAAACCATAACTATCTGGGGGTAGACCGCGAATGATTTTATAAGGTTCACCTGATGGTGCAGGAGGGGAATTTAATAAGTTAATCGTCGCCGGATATTCATTTTTGGTTTTATCAGGATTCAGCAATATCATGATACGGGGCATAAGGCGCCGGACACTATTTTGCTGGATAACTACGCCGATTTCTCCAGTATTGAGCTCTACCAGTGAGCTTACCGGATACATGCCCAAGAATTGTACTAATTGATCAATCAGTGCACTACTGAATTTGGTATCACGCATCGCATGGATTTCTTCCAGGGCCAATTGGTTGTAAACCCCTTTGGCATATACTTTATTGCTGGTAAGGGCGCAATAAGTGTCAATTAGCCCGGCCATCTGTGCAGGCAAGCTGATTTGCTTGCCACTTAGTTTATATGGATAACCGCTGCCATCAATACGTTCGTGATGCTGAGAAACGGTCAAAATCACAGTGCTGGGAATATTTTCTGTCGCTTCTAGCAACTCTAAGGCATAGTCCACGTGTTTTTTAAGTATGTTGAATTCTTCCCTGGTGATCTTTTCCTGTTTATGCAAAAGCCCGGATGGTACTTTAACCTTGCCAATATCTTGTAACAGTCCGGCCAAGCCCAACTCCTTCACCTGTTTTTTAGGTAAGGACATAAAGTTAGCCAAAGCCATTAAGTTAATGGAAACATTAAGTGCTTGGTTGTATGCGTAATCGTCGGTTTGCTTAAGCTTTGCCAGCCATATCAGAGCATCTGGATTGCGCTCGATACTATCGACCATGCTGTTTAGGCTCTCATTGACATTGGTCAGGTCAATCTTCTGGTCTTGTGCTAGCGCTTCAAAAATCTCTTTGGTAGCAATCTGGGTTTTTTCGTAAACCGGATAGATGATAGCGATCTCTTCCTCTACCGGCGGCGGTTCTTCGAAAATAGTGATCCTGTAACTATCGTCCTTATCTTGACCATTTTTGCCGTCATCAGATGTATTCGTGCTGTTACCCGATTTAGCCTTTTTAGGCTTTGAGCCCCAGCTTGTAAGACCCGTGATGAAATTAGAGAAATCTTCTTTTATTTGAGTGGTTAACGAAGACCCTTCCTCCGGTAATGGATTTTTATGGTCTTGAGAGCCATTATTTACCGACTGTACGTTATAGATCACATTGTCAAAATTATCTTTTTTGACAGTGGTAGGGTTGTTGCTTTGATTGCTCGCCTTGATTTCTTTTAATACTTCGAAAAAAGAAAAACCATCTTTTGATGTTTTGCGAGCAGGACTTACTGGTTTTTTGCGAGCAGGACTTACTGGTTTTTTGTGTCCACTTGCGAGGGGGTTAATGCGGACAACCGCACCATCACGCTTGATCGCAACCTGTTCTTTTGCCGGAGATATGAAATAATTACCGACAGAAACTGTGTGATCAACATAAACGAATTCACAAAGGTTCTTAAGTGTCTCGACTTGCTCATCGTCTTCTATCAGCAAGCCTTCCAGCATGAAAGGGGATTCAAGCCAGGGTCTATCTAATTCACATACAAACATGCCAATATCTAATTGGGATACCTGCGTTTTTTCTCGACGTATGTCACTCACTTTATAACCTTTGTACGATTTGACGCAATTACGTTGATTATATTACGGCACTATGGAATGTTTGATTGTCTTTACATTTGTTTACTAATCGTACTGCCTGCCATCCGGAGTAATCTCCGTACGCAATAATTTATAAATGGTAAATCTTTCAGGTGTAACTTTCCCGTCAGCAACCGCCTGTGTGATTGCACAATCAGGCTCTTGTAAGTGCTTGCAGTTGTTAAACCGGCATTTTCCAAGGAAAGGCCTGAACTCGATGAAAGCATGTTCGAGTTCATCCATACTTAAATGATGCAGCCCGAACTCCTGCAAGCCAGGCGAATCAATCAGATGGCTATGTTCATCCAAATGATACAAATGCGCTGCTGTGGTGGTATGTTTGCCGCTATCAAGCACTTGGCTGACTTCCTGGGTACGCACTGATTCATTGGGCAGCAGGGCATTGATGATAGTAGATTTCCCCATGCCGGATTGGCCAACTAAAATGCTGGATTGACCCTGTAGAAAAGGCCTGAGTGTGGAAATATCTTCTTTGGCGGAAAGCGATAACACTTGGTAGCCTAACGAGGTGTAAAGCGACAATTTTTTCTGCGCTTCATCTTTGTCTGCCAGATCACATTTATTCAACACGATAATGGGTTTGATATGAGCGGCCTCGGCAGCTACCAAGCAACGGTTTAATAAAGCCTCATAGAAGCTCGGCTGTGTGGCCAGCACGATGATGATTTGTGTCACATTAGCCGCCAGCATCTTACTTTTAAAGGCATTGCTGCGGTAAAGCAGTGACTTCCTTGGCAATGTTCCTTCTACAACACCTTCATGTTTATCCGTAAGTTTGATTTCTACAATATCACCGCAGGCCAGATCGGTTTTTTTGCCGCGTGTAACGCAGCTAATACGCTTTTTATCAGTGAGTTCTACCTGGAAACGTTTGCCGAAAGCAGCAACGACAACACCTTGTACGAGGGCATTTTTGTTAAGGTCTGAGGAATGAGTTGAAACAGGAGTTTGATTGAGCAAAAGGGATTATTCTGTAAATTTATAATAGGTTTTATTAAGGTAGCTAGCCACATTCAGTTCTTCGTCTTCAAACCATTTAAGACCTAGCATCGTATTGCAGTTGCGAATTTGCGCTACCAAGCCTTTGGACGTTTGTACCTTGCGGTACTCGCGGGTATATATGCCGGAACCGTCACCACCGAATTTCTCTGCATGGCAATTGATACAATGCTTATCTACAAGCGCTTTACCAGCTATAGCATCAGCCTCAGCAAAAGGTTCTGCTGAGGCATTGCTTGCAATTAAAAAACATACAAATAAAAGCGTTTTCATTCGCGTCACCTCATACATCGAGTTGCAAAGTTACTTCAATAACTAATGAGTATACGCCGCTAATTTAGAAATTCTAATACTTGCCGGTGGATGTGAATCATAAAAAGCCGAATGCAGTGGGTCAGGCGTTAATGTAGAGGCATTGTCCCGATATAACTTAACGAGGGCTTCAACCAGGTATTTAGGGTTCGCATGTTTTGCCGCATAGTCATCAGCTTCGAATTCATTTTTGCGGGAATAACTCGCCATGATTGGGCGCAACAGGAATAAGAATACCGGCGAAACCAATAAGAACAAGATGAGCGCCATATAATTACTCATTAATTCGACACCTAAACCTGAATAGAACCATGGCTGGTTAATTAACCAGCCTAGCAGCGCTAAGCCTACAAAGCTTACAAAGAACATCAAGGCGATACGCTTGATCACATGATGATGCTTGAAATGTCCTAACTCATGGGCCAAAACAGCTTCAATCTCGTCCGCATTTAACCTGTCTAGCAAGGTATCGAAAAACACTACACGTTTGGATGCACCAAAACCTGTGAAGTAGGCATTGCCGTGGCTGCTGCGTGCAGAACCATCCATCACGAAAAGGCCCTGTGATTTGAAACCGCATTTGGTTAATAGCATCTCAATGCGTTGTTTGAGGCTTTCATCAGCCAGTGGCGAAAATTTATTGAATAAAGGTGCGATGAATGTAGGGTAAACCGCAAGCATCACCAGGTTAAAGATGCTCCATACCAACCATAAGTATAGCCACCAGTATTGCCCGGCGCTTTGCATCAACCATAAGGCAGCAAATAATAAAGGCGCGCCTAATGCCAAACCAACCAAGCTATGTTTTACCAAATCGCTGAAAAACATCGCTTTAGTCATTTTGTTGAAACCGAATCTTTCGTCGATCACAAAAGTTTTGTAATACTCAAAAGGCAAGTCGATCAAGCTGCTGACCAGTAACGCACTGCAAATTACTAACGCACCGCGGATGATATGCTGGCTGGACAATACCTCACGCCAGATATCATCAATCCATTGTAATCCACCACCTAAAGTCAATGTGGCTAATAAAAGTGCCTGTACGATAGCTTCAATTATGACTAAACGCGTTTTAGCTGCTGAATAATCTGCCGCTTTTTGATGGGAATCCAGCGAGATATTGCCTTCAAAAGCAGCCGGAACCTGGTTGCGATGACTTTGAACATAACTGATATGTCTGCGCCCAAGCCATACGCGGATACCGGTAGTGGTGATAAGTAGGGCGGTAAAGATGATGGTTAGGGCTAAAGACATATTTATACTCGTTATTGTCGTTTGAAAATGATCGTTATAAATAATTATGCTAATTGATCCGGTTAAGTTTCAAATAGTGAATTAAGTTAATATATGGATATTGTGAAGCATTTCATTGGTGTTGGTTCACCGCCTTCGCACAATACCCCTTATTTTAATGGAAATCATGATGGTCGCTACAAACAATGGTACGAATAATATTAGTAATCAAAATAATTTAATCTGGTTGGATATGGAAATGAGCGGCTTATTGCCGGACACCGACCGCATATTAGAGTTAGCTGCCGTAGTGACTGATGCAGAATTAAATGTACTTGGTGAATCACCAGTGTTGGTTGTGCACCAGAGCGATGCCGTGCTGGACGGTATGGATGCCTGGAATAAAGGCACTCATGGACGCTCAGGTTTAATAGAGAAAGTGAAAGCATCGACATTGACTGAAGACCAGGCTTCTGTGCAGATGATTGCTTTCCTGAAAGAATTCGTACCAGCAGGCAAGTCGCCTATGTGCGGTAATTCGATCTGCCAGGACCGACGATTTATGGCACGCTACATGCCGGAATTAGAAAGTTTTTTCCATTACCGTAATCTAGATGTGAGTGTATTCAAGGAGTTAGCAAGACGTTGGAAGCCTGAAATCTATTCAGGTTTCAAGAAAGCTAGCAGGCATGAAGCTTTAGCGGATATCTACGAATCTATTGATGAGCTGAAATATTACCGCGAGCATTTCATCGTTAAATAATTGCTATAAATAGCAAAAGCACAAAAAAAGGGGGCGTCTAAAAAGACGCCCAGAGGGAGGAGTAACTAGCTTTGGAGAAGCTTAATATTTATAAAGCATTTACTATGCCAAGTTATTCCAACCTCTAATTTTCCTTTTCATATTTGTATTTCGTATCCTTATTTTCTAAGCGTTTTAGTATATAAGTCTAGGTATTCCTGCGCGCTATGATCCCAGCTTAGATTTTGTAACATGCCATTTTTTTGCACTTTACGCCATGTTTTAGGATCGTTTTTATATATGTCCAAGGCACGCTGTATCGTCTCGAATAGCCCGTTAATACTGGTCTCAGCCATTACAAAGCCATTAGCCGTCTTGTTTTTTAGCGTTTCATCATTCGTGTCGACTACCGAATCTGCCAAGCCGCCAGTTGCATTGACGATAGGCAATGTGCCGTAAGCTAAACCATACATTTGATTCAAACCGCAAGGCTCAAACCGTGATGGCATGATAAACATGTCGCAACCCGCCATAATCTGGTGTGAAAGCGGCTCATTGTAGCCAATGGTTACACTCATCTTACCCGGATTATCATGCGCAAAGATACTGAAAGCCGCTTCCAGGCTAGTTTCGCCGCTACCTAGTAATGCAAATTGGCAGCCTTCATCTATTAATTGCTGGATATTTGGCAATAATAAATCCAGACCTTTTTGATAAGTCAGGCGGCTAACAATGCCCAACAATGGTGCGTCTGCATCATCATTTAGCCCTAAGGACTTTTGCAACGCCTTTTTAACTATTTTTTTGCCTGCAGTACGTACCGCTGAGTATTTTTTGATTAAGTATGGATCTTTAGCAGGATTCCATTCATCCATTTCGATGCCATTTAATATTCCGTAAAGTTCATCACCGCGTTTTGCTAGCAAGCCTTGTAAGCCAAAACCGAATTCCTCAGTTTGAATCTCCAGCGCATAACTGGGACTTACGGTGGATAGTGTGTCGGCGTAGAAAATCCCTGCTTTGAGAAAAGATAGCTGGCCGTAATACTCGTAGCCATTCACATTGAAATGTTCAGGGGGTAAGCCTAGTTTAGATACCCATTCCGCAGGGAAAATCCCCTGGAAGGCCATATTGTGCAGGCTTAGCACAGAGCGTGCGGATGATTTGTCAGTGAGTTTCATATAAGCAGGCGTCAAGCCGGTTTGCCAGTCGTTACAATGGACAATATCTGGTGGCCATTTAGTCATGGGTGATTGGGTACTGCTCAATATCGCTGCCACTTTAGATAACACGCCAAACCGGATAGCATTGTCAGGCCAATCTACTCCTTCCGCATCTACATACGGGCTGCCTTCACGGTCATATAAATTGGGCGCTTTGATTACTAGCACTTTTACTTTAGTGTCTTTAATGACGCCAATAAATAGTTCTGTGGGAGTATCCAACATTGGCAAGTGGCTAATGGTCGCTACACTTTTTAATTCGCAGAGCTGCTGAAACACCGAAGGGTAGCCCGGAACAAGGATACGAATGTCTACGCCCAAGTGAGCCAAAGCGGAAGGAAGGGATCCGCTTACATCTGCCAAACCACCGGTTTTGATAAGTGGAAATACTTCGGGCGTTACAAAAAGGACTTTCATTGCAAATAAGGCTTTCATTGGCATCACATTCTAGTTTAAAGTTTAAGAGCTTTGGAAATACGTGATGGTTTGGACACTAAGTAAATAATTAATTTTACTATACGAATAAGAGCTTTGACCCTATATGAATAACCTATTGAATTTTAATAATGCTCTTGCTATTGGTTTGGGAGCAACACTCGGCGCTTGGGCAAGATGGCTTCTCGGCATATTTTTTAATCAGATACTCGCTAATTTACCTATCGGCACATTGATCGCTAACTTAAGCGGCGGGCTTATGATGGGTGCTGTGCTTGGATTCATTGGCTTAGGCAGCTTGGATAACCAAAGCCTACGTTTATTTATCACCACGGGCTTTTTGGGCGGCTTAACTACTTTTTCGGCCTTCACCGGCGAAAGCCTTAGCTTGTTACAAAAACAAGAATATTGCTGGGCTGCCATCCATACTTCCAGTCATGTATTTGGCGCCTTATTCATGGCGGGACTAGGTTATACCTTGGTGCAATACTTTAAAGCTTAACTGAAAGTTATAAGCATAAAAAAAGCCCTGGACCTGTATATAGACAGATGCCAGGGCTTTTTTATTAAGCATTAAACCGCTTATTTATTTTGCGTTTCTACCATTACTAAAGGTTCTGCTGCTGCATCCTCTTTAGCTTTTTTTTGCCAGGCAGCTGGGTTGCGTGGCGCTTTCGGTTTTTCCGCTTCTACTGGAGCGGCAACTTTAGGCGCGTCAGCCTTGGTTTCCACTAACTGTAAACCCACCGCTGCTAAATCGACCGGCTTGCTCTCAGCTTTAGGCTTGCGTGAACGAGCAGGGCGTTTTTTATCAGCCTTAGCACTGTCAGCTACCGTTTCATTTGTAGTTGTTTCAACTGCAGACGTAGCTTTCTCATTGCTAGCTTCAGTGGCAGGGGCTTTATTCGCTACAGGTTTAGCCGCTTTAGGTTTTTTATCAGCTTTTGCTTTTGGCGCTTCTGTTTCAACAGCAGGTTTAGCTTCTGCTGTATTTTCAGTTGCTGCAGGTACGTTTGTCTGTTTAGCCGCTAGTGCTTGTTTTGGTTTCTCCTGCACCTCAGTATTAATTACTGGTGTTTCAACCGGTGCATTAGTTTGGGCTGTCGAAATTTCCTCATTCGGCACAAACGGACGATTAGTTTCGCGCGGTGCTGTTTCATCACGGTCACGACGGCCACGACGGTTGTTACGATTACGGCGGCCGCTACGCTCGGTGCGTTCTCCGGTACCTTCAACTTGCACAACAGGAGCGGTGTTCGCTACCTGGGCGGCTTGGCGATTCTGCTCATTACGATTTTGATCGGTTTTTGCGGGATTATCACGTTGCTGCTCATTGCGAGGCTGCTGTTGTTTCTGTTGTTGACCCTGTGCTGGATTTTTAGCTTCATTTCCGCGGTTTGCATTTGGATTCGCATTAGAATTTGCGTTTTGGTTCGCATTCCTATCGCCACGTTCATTACGATTACGTTCGTTACGGTTGCGGTTGTTACGATTGCGGTTGTTGCGATTGTTATCACGGCGAGTTTCTTCCGTTTTTTCAGTCGCAGTTTTTTCCGCAGGTGCACTAAACCAGCTCTTGATTCTTGCAATCAATGAAGGCTTAGCTTCTTCTTTTGCAGCAGGTTTTTCTGCTACTTTATCTACCGTAATAGGCGCAGAAGTTGCTGGCGTAATGCCTTTTACCGCAGCCTCTGGTTTTACCGCTTTAGCTTCTTCAGCCGCATTGGTAATGTAAGTAGTCTCTGCCGGCATTTCTACCATTTTGTAACTAGCACGAGTCGTATCTTCACTTACATCGTCATGACGAATACGCACAATATTGTAGTTTGGCGTCTCTAAATGGATATTCGGAATCAATACTACTTCAACGCCCATGCGCTGTTCAATCTTATGGATGTCAGCACGTTTCTCGTTTAACAGGAACGTAGCAGCTTCTACAGGCAATTGCACTTGGATAATCGCGCTGTTGTCTTTCATCGCTTCTTCCTGCGTGATACGCAAGATGTGCAATGCAGTAGATTCGATACCACGGATATGGCCAGTGCCATGACAACGTGGGCAAGGGATGTGGTTGGTTTCACCTAAGCTAGGACGCAAGCGCTGACGCGACAATTCTAACAATCCGAAACGTGAGATCTTGCCGGTTTGAACACGTGCACGGTCTGCATGTAATGCATCACGTAAAGCGTTTTCCACTTCACGTTGGTTACGTTGACTTTCCATGTCAATAAAGTCGATGACCACCAAGCCGCCCAAATCGCGCAAGCGCAATTGGCGCGCAACTTCTTCTGCTGCTTCAAGATTGGTGTTGAAAGCGGTATGTTCAATATCGCTACCGCGTGTTGCACGGCCAGAGTTCACGTCGACTGATACCAGGGCTTCGGTATGGTCAATCACGATAGCTCCGCCGGAAGGCAAGCGCACTTCACGTGAGAACGCAGATTCGATCTGATGTTCGATTTGGAAACGCGTGAAAAGAGGGATTTCGTCTTGATACAGTTTTACACGTGATACGTTACCTGGCATGACGTGATTCATGAACTGTACCGCTTGTTCATGAATGTCAGGTGTATCTATCAGGATCTCACCAATGTCAGAGCTGAAATAATCGCGAATAGCGCGAATCACTAAGCTGCCTTCTTGGTAGATTAAGTATGCACCTGCTTGGATAGCTGAAGCGCCATCAATCGCTGTCCATAATTGCGTAAGGTAATTTAAGTCCCATTGCAATTCCTCAACGTTACGGCCGATACCTGCAGTACGAGCGATGATGCTCATGCCTTTTGGTACTTCAAGCTGTGCCATGACGTCGCGTAATTCGTCGCGCTCTTCGCCTTCGATACGGCGAGATACACCACCTCCACGCGGATTGTTTGGCATCAATACCAGGTAGCGGCCAGCTAATGAGATAAAAGTAGTCAGTGCCGCGCCTTTATTACCTCGTTCGTCTTTATCGACTTGAACGATTAATTCTTGGCCTTCTTTTAAAGCATCTTGAATGCGGGCGCGGCCATCTGCGCCTTCTTTGTAGTAGCTACGAGCTACTTCTTTGAATGGTAAAAAGCCGTGGCGGTCTTGTCCGTAGTCGACGAATGCAGCTTCTAAGGAAGGTTCGATACGTGTGATTACCCCTTTGTAGATATTACTTTTGCGCTGTTCTTTGCCAGCGTGTTCAATGTCTAAGTCGATAAGTTTTTGGCCATCGACGATTGCAACGCGTAATTCTTCTGATTGCGTTGCATTAAATAACATGCGTTTCATTGTGTGCTCCTGGGCTCATCAATTATCTAGGCCAAGGCGGGCAGCGTGGATGCTCGTTCTGTTAAGCATCAAATAAGCAGTTTAAGGTGAGAGTGTCAGGGAACTGACGCTAAGGCACTGAAGGCGCTTGTGTGTTTGAACACGCAAATGCAAATTAACGGTATGACGCAATAACCGCGTCTATATTAGGGCTAGCTAATCACTATGTTGCCTATTACAGGCGGATTGAGCGATATGGCTAATTCCTAAATCAATTGTTTCGTGGAATTCAACTCCGTGACGAAACAAGCTTATTTATCGTTAAAGCAAACTAATTATTAAATTCACGCCAGTAAGTGGCATAAATTCGTTAAAATCCTATTTTCAGTAAACCTTAATTTTCTAGGTAGCAATAAGCCAACCGGAAAATTTACTATCACTTTAAGTCGCGCTTTATCTTTGTTTGTCTGCGGCGGCTTGAGCGCTAAAAATTTTTACTTACCGCTACTTTATAATATGGCGAGCGGTATTAACCAAGTATTTGTTGTCACTTTAGATTTACTGATACGCTGTATTCGATACAAGATATCAGGCTATTAAGTGTATTCTAATTAAGCGTTTAACCACAGAAATCGTGGATAAGCTTTAAGAATAACTAAAGTATAGGCTACATCAACCATTTAAGCAAAGAATGAACAATCCAACAGCATCAGATCAGACAATAAAAAGTACCAAAGTCAGCGAATCAGCCGCAGCATTCTTAACGATAGATGAGGCAAGCGAAGGCCAGCGTGTAGATAATTTTCTCACCAAAACGCTTAAAGGCGTGCCAAAAAGCCACGTTTACCGCATATTACGCAGTGGCGAAGTACGCGTTAACAAGAAACGTATCGACGCCGATTTCCGCTTGAGCTTGGGCGACGTTGTCCGGATTCCACCAACTAAATCGACAATCATCGATAAACCTGAACAGGCCGTGCCAAAAACTTCGCAGTTCGAAGACGCAATACTTTTTGAAGATGATGCCATGCTGGTGATCGATAAGCCTGCGGGATTTGCAGTACATGGCGGCAGTGGCGTGAGCCGTGGCGTGATCGAGCAGTTGCGAATTGAACGTCCCAAAGCTAAATTTTTGGAACTGGTGCATAGGCTGGATCGCGAAACATCCGGTGTGCTCATGCTGGCCAAAAAAAGAAGCGCATTGGTGGCATTGCATGAAGCGATTCGCAATAACCAGACTGACAAGCGCTATATTGTGCTGGTACATGGCAAATGGCTGGAGCAAAAGAAGCGTGTAGTACTGGATTTACAGAAATACGTTTTACCTAACGGAGAGCGTCGCGTGAATGTAGTAACCGATGCATCCAAAGATAAATATGATGAACGCCAAACGTCTGAAACCTTATTCCGCCTGATCAAGAACTATCATCATCCATTGTTGGGTGATTTCAGTATGCTGGAAGCGCAATTGGTCACCGGGCGTACCCATCAGTTACGCGTACAACTGTCCCATTTAGGTTTTGCAATAGCCGGTGATGATAAATACAGTGATTTTGCCGTGAATAAAACCTTATTGAAAAACGGGTTGAAACGTATGTTTTTGCATTCATCCGAAACCAAGCTGCGTCATCCTTTGACTGAAGATAAGCTAGTACTAAAAGCACCATTACCTGTAGAGCTCAGTAAATTTGTCGCCAAGCTTGAGTCTTAGCATTAAACCTCCATATACAAAAATCAGGATTAAGAAAGATATATAAGCATGCCCAAGCAGTTTGATTTGATCGTGTGGGATTGGGACGGAACGTTGGCGGACTCCACAGGGATGATTACTAACGCCATTTTAAAAGTAGCAGAGCAAGTAGGGTTACCTGCATTAACGCCGCAAGCTGCCAGTAACATCATCGGTTTAGGTTTACGTGAATCCATCCAAGCATTGTATGGTGATTTGCCTGCTGAAAAAGCTCAAGCACTGGCTGCACAATATACCGCTAATTATTATGCTGGTGAGAGCGAAATCCCTTTGTTTTCTGGCGCTAGAGAAACGATTATAGCCCTTCATAAAAAAGGCTTTAAGTTGGCTGTAGCAACAGGCAAGGGCAGGCGAGGTTTGAACTTGGCGTTACAACATTGCGGCTTAGGTAGGTACTTTCATGCCACTCGTACAGTGGACGAATGTTTCTCCAAGCCGCATCCGCAAATGCTCGATGAGCTAATGGATATGCTGGTCGTGATTCCTGAGCGCACCTTGATGATAGGCGACACCAGCTATGATCTGCAGATGGCGCAGAATGCGGGTGTTAGCTCTGTTGGCGTTACTTATGGCGCCCAAAAAGCTGAGCAATGGCAGCACTTTAATCCTATACAGCAATTTGATGACTTTGCCAGCCTCAGTAAATGGCTATTGGAAGAGGCCTAACTAAACCAATTATGCAAATTAAGGAAGATACCGTAATATTTCCGAGTGCCGATTTGCAAGATGAGGGTAAAGGGCTGCGCTTTCCTTTACCTAAACTTGGTGACTTTGCATCTGGTTTTGTAATACGTTTCCATGGCAAACCTTATGCCTATGTAAACCAGTGTGCTCACATCCCTGTAGAATTAGATTGGAACGAAGGTGATTTTTTCACCTCACAGAAGGATTATTTGATTTGTTCCACTCATGGTGCGCATTACCAGCCCGAAACCGGGTTTTGTGTGATGGGGCCTTGCAAAGGTAAGGGTTTGAAACCAATTGCAGTGACGGAACAGGACCAGCAGGTTGTGATTAATATTGCATCTATAAAATAGGCAACCATGTTGATATTTATAATTTACTAATAGTTTCAAACAAATAAGCAGTTCCATACAAACATTTTCAATCAGGAATTTCGAACATGTCAGAAAACAGCCAGCAACCAACCCCAGCAGAAACGCAATGGCAACGCGAAACAATAGCAAAACTTGCAAGCGCCGGTTTAAAAGAGCAAATCACAGCTCGCCGCTGGAGCACGCTATTTAAAGGCTTATTTTTAGCTTATCTATTTCTGATCCTATTATTCGCAACAGGTGTATTCAGTACCGGCAATAAGCTTTCCACTACACATACTGCGGTGATTGATATCAATGGCGTGATCGAAGCTGGCGGTGAGGTCAATGCGGAAGGCGTAATGAGCAGCCTGCATGACGCATACGACAACAAGGGCACTAAAGGTATTATCTTACGTATCAATAGCCCGGGGGGCAGTCCTGTGCAAGCTGGCATCATCAATGACGAAATCAAGCGTCAGCGCAAGCTACATCCGACTATTCCAGTATATGCAGTAGTTGAGGATATTTGCGCGTCTGGCGGCTATTACATTGCTGTGGCAGCAGATAAGATTTATGTAGATAAAGCCAGTATCGTTGGTTCTATCGGTGTATTGATGGATGGTTACGGCTTTACTGAAACCATGAAAAAACTCGGTGTCGAACGTCGCCTATTAACCGCGGGCGACAACAAAGCGATGCTCGATCCATTCTCGCCAGTCAATCCTAAACACGTGGCACTTGCACAATCGATGTTGAATGAGATTCACCAGCAATTCATTACTGTAGTCCGCGAAGGTCGCGGTACTCGTCTGAAAGAGAATTCAGAGACTTTTAGCGGCTTGTTCTGGAGTGGTGAGCAAAGCATCAAGCTGGGTTTGGCTGATGCGCTAGGTAGTACCGATTACGTTGCGCGTGAAGTGATCAAGCAGGAAGATATCGTGGACTTTACCTATCAGGATGATTTTGCCAGTTGCATAGCTAAGAGAATAGGTGCCAGTGCCAGCGCTGCTATCGGCGAAACATTAGCTAAGCAACTCGTGAGTTCTGGCCAGGTTAAGTTACATTAATCTGAGATAACGATCGATTTATATTCAACCGGCACGGGCGGATAGTTTAGTTTCATCCTTTTGAGCGCGTCTAATAATAACCTTGAAATCAGCAGGTTACGGTTGGTTTTGGAATCTGCCGGAATGATATACCAAGGTGCATAGTTGGTAGAGGTCGCTTTGATGGCGGCCTCATAAGCCTGCATATACTTAGGCCACAACGCGCGTTCTTTCAGGTCATTCGGGTTGAATTTCCAGGTTTTGGTCGAATCATTCAATCTTTCTTGCATGCGTTCTTTTTGTTCTTCACGTGAAATGTGCAAATAGCATTTAATGATGACAGTACCTGTTTCAGTCAGTAATCGTTCAAAATCATTGATCTGTGCATAACGCCGCTGACATTCTGCTTCATCTATCCAGTCATGCACCTTAACGATTAAAACGTCCTCATAATGGCTGCGATTGAATATCACTAACTCACCGGCTTTAGGCACTTGCTGGTGTACCCGCCATAAATAATCATGTGCCAGCTCCTCGCTACTGGGTGCTTTAAAGCTTGCAAGCCTGATGCCCAATGGATCGCATTCGCTGAACACATGGCGAACCGTTCCATCCTTACCGCTAGCATCCATTCCCTGCAATACCAGTAATACCTTACGTTTACCTTCCGCTTGCAAGATATCCTGCAACGCATTGATTTCGGTCGCTAACTTGGTAAGTTCGTAAGAATCCTGCTCTTTGCTGCCGGAGCGTTCGCTCTTGTCATCCGTTTTGTAGGCATTAAAGGAAAACTTTTTAGGATTAACACGATATTTATCAAAGGTAGCCATGATGTGCTTTCTTATTAAGAACGTAATTGTGATTACATTACAACTTATTAGTTGCCAATGCCAATTTGTAGCGCAAATTAAGATAACAAAAAACCCGGCAACTTGGCCGGGTTTTCTTTTAGTACAAAGAAGCTAACTATTTGAAGTTCTTGCTGTAATTAATCAAACCATTGGTTGAGCTATCGTAATTGCAAACGGTTTCACCATTGATCAATTGCGGCAAGATCTGCTGAGCGATTTGTTTGCCATATTCCACACCCCATTGGTCGAAACTATTGATATCCCAAATGATACCTTGCACAAAAATCTTATGCTCGTACAAAGCAATCAGTTTACCTAAAGTTTTAGGCGTCAACTTTTCAAACATAATGGAAGTGGTAGGGCGGTTACCCTCGAACACTTTATGCGGTAATAGTTTTTGCAAAGCTTCACCGCTCATACCTTGTTGCTCAAGTTCGGCGCGTGCTTCCTGTTTTGTTTTACCTAGCATTAAGGACTGTGTCTGTGCCAGGAAGTTAGCCATCAATATTTTATGATGCTGATTGCCATTTTTGCCTACATGGTAATGGCTTTGGATAGGCATCAGGAAATCACAAGGCACAATTTGTGTACCTTGATGAATGAGTTGGTAGAACGCATGCTGGCCATTAGTACCAGCTTCACCCCAAATCACGGAACCGGTTTTGTATTGAACGCGGTCGCCTTTACGGTCAATGAATTTACCGTTACTTTCCATATCAGCCTGTTGCATGTAGGCTGGGAAGCGCGCTAATCCTTGGTCATAGGGCAGGATTGCTTGTGAGTCGACATGGAAGAAGTTGTTATACCAAACGCCAATCAATGCCATGATCACCGGCATATTCTCTTCTAAAGGCGCTGTTTTGAAATGGTTATCCATCTCGAAACCACCGGTCAGTAACTCTTCGAAGTTATCCATGCCCACGTACAAGGCAATAGATAAGCCGATTGCGGACCATAATGAATAACGGCCACCTACCCAGTCCCAGAAAGCGAACATATTGGCAGTATCGATGCCGAAGTCTGCTACAGCTTTAGCATTGGTAGAAAGTGCCACGAAGTGCTTGGCAACATGAGCTTCGTCTTTCGCTGAGTCCAGGAACCATGTACGTGCAGAATGCGCATTAGTCATGGTTTCTTGGGTGGTGAATGTTTTTGAAGCAACAATGAAAAGCGTAGTTTCAGGATTGCATACATTAAGCGAACGCATCAAATGCGCACCATCGATGTTAGATACGAAATGTACATTCAAATCAGGGCTGGCGTATGGTTTCAGCGCATCGCATACCATCACAGGGCCTAAATCAGAACCGCCGATACCGATATTCACGATGTCAGTAATGCGTTTGCCGGTATAACCGACCCAGCTACCGTTACGCACACTCTCTGAGAACTTGCGCATCTGAGCCAATACAGCATTCACTTCCGGCATTACATCTTTACCATCTACATAAACCGGGGTATTGGTGCGGTTGCGAAGGGCAGTGTGTAGCACCGCACGATTCTCTGTGATGTTGATTTTCTCACCGGCGAACATACGGTCACGCCAGCTTTCAATATTGGCTTCGCGCGCCATTTGCATCAGCAAAGGTAGCGTTTCATCATCGATGCGGTGTTTAGAATAATCCAATAGGATATCCGTAAACTTCAGACTGAATTTCTGGAAACGTTCAGGATCTTTTGCGAACAAGTCACGCATGTGGGTTGGAGCAATTTTTTGCTGGTGTTGGCAGAGTTTATGCCAAACCGGGTATTGGGTAAGTGTAGCCATTTAGGTGTTAATTTTTATATTTTAATTAATTGTTTATCTGTAATACTATTCCTGCCAACGGTGGCAAGGTAATTACAAGCGATTGGTTTTGGTTCATCCATGCGATGTCTTCTGTATGCAATCCGGCGCCATTGCCCTGATTGCTTCCACCGTAGCAGCTCGCATCACTGTTGAATATTTCATGATAGCTTCCTGCTTTCGGAACGCCGACGCGATATTGACTGCGTAATACAGGCGTAAAGTTAATCAGTATTATAACAAAACTATTGTCTAAGCCACGCCTAATAAAACTGATTATTGATTGGTCGCTATCGTGACAATCTATCCAATCGAATCCATGCGACTCAAAATCCAGGTCATACAAGGCATGACAATCCTTGTATAGTTTGTTCAAGTCCTGATTTAGCAGTTTAACGCCACGGTGCCAGTCATGACCTTCGTATTCATCGCCTAGCAAGTGCCAGTCCAGGCTGGTATTAACGTTCCATTCACGTCCCTGACCAAATTCATTTCCCATGAAGTTAAGCTTTTTACCCGGAGCGGTGAATTGGTAGGTCATTAATAGACGTAAATTAGCGAACTTCTGCCAAACATCGCCCGGCATTTTATCCAGCAGGGAATGCTTGCCATGGACCACTTCATCATGCGAGAACGGCAGCACGAAATTCTCCGAATACGCATAAAGTTGGCCAAATGTAAGCTTGTCGTGATGATAGCGCCTATGGATTGGGTTATTCTCGATATAAGCCAGCGTGTCATTCATCCAGCCCATATTCCATTTCATGCTGAAACCCAAACCGCCCAGATAAACTGGACGTGAAACCATAGGCCAAGCGGTAGACTCTTCAGCGATCGTAAGTACGCCAGGGAAGTCTTCGCCAACCATCATATTCAGTTGTTTGAGGAAATCGATAACATCAAGGTTCTCGCGACCTCCGAACTTGTTGGGCAGCCATTCGCCGGCCTTGCGCGAATAATCGAGATACAGCATGGAGGCTACTGCATCAACGCGTAAGCCATCGATATGGAATTCCGATAACCAGAAATACGCGTTAGCAATCAGGAAATTACGAACTTCATTACGGCCGTAATTGAAGATATACGTGCCCCAATCCTGATGTTCACCTAAACGTGGATCTTCATGCTCGTACAATGGTGTACCGTCAAACCGTGCCAGTGCCCAATCATCTTTCGGGAAATGGCCAGGAACCCAATCTAATATGACACCTACATTGATTTGGTGAAGTGCATCGATAAGGAAGCGCAAATCATCCGGTGAACCGAATCGGTTGGTGACACCAAAATAACCGGTAGTCTGGTATCCCCATGATTCATTGAGCGGATGTTCAGAAATAGGCAACAGTTCTACGTGGGTATAACCCATTTGGGCGACATATGGCACCAATGTTTCAGCAAGTTCCCGATAGCTTAAAAAGTGACCTTTTTCATTGCGCTGCCAGGAGCCCAAGTGAACTTCATAGCAATTGAAAGGAGCATGCAACCAATCACGTTTTGCTCTATCGGCAATCCATGATTTATCCAGCCATTGGTGACCGCTTTTACTGATCTTTGCCGCTGTACCGGGGCGTAACTCAAATTCAAAGCCATAGGGGTCGGTCTTGACCAAAATGTTACCGGTATGCCGGTTACGAATCTCGAATTTATAGGTGTCATGCGTAGTCAGGTGCGGAATGAATAATTCCCAGACACCGCTGCTACCGTGGGCGCGCATGGTATGTACACGGCCATCCCAAAGATTGAAGTTTCCGATCACGCTAACGCGCTCTGCATTAGGCGCCCAAACAGAGAAGCGTACGCCTTCGATACCGTCTTGCGACATGCATTGCGCGCCGAGCGTTTTATAAGCTTGTTTTAAGCGGCCTTCACCGAATAGATATAGTTCGTCTTGGGTGATAGTAGAAGCGAAAGAGTAGGTGTCGTAAACCTCATACACATTCCCGCTATGATTGATTTTAAGCAGGCATGGAGTTTTTAAGGCATCATCGCCATGCCATTCAAAAAAACCGTTAGGATGAGTCTGAACCAGTGAATCCCATTTTTTGCCGTTCTTAATCCATACTTCAGACGCATGCGGTAAAAAGGCACGGAACACATAACGGCCATCAAATGTGTGTAAGCCTAAATAACTAAATGGATCATGATGCTGCGCACCAAGAATTAACTCTAAAGATCTGGAATCCGCTTTTGGAACGAACGATGCTGTGGATGATTCCGTTGAAGTCGCTTTTGATTTTGCCAAGATGCTCTTCTCAATTAAATTGTTCTAGGATGCTATCAAGATAGCCACTATAAACATGACCACAGAAACTATTTTAAGTTTTTAACTCTAATAACTAGATTGTAATGTGGTTGGCTGATTATAATGTAACAAAATGTAACAACTTGTAAAAATGTTGTTACATTAGTAAATGCAGTAAATGTGCCAAGCTAGTTTAAAGATTACAAACTAGTTTTAAAGATTAAAGTGCAACACTTAGGAGGATATATGGCACCCGATTATCAATCAGCTCGTTTTATCAGTAACTTAACTAAGAATACAGTAGCTATTATTCTAGCGGGCGGTCGCGGAAGCCGACTAAAAAGCTTAACGGATTGGCGTGCCAAGCCTGCCGTGCAATTCGGCGGGAAATTCCGCATCATTGATTTTCCTTTATCGAATTGCATCAATTCAGGTATTCGCCGCATTAACGTGGCAACCCAATACAAAGCGCAGAGCCTGATTCAGCACATCCAGCGCGGTTGGGGATTCCTTCGAGGTGAGTTTAATGAATACGTCAATATCATTCCTGCACAGCAGCGTGTCTCCGAAGCGTGGTACAAAGGTACTGCAGATGCGGTTTACCAGAACGTAGATTTGCTGCGTGAAGGTGGTGCAGAGTACATCCTGATCCTAGCGGGCGACCATATTTACAAAATGGATTATGGCCGTATGTTGGCTACCCACGTAAAAAGTAATGCGGATATGACGGTGGCTTGTATTAATGTGCCTCTGGAAGATGCGAAAGGTTTCGGTGTGTTAGCGGTTGATGATACGGATAGAGTGATAGAGTTTGCTGAGAAGCCGAATGAACCGAAGCATATGCCTGATGACCCGACAAAAGCTTTTGCCAGCATGGGCATCTATATCTTTAACGCAAAATTTTTGTATGAACAATTGATCCGTGATGCGGACGATCCTAAATCCAGCCACGATTTTGGTGGCGACATCATTCCTTACCTGATTAAAAAATATAAAGTGCAGGCTCACCGATTTACCGATAGTTGCGTAGGTGCGACCAATGATAATTTCTATTGGCGCGATGTTGGTACGATTGATGCATATTGGGAAGCGAACATGGAGCTCACAAAAGTGATTCCGGAACTTAATTTGTACGATCGGGATTGGCCAATATGGACTTACCAGGAACAATTACCGCCAGCCAAATTTGTGTTCAATAGCGATGGCAGGAGAGGGGTTGCAACTGACTCGGTAGTATCAGGCGGTTGCTTGATTAGCGGCTCTTCCGTAGATGATTCGGTATTGTTTTCGGATGTACGGGTGCATAGTTTTTGTAAGATCGAAGGCTCGGTGATATTGCCAAAAGTGACCGTAAATAGGAATGTAACGCTTAAAAATGTGGTAATTGACCGCGGCTGCAATATTCCTGAAGGCATGCAGATTGGCGTTGACTTGGAATTGGATGCGAAACGTTTTTATGTCTCAGAAAAAGGTATTACATTGGTGACGCCGGACATGCTCGGTCAAGACCTATATCGGGTAAAGTAGTTAAAAATCAAATATTTATAATTTGAATTAGAAAGTTATTAATTAGTGAAATCTGTTCGCCCTAAACTCTACCTCAATTTATATTGGCATATGCATCAACCCGACTATCGGGATATAGTCAGCAACGAATACGTTCTCCCATGGACTTATTTACACGCTATCAAAGATTATAGCGATATGGTCTATCACCTGGAGCAAAATGCTCAGGCGCGAGTAAGTTTCAACTTCGTACCTATCTTGCTAGACCAGCTTGAAGACTACACAAAACAATTCCAGAACAATGATATCCGTGATCCATTGCTGGCTTTGCTGGTGAATAATGAGTTGGATAGCATTACGCCAGCGCAATGCCGTTTAATCGTACAAAGCTGCTTTAAAAGCCATCACGAAAAGATGCTGAGCCCATTCCCACATTACCAGAGACTGCTGCAGCTGTATCAATTGGTTGAACCGATTATGACGGACGACCAGTTCCATTATTTGTCTGCACAATACAAAGCAGATTTGCTTGTGTGGTATCACCTGGCATGGTGCGGTGAGAGCTTACGCCGTCATAATCCTGTCGTGCAATCGCTGATGAATAAAGGCGAATTCTTTACGATAAATGACCGACAGAGTTTGTTCAATGTAATCGGTGAAACCATTGCAAACTTGATCCCACGCTATCGTAAGCTTATGCAAGCTAAGCAGATCGAGATTTCTACTACGCCTTATTACCATCCGATATTGCCTTTATTGCTGGATTTCAAAAGCACACATGATGCGATGCCTGATGCACCATTACCCGAAACTAAAGAATACCCCGGGGGCCAAAGCCGTGCGATTGCGCATGTTCTGACGGCTAAAAAATACCATGAGAACCTGTTCGGTGAAGTGCCACGCGGAATGTGGCCGGCAGAAGGTGGCGTATCCCACGCCGCCTTATCCCTTATGGCTGAAAATGGCGTGGGCTGGGCTGCAACTGGCCAAGGGGTGTTAGCTAACAGCCTGCAAAAATGCAAACTCGAAGCCACCGATAAAAACGAATATCTGTTCAAACCTTATCGAATCACCAATGGTGAGCACGATATTCTCTGTTTTTTCAGGGATGACCAGTTATCAGACAAAATTGGTTTCGAGTACGCAAAAATGCACTCAAGTGATGCAGTCAACGATTTCGTGCATGCTTTAGAGGGCATTCATCACGCTAATGAAAGCCAAACGGCACAAGTTGTCAGCGTGATACTGGATGGCGAAAATGCTTGGGAATATTACCCTTACAACGGTTTTTATTTCTTAAAAGAGTTATATGCGGCGCTATCCAATCATCCTGACATTCAAATGACCACATTTAGCGATATCGTGGATATGTACCAATCGCCAAATGCGAGTGCTAAAGGTTTGGTCGCGCCTGTATTGCCTGCGATAGCCGCCGGCAGCTGGGTATATGGCACATTTAGCACCTGGATAGGCAGTAAAGATAAAAATCTGGCTTGGGATCTACTTTGCGATGCAAAAAAAGTCTATGACTATGTGATGCAGCAAAACATACTAAGCCCGGAAGAAGAAGCCGCCAGCGAACGTCAATTAGCTATATGTGAGGGCTCTGATTGGTTCTGGTGGTTTGGTGACTACAACTCGTCTGATAGCGTTTCCAGCTTTGATAAGCTTTATCGACGCAACCTCATCAATCTTTATAAGCTCTTAAAGCAGCCTGTGCCAGAAGTACTCAATACCGCGATTAGCGCGGGTGGCGGCAACCCTGATGCTGGGGGAACTATGCGACGTGGTCAAGCTTAATAACTAACCTTTTTAAACAAGAATGCTGTTTTGTAGGAATTAACACTATATTTTTTGCTTAGGTTCTTATGCAATATTTCAATAATTAATAAACGTAAAAATATACACATGACCGAACCCATCAACCTAGCGCATTTAAAGCAACGCCAAGCGGGGATTTTATTACATATAAGTTCTTTGCCTAGTGCCCATGGTGTGGGAGATCTAGGTCTTGAAGCGTTGCGATTCATTGATCTGCTCCATAATTTAGGGGCAACGGTCTGGCAGATATTGCCTATCAATATGCCGCATGCGGATAACTCGCCTTACCAATGTTTGTCTGCCCATGCCGGCAATCCAGATTTCATCAGTCTGGAGACCTTGGAGTTTCAAGGCTTATTAAGTAAAGAAGACTTAGCTGCGCCTATCGTAAGTAAGTCAAATTTGTTACTCAAAGCCTACAACACTTTTCACCAGCAGGATGTAAATCCTTTGCATTTGCAATTCAATGAGTTCTGCAGGAAAGAAGCGCATTGGCTGAATGATTTCGCTTTGTTTTTAGCACTGAGGATCAAATTTAATCAGCTGGGCTGGGCGTATTGGCCGGAAGTTTATAAAAATCGTGATGAAGTTACGATGCAACTATCGAAAATTGAGTTGGCTGAAGAAATAGCTGCAATCCAATTCACTCAATTTATATTTTTTAGCCAATGGATGGCTTTGAAAGCTTACGCCGGCAGCAAAGGTATCCAGCTATTTGGGGATATCCCGATTTTTGTTGCGTACGACAGCGCCGACGTATGGGCGAACTCCAATTTATTCAAGCTCGATGAAGCGAAGAACATGACGGTTGTAGCTGGTGTTCCGCCTGATTATTTTTCAGAAACCGGCCAGCGTTGGGGCAATCCGCACTACAACTGGGAAGTAATGCAGTCTGAAGATTTTAGCTGGTGGGTATCACGTATGGCGACCCAAAATGCACTTTTCGATATGGTGCGTATCGACCATTTCAGGGGCTTAGAAGCTGCTTGGGAGATACCAGCAAATGAAGAAACTGCTGCCAATGGTTATTGGGTTGAAGCACCAGGTTGTCCGTTATTAAAAGCCATCAAACGTACCTTACCTAATATTACGCTTATCGCCGAAGATCTAGGCATTATCACAGAAGAAGTCGAAGAATTAAGAGCACGATACCATCTTCCAGGAATGAAAATTTTACAATTCGCATTCAGTGGTGCGGAAGATAACCCTTACTTACCGCAAAATATTGAAGTGGATAGCGTGGTCTATACCGGGACCCATGATAACAATACAACTATAGGCTGGTACCAGTCGCTGGATGATTACCATCGCGAACAGGTCCATGCTTACCTGCGCAATTTTTATTCACATGATCATCAGGTTCGGATGCCCGAGGATTTGATCGAATTGGCATTTTCTACCAAAGCTTATCTGGCGATTATTCCGATGCAGGATTTACTAGCATTGGATGGCGATCGCCGGATGAATACGCCCGGCACTGCTTCTGGAAACTGGAGTTGGCGCTTTGAATGGAACCAGCTAAGTACCGAGCAAGAAACGTTTTTCGCCAACGTAGTAGAAGGTACAGGCAGGAAAAATAGCCCAACAGTATGCTAAGCCACTATGACTAAGTTGATTGGAATAGATGTTGGTGGGACAAACTTGCGTTTGGGCGTGGTGCAGTATCTAAACAACCAAGCCATCCTGATAGAAGAAGCGCGTTTCCAAGCGGATTTTTCCGATTATTGTAAGTCACATCCGGCAGACACTGCTTGGCAGAAAATTCTTAGCACTATTGATTCTGCAATCAAAAAGGTGCGTGAAAAGCATTCTGATATTCTCGCTGTCGGCATTGGTTTCCCTGGGTTTATTGACCCGATCACACAGACAATCTCACAATCCCCGAATCTACCTGGCTTGCGCAATGTAGACCTCAGTAATGATCTGCAGCAACTTATTAAATTACCCGTCATTACTGAAAATGACGCCCTGGCTGCTGCTTATGGGGAATATATGAGCTTGGGCAATAAGTTGCAGAATATGATTTATCTCGGATTGGGTACAGGAGTCGGGGGCGGTTTGATCATCAATGGCCAGCCATTCCAAGGCCAGCATGGCGTGGCCATGGAAGTGGGGCATATCATTACCCAGCCTCAAGGCCGACCATGCGGATGCGGCAATCATGGTTGTATGGAGCAGTATGCTTCTGCAACCGGGGTAGCGAATAGCTATTTTGAAAGCACAGGTCAACAGTTAGAAGCGGTTGATGTTGCTAAGTTAGCTACCCAAGGTGATGCACATGCAATTGCCGCTTATGAATTAGCCGGGATTTCTTTAGCACAAGCCTTGGCGCATATCCTTAAAGTGATTGATGTGACCGATGTCCTGGTGGGTGGGGGCGTAAGCGCAGCATGGCCATTAATGCAGACCAAATTTACCCAGCAACTCCAGCAAGACCTTATCCCAGCTTTGCGTGGTAGGGTGAATATCCACCTTGCCAGCTTAGATGACCAAGCAGGGATAATAGGAGCAGCGTTATTGGCATTCGGGCATCAAGAAATCTTGAAGTAAAGCTTATAAAATTTTTGATTTCTTTAATCCTACCTCAGCAAGTTTATAAAAATCATAAACTTGAGTTCGCTGCAAAATAAGCGCAGAATCGATTTAACCCTAATTTACAGTGTTTAAAGCCTTGATTAAGTATACTTCCACATAGGGGAGAAACTTAGTATGTTAAGGGGCAATACGCAGTATCAATACCGTGCTTTTTTAATCACGGTTGGGTTTCCTCTTGGTGCGACCGCCGTTCAATGGTTTCTGTGGCCATTCATTAAGCCATTTTCCTGGTTCATTTATTGGCCAGCCATCTGTTTATGTATTCTTTGCACTAGTTTTGCCGAAGGTGTTTTTGCCATCTTGTTGGCAAGCTTTTGTGCTTGGTGGTTCTTCGTACCTACGCCTTTGTCTTGGATCAAGCAAAGCTCTTTCTCATATATTAGCCTGCTGATATTCATATCTGCGAATGTCCTGGCTAGCCATTTCTATAACCGTACTAAAAAATCGCGCCAGCGGTCTGAAACCAGTTTGTCCAGGGTCAATACTACTTATCAGCAATTACTCGAATCCCTGGCTGATGGCGTATTCGTAGCGCAAGATTATAAGTTCGTGTTTTTCAATCATGCCATGCCTACCATGCTGGGTTATACCTCATTGGAATTCACCCACATATCTTTTGAGAAAGTCGTCGCCCCGGCATATTTAGATCTGTGGAAGCTTAGGTTTGAACAGCGTATAGAAGGCGAAGCACCGGAAAGATGCTACGAAGTGCAGTTTATACATAAGGAAGGCCATTATGTATGGATCGAACTGCGTGCAAATCGAACATTGTATTTTGATCGTATGGCGGTACTCGGCATTGTCCGCGATATCAGCTTAAGGAAAAAACACCAGGAGAAACTGCATCTCGCTGACGCGGTATTTCAGAATACCCAAGAAGGTATCGTTATCACAGATCTGCAAAGAAACATCGTATTGTCCAATCCTGCATTCAGCACAATTACCGAATATAGCGCTGAAGAACTGTCAGGCGCTCATCTACACTTTTTGTATGCACAGGACAAAAACCAGTTAGCCATGGCTGAAAAACAACAATCTTTAGATGAGGCCGGGTCTTGGCAGGGCGCTTTATGGAAGCGCCGTAAAAGCGGTGATGTTTACCGCGAATGGGTTGTGGTCAGTACTATCCGAAATGAGCAGGGTATGCCATTGCAATATATTGATATCAGCCTGGATATCAGCAAAATGAAGCATGTAGAAACCCATATGGAATACCTGGCACAGCATGATGCTTTGACTGATTTGCCCAATCGCCTATTATTGCACTCACGTCTTAATCACACCTTGGAGCGTGCCAAACGTAAAAATGAGAAGTGCGCTGTGATGTTTATGGATATTGACAAGTTCAAAGTCATCAACGATACCTATGGCCATGCTGCTGGGGATGAAGTGCTTAAGATTGCTGCAAGCCGTATGAAAGCTCGGATACGCGATACCGATACGCTTGCAAGGCTAAGCGGCGATGAATTCGTACTGGTTTTAGATGCGATCAACAGCATTGAGGCGGCGGCAGAAGTCGCTAAAGCCATCGTAGAAGCTTTGAATGTTCCTTGTGAGTTGGCTGACGGGACTATCATTCAAACTGGTATAAGCATAGGCATTAGCATATTTCCGGATGATGGAACACATGCAGCATGGCTACTCAATTTGGCTGACAAGGCTTTGTACACGGCAAAAAATGGTGGTCGTGGCATGTGGCGTTTCTATAAAAACGATAATACGCCCGAGCGTTCAAACTTTAGGCGCTAATGCCATGCTGTGCCAACGCCCACATAACATGTTCACGTAATACTGTCGATGCATCATTGCTACGCTTTTGCAATGCGTTAATAACCTGTTCAGAAGTTATAGCATTGCCTAATCCTATTGCAATGTTCCGCAGCCATTGTGTATAGCCGATACGGTAGATCGCACTTCCAGCCATCTTTTGCTTGAACATTTCCTCTGACCAGCTGAAGCATTCAACCAGGCTAATATTATCCAGCCCATGTTTAACCTGGAAGTCCGGTTCTTTAGTGATTTCAGCAAATTTGTTCCAAGGACAGGTTAACTGGCAGTCATCGCAGCCATACACGCGGTTACCTATGAGTGGCCGGAATTCAACAGGAATGCTGTCTTTAAGCTCAATAGTCAGATATGAGATGCAGCGTCGTGCATCGACTTCATACGGCGCGGTGATGGCTTTAGTAGGGCAGATATCGATACAGCTTGTGCAAGTGCCACAATGCGATGATGTAGGGGCATCAATAGTGAGCGGTAGGTTGGTATATATCTCCCCTAAAAAGAACCAGGAACCGCGGTTTTTATTGATGAGCAGCGTATGTTTACCGCGCCATCCCAGGCCAGCTTTTTCTGCTAGGGCTACTTCTAACACCGGTGCGCTATCGGTAAACACCCGGTATTCAAATGTGCTATTAGATATGAACTGATTTTCCTGCAGTAATTTGAGTTCAGACTGTATTTTTTCACTGAGCTTTTGCAGTTTGTTGCGCATCACTTTGTGATAATCCCGGCCCAAAGCGTAACGCGAAATAAAGGCTCTTCCGCTATCTTGCATGACCTCTTCACTATCAGCCGCATTAGGTGGCAAGTAATCCAGACGGGCCGAAATCACACGTAGCGTATTAGGCACCAATTCTTCAGGGCGGGTACGCTTCACGCCATGTTTTGCCATATAATCCATTTCACCATGAAAACCTTTAGCGATCCAGGCTTGATGTTCAACCTCAGCATGCTGCAAATCAGTATCGGTGATACCTATCTGGTCAAAACCCAATTCAAGACCCCAGCGCTTGATATCAGCGCTGAGCTTGCTAAAGTCGTTATTGTCTGTAGAGATCGCCATGAGTGATAATTTTACACTTGATTTAGCCGATGAAGCGGCAACGCTGGATTTTGGCGGTGCATTGGCAAAGGCATTGCAGCCAGGTTTGATCATGTATCTGCATGGGAATTTAGGCGCAGGTAAAACCACGCTGGTACGCGGCTTGTTGCATGCGGCAGGGCATCCCGGTAAGGTAAAAAGCCCGACCTATACCTTGGTAGAGCCTTATTTGCTGGGCGCTTACAATATTTACCATTTTGATTTATACCGTTTTACGGATGATGAAGAATGGGAAGCTGCAGGTTTCAGGGATTACTTTAATCCGCAAAGTGTGTGTATCATTGAGTGGCCTGAAAAAGCAGAGAATGTATTGCCGGTTCCGGATGTTAATATTACTTTTACAATCAAGGAATCAGGCCGCACAGTACGTTTATATGCACACTCCGAGTCTGGGCAGCGGTATTTGGATATCATTAGCAAAAACTACAATAACAAAGCTAAAAATAGCTAGGTTTAATATCTAGATTAAATATTAGTATAACTAGATTTAATATGAGGCATATGCAATTGTTTAAAAGCTTAATTTCTTGTATTGCCATTCTGGCCCTTGGCCTGTTTTCCAGTTCAATATTTGCAGCCAATAGTGTGACTGCTGCCCGGGTATGGCCAGCTCAGGACTACACCCGTATCACGCTGGAAGCCAATAGTCCTATCACTTATAAAATGTCCATCATTAAGGATCCGGATAGGATTGTAATTGACATCAATGATATCGATTTGAACACGGCGTTAAAGACCTTAACCGATAAGATTCTATCCAGCGATCCTTATATCAAGCAGGTGCGTGTCGGTAAATTCAAGCCTGGCGTAGTGCGCCTAGTTGTAGACCTCAAAACGGAAGTCAAGCCAAATGCCTTTACTTTGCCGCCAGCGGGTGAGTACAAGAATCGGCTAGTGCTGGATATTTATCCTGTAAAAGACCCACTGATGGCAATGCTGGAACAGCGCGAAACGCCAAGCACTAATCAAGCAGGCATCAATAATCCAAGCGGTACGAATCCAGGGTCTACTAATCCCGGATCTAATAATCCAAATTCCACAAATTCAAATTCCACAAATTCAAATTCGGCAACTTCCCCAAACAGCGTACATGGTCAAGGCTATTCTATTAGCGCCTCTGAACCTAAAGCGGTAGTTGAGCCACTGCCGACACCAGATGCGGATACTGCAGATGAAATAGCCATTTCAGAATTACCTAAACCTGAAATAGTAAAACCTGAAGCTAATAAACCCACAGAAGTTATCAAATCGCCGGAAAACGTAAAACCGCTGACTAAAGAAAGTCTGCGTGAGATCGTGATTGCCATCGATGCGGGTCATGGCGGTGAGGACCCTGGTGCCCGTGGCGCGAATGGTAGCCATGAAAAAGATATCACACTAATGGTAGCAAAACGCTTAAAGGCCAAAATCGACAGCGAACCTGGCATGCGCGGAGTGTTGACTCGAGATGGCGATTACTTTATTCCCTTGCATGGCCGCGTGGTTAAAGCGCGTAAATTGCAGGCGGACCTATTCGTATCTATCCATGCTGATGCCTTTACCAACCAGGCAGCACGTGGATCATCTGTGTTTGCATTGTCCGAACGCGGCGCTACCAGTGCCAGTGCGCGTTATCTGGCTAAAAAGGAAAATGAATCTGATTTAATCGGTGGCGTAAGCCTCGATGATAAAGACCCCGTGCTGGCAAGAACCTTGCTGGACCTTTCTCAAACTGCCACAATTAATGACAGCTTGAAACTAGGCAAGGCCGTACTCGGACATATAGGCGAGATCAATACATTGCATAAAAATCATGTAGAGCAAGCTGGCTTTGCAGTGCTGAAATCACCGGATATCCCTTCTATCCTGGTGGAAACTGCGTTTATCAGCAATCCGGAAGAAGAGCGTAAATTAAATGACGAGGCTTACCAAGATAAATTGGTCAATTCGATTCTATCTGGTATCAAAAAATACTTTGCGACCAATCCGGCTCTTGCGCGCACCAAAGTCGCCAAAGAATAATTTAAGGGAGAAAATAGTTAAAGCTATTTTCTTTTCCTCACTAAGTAATCCTGCTCTCTGGCAGTATCCCCATATCCAGCCTGGGTAAGTAGGGCGCCTTCAATATAGCGGCTCACCAGCTGCCGCAACGCTACGACCTTATCACCATCTATAAAAATCTTAGGAAATTTAAAGCTCAGCCAGGCATATAGGCTAAGATTATGGGAAAGCAATTCCGCCACTTCCAGATGTTTAGGGCTTTTTGACTCAAGCCAGACAGGCGCAATAGGAAGGTGACGTATCTGCGAAGCGGCAACGCTTTTAAGGCAAAGCAGGTAATAGTCTTTTTCATAGGCTACATTCAAGGCAATCGGTGCGCAGACAAAAATGTATTTATCTTTCAGTGACATATCAGGCGCAAACTCATCTACTAATATGCCTTGTGAAATCTGCGTGCCTATAGGTGCAGAAACAAATAAATCGTCATTGAATTTCTGCCTGTCATGCATATAGGCCAGCACTTCTGAAATCTTGCGGGTATGCAATTTGCGCCCTAACTTTTCCGCATCGCCAAAAGTAATGCCAATCGGCAGCTTTGTTAAATCCGAGCGGTCATCAGTGGTCAGCATGTGCTCAATATGAATGAGTTCATCATCTTCCAGCACGCTCACATACCCAGTCGGGTAAATGCCAAAGCGGCCTGCACGTCCGGCAATCTGCCGTACTTCTGTTGCATTCAGTAAGCGTGAAGCAACGCCGTCAAACTTATGTGTGGCGGAAAATATCACGCGGCGAATGGTCAAGTTCAAGCCCATTCCTATCGCGTCGGTTGCTACCAGGATGTCAGCATCGTCATTGCAGAACCGCTTAGACTCCGTACGTCGCACTTCAGGCGCTAATGCACCATAGATGCTAGCTACACTAAAACCCCATTGCCGAAAGCGTGCGGATAAAGTCAGCACATCCTTGCGGCTAAATGCAATCACCGCGTCCCCTTTTTGCAGTTTGGGTTTCAGCTTTTGCTTACTGTAATGCTTACCGCACAGGCTTTCATGCTCAACGACCAGGGGTGTGAGGCGCTCGGTGCGGGTAATCTCATAAGATTCATTTAAGGCCTCTATAGCTTTAATACAGGGTTTTGTGACAGCATTCGAACCGCAATTGAATACTTGGCTAGCAGGCGCGCCAATCAAGGCGTTAGTCCAAGCCGAGCCGCGATCAGGGTCTTGCAGCATCTGTATCTCATCGATCACAGCAACTTCAACTTGTTTAGATGGGTTCATCATCTCAATGGTAGAAGCGGTATGCTGCGCGCCTTGCATTAATACACGCTCTTCACCAGTAATGAGATTACAGGGCACACCGGCGGCAACCAAGCGATCGCGAATCTCCATGGCAAGCAGACGTAAAGGCGCCAAGTAAATGCCCGAACTTGCGTTTTCCAGTGCGACTAAAGCATGGTGTGTTTTGCCGGAATTAGTAGGCCCCAGGTAAAAATGATGGTGGCGTTTTAAGCTGCGAGCCAGCGGGAATTGTTGGGAATAGGCGCTGCTATATTGATTATTGGTTTGTTCGTGAGAGCCATTCTGCATAGCGCTGAATGTAACGCAAGATGCCAACATTGGCTATAAAATATTGTGTATATTAGTGTCATACTTATCCCAAACTATTCGTATTAAGTGCTAGAAGGATTCCGCATATGAAAGCTATCGGTCTGACTCGTTACCTGCCCATTGAAGATGTTGCATCGCTAATGGATCTAGAACTGGAAATCCCTAAACCCATCGGTCGGGACCTGCTTGTTAATATCCAAGCGATTGCCGTGAACCCGATTGATACCAAGATTCGTAAACCTAAAGATAAAGTTGAAGAGTCTCCCAAAATCTTGGGTTGGGATGCTGCAGGTATCGTTGTAGATACGGGTTCAGAAGCCAGCTTGTTCAATGTGGGCGATAAAGTGTTTTATGCAGGGGAATTGAATCGTAGCGGCACCAATGCTGAATACCAGCTCGTAGATGAGCGCTTGGTCGGACATATGCCGCAAACGCTGACGATGGAGCAGGGTGCTGCGTTGCCATTGACGTCGGTAACGGCTTGGGAGTGCTTATTTGATAGGCTGGGGATCGTTGAAGACCCTGCCAAGAATCATGGTAAAAGTATCCTGATAATCGGTGGCGCTGGCGGTGTAGGTTCTATTGCGATACAGCTCGCTAAAAAAGTAGCCGGGCTGCAGGTAGTTACTACTGCATCACGTCCGGAAACTATTCAATGGGTTAAGGAACTGGGTGCGGATGAAGTCATTAACCATCGTCAGGACCTTATCCCTCAAATGAATGCGCATCAAATACCGCTTGTGGATTACATTCTGTGCAATAGCAGTACCGATGAGTATTACCAAACGATGGTGCAATTAATCAAACCACAGGGAAAGATATGCGCGCTAGTCGACGCTGAAAAGTCTCTGAACCTTACGTTGTTGAAAGGTAAAAGCGCGACTTTCGTTTGGGAATCGATGTTTACCCGTTCAACTTATAAAACGGATGACATGATAGCGCAGCATCAAATCCTCGAACGCATTTCCAGGTTGGTAGACCATGGCACATTAAAAACTACGGTCAATGAAATCAAGAAGCCTATTAATGCTGAAAACTTGCGTGCAGCCCACGCCCAGCTTGAATCTGGCAGTACGATTGGGAAAATCGTTCTATCTGGTTGGATTTAATATAATTCGTTACCGTAAGGGGTGATGCAGGTAAAATGCGAATGTATTAATACTCAATAGCCGTATAAAAATAAACCCGAAACGAACCTAGAAAGTTATGCAAATACGCCTGAACGCTATTCGATTACTACCTGACCAGCTTATCAGCCAAATTGCCGCAGGTGAGGTAGTAGAACGTCCGGCCTCTGCGCTTAAAGAATTGCTGGAAAACAGCCTGGATGCCGGTAGCACCGATATCCAGGTGTCGCTATTACAAGGCGGTGTTAAACAATTAAGGGTAGCTGATAATGGCAGCGGTATCGCGCAAGATGATTTAGCGATGGCGCTCACTAGGCATGCCACCAGCAAGATTGCCACATTAGAAGATTTGGAAGCAGTAGGCAGTCTCGGTTTCCGCGGTGAAGCGCTCGCTAGCATCGCTTCGGTCTCACGTACACAAATCAGCAGCAGAGGGTTAGAAACCAAACATGCCTGGCGTATCAGCTCTAATGGTAGCGAGATATCTCCTATTGAACCCGCCGCGTTAGACGGCGGCACTGTCATTGAAGTGAATGACCTATATTTCAATACACCAGCACGACGCAAATTCCTGAAAACAGAAGGTACGGAGTTCGGCCATTGCGAAGAGGCGTTTCATCGTGTTGCGCTCTCAAGGCCAGATGTAGCTTTTATGCTGCAACACAATGGCAGGGCATTAAGCCGTTATGCTATCAGCCCGCCGGAAAAACGCTTTAGTGAAGTATTAGGCGCAGAGTTTGCCGCAGAATCCATCGCCCTGGATGAATCTGCCGCTGGTTTGCGCTTATGGGGCATTGCTGCCAAACCCACTTACAACCGCAATAGCCGCGATACGCAATATGTCTATGTAAACGGGCGTTTTGTGCGTGACAAGCTCTTGGCGCATGCTATACGCCAGGCTTATCAGGATGTGCTGCATCATGATCGCCATCCGGCTTTCGTGCTGTTCCTTGAGCTAGACCCAAATCTGGTCGATGTGAATGTACATCCCAGCAAAACAGAAGTCAGGTTTAGGGATGGTCAAGCTATTCACCGTTTCATATTCCATTCGTTACATAAAGCGTTGGCCACACCAACTGGTGTTTCCAATGCGGTAACGGCAAGTCAGGCGGCACATAATCCATTCAGTAATGGATCGTTTCAAAACGGCCAGACTCAAAATTATCCTACTTACCAATCGCAGATTAATTTGGCTGCAAATGAACCCAGCAATTTTTACCAAACCTTATTTGGTGCTAATGCTAATGCTAATGCTTCAAGCAATAGCTTGAACAATGAGCGCCAGTTTGCCAGCCCAGTATGCTATGCCGAAGAATTTAAAAGCCAAACTCCGGAAGACTTTCCGTTAGGCTTTGCCGTGGCACAAATTCATGGCGTCTACGTGCTGGCGCAAAACAAACTGGGTTTGGTGGTGGTGGATATGCACGCAGCACATGAGCGCATCATGTACGAAAAGCTCAAGAATGCTCTCGACCATAAAACCGTGCCTATGCAGCCGTTATTGATACCTGTTAGCTTCAATGCAGATAGGTTAGAAGTGGCAACCGTGCAGGAAGCACTGGCAAGTAATGACAGCAGCCTGCAGCAGCTAGGCTTTGATATTGCCGTATTGTCGCCCACTACGTTGGCTGTGCGTGCCGTTCCTACTATGCTGCAAGATGCCGATGCAGTCACTTTAGCCCGTGACGTTCTCAAAGACCTGCGAGAATACGGTGCCAGCCGCGCATTGACCGAGCGCCGTAATGAGCTGCTAGGCACTATGGCTTGTCACGCTGCTGTACGTGCGAATCGTATCCTCACAATCCCTGAAATGAATGCTCTGTTACGCGATATGGAAGCTACGGAACGAAGTGGTATGTGCAATCATGGCCGTCCAACTTGGTTTCAAGTAGCTATGAGCGATCTAGATAAGATGTTCATGCGAGGGAAGTAATGCGTCAAGAAGGTAAAATTATTAAATGGTTTGATGACAAAGGTTATGGGTTTATTTGTCCTAAAGATAGCAATGAGCAAATTTTTGCCCATATCAGTGCTTTCCCAAAATTAGAAAAACGACCAGAAATTGATGAGGCAGTTACTTATCAAATAATAAAAGATACTAAAAAGGGATTTCAGGCACAAAATGTTTTATACATTAATCGACCTACTAGTAACAAAATTCAACGCGGTTCGAAAATAACAAATAAAAAAAATCATAATCTTGTATTTATTTTGTCTCTAGCCATTTTTGTAACTTTTATCTTTCTTAAAGATATGAGTTTTACTAGTAATAGACTACAAGCATCGTCTTCTTCCATAGATGCAACAAATTCTATCGAAGCTCATAATGGAGTTGATAGCCATCGATATCGTTGTGCCAATAAAACGAGTTGTTCGCAAATGGCATCATGCGAAGAAGCTAAATATTATCTAAATAATTGTCCTGGAACAATTATGGACGGTGATGGCGATGGTTTGCCATGTGAAGATCAATGGTGCGGGCATTAATTGGTAAAAGCTATTTTTCTCATGGGTCCAACTGCCAGCGGGAAGACTGGTGCGGCTATAGAGCTTTATACAAGACTTCCTATAGAAATCATCAGTGTTGATTCAGCGCTGGTATTCAAAGATATGGATATCGGCACAGCCAAGCCTGACACGCCAATCTTGGCGAAAGCACCGCATCACCTGATTGATATCATCGACCCAACACGTGCATATTCAGCGGCGAATTTCAGAACGGATGCTTTACGCTTAATGGGTGAGATTACCGCACGCGGAAAAATCCCGTTATTGGTAGGCGGGACCATGCTGTACTTCAAAGCATTACAAGAAGGACTAAGCGGTTTGCCGGAAGCAAATCAAGAAGTGCGTACCAGGCTGGATGCAAGAGCTGCGCTGATCGGCTGGCCAGGCATGCATGAAAAATTAGCATTGGTAGACCCCGAAACAGCGGCACGTTTGCAACCTAATGATGCGCAGCGCATTCAACGTGCTCTGGAAGTGTTTGAACTCACTGGCGAGAGCATGACTGCCTTATATGCTAAGCAGACCAGCGAGGCCTTACCGTACGAGTTATTGAAAATCGCACTGATTCCAAGTGACCGTATGGTTTTGCATGAACGGATTGCATTACGTTTTGACCAGATGCTGGCAGCAGGATTTGTGGATGAAGTTAAAACATTAATTGCCAAATATCCGCAACTGTCAGCTGAATCAACATCCATGCGTTGCGTAGGTTATCGCCAAGCGCTGGAGCATTTAACAGGTGAATACGATGCTGCTGAACTGCGCGACCGCGGAATTTTTGCTACACGTCAATTGGCAAAACGCCAGCTTACCTGGTTGCGTGGTATGGATGATGTAGTGGAATTGGATTGCCTGGATGCTGCGTTAAATGAATTAGTATTTGATAAAGTAAGAGAATTCATTCAAAAATAAAATAATAAGGGATTTCAATATGGCGATTAAAAGATTCATAAAAGAAAATCTGGTCTTGGTTATTGGCTTGAGCTTACCGCTGTTATTGATCGTTCTGTTTTTTGTAGCGACCGTGATCCCCAAATCCATGGCTACGCCGCCGCAGTATGAAATGTTATTTACCGTAACGAAATATGACTATCAAAATGCGCCTGACTATTTGCTGAGCTATGCGGTAAAGGATAAACATTTGGTTGTTAAAGCCAAGAAAAATGAAGAGAAACCTAGAAACTCCAATATCAATACATTGTTAGCTTATGACGCCAAGACTGAAACCGTGCGGGAAATCAATATAGATACTTCAAAGCTTACCGAAACCAATAGTGAGATGGTGGTAGAAGAAACCAAAAATTATGTAATTGACAACTCGACTGTTTCACCGGATGGCTACAAACTGGAAGGACCGAACTACAGCGGTGGTGGCTTAATGGGCAGCCTGTTTGGTGGTGGTTACCGTAATACCGGCTTTCGTATTACCAAAGGCAACGTAGGCTATAAGTTACCGGAAACCCAACAGGACTTTTACTACAACCAGGTTAAATTTATCGGCTGGATCATCAAAAAATAAGGAGCGATGTCTATGTTGCAAAAAGAAGAAGCTTTGCAAGACATTGTCTTACTTGCCAAACATCACGATATTACCCTGGAAGACATCGCTAATGCGCTTACGAACAGCCAGCAGCAAGTCAATGACCAAGCCTCCGGTATCTTATCTAAACTATTCGGTTACATAGGTGGGATTTTCGTATTCGCCGGCATAGGTGTATTTATCTCCATGTACTGGGCAGATTTCGGCTCCGCTCAACGAGTCATTACTACGTTGGGAACTGGCCTGATTACGTTCTTTATGGGCGTTGCCTGTTTGACTGATAAGAGATATGAGCGTGCGGCGACGCCCTTATTCTTAATGTCGTCTTTATTACAGCCCACTGGTATTTTGGTGATGTTGCAAGAGTACTCATCTGGCGGCGATCCGCGCCATGGGTTACTTTTTATGTCAATTTATATGCTCATTCAGCAGGGCGCTACCTTCTGGTCAAAAGGGCGTTCGGTATTGGCATTCAGCGCAATCTTATTTGGCTGTATTTTCTTTGCTAATCTATTCGACATTTGGGATATGAATGAAAAGCTGATCGGTACCGTTATTGGTATTTCGCTCATGTGTATCGCTTATGCTTTAAATCAGTCGCGCCATTTGGCCATTGCGCCATTTTGGTATTTTGTCGGGTCGATGATACTTATGTGGTCAGTCTTTGAAGGCGTAAGAAATACACCGTTTGAATTGGTTTATCTGGGCCTTTCGGCATTCATTGTGTTTTTGAGTACGTATGTACGCAGCAGGACTTTATTGCTGGTAGGTACGTTAGCGATGCTGGTATATATTGGCTATTACACCGCTAAGCATTTTGCACATACAGTGGGTTGGCCGATAGCATTAGTAATGATTGGTATCGCTCTAATTGCGCTAAGTACGTTGGCAGTAAGATTGAATAATAAATACATTAAATCAAACAATTAAAATTTATACTTAATGTGAATTATGATATTTTCTACATAGAGTTAATGCGTTTAGCTGCTTCTATGCATTCGTCCAAGCTTGCAACTAAGGCTAAGCGTACGAAATTCTTACCTGGATTTGCTCCATGTGCATCCCTAGCCAAATAACTACCAGGCAAAACCGTTACATTGAAATCTCGGTAGAGTTTTAATGCAAAATCGGTATCGCTTTCTTTAGTTCTTGCCCACAGATAGAACGCTGCATCTGGCATTTCAACTTCAAGCTTATCACCCAGCATATTGGTCACAGTATTGAATTTTTCCGCATATAATCTGCGGTTTTCAATCACATGCGCCTCATCGTTCCAGGCGGTTAAACTGGCAGCTTGCACGGCCGGGTTCATGGCGCAGCCATGATACGTCCGGAATAGCGCGAATTTCTCAATGATTGTTTCATCACCAGCCACAAAGCCAGAGCGCATGCCGGGTACGTTTGAGCGTTTAGACAGAGAACTAAAAATCACTAGGTTTTTATAATCCCGACCTAATTGTTGTGCGGCTTGCAAGGCACCCAAAGGAGGTGTCGCTTCATCAAAGTAAATCTCTGAATAGCACTCATCAGCTGCGATGACAAATCCATATTGGTCTGATAGCTCGAATATTTCTTTCCATTGTGCCAAGCTCATGACCTTGCCGGAAGGGTTGCCTGGGCTGCATACATAAACCAATTGCGTGCGTTTTAACACTTCAACCGGCACGCTGGCAAAATCCATTGCGTGATTATTTTCTGGCAGAGTATTCAAGAAGTAAGGTTCAGCACCCGCTAGAAATGCTGCGCCTTCGTAAATCTGGTAGAACGGATTAGGTGAGATGACTACAGGCTTGGTTTTAGAACCATCTATGATCACTTGCGCAAACGCAAACAAGGCTTCGCGACTGCCAGTGACAGGCAATATCGCTTTATCCGGGTTCAAGGCTGGTACATTGTAACGGCGTGAAATCCAGCTTGAAATCGCTTGTCTTAATTCTACCGAGCCCAGAGTCGTGGGATAATTAGCCAACCCTCCTAGATTATCGATCAGGGCATCTTTAATGAGCTGCGGTGTCGCATGTTTAGGCTCGCCAATCGATAGATTAATTGGTGCGAAAGCGGGATTCGGTGTTGTGCCTTTGAACAGATCGCGTAAACGTTGAAAAGGATAGGGCTGGAGTAGGTTTAGGTTTGGATTCATAGGCTGAATTATAGATAGCCTGCATTCAATAGAGCAAGAATTCATTCAATAAAGCAGATAGTAAGCAAGGATTACAGTGAGCCCCATTAAAAAAGATATCAAAAACGATAGCAATAAAAATAATAGCAATTTGAATAATAAAAACTACTTTGCAATCTTCGGGCTGCTGTTTGGTGCACTGTGCTGGGGGATTATCTGGTATCCGTATCGGATCATGTCTGAAGCCGGCGTATCCGGCGTTGCCTCAAGTTTTTATACCTATTGCATCGCAACGTTAATCGCCGGTACGTATTTTATTAAATACTGGCGCGGCATATTTAAATTACCCTTCAGTATCATTTGGCTGAGCTTGATTGCCGGTTGGACTAATCTAAGTTACGTACTCGCTGTGATCGATGGCGAAGTCATGCGGGTGATGCTGTTGTTTTACCTGTCACCACTATGGACATTGATACTGGCACATTTCTGGCTAAAAGAGAAAACCCAGCTTACCGGCTATATAGCGATAGCAATCTCCCTAATAGGAGCATTCATCATGCTATATGATTTTTCCAGCCCGGTGATTGCTTTCCCCATGCCTAGCAGCGATTCCGATTGGTTCGCATTGTCTGCGGGTATAGGGTTTTCGCTGACTAACGTCATTACCCGCAAATCTAGTCATCTAACCATACGCGCCAAGTCGTTTGCGGTATGGGTAGGGGTAATACTCGCCTCGCTGTTATTTATACTTTTTACCAACGAAAAGTTTCCGAGCCCTCATTTTTTGACTCCTGAACATTGGCTAATCCTGACAGTAATTGCCTTACTGTTGATCGCTGCGACGGGCTTTGTGCAATATGGCGTGACCAAGATCACAGCTACGCGGGCTTCGGTGCTGTTCTTGTTTGAGCTGGTGGTTGCAGCTATTGCTTCCTACTTTTTAGCGCATGAAGTGATGGCGTGGAATGAATGGCTCGGCGGCATGCTGATTATCTCTGCAGCGGTATTCGCTGCATTGAATAATAATACGCACTAATCAGTAAGTTAGCTAAAGCTTGAATTACGGTTACCTTCAGCCGCAAAGCGGATTTTGAGTGATAAATCATTACGTGAATCGGCATTCGCCAATGCATTCTCTTCATCAATTTTGCCGTTAGCAAATAGCTTGAATAAGGACTGGTCGAAAGTCATCATGCCGATATCATTGTTATCCGCCATGATTTCTTTCATATCGTTCATTTTTTGTTTCTCGATCAGTTCCGCCATATAAGGCGTATTGATCATCACTTCAATGGCGGCGACGCGTTTGCTTTGTTTGCCCGGAATCAAGCGCTGCGAAATGATGGCCACGAGGTTCATTGACATACCCAATAGCAAACCGGCTTTGGCTTCTTCCGGGAAGAAAGAGATCACCCGCTCAAGCGCCTGGTTGGCATTGTTCGCATGCAGGGTGGCCAGGCATAGATGGCCGGTTTCAGCGTAAGCCAAGGCATTTTTCATCCCATCCATATCACGGACTTCACCAATCAGAATAACGTCAGGCGCTTGGCGCATGGCGTTTTTAAGGCCATTTTCAAAAGACAGGGTATCGATACCTACTTCGCGTTGGTCTACGATAGATTTTTTGTGTGGATGCACGAATTCAATCGGGTCTTCCAGCGTCAGGATATGCCCAGTAGTGGTTTCGTTGCGGTGGTCTATCATCGCGGCGAGAGAAGTCGATTTACCTGAGCCTGTAGCGCCTACCATTAGGATCAAGCCACGCTTACGGTTAATGAGCTCTTTAAGAATGGGTGGCAAGCCTAATGTCTCGATCGAAGGGATATCAGTTTTAATATGGCGGATCACCATGCCAACTTCGCCGCGCTGCTTGAATACATTGATACGGAAGCGGCCGATATCTTTTTTCCCAATCGCAAAGTTGCATTCGAGTGTGGTTTCGAACTCTTTGATCTGCTCGGGACTCATGATGGAATAAGCAATTTCCTTGATAACGCCAGGTGCCATGATCTGCGAATTGATAGGCAGCGTATCGC
The DNA here is from genome assembly GCA_035460225.1 of Methylotenera sp. Classification (GTDB taxonomy): domain Bacteria; phylum Pseudomonadota; class Gammaproteobacteria; order Burkholderiales; family Methylophilaceae; genus Methylotenera. The sequence continues at coordinate 58,006 of DATHWX010000022.1, forward strand.
CTTCTACTTCGATATGAATCGCCGCGCCAGTGCTAAAAAACAGATCAGAACCACCTTTATCCAGCATGAATTTTAAGATAGGGGTGATGTCGATAGCTGCCATGTTTATTAGTCCTGTTACTTATTTTTTATTATGTTGGGTAGGTGAAACAAATTTTTATGACTTTAGCATAATTTTTTGTTTCCACATGTCTTGGTACGTCTCTTCCAGGGATTTAGCAAAACGTGTGGTATCAAACAATTTTGAGTTGCTTTTGTTATTGTTCAATTTTTCTTTTATGTTTTGCAGTTGCGCAGCATCCTTGGCTAGTTCTAGCGCTTTTGCTTCGTAATCATGCAAATTATAAGTAATCAATTCAGGACAATCTATTGCAGTTAATAAACTACCAGCGACCCTGGATGCGAAAGTCTCGCCGGCACAGGTCAATACAGGCAAGCTCATCCATAGCGCGTCGCTGCAAGTAGTATGGGCATTGTAAGGCAGGGTATCCAGGAATAGATCCGCATGGACATGTCGGGCAAGATGGTCGGCAATTGCTACACGTGATGCAAAAATGATTCGATCACTCGCTATGCCTGATTTGGCGGCTTCTTTAAGCAGGTTATGTTTCGCCCATTCATTACAATCTAGCAGCCATAACACACTATCCGGTACGGTTTTTAATAAGCGCATCCACACTGCAAAGACATTCGGCGTGATTTTGAAGGTCTGGTTAAAGCTGCAGAATACAAAAGCGTTATCAGGTAATCCGCATGCTTGTCGGCTTGGGATGTTGCCTATAGGCCGCTGCCTATCATTTGGCTGATAACAGTCCTGCAGCGCAGCTACGCTTTCTGCATAATGAACTGCTTGCTCAGGCGGGCAAATGAAGCTGTCAGCTAGTATATAGTCGAATAAAGGCTTGCCATCTAGGCTACCCATGGTGCCAGGAAAGCCCAACCAATTTACATTGATTGGCGCAGGGCGTAAGGCTGCGATGCCGCTACGACTGGTTTGGGTAAAGCCGGTTAAATCAACGAGGATATCGATTTCATTCGCATGTATCTTTTTAGCTGCGTCAATATCGAACAGGTTGCGAATATCGTGAAAATGATCCACAGCCTTTTCCAACCGGGCTCTGGCGCCGGATTTATCATTGAGGCCATAGGAAAAAGCGTGGATTTCGAATTCAGCTCGGTCATGCAATTCTATGAGTTCACTGATTAAAAATGCCAATGGATGTAAACGGAAGTCGGCAGACAAATAACCGATTCGCAACTTTCCATGTGAGTCTGATTTATGAAAATGTAACGCAGCACCATGTTGGATCAACTCTGTATAGCGACTCTTTACCCAATTATCCGCGCATCGCTTTTGTTCTTCCAGTGTCGTTCCCGGCATGGCCAATAACGCAAAAGGAGAAACCTGAGCCTGCGGCTGTGTCCTTACCCATTCGCGCACTTGCTGGACATCGTTTTCGAGATTATCCCAATCGCAGATATGCTGTTTCTGGTGAATTAAATGGACCTTTGCATGATAAAGCTGTGGATTGATCCGCAAGGCTTGCTCATAGCTGGCAATAGCTAGATCAAGTTGTCCCAATTCACGCTGAACATTACCTAAATTGTTGTAAGCATCCGCATCATCTGGCGCGTATTGTATGGCCTTTGTATATTGATTTGCAGCTTCGGCAGGTTTACCTAACTCCCGTTGCGCGTTACCTAAGTTGTAATAAAAAGCCGCATCATTATTGACAAGGCTAATGGCTTCCACAAAGCAGAACTCAGCTTTCGCATATTGCGCTGCAGCATGTGCATGATTACCCATATTGGATAGGCAGTGCGCCAAAGCGCCACGCAAGTCTTCTCTATTGTTTGCTTTAAGCACACGGCGATAATAATTTGCGGCTTCTTCAAACCTTTGCAATTCGAGCAAGGTATTCGCCAAATTAAGTTGTACATCCAAGTCTTTAGGCTGCAGTAAAATTGCCTGCTGAAAGGTTTTTAATGCAGCTTCATGCTGATTATCGGCGCGCAGTGCCAGCCCAAGGTTATTCAAATAATCAGGATTGCGAGGCGCTATAGATAAAGCCTGTGAAATATGTGCAATCGCTTCGGCAGGGCGATTTGTCTGGTAACACACTAAGCCTAACATATGGTGCGCATCGGCATGATTTGCTTGCAGTGCGATGACCTGTTGATACGAAGATGCAGCTTCCGCAAACTGGCCATTGCAATGGAATGTATAAGCCTGCTGGTAAAGCGAAGCGATAGATGAAGAAGGAGGTTTGTTTTGCATGATTCGATTTTACATCAGGCGGTCTTCTTATGCGGAAATCAGGTGCTAATCAGGTTTTGCGCCAGTAACTTTAATCCCATCTTGCGCAGGATAAAACGGTTTGGCTGCAATGCGTTACGTAGTTCAATAGGCGCTAGCGAGTTTTCATGAGCGGCATGTGTGGCAATGATCTCTGCAGACAATGGCGCACTTAAAAAACCTTTGGCACCATGACCGATATTGGCATACAAGCCTTTTGAGAAGGGTAATTTACCCGGCGTATCATTATAAAAGTACTGATTCGCTCGCAATATATCTGTATCCAGCAATTGGCCTGCGGCGGGTAGGTAATCAGGAGTTTGGCTGCGCCATGAAACCCGACCGGAAACAATATTGTTTTGCAGGTCTTCATATAGCTGCGGAGACATTTTTTTAAGAAGCTGCAAATTTTCTTTATGGTCGCTAGCGCGGATAGTAGTGTCATCATCCTGCTTGTTGAAAGTGGCTCCCAGACAATGCAAGCCATTTTCTACCGGACTCATATAACCTTCGCCGCATAATATCGTCTTCAGCATGCTACTTTGTTGAGTAGCCTGCAGATTAGTTATCTGACCGCGGGTAGCGACTAATGGAATATGCGCACTTTGAGAGAACTGCATAGCATCATGCGCATTAGCGATGACGACGATATCTGAGCTAGCAATAGTTTGATCGCCAGCCTCAACCATCCAGCTTACACTATCTCCTTCATTGAATTTTTTGATGCTTATAGCCTGCGTATTGATAAGCGTGCGGATGTTAGTATGTTCTGTTAATACCTTACATAGATGCGCCAGGTTAATACCTCCCGCTTCAGGGAAATACAAGCCAGAATAATCTACAGAAATTCCGGCTACCTCACTTAATTGAGCCGCATCCATACCGAGAAAAAAATCATCATGATATTTATCTTTTAGCAGACTATTTTTTAGCTGTTGCTTATTATCGATGGCAAGCTGTATCACGCCGCAAGGCCTGTAATTGCAGCGCTCAAAGCCTAATTCATTTAGTAGCTGCAGGGTGAATTCATAACCGTATAGGTTAAGCTTTTCTAAAGCGGTGTCCTGTCCGCTAAGGCGTGGATATAACACGGCAACAGGATTGCCCGAAGCTTCCAACGCCAAGCCTGGATTCCGCTCAATTAGGGTCACCTGGATATCGCGTTTAGCTAGCATATAGGCTGTGCTGCAACCAGCAATGCCGCCACCTATTACGATGGCGGTTTTTGGTCTTTGGTCATTCATCGCGTATCCAGACCTATGTATTGTCCGATAAGCATTTCACGTTTTTTGCCAAAACCTGGCTGTTTGGTGACACTGAAGCCTGCAGCTTGCAATCCTCTACGCACAGTTCCAGCACTGGTGAAAGTTGCAAAGGTAGTTCCAGGATTGGATAGCCTGGCCATTTGTGAAAACAGCTCAGCTTGCCACATATCCGGATTTTTGACAGGAGCGAACCCGTCCAGAAACCACGCATCGGCTTTAATAGCTAAGTCCTTTAAAGTAATGTTCGCATCACCTATCAATAAAGTAAGCTGTACGCGATCATCAAATAAAGATGCGGTTTGGTTGGCATCTAACAGTGTTGGATATGAAAGCAGAAATTCTTGGCTTAGGACTTTTAAACCACACCACAAGGCGTGAGCAGCAGCAACATCTGATAGTGACAACGGGTATTTCTCTGTGCTGATAAAATGCAATCTGGCGTTTACAGGTGCTAATTCTAACCATAGCTTGGCAACACAAAGAAAGTTAAGCCCTGTGCCAAAGCCGGTTTCAATGATGATGAATTCGCTAGAATTCAAGTCTAGTTGCTGGAATCGCTTGGGTAAGTCATTGCCTTGCAGGAATACATAATCGGTTTCTGCCAGGCCGTCATCGCTAGAGAAATAGATATCCTGGAATTGCGTAGAATAAGGCTGGCCATCGCGCCATTCCAAAGCCTGATTCAATGCATTTTGCTGAGCTGTTTTCATGTAGCGCAATGGTACATGAGGATGCAGCCCTAACTCAAATGTCGCCTTAAATTAACGCTCTTTAAATTAATGCGCTTTTAGATTAACGCGGCTCTGCGATTCTCTGGTTTCGCGAGTAGCAAGTGAACATCACCTAAAGCGCGTTCGGCAAATCCGCCTTCGCAATAGCACAAATAGAACTCCCACATCTTGATGAACTCTTCGGAATAGCCAAGCTTGCGAACCGCTTCAATATTGACAAAGAAGTTCTCACGCCAGATTCTTAGCGTGGTTGCGTAATGCGGACCGATATCTTCAAGGTCAAATAAACGCAAATCGCTGGTTTTAGTGATGCTATTCAACATGGCAGTATTCGATGGGATACATGAACCGGGAAAGATATAGCGCTGGATGAAATCTACCGATTTCTTTGCGCTTTCATAGCGTTGGTCCGCAATGGTGATGGCTTGGATTAGCGCAAGTCCATTAGGCTTTAGAAGGGTGCCTACTTTAGCGAAATAAGTATCATAGAACTGGTAACCGACCGCCTCAATCATCTCAATCGATACCAGCTTGTCATAATGGCCTTGCAGATTGCGATAGTCTTCCAGCAGTAAAGTAATTTTGTCCTGCAAGCCCGATTCAATCACACGCTGCTTGGCTAATTCATACTGCTGTTTTGATATCGTAGTTGTGGTGACTTTGCAGCCATAGTGGGTGGCGGCATAAATAGCAAAACCGCCCCAGCCTGTGCCGATCTCGATGACATGGTCAGTAGGTTTTAGCTGCAACTTATCGCAAATAGTTTTAAGTTTGAGTTCAGACGCGGCGCGCAGAGTATGTGTGTAGCCATTAAAAATGGCGCTGGAATACATCATGGTCGAATCAAGAAATAATCCGAACATGTCATTGCCGAGGTCATAATGTGCAGCGATATTCTTGCGGCTACCTTCTGCGGTATTGCTGTTAAGCCAGTGCAATACTTTCATGAGTGGCTTGGTGAGCCATTGGTAGCCACCTTCCAGGCTATCCATCACGCTTTGGTTGAGGCACATCAGGCGGATGACATCAGTCAAGTTACTCGCGCTCCAATAACCCAGCATATAAGCTTCGCCAGCGCCTATGCTGCCACCGAATGCGATTTCTCCATAAAAGCGCGGGTCATGCACGGTGATAGTCGCACTTATATTGCCTTCTGAACCAAATGAATACCTTTCCATACCTTCAATCAAGACTAAGTGCCCGGTGTGAAGCAGCCTCAAGCGCTTTAGAATCTGTGTTTTAGCGAAATCAGCGACCCATTTCGATCGACTTTTTTGCCTGAGGTTAAGCGTCAGCGTTTCTGCAGATAGGTTGGAATTGATCATAGATGCACTCAATTTGCGTTAGTAGGGTAAGAGTAAAATGGGGTGCGTTTAAGCCATAGCTGTAGCGCCTGCCAATAGATCGCGGCGATGACTTTGATGGTCATGAATGGATACTTAAGTAGCATACGGTTTAAGGTTTTTGGGCTTAATTCCAGACGTTGTAAGGTAAGTGTGGCGTCAAACATCTTTTCGCCAGGCACTTTCTTCCCAGCTATTTTTTTATGGCTGCTTTTATTTTCCTGGCGGTTTTGCATATACACACTTAAGTGCTCACCTGGCCGTGAGAACTGCCATATATATTCAATATTCATAGGCATGAAAGGCGAAACATGAAATGATTTCTGGAAATTGAATCCTAGGTTCAAGCTTGAGTTTTCATTGGCACAATCGTGCACATAAGCATGATCCTTACCCCAGGGAGTATTGGTGATGTGCGTGACGATCGCTTCCAGCGTCGTGTTATCAGCCGCGTAACAATAGTAAAAACTGACGGGGTTAAAGCAATAACCAAAGTAGCGCAGATTGGTGAGCAGGCAGACTTTTCCTGCAGGGCTCTTATTAATCTCCTGTTTTACTTTGGCAAGTATCTCTTCTTTTAAAGGTTTATTTGCATCGCCAAAGTAGTCAGCCCGCTTGAAATAAGCCAAGTTCGGCTTATCGTTAGACCAGGCTGAACTGCCATTAAATACGGTAGGGAGCTCATCAAGATCTAGGTACATCATGAAAGCCTGATATTGAAATTGATGCGCTTTCGGTAAAAAGCGGCGGTGCTGCACCAAGCCTGTGTAAATAGCGCTATTCATTGTGATAGCTCAGTTTCACTCTGATTGCGCTCGCTCAAAATGCTTAAGGGCTTCTAAAGCGCTCACGACGCCATCTTCATGGAAGCCATTGCGCCAATAAGCGCCAGCATAAGCTGTACGATTGACGCCGCTGATCTCGCTGTGCCTTGCCTGCGCCTTAGTACCGGCAACGGTATAAACCGGATGCATATACTTAATGCGCTTATACACTTTAGCCGGGTTAATTAAATTGGTATGGTTAAGCGTGACGAGCAACGGCTCTTCCGATTGCAGGTTTTGTAGGATGTTCATGTTGTAAGTCACGGACACACGACCAGTAGGGATAGGCGTGAGATGATAGTTCCAGGCTGCCCAGACCAGCTTCCGTTTAGGCATAAGCGATACGTCATGATGCAGATACACGGTATTTTCCTGGTAGGGAATCGCGCCTAAGATCTCTGTTTCATGCGGAGAAGCATCGCTTAACATTTTCAGGGCCTGGTCGCTATGACAGGCAAAGAATACGTAATCGAATTTTTCTTCTTCGCCAAATAAAGGTTTCACGCGCACTGAAGTTTTGAGGCGGCGCACACTTTCTATCGGTGTATTCAAACGTATCTTATACTTGAAATTTTCGGTTAGCGCTTTAACGTAACTGGCTGAACCACCAACAATGGTGCGCCATTCAGGCCGGTTATTCACCGTGAGCATGCCATGGTGATGGAAAAAGCGCACAAAGAAACGTGCCGGAAATTCCAGCATCTGCTTGGCTTCGGTTGACCAAATAGCTGAGCCCATCGGGATGATGTATTGATCGATAAATTGCTGGCTATATTGGCCTTGCCTTAGGTAGTCGCCCAGCCTGATTTCACTGCCATCATCCAGCAGCTCCAAAGCGCTTTTGTTAAAACGCAGAATGTCTCTAATCATCCTATGGAATGAGGGTTTGAACAGGTTGCTGCGTTGTGCGAACAAGCTATTTAAACTAGTTCCGTTGTATTCTAGGCCGCTCAATTCATCCCTAACGCTAAAGCTCATGTTACTTGGCTGCCAGGCGACTTTAAGCTCATCTAGCAAATGGATGAAGTTTGGGTAGGTGCGGTTATTAAACACAATGAAGCCGGTATCGACCGAAACATTTTTGTCCTCATGATTTATTTCGTGGGTATGCGTATGGCCGCCAATATGGCTTTCAGCCTCGAATACAGTAATGTCATGTTTTTGGTATAAATGGTACGCAAGTGTATTACCTGCAATCCCGCTGCCGATGATAGCGATTTTCAAACTGATGCTTCCCTTAGTATTCTTTTAATATTTTATTTTTCTGGATTCGCGGATTTCCGTTGGCACGGTGCGCAAGTCCCATATTAAGCCTAATGCGGCGAGTACTTTCAAGCCGTAATAAGTAAAATCGATCTCCCACCAATAAAAACCTTGTCGGGCTGAGCCAGGAAAATGGTGATGATTGTTATGCCAGCCTTCGCCCAGTGTCACGAGTGCAATCCATAGATTGTTACGGCTATGGTCGCTAGTGGCATAGCGACGGTGGCCCCATACATGAGCAAGTGAATTGACGGTAAAAGTGGCGTGGTAAAGCACCACGGTAGAGATGGCGAAACCCCATACCAGCAACTGCCAGCCATTGGTATTCAGGTGCGGTGCAGTGCTTTCCAGAAAGCTACCGAGCAAGTAAATACTGATCGCCAGCAACAGTGGTACGATGACATCAAAACGGTCTAGTAAGCGCAATTCTAAATACTTGGCTAATTCTTTTACGCGCTCGGTTTTAGTCGCAAAGTGCCTGTTAGATAAAAACCAGCCAAGATGACTCCATAAGAAACCATGCTGAACAGGGGAATGAGCGTCTTCATATTCGTCTGAGTTCACATGGTGATCGCGGTGGTGAGATGCCCACCACAATGGGCCTCTTTGTACCGCTGAGGCGCCAAGTACGGCTAAAACAAATTGAATAAAACGTGAAGTACGGAAAGCCTTATGCGAAAAATAACGGTGGTAGAAACCAGTTACGGCAAACATACGGATAGCATAGAGGCTAATGGCAAAAATCACTGCAAACCAGCTGGCGCCTACCCAAAACACGGCAAAGCACGCTAAATGCATTGCAATAAAGGGAATGACGCGCAGCCAGTCGACATCAGCCCAGCCTTCTACTGAGAGATCGTCTGGGGTTGCCGCTTCGTTATCAAACCAGTGAATCAGTTTTTTCAACATGTGAATGTAATATCCTGTATATGCTTGGTCGCTGTATCAATATTTCCTATTAGGAAATGTTCTATTTGTTACTTTGTGGCACCTTACGCAATTTGCTTAAGTCGTAGCCCAATTTGCCAACAATGCTGGTTAGTTCTGCGTATTCTTCATTGCTCAATACAGGTTTCCTAGCCATGATCCACACGTAATCACGGGCATTTCGGGCAATAATGGTTTTGCTATAGGCTGGGTCGAGGTAAGCGATACGGTATTCAGCTTTGATTGGCCATATGAACTGCATGCCCCAAAGTGCATTACCGCTGTTTTCTACAACAAAACCTTTAGGGTGGTAGGCCTTTAATTTGCCATCAAAAGCACCTTTATTGAATGTGAAGGTGGTTGCGATAGTACCGTCAGCATTGAGTTTGTAATTCTCAATCGCGTTATAAGCTTCGGTTTCAATTGCAGTCGGTATGGCTGCGATGACGTACCAGTCGCCCATGAATCTTGGCAAATCTACCGATGGCACAGTAGCGATTGACGACTGGTTTGTGCTGGCGCAAGCAGCTAACAGAGCGGAAAAAATGGACATGATAATTATATTTTTCATATTATATTCAATAGTATAAGAGGTTAAATTAACGTAATTTATAATTAACGGTATAACCTTCAGGTGTGATCGATTTGAGCGCCACCCAATCGTTATTGGCGGTGTCGTACCAAAGATCGATTTTTAATTTACTTTTTCCGTCTAGGCTGCCATCAAGTTTGTAATGCGTGGTTTCTGTTTTTTTGCCTTTGACCTCGATTGTTTCAACGCCAATTTTGCTGACTTTAGTATCTAGCCACTCTGCGTTCTGCGGGTTCAGGAGTTTGTTTTGCTCAAGTATTTTGGGGTTCCAATAAGCGAATGTCATGACACAGGCTGGTAAACTTTGCTTATTCTTGCCGTCTTCAACCACAAAATTCCCATCGGTTGTTTTGCCTTTAACGTCAGTGGTGACTTTGTTTTCCACCGTATGTGAGCTAAGGGTTGCCAAACAGTCGCCTTGCCATTTTTCCACCGCTTTATGGTCATACTGGTAAGCGTTTACGAATAGCACTTTTACATTGAATTTGGCCGCGCTTGTGACTTGGTTAGCTTCATTCAGGGTAAAGGTATGCTGGCCCATTTTGCTTTTATCCAGGTATACGTCAAAAGCCCATTCTTTAGCCATAGCAACAGATGAAACCATGCTGATACCGCTTGCCGCGATACTCAGGATTAAGGTTTTCATCACATTCATGATTGGTTCGCTGGCTTTTATATGGGTCATGATCTCGCTACTTATTTCCTTGAGTATTTCGGTTCGTTTATTTTGGTTCTTTAGTATTTTGGATTGCCAGGAAAGAACGCATTGGTGCGTTTGATATATTCAGCATATTCAGGTCTTCTATCGCCGATGTCTTTTTCCAGCAAGGCAACGCCGCTTACTTTAAGCAACAACAATGTCATCAGCAGGGGGGATATAAGGCTCCACCAGGCACCACCTGCATAGGCGATCAGGTAAAAGCCCCACCATACGCAGCATTCGCCAAAATAGTTAGGATGACGGCTGTAGCGCCACAAACCGGTATCTAACACTTTGCCTTTATTTGCTTCATTGGCTTTAAATGCGGTCAATTGCCAATCGGCAACAGTTTCCCAAACGAAGCCAAATATCACGATAGCCGCACCCAAAAAGTCCAATTGATTCAATGCAGATTTGGATTCGATCGCGCCAAACAGAGACATAGAGATGATCCAAGCCAGCACTGCCTGTAAACCGAATACGATATAAAAACTTTTAAGCCAGAAATGCGGTTCGTTATTTTTGCGGATTTCCGCATAACGGTGATCCTCATGCGGAGACCAGTTACGCCAGGTTAAATAAGCAGATAGTCGGACTGACCAAATGGTGACTAGCCATAGCACCATGGTTGTACGCGGACTTAGTTCAAAAAAGAAGAGGGTATAGGTGTAGGCTGACATGCCGATGAAAAGGCTCCACATGCTATCAACGTGGGTGACATTATCGCGTGCCAGGCTGATAAGCCAGCCACAAAAAGCGAACAAGCCAATCGCCATTAAACCTGCGGAATAGATATGCCAATGTATCATATTACGGATTCCTTTAACGCATCGCTTGCTGTGCTGAGCTGGCAAAGCCATCAAAGCGGGCGGCAATATTTAGTAACAAGGGCGTAAGAATTGCCCAGCCTAGCGATAGGACGAGATAACTGCTATTACCGTGAAGGATGACTGCGCCTAGTTTTTCTGCGCCGATGTAAGCGAGCGGGCCGCCTATGGCACCGAACAGGATTGCGACAACATAGCGACCACGCATCCAGCGCAGGCCTACATTTAAAATCGTCGAAAAGGCAAGCCATAGGCCCAATATCCATGCGGGTACCAGGGCAGTGCTCCAGCCATGGTGCATATAGGTGATGAGTTCGAAGGACACGATGGCTTGGTCAAATAGCGCACCGATTATCAGGCAATTCAGCATGAGCAGAACTTCAGGTTTTTTATGTTGCGCCTGGGCTATATGCCAAGCGACTACAATAGCCGTGACCGCTAACCCGAGCCAAGGCAAGCCTTTACTGGCACCCATCACGCAAGCAAACCACGCAAGCTGGAACAAAATAAAATTACTGACAAGTTTGATGTTCATTTATAAAGGTCGCTCAAACTGGTAGTGGGAAACCCACCACTCCTGGCCATTGTTAAAACCAAATAACTCAGCACAAGCCATGTAGAAAATGCGCCAGCGGTTACGCCATTTGGTTATATTTTCTTCTCCATAGGTTTCCCTCAAAACTGGCGTAATAGCATGATGAAATTCATCCATGTTTTTCAGCCAGGCATTGGCGGTTTTCTCGTAATGAGTGCCATCCCAACGCCAGCGTTGGTTTAACTTTAATTTTTCCTGGAAATGTAGCGGCAGGTCATCGCTAGGCATCATGCCGCCGGAAAAGAAGAACTGGCTCATCCAGTCGTCATCGCCTTGTACTTCAAAAGCATAAGGCGTAGAGCGGTGTACGAAGATATGCATAAAGAATTTACCGCCTGGTACTAACCAGTCATGCACTTTGCCGTAAAGCAGGCGATGATTGCGCATATGTTCGAACATCTCTACGGAAACGACACGATCAAATCTTTGGCCTGTTTGCTGAGCAGCATCAAAATTATTCATGTCACAGGTGATTACCGTGACATTGTTCAGGCCGCGCTCTTTAGCAGTTTGAGTGATGTATTCACGCTGTGAATTTGAATTTGAAACAGCGGTAATCTTGCTATTCGGGTAATGAGCTGCCATCCATAAAGTTAATGAACCCCAGCCACAGCCTAGCTCCAGTATGTTTTGGCCATCATGCAAATCGGCGTGTTCGCAGCTCAATTGCAAAGCGTTGGCTTCAGCTTCATCAAGATTTTTGGTGTCCGGCAACCAGAAGCAACTGCTGTATTTACGATGTTGGCCCAGACATAGCTGAAAGAATTTAGCCGGTACTTCATAGTGCTGTGCATTGGCAAGTTCGGGCACCAGGGCAATAGGTGCGGTATTCATGGCTGCGATAAAATCTGCTTCAATACGTGCGCCGCTTTCGCAGTTGTCGGCACAAATTTCTTGCAAGCGTGTTTGCGACAAACGTCTGATACCTTGCCTGATGACGCTGTCCGGTACTAGGCCTTTTTCTGCCAGGTTGATGGCTAAACTCGTAAACTGCATACTTTCCTTTGTTATTGTTTGCTAAATTGCATTACTACAAGTCTTTATTTCAGAAGGTTTGCTTTTGATCACGATTCTCAAAAACCTTTGAATATAGAGAATTGTCAGGTGAACTAAATTACACTTTAAAAAAAGATTTCAAAGTCTGTTACCGCGTTAAAACTACGGATAATCCGCATTTGCAATTAGTATACGCATCTGTATACTTTGCCATTGTAAATTATTATTAACTAAGGATTTCGATGGCTAATCCCTTAAAATTAATCGCATTATTGGGTTGTTTGATTATTACGGCTTGTGCAAGTACCGGTAAGCAGCAACTTGCGTCTAACAAAGACTGGCCTAGTTTTGGCCGCGATTACACTAATCAGCGTTTGTCTCCATTAACACAAGTTAACCAGCAAAATGTAAAAGACTTACAGTTAGCTTGGCAATTCAAAAGCGGCATATCTGCCACTTTCCAAGCCACGCCGATTGTGACGAATGGCGTGATGTATGTGTCTTTGCCATACAACAGCGTTGTAGCTTTAGATGCGAAGACTGGGAAAGAATTGTGGCGTTATAAGCATGAGCGCAGAGCCAATTGGAAGCTTTGCTGCGGTCCGACTAATCGTGGCGTAGCAGTTAGCAATGGCAAAGTGTTTATTGGTACCGTAGACGCCCGTCTGATCGCATTGAATGCAGAGAATGGCGCAAAGATTTGGGATATCGACGTAGCGGATGACACGGCCCTCAGCGAAAACACCAACTCACTGAATAAGTCAGATAGCAATAAAGAAGCTTATGGTGGTACGGGCGTAGGCATTGCCATGGCACCGGTGGTCTATCACGGTAAAGTGCTGATAGGTGTAACTGGCGTTGGCTATGGCTTGCATTTGGATAAACCAACAGCGGATGCACCTTTAGGCGCGGTGGTCGGCGTGGATGGCCGCTATGGTAGACCTGGCTTTTTAGCCGCTTTCGATGTGAATAGCGGTAAACGCATATGGCAATTCGATACGATTCCGGCCCAAGGCTGGGAAGGCATTTTTGCCCAAACGACTGATGATGGTATTTCTTTGCACCGCGATGTAGCTGCAGAAAAAGCGAGCCTTGCGGAAAACAAAGAAGCCTGGCGTTATGGCGGTGGCTCTGCCTGGAGTACACCGGCAATTGATGTCAAAACCAATACGCTTTATTTTGGCACCGGTAATCCAAGCCCGCAGATGAACGACATTTCCCGTCCTGGCGATAATCTTTACACCGTTTCATTGGTCGCATTGGATACAGAAACCGGCAAGCTCAAATGGTATTACCAGCAAGTTCCGCATGATTTATGGGGTTACGACTTAGCTAGCCCCCCGGTATTGTTTGATTATAAAAAAGATGGCAAAACAATCCCTGCTGTAGGCCAAGCCAGCAAAACCGGCTGGTTTTATGTGCATAACCGCAATACCGGCGAGCTAATCATCAAGTCTGATGCTTTCGTACCGCAAAAGAACCTGTTCGCGAAACCTACCAAGGAAGGCACAGTGCTTTATCCTGGCATACTAGGTGGCGCCAACTGGAGTCCAGCCGCTGTCGATGAAGCGAGCCAAACGAGCTTCGTCGCAGCCATTCATGCGCCTATCAATTACCGATTGGTGGACGAGCCGGCTAAAAATGATACACCGGCGATTCGTTATGCATCTTCCGAACCTACCAAAGATCCGCGTTGGGGCCTATTGTCTGCCATTAACCTGACAACCGGTAAAATGAACTGGCAGATAAAAACCGAGCAGCCATTGATAGGCGGCGTATTGGCTACACGTGGCGATTTACTGTTTATGGGCGAGGGTAATGGTAACTTCAATGCTTACAACAGCAATACCGGCGATTTACTGTGGCAAGATAAGCTGGATGCTGGCGTAAATGCACCGCCTATCAGTTACGAGATTGATGGCGTGCAATATATTGCCGTAGCAGCGGGTGGTAACTCTATCTTCGGATATAAAACCGGTGATAGCGTTGTGGTGTATGCCTTAAGCAAAAAGTAATATTGAATCTGCAATAAAAAGCCCGCGTGTTGCGGGCTTTTTTTATTGCTGGTCTTTTATTGTGGATGAGTGTGCTAACGATGCTGTATTTTGAGCATGAGCACAGTAGAAGCTAGAACCAATGTAACGCCATTGGCAATGATAACCGGCCAGCTGGTGATCATTAACCCATAGGCAAACCAGAAGGCCACTCCTAAGCTGAACAGGCTATACATGGGCAAGGAGATTCCAGAAAGATCTCGCGTCTTCCATGAATGTAATGCTTGCGGCAGAAAGGCAATCGTAGTGAGTACTGCAGCGATACTGCCGATGATGTTGGGATTGAGCATAGTAATTGGAGGCCGTTATTTCTGCGTGAAACGTTTTTTTATATTGGTTACGAGGGTCACCAGAATTAAAGCAGCGATACCAGCCAAAACACCGAATATTCCGTTGATGATTGCCGGTAGTAGGGCGGACAGGAAGCCTAAAGTAATTCCAGCAGAAATGTGTTCTATCCAGTGATGAAAAGCTGGAATGCCATGCGTAAGGATCGCGCCACCTACTAAAAACATCGCAATGGTGCCTACAACGGATAACGTTTTCATCATATATGGAGCAAATGCCAGAATCGCAAATCCTAGCTTGCGCGTCAGCACATTGAACGCACTGTTACCTTTGTTTTGTGTAAGGTAAAGACCTGCATCATCTAGCTTAACGATACCTGCTACTAAGCCATAAACGCCTATCGTCATGATGACCGCAATGCCAAACAATACTACGACTTGTTGAGTAAAAGCGGCTGTAGCAACGGTACCTAATGTAATCACGATGATTTCTGCAGAGAGTACAAAGTCGGTACGCACCGCGCCTGCGATCTTTTCTTTTTCGGATGTTTCTACTGTGAGGCTTTCATCCTTGCCGACGAGGTCTTTAGGCTCATGACGATTGATTTCTTCACGATGAAGGTATTTATGGAAAAGCTTTTCTACGCCTTCGTAGCATAAAAACAAACCGCCGAGCATGAGCAAGGGAATAATCGCCCATGGCGCGAAGGCGCTAATAAGTAGGGCTGTAGGCACAAGAATCAGTTTGTTGAGTGCAGAGCCTTTTGCTACCGCCCACACCACTGGTAACTCACGGTCAGCATTTACTCCGCTGACTTGCTGTGCATTCAATGCCAGGTCATCTCCCAAAACACCTGCGGTTTTTTTTGCTGCTACTTTGGTTAATACTGAAACATCATCCAAAATCGTCGCGATATCATCTATAAGGGTTAAGAGGCTGGCACCGGCCATAGTGTGTCCTGAGGTTAACGGAAGTTGCCAAAATTATAGCTGAACATCGCATACAACCTTATCCTTTTGTAGAGTTTCCAAAATTTAATCAAATTAATCACCCAATATAGGAATATTCCTACAAAGAAATAGGCTTACTTTCGATACGTAAAAACGCTGAGTTATGAGGTAATTGTGGAAAACTAAATCTGTTATTTTAGGGAGATGCAAATGAATCTGTATCAGATCGTTGGTAATTGGAATCAACTTAAAGGCGCAGTTCGTGAAGAATGGGGGACAATTACACATAATCAATTTAATGTGATTATGGGTAAACGCGACCAATCAATCGGTAAACTCCAATCGGAATACGGTATTACTAAAGCCCAAGCAGAACGCCAGTTATATGGCTGGTCATCCAGGAATTATTATTAATTCAAAGTTATCCTTAATTTCGAAGCTATTTGATGATGAATTGGAATGATGTTGCGGGTGATTGGGCGGAATATAGCAAAAAAGCCCATAGTAACTGGAACAAACTTTCGCTGGAACAAGTGCAAAAAACTGACGGCAGCCGTGATGCATTGTCCAAACTTATCCAGGCTGGCTACCAATGTAATACGCAAGAAGCTGAAAGCCAAATTGATGATTGGCTAAATAATCTCATGGGCCACACCCAAACGTACGATGAAAGTATTGATGAAAAATTAAAAGAAAATCAGGATACTGCAGAAACTATCGAAGAGCAGAATGAAGTAATGGGTTCGCCTTACCATAGAGGAATCTATTGAGTGAATAGTTATTGGTAAATAAAAAGGCCACACTCTTTGTCTGGCCTTTTTATTTTATGTAATTACTTTACTAATGACGTTGATCAAGACCATAGATACGGCCTGTCGCGCCAGGGTCATATAGAGCGCCTTCAGGATTGTATGGCGTTCCTTCATGTTGCTGGCGGCTTACTTGTTTAGCCGCAATCTTATCAGCGAGGCTAGGCAATACTTTGGATAAGATGCTATTCATCACGGCCATGCCACCGATTCGCACGTCTCGGCCACCTTCTTCAGCGGCTTTCAATATCGCTTCTGCCACCTGTTGCGGATCTATCATAGGCGTCGGTAGTTTAGGTTCTTTATCCATGTAGTTTCTTGCGTGTTCTGGATAAGGCGTATCTACGGCCGTAGGTTGGATTAAAGTGATCGTTAGGTCAGAGTCATCTATGTTTTCCACTTCTACCCGTAGTGCATCAGTAAAGCCTTTAACTGCATGTTTGGATGCGCTATACATGCCTTGTAACGGGATGACAGCATCAGATACTTCAGAGCCTACATTGATAAGTGCACCACCTGATTCTCTTAGATAAGGTAAAGCTGCCAGAGAACCATTCACTACACCCCAGAAGTTCGTATCGAACAATTTACGGCTGTCTTGCTCACTCACTTCATCCAAACGGCCATAGATTGAAACGCCTGCGTCGTTCACCCAGGTATCGATCCTGCCGTATGTGCCAATAGCCGCATCGGCAATAGCATCGACTTGGTCACGGATGCCCACGTCAGCGACTACGGAAATCGCTTGACCATCCATGAATTCGATTTCATCTACAATGTTATCCAATATTTCCTGGCTGCGCGCTGCCAAGACCAGTTTTGCACCTCGCTCAGCCGCCAGCAATGCGGTACACAAGCCAATACCGCTGGAAGCACCGGTAATCACGATGACTTGCTCAGATAAGTTTTTATGCGTTGCCATGATGTTTTCCTTTCATGAAAAATGACATGACACTCTATTTTTCTGTGGGTTAGTCAACAATCGGCTGATTCTTAAAAAGCTGTAAGAATTATTTGCTTTTAGACTTTCGTGTATGTTTACAAATAAAAAGGGCCTGCGAACAGGCCCTTTTTTAATTGATTCTAGTGACTTTATTTTTCTACGAAAGCACGCTCGATCACGTAATCACCTGGTTCACCGATGCGTGGCGAGACTTGGAAACCTCTATCATCCAGCAGCTTAGCAGTGTCATCCAGCATACGTTGACTACCGCATAACATGGCGCGGTCATTCGCCGGATCCAATGGCGGCAAGCCGATATCTTCGAATAATTTACCGGAATTGATCAAATCAGTCAGGCGGCCCTGGTTACGGAAAGGCTCGCGTGTCACAGTTGGGTAATAGATTAACTTGTTACGTACTTCTTCCCCGAAGAACTCGTTGTTCGGTAACTCTTTTTCGATGAAATCCTGGTAAGCCAAATCGCTCACATGACGCACGCCATGTATCAACACGATTTTTTCAAAGCGGTCATAGGCTTCAATATCCTGGATCACGCTCATAAATGCCGCCAGACCTGTGCCGGTCGAAAGCAGGTATAAGTTCTTAGCTGGTTTCAAATCATGAATGATCAAAGTGCCAGTCGGTTTGCGGCCTACCAAAATATCGTCGCCCACTTTTAAATGCTGCAAGCGTGAGGTGAGCGGGCCATTCGGAACCTTGATACTGAAAAACTCTAAAGTTTCTTCGTAGTTCGGGCTGGCGATACTGTATGCGCGCGCCAAAGGGCGGCCTTCAACTTCCAGGCCGATCATGACGAACTGGCCGTTTTCAAAACGCAAACCAGGGTCGCGCGTGGTTTTGAAACTGAATAGCGTTTCATTCCAATGATGAACGCTCAATACGCGTTCGGTAGAGTATTTGCTCATAAGTTATTTTCTATTAAATCTGCTGTTGAATTAATTAAGCGCGGCCGTCAGGGTAGGTACCGCCTGGAACAGGTCTGCCACTAAACCGTAATCGGCAACCTGGAAAATTGGCGCATCGGGGTCTTGGTTAATCGCGACCACGATTTTACTATCTTTCATGCCATATGTGTGCTGAACCGCACCGGAAACGCCGACGGCGATATAAAGCTCAGGTGCTACCACCACACCGGTTTGGCCTACTTGAATGTCATTCGGCGCATATCCTGCATCAACCGCTGCACGGGTTGCTCCAAGAGCCGCACCCAGCTTGGCTGCCAGAGGCGCCAATACTTCTTCGAATTTCTCGGCACTGCCTAATGACCTGCCACCGGATACCACGATTTTGGCCGAACTCAATGCAGGGCGGTCTGACAGGTTATGTGTTTCCGATATCCAACGGGTTTTAGTAAATGGCGCAGGCGCATCGATATTAATTATTTCTGCAGAGCCGCCCAAACTGGCTGCAGCAAAACTGCTGCCATGGATCGTCAGGATCTGCACGCTGTCAGTGCTTTGGACCAGATTATGCACATTACCGGCGTAGCCAGAACGTGTATAAGTATTGTCTGCCTGAATGGTCAATGCGTCAGAGATCATCGCAACATCCAATAGGGCACTTACGCGCGGCAAGATATTACGGCTAAACGAAGAGTGCGCTGCAAGGATGACCTGGTAATCACCAGCGATAGACAAGATCAGATTTGCTACATCTTCTGCCAATGGATGCGCTAGATGTGCTGCATTCGCGTGAAGCACACGATTGACACCGCTAATGGATGCTGCAGCCTGGACGATGCTGTCGTTGCCGCCAGCAACTAATAAATCGATTGGTGCTCGCCAGAATTGCGCTGCAGTCACCGCTTGTTGTACTGCCGGGCTTAATTGCTTGCCGTTATGTTCGGCTATTATTAATGTTTTCATAGTGTTATACCTTCTTCAGCACGCAGTTTGCTCAATAGTTCTTCTACGCTGTTCACGCGTATACCTGGCTTCCTCGCAGGTGGTTCATTGACTTTTAACAGTTTCAGGCGTGGTTCGAGTTGAATGCCTAATTCATCTGCATTGATAGTTTCGATGGGTTTTTTGCGGGCCATCATAAGGTTAGGCAATTTGACGAAACGTGGTTCGTTCAAGCGCAAGTCTGCGGTAATCACAGCAGGTAAATCCATGGATAATGTTTCTGTTCCGCCATCGACTTCACGCGTTACGGTGACTTCATTGCCTTCAACCTTAACAGATGAAGCAAAAGTGGCTTGCGGGTAATTTAAAAGACCTGCCAGCATTTGGCCCATTTGTCCGGCATCGTCGTCAATAGATTGCTTACCTAACAGGATAATATTCGGCTGTTCGCGCTCAACCACGGCTTTGAGCAACTTAGCTACGCTTAATGATTGTAGTTTAGCGGTACTTTCAACCAAAATCGCACGATCAGCACCCATGGCTAATGCATGTCTTAATACATCCTGGTTGACTTGTGTGCCAAAAGAAACGGCCACCACTTCAGTAGCTTTGCCTTGTTCTTTCAAACGCAGCGCTTCTTCAATGGCGTTCTCATCGAAGGGATTGACACCCATTTTTACGCCATCGATATCGACATCAGAACCATCGGGTTTAACTCGGACTTTGATGTTGTAATCAACAACCCGTTTAACCGCTACCAATATTTTCATTATTGCTTCCTCTGCAATTGCTATTTCCTCAATTGCCGCGTATTTTATAGTAAAGTACAATATATGTTAAATGGATTATAAAGATAATATATATCTATTTGGCGGATGCATTCTGCACCCTTTATAGGTTGAAGTGATAGTTAGAATCCATATATGAAATATAGTTTGAGACAACTCGAGATATTTGTGGCTATCAGCCGCACCGCCAGTGTATCCCGGGCTGCCGAAGACCTCTCATTATCCCAATCCGCAACCAGTACCGCATTAGGCGAATTCGAAAAACAATTCGATTTGCAGTTATTCGACCGCGTTGGGAAATCTTTACGCATCAACGAGACTGGCCAGCAATTACTTCCTCGTGCAGTGGAATTGATCGATCGGGCAAAAGAGATTGAAGCCATGCTGCAGGGCCATATCAGCTTCGGCCACATGAAAATCGGTGCAACGCTTACGGTCGGTAATTATCTCGCGACGATATTAGTAGCGCGATTTTTACAGGAGCATCCCGAAAGCCGTATTCAACTGCAGGTACACAATACCGCTAGTGTTGTACAAAAAATCGCTAACCATGAATTGGATTTGGGCTTGATCGAAGGGGATTGCCATCACCCGGATATCGAAGTGCAGCCATGGATTGCTGATGAATTGGTAGTGTTTACTGCGCCAGGCCATCCATTGGCGAAGTTGGCAAAAGTTTCGATTGAACAGCTATTACATGAACCATGGATCGTACGAGAAAAAGGCTCTGGCACGCGAGAGACTTTTGATAGGGCTTTTCATGGCTATAATGCGGCACTTAATATCCGGCTGGAGCTCGAACATACGGAAGCGATCAAACGCGCGGTAGAATCTGGCTTAGGCATAGGTTGTATATCACGCTTAGCGCTTAAAGATGCCTTCCGCAGGGGCAGCTTAGTACCGCTTTCAACACCTAAGTTGGAGTTAGGCAGGTTCTTTTATTTCTTATGGCATAAACAGAAATACCAGACCGCAGGTATACGCGAGTTTTTGATCTTGTGCCGTGAACTTACAGCAGGTATTAAAAGAAGTGATTTGGTAAACTTGCCGGAAATAGCCTAAAGTTTGGTTAAATCGCTAAAAGTAAAATCGTTAGAGGAAAATGATGCAACGTGATGTAATGAATTATGACGTATTGATTGTAGGCGGCGGCCCAGCAGGCCTGGCAGCTGCAATTCGTATCAAGCAATTGGCACAGGCAGCAAGCCGTGAATTGAGCGTTTGTGTATTGGAAAAGGGCGCTGAAATCGGTGCACATATTCTTTCCGGCGCTATCATCGATCCGATTGCGATTAATGAATTGTTCCCAAACTGGCAAGAGCTTAAAGCGCCATTGAACACGCCGGTTACTGAAGACGGCTTTTTGTTACTCAGTAAGGAAAAATCCTGGAATATTCCGCATTGGGTCTTGCCGCCCATCATGCGTAACAAGGGTAACTATATCGCGAGTTTAAGCGACGTGTGTAAATGGCTGGCAGAGCAGGCAGAAGCTTTAGGTGTAGAAATATACGCAGGTTTTTCTGCACAGGAAATGCTTTACGATGAATCCGGCAAGGTCATTGGAATCATCACGGGTGATATGGGCCGAGCAGCCAATGGTGAACCTACCGCGCAGTTTGTGCAAGGGATCGAAATCCGTGCGCCTTATACCCTAATTGCGGAAGGTACGCGCGGCTCATTGACTCGCCAGTTAGAAAGTCAATATAACTTACGTACGACCCCCCAAAAATATGGCTTAGGTATCAAGGAAGTATGGCGTGTAACGCCGGAAAAGCATCGGCCGGGTTATGCCGAGCATAGCTTGGGCTGGCCGTTGGATGCACAAACCGGTGGTGGTTCGTTCATTTATCATTATGGCGAGCAATTGGTATCTATCGGTTACGTGATTCACTTGGATTATGCCAATCCGCATCTATCGCCATTTGACGAATTCCAGCGCTTTAAAACGCACCCGACGATTAAGGCATTACTAAAAGACGGCAAACGTTTAAGTTATGGCGCCAAGACCATTAGCGAAGGCGGGCTGCAATCATGGCCGGAAATGATATTCCCTGGAGGTGCTTTAATTGGCTGTAGCGCCGGCATGGTAAACGTGCCGCGTATCAAAGGTAGTCATAATGCCATGAAATCCGGCATGCTGGCAGCCGAAGCTGTATTTGAGGCTTTAGGTAGTGAGGGCGAACCTCAGCCATTATTGACCGCTTACCCGCAAGCGCTTCGAAATTCATGGGTATGGCAGGACTTACACGCGGTACGTAATATCAAGCCTTTCCTATCCAGATTCGGCACTTGGGCAGGCACGATGCTGGGCGGAATGGAGATGTGGCTGGGTGCATTCAATATTAAAACGCCTTGGACTTTGCAGCACCAGAAAGCTGACAACGAATGCCTTAAACCAGCCAATGAGATGCCAAAGATTCAATACCCAAAACCGGATGGCATTTATAGCTTCGATCGTCTGAATTCAATCAGTTTTAGCAATATTGCGCATGATGCAGATCAGCCATGTCATTTGCGCTTAAAGGACCAAACGATTCCTATCAGGGTAAATCTTGCAGAATTTGATGCTCCTGAGCAGCGCTATTGCCCGGCGGCGGTGTACGAGATTGTAAATAATGAGGCAAATGAACCTTACTTGCAAATTAATGCGCAGAATTGCATTCATTGTAAAACTTGCGATATTAAAGACCCATTACAAAATATTGTTTGGGTTCCGCCTGAAGGTGGCAGTGGTCCGGTATTTACGGGAATGTAATGGGTTGAAACGTAAAATTATGCACCAAAGTAGAACGGAAGTTCATCCCACTTTGGTGCATATGCTATCTTAATCCGCCAATATATTTGCTTGGATCTAAAGCACCATCGTCTTCTACCTCTTCGACTTCCGGTCCCGCTTCTTTTAACCAGTCATGGATATCGGCTTTTGCAGTTTCTTCCATCGATTTAGCAGGTACAGGAGCTATAACAGGCTTGACTACTGGTTTAGCCTCACCTGAAATAAGCTGCTCTAGGTGATCGGCATATTCGTTCAAGTCTTCCAACTTCTGTTCACGGCTGATCTTAATGATCTCGCGTGCGTAAGCATCATTTTCGACCAGCCATTTAACATCGATGGTGCGGTTAATGCGGCGTCTTAATATCACGCCGATCAGCGCCGCAACGGACAATTTCTCGGTTGCACTCATTTACATCACTCTTTCTGCATGCTGTGTTAAGTCTAGCCCGTCATGCTCTTCTTCAGCGTCTATGCGTAAACCAACAAACATATTCACCACAGTTAATATGATCAAGGTCATGATCGCGCTGTAAATCAGTGTGCCAAAGGCTGCCACCGTTTGCAGCATCAGGTTGGCATCAACACCGCTAATGGCTTTGTCTGCGAATACACCAGTCAAGATAGCGCCTACCAGGCCACCTATGCCATGAATGCCGAACACATCCAGCGCATCATCTGCGCCTAATAAGCGTTTCAAGGCAGTAGCACCCCAGTAGCAGAATAAGCCGGCAGCTAAACCGATTGCCAGCGCACCATTTACATTCACGAAACCAGACGCCGGGGTAATCGCTACCAAACCTGCAACTGCGCCAGAAGCGAAGCCCAGCATGGTGATACGCGATTTGATGAAATATTCGATACCGATCCAGGTTAGCGCGGCAACTGCTGTAGCTACTTGCGTCACCAGCATCGCCATACCGGCACGGCCATCTGCTGCAACAGCAGAACCGGCATTGAAACCGAACCAGCCTACCCATAGCAAGGACGCACCTACTAAGGTATAAACAAGGTTATAAGGGATGAAAGGGACTTTACCGAAACCTGCTCTAGGCCCAAGCATATAAGCGCATACTAGCCCAGCTGCACCAGCATTGATGTGCACTACGGTACCGCCGGCAAAGTCCAGCACGCCTTTTGAAGCGAGTAAACCTGATGGTTCCCACACCCAGTGAGCGACTGGTGCATAAACTAATATAGACCAAAGGCTCATGAACATTAGCATTGCGGTAAAGCGCATGCGCTCAGCAAAAGCACCTACGATCAAAGCCGGTGTGATGATGGCGAATGTCATTTGGAACATGACAAAAACTGATTCAGGAATAGTAGGTGCGATATGGCTCACGCTCAGCATGCTGGTAGCTTTAATATAGCTCAAGCCATTGAGTAATATGCGGTCAAAACTTCCTAGAAAGGGCGTAGAACCTGGAGTAAATGCCAGGCTATAGCCCAACACTACCCAGATCACTGTTACCAGGCAACAGATCGCAAAACTCTGTAACGCAGTAGAAAGCACATTTTTCTTACGCACCATACCTGCATAAAACAGCACCAGACCAGGGATTGTCATGAGTAACACCAATGCCGTGGAAGTCAGCATCCATGCGGTGTCACCAGAGCTGATCTTGTCAAATCCCACTTCAAAAGGCGCTGTTGGCGGGGGTGGGGGCGGTGCTTCTACAACCGGCGCCGGTGCTGGAACAGGGGCTACCACAGCGGGCGGTGGCACTACTGCATCTACCGGTGTCGCAGTCATATCCGTTGGGGTAGCGGCTACATCACTAGCGGGCGCCGGAGAATTAGGGTCTGCTGCTGTAGGAGTTGGATTGGCGGGTACCGTTACTGCGCTTGGAGTCGCGGTGGTAGTGTCCGCTAGCGCTGGTACGGTTGCAGATAACATAACAGCAGCAACAAAAAGCCAGCGTGTAAGAGTGTTTTTTCTGCGATTCATATATTCCCTTATTTAAGTAATATTTTGTTTGTATAGGCTCAGCAATAGGTCGCTGTATACAGTTTTTTCTCTTTGTTATAAGTCTTTGCAATTAATATTTAGCAAAAACTGTGCCCTTTATGAAGATTGACCTAAACGAAATTCAACGGCGAGTATTTAGCACTCACATTTTGCTGTTCCGTTTCCTTAATGGCTTGTATCAAAAGAGCTTCTGCCTCATTTTTACCGATCTCATCCACCAACCACGAACGCAAGTGTTTCAAGAAAGTTTTTAACTGATCCGGCCTATAACTGCGCATTTGCGTAGTGGTGCCGGAATCAATCAGGATAATGATCTGCTGCTGCTGGGTTTCTGACCACGGCATGCTCTCTATCAGCTCATTCAGGAACGGATGCATGGCTTGGCTCGTTTCTGTGCTGTAAGCCTTTACCAGCTTCAATATTTTGACGAACAGGTATTCAAAGGTCTGGAAATCCGGAGTGCTAATTGGCTGATCCATTAAAATCGATTGGTCTGGCTCAGGCGTAGATTCCACCGCATTTACAGGCTTTTTCGGCTCTTCTTTGCCGGCTGGCATTTTATCTTTGTAGAACAGTGCCCGATTGAGTGCCCTGACCAAATCACGTTGTTTATCATCCTTATCGTAATTTTTACAAACATCACGTGCAAAGCTGTTTAATCCATTGAAAGCAGAGCCTGTCTCATTGATAAATGTAGACCATTTTTCAAGCGCCTCAGTAGCTTGGGCTTCTGTCAAAATGCTCGTTAACCCAATGAAAAACGCCTTACGCTGGATTTGCTGGGATGATGTGAGTGAATCTGCGGAATTAGCGTCTAAAGTATTCGCCATGATGTAAAAATATTCTCCTCGTTAAAAATATTTACTTAGCTTGATTTATTATTTCTATAATCATAAAAAAGCAAAATGCATACCACACTTAATAATTAAGACCGAATAACTAGACGGACCTAATTAGATAAAACTAAAAGTGGGTATGTAACATCCAATGAAATTACCGATAAATTCTTGGTGAACATAACAACCATAAAAACTGCGAGGAGAAAGCAATGATTACTTGGAAAGAAGTATTGGAATTTGCAAGGAACGGCAATCCTAAACCAGATCAAAAAGTGGTGAAGACTGATCAAGAATGGCATCAGCAATTATCGGATGAGCAATACAGGGTGACACGACAAGCTGGTACTGAGCGCGCTTTCAGTTCAGCCTTATGTAACCTGTTCGAGCCAGGCATCTATAGCTGTCTATGCTGCGGTACTTTGTTATTCGACGCGACAGAGAAATTTGATTCTGGTACTGGCTGGCCTTCCTTCTCCCAACCTATCAAAGAGAACGCAATTGCTTACCGCCTGGATAATGCGCATGGCATGGCAAGGGTGGAAACCGTTTGCAATACCTGCGATGCGCATCTAGGACATGTGTTTCCGGATGGACCAGGCAGGAGTGGCCTGCGTTACTGTATGAATGCAGTCGCCTTACAAAAAAACAAATAGGACTTGCTTGCCTCGAGTAAGAGTTATTCTTTACTGAATATCTTGTAATTATTCCTGCCGCTGGCTTTTACGTCATATAAAGCCATATCAGCTTCCTTCATCAGGCTTTTCACGGTGCCCGGTGTTTGCGGTGCATGGATAGAAATTCCGATGCTGATGCCGATGAGGGTATCCATACCCATAATGGCAACCGGATGTTCAAAACTAGCAAATATCTTTTTAGCGACCAGTTCAATATCGTTCTTATAGGCCAAATGCTCGATCAGGATCACAAACTCATCACCGCCTATGCGGCTTAATGTATCGACATCACGAATGCTGTCCAATAATTTAGCCGCAACGGTTTTAAGTAGTTCGTCACCGAAATCGTGTCCGTAAGTATCATTTATTTTTTTAAAGTGATCGATATCAATAAACATGATGCCAAAAAAGCGGTCCAGTCGCTTGCTCTGCGCCAGGGCTTGATCCATGCGGTCATACAGCAGGCGTCGGTTAGCAAGCCCTGTGAGGCTGTCATACATGGCATGGGAGGCTAATGTGGTTCTTTCTTTAAGGAAGAAGAACACGATATAAGCGAATAAAATGCTGAAGCCTAGGACTAAGCCCTTGATGACGTTAGGCATTACGGCGTCTTTCTCAGAAGAATCCAGCAGCGCCCATTCCCATTCGCCATTGGGGACAACACCGATTGTGATATAAGCTTTCGGATTACGGAATAGCCCGTCATCTCCGTAAAAAGCTTTGTTCACTTGGTCAGTGGTTTGTTTTATGCGGATAGCAAATTGGTAGCGGTTTCCAGCATCGCTGAATGCTGATTGCAAAAACGAAGGTGTATCAATGACTGTAGATAACAATCCCCAGTACTCGCCATCGACAAATACAGGATAGCGGTAGATCAATCCTTTGCCGCCTTGGATTAAATCCAGCGGCCCAGCTAATACGCCTTCCTTGGTATCAATCGCCTTTTCAACTTGCGGCCATTGTTTGGGCAAGTTATGGTAATCCACGCCAATAATCTGCCTATTGGTTTCAATGGGATACACATAAGTAATGCGCGTTTTAACTGCCACAGCGAAGTTACGTACATGTTTGGTACGAGAATACAAATCCGCAAGGATCGCTTGCATCTTGTCTGTTTCAATATTGGGGTAATAAACCGTGATGTAACTTGATAGCCCTGATGACATGAATAATATCGAATTCAGGTCTCGATCGATTTTCGATTTAAGGATATTGGCAAAGTTGTTAGCTTCTATTCTTTGCTGGGCTTGTATCTTGGTGGATTGGGCGGCGATGAGGTAATCAAAGATAATCACGAATAAAAAGAAAGTAACGACTGCATAACCTAGTGGAGCCAGGTTTCTTTTCAACGTAATACGAAATTTTCCAAAATTATAATAATTCATCTTATTGCCATTTTAAGCTCATGATAGCTTATATCACTTCAGGAATATACGATGCTAGGCGCTGTAACTCAAAAGGGTGACACGAGTGCTTTAAAAAACATAACTTCAGAAACCGTTACTCAATGACCTCCCAGGCATTGATCGCTTTATCTTTAATATTCTCAGGTGGCAAATGCGTGTAGTGATAATGCCTGCCGCCTAGCCATAGCCCTAAACCAATTAGGGCAAAGCTCAATTGGCCGATGGCTAACCATAATACTGAGTGCACAAGAAAAGGCGCAATGAGCCCTGAAACTACCGCACCTAGCATGGTCTGCGTGAATGATTGGCAAGAGGCTACCGTGCCACGTATCTTAGGGAAAAGATCCATCACTAATAAGGTCAATATTGGCGCAATCAACGACATGCCTAAAGTATAGAAAAACAAAGGGATCACTGACCACGGAATGGCAGGGGGAAAGAAGGCGTGGTACACCACATTAGCCAACGATGCGCCTATTAACAACGAATAGCCCATAAACATCAATTTACCTATGGAGACCTTACCCGCAAGGCGATTGGCAGTTAAAGCGCCTAAAAAGATACCGCCCACTGCCGGAATGAACTGCCAAGCGAATTGTTCAGGGCCTAAGCCCAAATGTTTGGTAATAAAAACCGGGGCTGCGGCCACATATAAAAACAAGCCAGCGAAATTGAATGCGATTGCACCTGCTTTTAATTGAAATAATGGCGAGCGGAATATCTGCTTATAACTAAAGGCCAGGAAATGCGGGTTAAATGGCGTTCGTTTATTGGCGGGCAATGTCTCCGGCAGTTTTTTATAACAATACCAAAGTAGCAGCGAGGTGTAGACAAACAGGATCAGGAAAATAGTGCGCCAGTCATATAGCTTGACGATCCAGCCACCGAGAATAGGTGCAATGGCTGGGGCGATAGAAAATATCATGGTTACCAGCGATAACAGGCGCGCCGCAGGCACGTCGGAATAGATGTCACGTATAATTGCACGGCCAACTACCACACCAGCACCAGCTGACAAGCCTTGCAGCATTCGGAATGCCCATAGGTACTCCACGCTATGTGCCGCAGCACAGCCCAGGGTGGCAACGGCAAAGACAGCTAAAGAAACCAAGATGATATTCCGCCTGCCAAATGCATCCGCTAACGAGCCATGCCATAAAATCATGATGGCGAACGAAAACATATAGGCTGTAAGCGTCTGCTGGACTTCTACCAGGGTTGCTCCTAATGAAGCCTCAATATTTGGGAAAGCGGGCAGGTAAGTATCTACCGAAAATGGCCCGAGCATGGCCAATGCGGCTAGCATTAATGCAAGCATATTGCTGGAAGGCAGTGGAATAACGCTAGGTGGCACTGTTGGTAATGCTGACGAGTTTTTTTTGGTTTCTATGGACATAATTATTGTTATTACTGTTTGTCTCTTGGCTTAGGCTCGTTGTTTTAAGTCTCGTTAGGCTTAGATAATCTTATGCTTGAATTTGTTTTGAATTTTTATATTACTACTAGATGTGATTGTTAATTATCCAAATAGTTTGCGAACATTAATGGTGATGTGTCCTACCAATTAATCCTAAACCGAATTTATATAAGCCATAAGCGACCCAGGAAAGTATGCGCTTGGTTGTATGCCCACTCATCCATCGGTAAGGATTCACGCGATGTGCACTGTCAGTAATACATGTGAGCAAATCATTTCTCAGTATATTTGCAAAGTTTGAGTCGCGAATAACGACATTGGCTTCCTGTGCAAGCAGCAAGCTAAATGGATCAATATTAGAGGACCCCACAGTAGCCCAATAACTATCAATCACGGCGACTTTGCTATGCATGAAGCCTTGGCGGTATTCATAGATCTCGATGCCATTTTTTAACAGGATGTTATAAAAAGCATGGGTTGCGAACATCATGAAATATTCCATGCGGCCTTGCAGCAGTAATACTACTTTTACATTACGTTTGGCTGCCGCAATCAAAGCATGACGAAATCGGCGTCCCGGCATGAAGTAAGCATTGGCGATAATGATCTCGGTTTTAGCTTCACGGATCGCCTGCAAGTAAGTTTGTTCGATATCATGCTTATGGAAAATATTATCCCTGATCACAAATGCAGCTTCGATACCGTCTTCCATGGTCTCGGTTACATGCGGTTGTACCTGTTTTTGCCGGAACTGGTTTGGGTTTAACTTTGAAGATAATTCTGACGCCCAATCGGCACTCCAGTTAGGTCTCCAATAAGTACGCTGCCACATTTTTTTCACGCTGACCGTTAACTGGGTCAGTAAATTGCCTTCGATGCGCAATGCATAATCCAGGCGCGGCGGGGTTTTATCGGGTGTTTCACAATCGTTGATAATATTGATACCACCTACAAACCCGATTTTCCCATCTATTACCGTTACCTTGCGATGTAGCCGGCGCAGCCGGTTTCTTTTAAACGTCCAAGGCGATACCTGAGGTCGGTAAAACCTGACTTGGACGCCTGCATCTTTAAGTTCCTGTATAAAGCTGCGCGATAGCTCTTTGCTGCCAAATCCATCGATCAATAGGTAGGCTTTAATGCCGCGCTGTGCTGCTTGCTTTAGTGTATCGCCAATCATCCTGCCGGTTTCATCGTCGGCGTAGATATAAGTCTGGATATAGATTTCCTGCTGCGCCTGATTGATCGCATTAACCAAAGCAGGGAAGAAATCGCTGCCATTCCTTAGCAGCTCAATGTGGTTACCTTTTACAAAATGAATCATTTGGATAATGTTTCAGCAGGCTTAACGAGCTTTGTGGTGAGCACGGCATGGTCAGAAAGCTTAAGAAATCGCGGCCCTGAATGCACTTCAGCATGCTCGATTTCTAGCCCACGCACGTAAATACGATCTAAAGTCAGCATTGGTAACCATGACGGAAAACTTTTGGCGACTCTGCCGGTGTGACGCTCAAATACCTCATGTAGATGCAAGCGCGAGGCAAAGATCTTCCCGCCACGTGTATTCCAATCGTTGAAATCGCCTGCTATCACCAATGGCGCTGTGAGCGGAATATGTTTCTCAATGTAAGAAGCAACGGTGAACAGTTGCTGTTTACGCCAATGTGCGAATAAACCCAGGTGCAAGCAAATGGCATGCAGCGGTTTATCCCAACCAGGGACTTCAAGTTCGCAATGCAACATTCCGCGCTGTTCAGAAGTATGGGCGGAAATATTAACATTATGTGTTTTGATGATAGGGAATTTAGAGAGCAGGGCGTTACCGTGATGCCCTGCTGGATACACCGCATTTTTTCCGTATACATATTGGCCCCAGCTCTCATTCGCCAGAAACTCAGTCTGGCCCGCGGCCGGCCACGAGCCAAAGCGTTTGCTATGCGGTAAATGCGCATCACGGACTTCCTGCAAGAAGACCACATCTACATTGAGGGTGCGCAATAATTCACGCTGATTTTCCAGTGAAAACTTTGCACTGAAGTGGGTGACGCCTTTGTGGATGTTGAAGGTGGCGACGTGTAAGGTGTTTTGCATTTTTTTCCCGTGCTTTAAACAACTGAAAGCTAAGGTAACACGAAGCATCCATTTGTTGAATGATAAAAAGTCCTCTTTGACTGTAAGAAAGAACTGACATGAAATTAAGAAATTTCCTAGTTTTATTGCGATTCAATTCTTTTACCATATTCAAAATCGTTAAAAAGGAAACTAATCATGAAAACAAAAAACTTCTTAAAAGTATCAATCATGACTGCAGCTATTTGCTGTGCCTTACCCGCTTGGGCAGATGTATCCATGTCTGACTCGCATTTTTTGCAAAAAGCTGCACAGGCAGGTAATTATGAGATTAAAGGCAGTGAGTTAGCGCTTAAGAAATCTAAAGATGCTGAAGTGCAAAACTTCGCTAAGCAGATGGTCGATGACCATACTAAGGCCGGTGAAGAAGTTAAAGCCTTGGCTGCCAAGAAAAATGTAAAAGTATCTGCTGAGCCTAGTTTCACACAAAAAACATCATTGATGCTGCTTGAGAAAAAAGATGGCCATGATTTTGATGAGAGCTATGCCGATAATGTCGGTGTAGATGCACATAAATCTACAGTTAAGCTTTTTGAAAAAGCCGCTAAATCAGCCGATGATCCTGAGATCAAAGCATTTGCGAATAAAACACTGCCAACATTGAATCACCATTTGGAAATGGCAAAAGCACTTGATGAAAAAGTAGATAAAAAGGATTAGTCTAAAAAATAGACGGAGCTATAAATAGCAGTAACCAAAAAGCCTGATCATTTCAGGCTTTTTTCATATTTAAACCATTGATTTATACTGCCAGACCAGTCACTTGCTCGACCGGATTCTCTTGTTCCGCTTGCTGAAATAATCGTACATAGCGTTGCAATGCATTCTCCAATGTCGGCATAAACAACCCTCTTTCGCTGGACAGTGCGCTGTACAAAGGCCGTGGTGCGCTGAGATTGAGTGCGGTATGTGGCATTGACTCTAATCTACTTGCGTCAAGCCCCGACATTTCACAAGCTTTGCTAGCCAAATCGATCCAGGAAATAGCTTGTGCATTAGATAAATGCCAAATTCCTTTTTCCTTATCGATCAGCAGATCCAACGAGGTATGCACTAAATCAGGCACATAGGTAGGCGAAACAACAATGTCGTTCGCAGCTGCAAATGAAGCGCCACTGCGCAATGTGTTCAGGGCTAGCGTTACAAAATTATGACTATCCCAAGGGCCGAAGAAAGCGCTGGTGCGTATTACCATCGCTTCAGGGTAAATATCCAGCACTCGGTACTCGGCGTCAGCCTTGCTTTTGCCGTATACGTTCAGAGGTGAGACAGCATCACTTTCTACATAAGGCGTGTCTTTCGTTCCGTCAAACACCAAGTCGCTGGAAAACGTCATAAACTGGATCTTATGTCGTACACAGGCAATCGCCAGTACGGACGCGCCTAATGTATTCTCACGGAAGCAACGTTCAGCTTCTTTTTCAGCATCATCGACCCGAACATAACCACCGGTATTGATGATTGCCCAAGGTTGGTAACGCGCAATTGCTCGTTCTACAGAATTGAGGTCAGCGATATCCATATCTTTGCGGTTTAGTATTTGATAGGCCAAATTACGAGATTCACAGATACGGGCGAAAGCCTGGCCAAGCGTGCCGGTTGCACCCGTGATCAAGATTGGCTGGACATGATGGTTTTTTGCAAAGCGTTCCACAGAAATCGATGCCACCACATCATTGGTCGCAACGGGCGGACAATCGAAGCGGCCGGGCCGGCGCCACCATCCATGCCCTTGCAGCACAGGGTGATCAAGCGCGGCGCCAACCGATAATTCGCGCATGAGACTCGCTAGTGCAGTAGGTCGTGGCAGCGGTGAACGGATATCAAATGGGCCGGGTTCATAGTAACCCCTACATTCAGTGATTAGACAATTCCAGTCGTAAGAACCGAGCAGTGCCCACACGGTGACGGCGCGAATATCGACACCATTTTCTCGCGCTGCTTTTGCCGCATCCCAAATTTCA
The DNA here is from genome assembly GCA_035460225.1 of Methylotenera sp. Classification (GTDB taxonomy): domain Bacteria; phylum Pseudomonadota; class Gammaproteobacteria; order Burkholderiales; family Methylophilaceae; genus Methylotenera. The sequence continues at coordinate 91,237 of DATHWX010000022.1, forward strand.
AGGAGCCAGCGCAGTTGGTCCTCACGACAGGCATCGATATGAGCTTCGGTAACGGCGATTGGCAAGCCATAACGCTCCCAGGTTTCGTCCAGTAGCGGGCCAATCCCAGGGGTAGGGGTCGCTAATGCACGGGAAGCGTGAATATCAGCATGTTTTATCCCACCGTAGTCGTTGCAACACCCCGGATGATAACGGTCTGTGCGGTGGTCCAGCCAGCGCTCGCTGGTAATGTAATAATTGACGCCAATGATGTCAGGCTGGCAGATATTATCTTGAAACCAGGCTAGCTCATCCGGTTCGATTCCTGAATCAAGCATGTAATTCCACAAGGCATGCTCTGCATCAACTTTTCCGCATAACAAATCCCAAGCTAGCCAGCGCCGTTCGTTATAAAAATTCGCAAGTTCCGCCATCTCTGATTTCGTGCTGTAGGTTTTGCTGATGTCGTCGGTTTGTACCAATTTGGCATTGGGATTGATTTTCCTGATGGCTTGCATGGACAAGACCACGGCACGGCACTGATTAATCAGGGTACGAAGGAAGGTTCGGTCATCTTTGCCATGCGGGTACCACACGCCATACAGCCCTGAGAAGCGCGCCGTGGTTAAGGGCTCATTGACAGGAGTGTAATATTCAACCCACGGATAACGCTGGGCAACAGCGCCCGCAAACTCTGCCAATTGTTCAGCGAATGCCGGATCAGTAAGGTTGGTATGCTGTGGGCCGCTGCCATGATGGATCAATCCTACAATTGGCGTAATTCCTAAGGCTCGCAAGCCAGATAAGCGCTCATCAGGCCATGACCAGTCAGCAGTGTTTATTCCCTCTGGCGCTGTTCTTTCCCAAAGTATGGGATAACGGATTGCGCGAATGCCTAATGAGGCAAAACGCTCTAAATCATCTTTGCGGATAGCGTGACCGTTTCTATCCATCTGGCTAAAGTATTCATCTCTTACGCGATTAACCGTGCATTCCAAGCCGCCCCACAATTCAATCAGTTTACTATGATTCTGATCTAGTTCATTGTTTTTAATCATTAATATTTTCCATATTTGTCTTTATTAAGCGTTAGGGCAACTTCAAAACACAAAGCCTGAATTGTCAGGGTTTACTGATGTGAATGATGAAACCAACGCCAATATTACAAATGTCTACCCGTTATAACCTATATTCATCTCGTCTTCGTCCAATTCCATTGACTCCTCAATCTGGTCATCTTCTTCGGTTAGTGCTTCATCCTCAAGTCGATAAGCAAGCCCATCCAAACGTTCTTGCAAAGTAAGTTCCCCCAGAACTTCTTCCCACATTTCATCTTGCAGGTTAGTCACTTCCTGAGCGTTTTCTACATGGTCAAGTACTTCCTGAGATTCAGGGTCTAACTCACTGATATAATTTAAATATTCATCATACAAAGTCGCAAAATTTTCATCATTTCTAGTGTATGTCACTAGGTAACCGCTAGTAAGTCCCATAAATTTCTCCTTAGATAAAATTAACAAATCGCAATCGCACATAACATCAGCCTGGGGTCAAAACTACCTTGCGGCAGTACTCTTCTTTGTTATTGAAAATTTCATAACCTCTAGGCGCATCTTCCAGAGACATGCGATGCGTAATGATGTCTGCGGGTGTCAAGTCGCCGTTTTCGATAAACTCAAATAGCTCAGGTAAGTAGCGCTGCACATGGGTTTGGCCCATCTTGAAAGTGATGCTTTTATCAAACGCATCACCAAAAAGAAACGCATGAATAAATCCCGCATATACGCCGGGCACGCTGACAATACCGCCTCGCCTGACCGCCGCGATACACTGGCGTAAGGCTTCGCCGCTGCTACCTTCCATTTTTAGATTGGTCAGCACAGTTTCCACAGTGCTTCCTTTGGCTTCAAAGCCCACTGCATCAATCACTGCATCAACCCCGCGGAATTGGGTATTTTCCAAAATGGTATGGGCAGGGTCATCGTCTACATCGAAATTGATGCTGATAGTGTTGTATTCTTTGTGAGCAAAATCCAGGCGATATTCGTGATGATCGACCATGAATATTGTCTCGGCGCCGCGCATTCTGGCACACGCTGCAGCCATTAAACCCACTGGTCCGGCACCGTAAATAGCCACCGTAGAGCCAGCCTGTACTTCGGCATTCAATACTGCCTGATAGCCGGTAGGCAGGATATCCGTGAGGAATAACACCTGTTCATCGGACAAACTGCCGTTGATAGGAAAGGGCCCAACGTTACCTTTGGGCACACGTACTAATTCAGCCTGTCCGCCAGGCACGCCGCCATATAAATGGCTATAACCGAATAAGGCGGCAGAGGGTCTTATGTCTTTTTTATTCATGATCGCGCCGCGGCCGCTATTGGTGGTTTCGCAGGCTGAAAAAAGACTCTTTTGACAGAAAAAACATTGCCCACAGGCAATCACAAAAGGAATGATCACTCGATCGCCTTTTCTTACGCGGGTCACAGCGCTACCGGTGTCTTCCACGATTCCCATGAATTCATGGCCCAAAATATCACCGTCTTTTACCAGGGGAATCTTGCCACGATACAAATGCAAGTCAGAGCCGCAAATCGCAGTGGCTGTGACTCTTAGGAGCACATCGTCATCTTCCAGCAATACGGGATCAGGCACGGTTTCGATACGAACGTCTTTAGCACCATGGTAGGTAAGGGCGCGCATACTCACTCCTAACAATCAGTGACAAAACAATAACTAAAGCATTTTAGAAATGCCGCTGCATGTTATCTGTAGGCGCGCCCTGATTCGACTGTAGGATTTAACCTATTTAAAGTTTTTACTTGAAATTTTTACTGGCCAGACAAAGCTGCCATCCGTAACAAAGATTTTTTGGGCTTGATCGGTATCGATTACATACCCGCCAGTAAAATCGCCGAATGAAGGCAGAAGGGTATACGTGGCTTCGTGATAGAAACAAGGCAGATGCAGCCGCTGGCGGCCTTTGCCCTGCAATACGAATACCGGGTGAATATGTCCGGCAATCACGTGGTGAGTAGGATGCGGCTTGGGAGTGTGCTGTAAGGAAAGATGATGAAATAGGTAAGGCTCGGTAACGACCTTGATGTTGAGGTAATCTGGCGGATCGCCGGCTTTAAGGTCATGATTACCACGTACCAGCGCGCATTGAATATCCGGGTGCTTCTGCCGCCACCGCTGTAAGGCAGCTAGCGTGGAAGGAGCATGCGATTTAGGCGCATGTAAAAAATCCCCCAGAAAAATAATACGGTCAGTCGGATATTTCTCTATTAAAGCATCCAAGCGGTCCAGGTTCTTTTGTGTGGTACCGCGCGGTACCGGCTGGCCTAGCGCCCGGTAAGCAGCTGCCTTACCGAAATGAATATCCGCTATCAGCAATGTGCGCTGCTGCGGCCAGTAAATGGCTTTGTCTGCTAGTAGCCACAGGGTTTCGCCGCCGATGATTAAAGGCTGTTCTGTCTGCATAAGGTTGAATTAGAAACCGTGCCTGGGTTTTGGCAGCTTGATGCGCGGTAATCCGGTTTTGCGTACACGCTCTCGTTTGCGGCTTGCTGGTTCTGCCGCATTGAACTTGGTCTGTTCTTGTACGCTTTCTGCTGGGCTAAAACCTCCTTCGCCTGCAGCTTTCTCCAGGTCTGCGACCATACGAGCAATACGGTCAGCCAGCTTTTCGGAGCTGGAGCTTTCACGAAAACGCTCGACAAGTAAAGGAAAAGCAAATGGCGTGGGGCGTTTTACTTGCATCATATGCAAAGTTTTTTTCTGAAGATTAAGCAAAGTTTCCGAGAGTCTTTCTATTTCTAACTCCTGTCTTAAAACTTCTTGCTGGGCTTGGGTGAGCAAAAGATTACCAGGGTCATACTTCTGGAACACGTCATAAAATAAACTGGAAGAAGCCTGCAATTGTTTGGAGCTTTTAGGCGCGCCAGGAAAACCGGCAAAAACCAGTCCGGAGATGCGGGCAATTTCCCTAAACCTTCGCTGCGCCATTTGGCTCGCATTCAAACTGCCAATCACGTCCTCTAATAAATTTTCAGTGCTAAAAATGTCAGGCGTGAACTGGCTTGCCCAGTCGATCTCAGTGGCAGAAAGTAGCTCGAATCCATAGTCATTTACAGCAATAGAAAAGGTATTCGCCTGGTGCTTACCGATACGCCATGCGAGTAGGCTAGCCAAACCCAGGTGTACGCTGCGACCTGCATATGGATAAAGGAACAAATGCCAGCCTTCGCGCGAATGCAAAGCTTCAGCAAGCAGAGTATCGTTGGTGGGCAGGGCAGACCAATCGGTTTGTACGTCGAGCAATGGCTTCACGAGTTGCATTTCAGGGCCATCAAAATGCCCATGCGCTGCGGCATCCATGCGTGCAACGATAGCATTGGATAATTCGGTAGAAAGCGGCATGCGCCCGCCATTCCAGCGCGGTACAGCGGCTTTTTTGCTGGTAGCCTTGCGCACATAAGCGGTCATCTCATGCACGCGTACCAGCTCTAATAATCGTCCGCCAAACAGGAAATGGTCGCCAGGTTTCAACCTTGCTATAAAACTTTCTTCAACGGACCCTAAGCTCTTGCCGGACGTGCCTTTGCTCCAGTATTTAACCGTCATGCTCGAATCGCTGACGATGGTGCCAATGCTCATGCGATGCCGTCTTGCCAGATGCCCGTCCGGTACATGCCACACGCCTTGCTCATCGGGTATGGCACGGCGGTAATCGGGGTAGGCATTAAGCGAATTGCCGCCATGCCGCACGAAAGCCAGCGTCCATAGCCATTCTTCATCTGTAAGGTTACGGTAGGCATAACAGCTGCGGACTTCTGCGAGTAATTCATCGGCGACAAAGCCGCCGCCAAGCGCTACCGTCACCAAATGCTGCACTAAAACGTCTAAGGGCTTGTGCGGCGATTCGCGCGGTTCTACATTACGTGCCGCAATGGCATCCTGTGCCGCGATAGACTCGATCATTTCCAGGCTATGCGTTGGCACCATAGTGAGGCGGGAAGGGCGCCCTGGCGCGTGCCCGGAACGACCTGCACGTTGCATTAAGCGGGCCACGCCTTTAGGCGAGCCGATCTGCAATACACGTTCTACGGGGAGGAAATCCACACCCAAATCCAGACTAGAGGTACAGATCACCGCTTTCAATCGACCTTCCTTCAAGCCTAACTCTACCCATTCGCGTACGTTTCTATCGAGTGATCCGTGATGCAATGCAATCAAGCCGGCCCAATCTGGGCGTTCTTCCAGAATCGCCTGGTACCATATCTCACATTGTGAGCGGGTATTAGTAAAGACCAGCGCCGTACTGCTCTTTTCAATTTGCTCAATCACTTGCGGCAGCATGCGCAAGCCTAAATGCCCTGCCCACGGAAAGCGCTCAATGCCGGGCGGTAGCAAGGTGTCGATAAACAGGTCTTTAGCGACTTTGCCTTGTACGAGTAAAGCATTCTTGGCTGACGGGATAAGTACTTCCATGGCATGGTGCAAGTTACCTAAGGTTGCCGACAAACCCCAAGTCATAAGCTGCGGTTGCCACACGCGCAAGCGTGCTAACGCAAGCTGCAATTGCACGCCGCGTTTATTGCCAATGAGCTCATGCCATTCATCGACCACTACCAATTTAAGCGTGGCGAAAGTCTCGGCAGCATCAGGCCGCGTCAGTAACAAACTCAAGCTTTCCGGTGTGGTAATGAGTGCTGTCGGTAACTGCTTTGCCTGTTTTGCGCGTTCGCTGCCAGAGGTATCGCCGGTTCGCAATCCTATGGTCCAATCTAATCCCAAGTCAGTCACAGGCGCTGTTAACGCACGTTCGGTATCCGCTGCCAATGCTCGCATCGGCGTGATCCATAACACCGTGAGAGGTGGTGCTTTGGGTTTGAGTTTGGGTTTTGCGATTACCACGTAATCCGGAGTAGCTGGCACATGCGGGTCCGCAAACCTGGCTAAGGCGCCAAGCCAGACCGCATAGGTTTTACCGGCACCGGTAGTCGCGTGGAGCATACCGGAGATGCCCGTGGATATTGCCTCCCAGACCTGCCTTTGAAAGGGGAAAGGCTGCCAGCCATTATGCGTAAACCAGGCTTCTGCAATGCCAGGCGCTTGAATAGGCGAGCTAGTAGGTGCAATTGGCGACAATTCGGGATATCTCATGACTTAAGCCGCCTGCGATTTTATTAACTGCTGCGATGCCGTTGGCAGCAGCTCATGCAAGGTTTCCAGCGTATCCGCCTCTGCCAATGGCTTATCTTGCCGCCAGCGCAGCATGCGTGGAAAGCGCACGGCGATACCGCTTTTATGCCTGGAACTCAGGGCAATACCTTCGAAGCCTAGTTCAAACACCATGGTTGGGGTCACGCTGCGCACCGGGCCGAATTTTTCTACTGTAGTTTTGCGGATGATGGCATCCACTTCGCGCATCTCGGCATCAGTTAAACCGGAATAAGCCTTGGCGAATGGCACTAGTTTGCGTTCTAGTACATTTTCCGGTGCATCCCATACTGCAAAAGTGAAATCTGTGTAAAGGCTGGCGCGTCGCCCGTGGCCGCGCTGTGCATAGATCAGCACGGCATCTACCGTGTACGGGTCTATCTTCCATTTCCACCACACACCTACGTCCTTGGTTCGGCCGACCCCATAACGCGCATCGCGCCGCTTCAGCATCATGCCTTCTACGCCTAAGCTGCGGGACGATTCACGTAATTTATCGAGCTCTAGCCATGATGCACCTGATAACAAAGGCGATAGCTGCAATTGAGGTTTGTTACATGCAGCCACTACGAATTCCAATTGCGTACGACGCGTAGATTGCGGCTGGTCGCGCCAATCTATGCCTTGCCATTCCAATAAATCATAAGCCAGCACTGCCACCGGTATATTCTCCAGAATCTTTGCGGTAAGGGTTTTGCGACCGATACGCTGTTGCAGTAAAGCGAAAGCCTGTACCTGGCCAATACCGTCCTCACCGGCTTTCCATACTACGATCTCGCCATCGATCACCGTGCCGTCAGGCAACGTTTCTGCCAATGAAGCAAGCTCCGGAAAACGGTCTGTGACGAGTTCTTCGCCACGCGACCATACCCATAACTGGCCATCCCGCTTCACCAGTTGCGAGCGTATACCATCCCATTTCCATTCAACTTGCCATTGTGATGGCGGGCCGATCTGCGCTTCAAAATCGGTAGTTGGTAACTGCAAAGGATGCGCCAGAAAAAAGGGATAAGGCTGGCCTTCCAACCGTTCGTCTTTATCTTCATTGATAGGCGCAATGAGTCGCTGATAATGCTCTGCGCTAGGCCGGGCGGATAGGTCGGTATAACCCACTAACCGATGCGCAATGCGTTTGGCGTCGATATTAGCAACGGCGGCTAGGGCACGCGTCACCAATAATCGCGAAACCCCAACGCGGAAGCTGCCGGTAATAAGCTTGATACACACCAGCTGGCTGCGTTTATCCAGTTCCTGCAATAAAGGTAAAAGCTGCTGCATTAATATTTCCGGCTGCAAGCCTCGCAAGGGCAGAAGTTTTTGTTCCACCCAAACCGCTAAACCATCTTCTGAGGTATAAGTAGATTCGGGCAACAACAAAGTCATGGTTTCCGCTAGGTCACCCACGGCTTGGTAGCTTTCTTCAAACAGCCATTCCGGCAAGCCGGAAGCTTGTAAAGTGAGCTCGCGCAATAGTTTAGTTGGAACCAACTGGCGTGGACGGCCACCGGAAAGGAAATACACCGCCCAAGCTGCATCTTCCGGCGTGCTGTTCCTGAAATAATCCTGTAGTGCCGCAAGTTTGGCGTTGCTGCTTGTAGTGGCGTCTAAACTGGTATATAAATCTGCAAATTCTTTCAAACAGTGGCCTCGTTGATATTCGCATCAGCTTTGATATCAGGTTCAGTGCCAGGCTTAATATCAGCCTCGGCTTCAGCCGCTTCTTCGCCATATTCAGTAGTGAAACCTTGAGCATCCAAACCCTGTTCGCGCAGCCAGCGCACCATCACGTTTACCTGGCCATGCGTGACGAAGACGCGTTCTGCACCTGTAGCCGTGATAGCGCTTTGCAGGCCTGGCCAATCTGCATGGTCTGACATGATAAAACCGCGATCGACACCACGGCGCCTGCGTGTGCCGCGTAGCTGCATCCAACCGCTGGCAAATGCGTCAGAATAGTCACCAAACCGTTTCATCCAGCTGCTGCCTTGAGCAGAAGGCGGCGCAAGTACGATGCTTTTGCGAATCTGTGTTGTGTCAGTCATTTCGCTCACATATTGCGTATGCGGCAGCGCTACGCCAGCTTCGCGGTAGACGCGGTTTAATGGTTCTACCGCACCATGCACTAGTATCGGTCCAATAGCGGGATTCAAGCCGGAGAGCAACCGCTGGGCTTTACCGAATGCATAACAGAACAAAACGCTGGTGCGGTTGTTATCCGCATTGCTTTGCCACCATTGGTTAATGTCAGCAAAGATTTCCGCTTGCGGACGCCATTTATAGATCGGCAGGCCAAAGGTAGATTCGGTAATATAGGTATGGCAGGCTACGCTTTCAAAAGGCGCACAAGTGCCATCATCTTCAACTTTATAATCTCCGGAAGCGACCCAGACTTCGCCTTTATACTCCAGCCGCACCTGGGCAGAACCGAGCACATGGCCGGCTGGGTGCAAGCTTAGTTTGACGCCATGGTGATTGATACTTTCACCGTATTGCAAGGCTGTTAGGTTGATCTCTGCGCCCAGGCGTTTACGCAAGATGCCTTCACCAGCTGCGGCTGCGAGGTAATGGCTGCTGCCGGTACGGGCGTGATCGCCATGACCGTGTGTAATGACAGCGCGCTCCACCGGACGCCACGGGTCGATATAGAAATTACCTGGCGGGCAATATAAGCCTTCAGGCCTTGCGATGATTAAATCCATAAGAATTCAAGCTGAGAATGAACTGATGTGACCTGCGGCAAAGTTTCAAGTTCATCGTCATTAAAGGTTGATAAATCAAGCGTATAAGAAATTTCTTACATCACAATCAGCCCATTCATGACACGTTAAAAATATTCCTAAAACTATAATTATTCAGTTGATTCAATAGGATAAGACTATGCCAAGACCACTGTGGAAAGGGGCGATCAGTTTCGGCCTGATTCATATTCCGGTTGATCTGTACGCTGCCGAAAGCTCGCATCAGATTGACTTGGACATGCTGGATAAACGCGACTTTGCACCTATCGGTTATAAACGCGTGAATAAGAAAACCGGCAAAGAGGTCGAGTGGAAAGATATCGTCAAAGGCTATGAGTTTGAAGATAACCAATATGTTGTGATTAGCGAAGAAGACATCAAACGGGCGAACCCGGAAGCGACTCAGACCATCGATATTCTGGCTTTTATTGATGCAGACGAAATCTCTCCTATTTATTTTGACCAGCCTTATTACCTGGCACCTTCCAAGGGTGGAGACAAAGTCTATGCCCTGTTACGTGAGACGCTAAAGAAGTCCGGCAAGATCGCCGTGGCGCAAGTTGTTATCCGTGTGAAGCAGCACATTGCCGCGCTGATACCGATAGAAGACATGATCGTGCTGAACCTCCTGCGCTACGCCGATGACATGCGGGCGATGGATCAATACAAAGTGCCAAAGACATTAAGCGGAAAAACTGCGGTATCGGCTAAAGAAGTACAGATGGCTTTGTCTTTGGTAGAAGGCATGACTGAAAAGTGGGATCCAAAACTTTACAAAGATAACTACCGCAACGACTTGATGAAGCTGATAGAAAAACGGATCAAATCCAAACAAACCAAAGTACTGGACGAAAGCGAACCGCCTGAAGCGGCGCCAACATCCAATATCGTCGACATTATGGCTTTGCTGAAACAAAGCATCGAATCTAAAACCAGCAAGGCTAAAGGCAGCAGTAAGGAAAGTAAAACTGAAGCGAAAAGCACTAAATCATCGGGTAAAGGAAGCCCTAAACCAAGGAAAGCAGCATGAGTTTACAAAAATACTGGCTAAAACGTGATTTTAAAGAAACGCCGGAGCCACGTGGTGAAGTTACTAAGTCGACCAAGCAATTGGCTTACTATATCCAGCGGCATCATGCCACCCGCTTGCATTATGATTTTCGCCTAGAACTCAATGGCACTTTAAAAAGCTGGGCTGTGCCCAAAGGACCAAGCCTAGATCCTGCCGACAAGCGCTTGGCTGTGCATGTAGAGGATCATCCGCTAGCCTATGGAACCTTTGAGGGGCAAATCCCCAAAGGCCAGTACGGAGCAGGGCAGGTGATTTTGTGGGATAGGGGTATCTGGAAGCCGCTAGGTGACCCGGAAAAAGGCTATCGCGACGGTAATCTAAAGTTCGAACTGCAAGGTGAAAAACTTTCTGGCAAATGGGCGCTAGTGAGGATGAAACCACGGCCAGATGAAGCAGGCGATAAAGAAAACTGGCTGCTCATTAAAGAAAAAGATGATGAAGCAAAAACAGGTGATGAAAGCCATATTACCGATTTAAGGCCGGAAAGCGTATTACACCTAAAAAAGCCCGCAAAAAGTAAAGCTACCCAAGCGACGCAAAACATTGCTAAAACCCACACAGCCACACTAAAACCTATGGCATTACCCGCGCTGATCAGTCCTGAACTGGCAACGCTTGTAAAAACTGCACCCACAGGCGATGAATGGCTTTCCGAAGTGAAATATGACGGTTACCGCGCTTTAAGCCGTATCGAAAATTCACATGCAGTGATTTATAGCCGTAACGGGAATGATTGGACGCGGCATTGGCCGCAGATAGCGGAACTGTTAGCAAAATTACCGGTGGACGAAGCGTGGCTAGATGGTGAAGTCGTCGCAATCAAAGATGGCAAGATCAATTTTGGCGCGTTGCAGAATTATGATCCTGCGCACAAAGATGCGGATATCGAGCTTAAGTATTACATCTTTGACCTGATCTATTTGAATGGCCAGGACATCAGCCACTTTCCTTTGCTGGATAGGAAAAGCTTGCTGAAAGAGATACTGTCCTCGCAACGCAAAGATTCGATGCTGCAATACAGCGACCATGTGGCGGGTCAGGCAAAGCAGGCGTTTGAGAATGCCTGCGAGCAAGGCATTGAGGGCATCGTCATCAAACATAGCAGCTCGCCTTATGTGCAGGCGCGCACCCATAACTGGCTTAAGTTGAAATGTTCACAGCGTCAGGAGTTCGTCATTGGCGGTTATACGGATCCCGAAGGCAGTAGGCAAGGCTTTGGCGCAATACTCTTAGGCTATTACAACGACAAGAAAGAGCTGTTGTATGCAGGTCGAGTAGGCACTGGTTTTAATGGTGCAATGATTGATAAGCTTGCCGCGCGCTTTAAACCTCTTACTCAATCTAAGGCAGCCTTTGCAAATCCTCCTAGGGGTTACGAGGCGAAAGGCGTGCATTGGCTACAGCCAAAATTAGTGGCTGAAGTTAATTTTGCGGAATGGACTTCTGATGGCATCGTGCGCCACGCTTCATTCGTTGAGATGCGTGAAGATAAGCCTGCCGAACAGATCATCCGTGAAGTTCCGGCTAACGTAAAAGCAATCGAATCTGAGGAAGCATCTGCTATGAAAGAAGCTCAAACAAGTACTCATTCCGAACCAAAATCAGTTGCCGCAGATAAAGCCAGTTCAAAGAAAACCAGTTCAAAACAAACCACTGATGTTGGCAAAACTGATACTACAACCGCTGGCAGTAACGTGATACAAGGCGTGACCATTAGCCATCCGGAACGGGTTATTTACACACCGCAAAAAATCACAAAGCTGAACGTGGCCGAATACTATCAAGCTGCAGAACGCTGGCTGATGCCCCATTTGATTGGGCGTCCATTGTCTTTACTGCGCTGCCCGGATGGCACCGAAACAGAATGTTTTTTCCAGAAACACCTAGATGAATTTAAGCTCAAGCATGTGCAGAAAATCGATGTGGATGCTAATGACAAAGGCAAATATCTGGTCGCCAATAACATAGCCAGCGTCATCGAACTGGTGCAGATGGGTGTGATCGAGCTGCATACCTGGGGCTCAACCACCAAGAATATTCACCAACCTGACCGCTTTATTTTTGACTTGGACCCTGACCCTGCGGTGCCATGGGAAAAAGTAATTGAAGGCGCAAGTCTAGTAAGGTATCTGCTGGAGAATATGGGGCTGGATTGTTACCTTAAAACTACCGGAGGCAAAGGTTTGCATATCGTGGTACCTATCAAGCCTGAGCATGAATTCCCCGTCATTAAAGCCTTTACCAAAAGTATCGCCACACACCTTGCCGAAACGATCCCTACGCATTTTGTTGCGGTGATGAGCAAGGAAAAAAGGAAGAACAAGATATTTATTGATTACCTGCGTAATGGGGAAGAGGCGACTGCGATTGCCGCATATTCATTACGTGCCAGGCCTGGCGCCGCGATCTCAGTGCCATTGCGGTGGGATGAATTAAATGCGGATATGAAATCTGACAGCTTTAATATGCTGAATATCTATGAGCGTTTGCTGGATTTAAGGCAGGATCCGTGGGAAAAGTATTACACGTCCAAGCAAGTCATTACACAAGCGATGCTGAAAACTTTTGAATAGCCATGCTTAACTCAGCTTCGTTAAGACAGCATCGTTTGTACTGTTACTGTTAGTGGAAGCGTTAAAGCGGGAAGAAATCCTGACCTACGCAACGGCCAATCACGATCTCGTCATTTAATTTTTTAAAGCTTTTGATGGTTGATAATAGTCGTGGATCATCCATTAACTGATGAAGGCTGTTTGAATCGCTTTCGAAAAGCAATCGTTCCATCGCAGGATTCCAGTCGAGAAATAGAGATGAAAAATATTGCAAATCCACAATATGGTTATTCATCATCACGCAGATCGCGAAAGCGTTTTTTTGCTGCGTTTGAAATTGAGCAGGAATCTTAAAAGTATCTTCCCTTAACGCAGGCGGGGAGTAATTGTTTTGAAAGAAACGGCCGAGATGGTCGCTGCAATAATCCCTGCTGAATTCAACCAAATCAGTAAATTGAATCGATTTGTTCAATGAAATATTTGCCGATGCCCGCATTGCTTGTTCCTTATGATGTACCTATATCAATGGTCCTATATTGATGGCATAGGCTTACATGAACCTTACAAAAGCTAAATCAAATATTTTTTGATTAATAACTTCAAAGATTTCCTACAAATTTTTCAGATTTGGCTGATGGAAAATAACTGGATTTAATAATAAATTCCATCATCTACTAAGGGAGATGGGAATTGCTTACGGATTCTTTTACGCTGATATTGTTAAGCCTTGCAATTAGCTTGCCGCCACTGATTTTTCTGTTCTTAGCCATCATTAATGGTCAATTTGAACGCCTGGATTCCACCGCCGAATCAATCTTCGAAGAAAATGAACTGCGTTATGCGCGTCCCTGGGAAAACAGTGCTCAAGCCAGTTCCCGCTTAGCCAAGTATGGCGTGCCCCTTAATAATCCGCTTAAAGAGTGGGAGCACTGGTTATGAGCGAAGCGGCCGTTCCATCCAATGCGCAAGACGGCGCTATCGACCACAGCAAATTAAAAATAAGCCCGGAAGATATTAAAGAGTACGACGGTTCTAGCAGGACAGTCGTGTTATTTGGATTTTTCATCGCTATCGTTTGGCTGCTCATCGGCACGATAGCAGGGGATTTAACCAGTTTTAAGTTTGACAAGCCGGACTTCCTTACGGAACAGGCCTACCTGACATTTGGCCGAATAAGGCCAGCACATCTGAACATTATGGTGTATGGCTGGGCTTCCACGGCCATGTTCGCCGTCTCACTGTGGCTGATGCCCAGGCTTTGCCGTACTCGCTTGCGCTGGGGTAGTGTTGCAGTCGTCGGCATGCTGATATGGAACATCGGCCTGATTATAGGCATTGTGCTGATGTTGAATGGCACCAATGATGGCATGGAATGGCTAGAGCTGGATAGGTACCGTTCCGACCCGCTTTTAATCGTCGGAGCCGCTTTGGTGGGCGCTTCTATCTGGCGTACCTTAGCAGCCCGTAATATCCATCATCTCTACGTGTCGGTCTGGTATGTGGCTGCCTCTTATCCCTGGTTCCTCATTATATTTATTACGGGAAACCTTCCCATTTATCAAGGTGTCGAATCGGCCGCTGCGAACTGGTTTTATGCCCATAACGCATTGGGCTTATGGCTCACAACGATTAACCTGGGGCTGATTTATTATCTCCTGCCAAAAATCATAGGCCGGCCCATATACTCTTATTGGCTTTCCTTGGTAGGTTTCTGGGGCCTAGCGCTGTTTTACGCCTTGAATGGTATGCATCACCTTATTGGTGGACCTATGCCTTCCTGGATGATCGCTACGTCGATCACAGCTAGTATCTTGATGGTGATTCCTGTTGTCGCGGTAGGCATCAATCAGCATATGACCGTAGTCGGGCGCTTTGGCGCAATGCGCTATTCGCCTGCATTGACGTTAGCCGTTATTGCCGCGATGGCTTATACCGCAGTTTCGCTACAAGGCATATTGACCGCGCTGGTGAGCGTAAACCGTATTACCCACTTTACGCATTGGACGATTGCGCATTCGCATTTGGGTTTATATATGTTCGTCACTTTGTCTTTATTCGGCGGCATCTATTACATACTTCCCCGTTTGTTGAATAAGGAGTGGCCGAGCACAAGCCTGATTCGGGCGCATATTCTGTTAGCTGGCGGCGGCATGGTGCTCTATGTGGTTGCCTTAGGTGCCGGCGGCGTATTGCAGGGTTTGGCTTGGTTGGACCCAGCACAAGGCTTTGCAGCATCGGTGAATAACGTCAAGCCCTGGCTGTTTGTACGCAGTATTTCCGCGGTGATCATTACCTTGGGCCATTTCGTATTCGCCTATCATTGCTATCTGCTGGCCTTTACGACCCGTAGCCATACTTCGCGGCATCCACCGTTCTTTGATATCAAGCCTGTGCTGGTAAGGAAGAAATAACCATGACTAGGATACTTATGCTCATCATGGGAGCGCTAGCTACGGTGATTTTTGCTTTGGTCATCCTCGTTATTTTGCCCAAAAGTATGCTTTCAAAGATAACACCGCCGCCACAACTTAAAAGGCTTACGGCTCAACAAGAACTGGGCCGCAAAATTTATATCCAGAATGGCTGTATATATTGCCATAGTCAGCAGGTGCGGGATGCGAACTTTACAACTGATGTAGCGAAAGGTTTGGGTAATCGACCATCTGTGCCAGCTGATTATTATTACGATAAACCGAACCTGCTCGGCACCATGCGCACGGGCCCGGACTTATTTAATGTCGGAGGCCGCCTGCCTGACCGTAACTGGCATTTATTGCATTTATACCAACCGAGATCATTGGTGCCGTGGTCCATCATGCCGGCATTTCCTTTTTTATTCGAGCATAAAGCCAAAGCGGATGCCAGAGACAATGTATTGCAGGTGCCAAAAGGTTATGGACCAAACGGCGGAGTCGTAGTGACTACAAAAGACGCAGAGGCTCTGGTGGCTTACCTGCTAAGCCTTAATCATGATTATCCGGTTCCCGCTAATACTGCAGCTAAGGACACGACGCCATGAACAATGAATTCGATAAATCAAAGGAACAACCAATCCAGTCTGAGCAAAATGAAGTATCGACCTTGGAACTTCATAAAGACGCCATGCTGGAAACAGATGAGCCGTTAGAAAACATGGTCTACGGGCCGAAGTGGTTCTACCTTTTGCTGGTGATCGCGCTGATGACCGGTTCTTTTTACTTTGGAAGGCACATGGCACGTTTGGATACGACTGCGCATGGCGGGTTTTTAAATAAAGCGGCGGAACAGGATGCAAATTCAAACCAGGCTTCTGGCCAAGCGCCGGGACAAACATCAGGACAGACAAGCCAGCCACAGCAAAAGACTGCTGCGGTTTCTGGAGCAGCTATTTTCACTAGCCGCTGCAGCACTTGTCATCAGGCGGATGGCAAAGGCGTCGCCGGCGCTTTTCCACCGCTAGTAGGTTCTCCTTACGTGTTAGGCAGCCCTGAAGTGTTAGTACGTATCGTGCTGCAAGGCTTGCAAGGTAAGGTGGACGTAGAAGGGCAAACCTATAACGGCTTAATGCCGGCATGGGCTTCGCAATTGAGTAATGAAGAAATCGCTGCCGTCACTACTCATGTTCGTAATGAACTCGGTACAAATAAAGGCGGCAAGATAGAAGCGGATACTGTGAATAAAATCCGTGAAGAGACCAAGTCTAGGCAGACGCCTTGGACTGTCGAGGAATTAAAAGTTTTTGATAAATAAGGCCATTTATAACCATGAATACTGCAACATTAAACGCAAGAAATGCTTCAACCGTAGCTTTGACCGTTTCAGGTTTTTTTAAACAAATCTCACAGGTCGATAACGTTTTGTTCAAATGCCTGAAATTAGGCATTCCCCGTGATTTGATCGATATCGCCGTCTCAGAGAAAGCAGCGACGAAGTTTAACCAATTAAAAGCCAAAAGGAATACTGATAATTGGTTCGCCTGGACTGGTAGAGGTGCGCTATTGGGCTTGCTGACAAGCATTACCCTGACATTGGGGTTGATATTGCTTGAAGGTTACGATATCTCAAACCAATTAGCTTTGATTCAACTGCTAGGCCCCGATATCGGGGTGATCGTCGGCGCTTTCATTGGGGCGTTATATGGCTGGCTTAAAGAAAGCGATAATAATGTATTGATGCAGCGTGCCGAACAACGAGAAGATGCTTTATTGATGCTGGTATACCGTCAATCGCCGGACATGGCGGAAAAGATCCAGCAGATATTCCGCGAACAGAATGCAGAAGCGATTGAAGTGGAAAATGTGGCTTAATCGCTATCATTAATCACTTGGCAATTGGGTCAGGATGCTCACCACGAGTATCAATAAAATCGCAAAAAAATATTCGGTACTTAACTTATTCTCATAAGCCGACATCGCAAATTTGCCATGCTGTAAGTTACGCCGCAAAGAGAATGCGATCGCCATGATAATCAATACCATGGCTATTTTGATGACCAGCGTGACCGCATAAGCCGTTGCAAAAGTTTGGGACTGCAAATATTCCATCGCTGCACGTGCAACGCCAGTGATAAGCGCCAATAAAAATACCGGTAACGCAAGTCTGGAAAAAAACTTAAATTCATCTACGCCAATTATCGCTGGCTGGGTAAATTTAAGAACAATCAATAAAGTTAAGCCTCCGAGCCAGGTTAAGGTGCTGGCTAAATGAACGTAGTCGATCCAATAAGTGGCGTAAGGGAAGTCTGATCCCGCATGTGATGAGAATGTCATGGCAGCTAACATTCCTGCTATCGCCAGGCATTGAATCGGAAGACGTTCCACAGCAATCCCGATCAGCAAAAACCCCCAGAATGACAGCCAGGCTTTGCCGAACTCTGTTTTGAAAAGCACTTCCATGGTTGTTGCGCCATCTGCAAACTCCATTCCTTTGTTACCGAAAGGATCGCTGGCTTCAAGCGTGGTACTATTTAAGGCGATAATTAGGCCTAATGTGCCTAGTGTAAATATTAATAATTTGTGAACATAACCTTTATTTAGTGGCGGTGATAGGCGATTTGCCCACACTAATTTGCCTATTATTACTGAAATCGCTATATAGGCGAAGACTCGGCCTAAAGCCCCATCTAGCAAATGCGGATGATCGTAAAAGGCCTGCATTACTTATTCTACTTAATAGAAAACTTGAGCAAGCCGCGTTCTCGATGCCCATCCAGCGAGATCACGCTCCAACGGATTTGATATTGTTTTAAATCGGTGTTCTCTAAAGGAATCATCAGGGTTTTATCTTTTACCGATGAATTTAACGTAACCCATTGCTCGTTAATGTTTAACTCCGCCTGGTTGAAATGCGGCTCTATGGCTTTATTGAATATGATTTTAACTACCACTGGCGGCTTGTCCAAAATGGTTTCGTTGGCAGGTTCGGTTGTCACCACTTTGCTATGGCACCAGCCTGTGGTTGGAAGTAAAAACAATAATGCTAACAATAGATTTTTCATGGCGTTAATTATGATGAAAAGAGTAACAAATCAGACCAGTAAAACGCCGCATAGTTGACATCAATTTTTTCCTACAGATTAATCAGCCATAGCGTGATATTGATTGCTAACTTTAACTCCTAGAATCCGACTAATCAATCGTGAGCTAAATTCATGATTATTTTAATTATTCAGGAGATTTCGCATGCAAAACCCAACACAGCAACCTAGCACTAGGCCTATCAATCAACCTTTTCCTCCCGTTTCTAATCCAGGAAGCGACGACACAGCCGATTTGGAACAAGAGTATCAAAAGAATAATCCTGAAAAAGGCGAAGAACTGAACGAGTTTACCAATACAACAGACAGCGCTGAAGATCGCGATGAAGACTATGAACAAACAGAAAGTACAATCAATGAATCTAATCGAAAATTTCCTGACGATGATTCTAATATTGGCGACAATCCTATTTATCCCGACAGCGATGAAGTCGTAGCGGGTGGCAGCAGTACTGCAGACCCACATAGTGACCGATCACTCGAAAACCGCGATGATGATAATCCGCAAGAAGTAGATGAGACAGATGATGAAAGCGTTGATGCCGCCCTGAATATTGATGAAAGAGGCGGAGGTGATGGTGAGATTGGTGGCGATGACGACGATGATAGTGATGATGATATCGTGACAAGCATCGGTAGGTAATGACATTATATAAGTTATTTAGAAATAGATAGTTACAATCTATTTATAAAGTAATAAAGGAGCTTATGCTCCTTTATTTATTTGTGCTTTTACTTAGCTTTATTTACTAGGTTGCAGGACATTTTTGGCATTTTGTGTTGCAGTAGCAGCAGGGCGTTCTTTAGTATTCTTACTTGTGTTCGCTCCAGATTTATCCAAATCAATTTTAGCCGCTCTATTCGTTTTCGATGGGTTTTCTTTGCTCATTGCAACTTTGAGTTCATCCAACGTCTGTGCACAATCATTGCGTTTTTCCTGATCTGTACTAGATCCAGGGTCTAGAAATGGCAATATCGCCGCCAATGGATTGATTATCGCTAGCAATACACCTCCGGCTACACGGGCTGCTATTGGCGCTGCTTCCGGCGATACCTTAGGGTCGAGGAAGGTGCCGGTGACTTTAATAGGTGAGCGAACCGTAAACGGCGAAAAATTCTTAGGTTTAGCAGCTACTTTTAAATCAAGCTTCTCGTCACCCATATTGACCTTGCCATCCACCAATATGGTCGTTACAGACGTATCGATCAAAGCAACATCCGGTTTGAGTACGCCTTCATTCGCTTTGAAATCCAAAACAGCACATTGCATCTTGAGATTACTATCGCCTTTAACCAATAGGCCTACCGCTTGGGCAATGTCCAGACCAACAGCTTCTATGACCAAATGGGAAATCTCACCTTGCCGCACGAATATGGCGAGATCACCATTCAATGTACGCAGCAATTCAGCAGTAGAAGTACCTTCGCCTTTTAGTTTGGCTTTACCGTTCAGGAAGCCCGTCACATAAGCTTCGCCGGCTTCCGGTTTATTCTCTTTGTGGGCTTTTTCTTTACGCGCATCCGAGATGGTTAGCCATTTCTTTAAGTCGATGTTTTTCACAGCCAGGTCAATCGCCCAGTCCGGTTTCGGCCTATTGGGGTCTTTTAACTCCTGGGGATTTTTAATATTTTGTTTCTGTTCATGCGCATCGATATACACCTCACCGGAGATGCTGCCATCTGCGGTATTAGCATAGACACTCGCCAATGAGAGCTTGTTCTTATTCAGCGCCAAATCGGCTTTAAACGGCGTGAGCGGTTCTTTAAAAGCGTTACCAAGGTTTACATAATCGATATCAATACTTACCTTAGCATTCATGCGGTTATAAGTCGCAAAATCCAATGGCTTGTCAGGGAAGACGCGTTCACGAGGTTTGCCGTCTACAGTGGTTTCATGGCCGAAAGCCGGAGCCAGGTCTGCCAGGTAAAAACGTTTTCCTTTAAGCTCACCAGTCAGCATGGATTTTTCAGGTCGCGTGTCATAACGGAAATGCCCATATAAATCGCTTTGGCCTACATGAGCTGAGTTGACCGCTACTTGCCAACCATCTTCATCTTTAGCTACTCCACCCACGATCTTGAATGCTGTAGTATTGGGTAGGGTAATGCTTAACAGATCGCCTAGATCGCCCAGCGAAGGTCCTTCAATAACCAATTGGCCTTTTATGTTCTGAGCGCCGAATAAGTTATATACGGAACCGTTGAATACCATATATATCTTTCCGTATCGCAGCCAGCCCTTGGATGAGATAGTGGAATCATCATTTTTATTCTGGCTGGCACTCGCGATAGGTAAAAAGCCATGGGTGGTTAGTTCACTGCTTAATTTGCGATCACGGAACTCCCCATGTACTTTTACTTTGGAGATTGGGTCTTTATTGTTTTTGCCTTCATCCGTAGAAAATTCGATCAGCACATCGGCAGCCGTCAAACTATCGCTAACATAAGCCTGACCATTATTGATGACCAGCCCTTGAATGATAGGAAATGGGCGGATAGGATCATTCGGGTCTTTATTGAATTGCCAAGTAGATTTCCCATCCTCATGCCGCGTTAAATGCGCTTCTACTTGCTGGGCATTAATGGATTTGATCACATAAGGATCCCCAGGTTTAACATTCCATACATCCCCATAGCGCAACTTTAGTTCAATGTCATGGGCATTCACTAAAAAAGGCTCGCTGAATCCTTCAGGGGCTGATATCCATAATCCACCGGCTTTTAAACGTATGCCGCCTAATAGATGTAGTTTAAACGGACCATCAATTTTTACCGTGCGCTCTAACTTTTCCTGCATTAAGTTCTGCAAAGGATTTTTCAGGAAAGGCCAGCCAATGATTTCACAAATTGCGATGATCAATACCAAGGTTAAGATGACTAAACCGGTAGAAAACAAAAATTTATTCGCTTTGAATTTATTAGTTATTGGCGTTTCATTCATAGATATAGGCTTTTCTTTAATTAGGAACTTTCAAGTATCTGGTTACGGTATAAGTCATCATGCGCAAAAAAGCAAATAGCTCATGGGTGTTAAACCATGAGCTAGATGCAGGTTATAGAGCCCAGTTGAGCGTCTATAACCAAGCAATTTATATAAAAATCTACCTTAATTGCTGCATTAATGTTTGTTTGCAGCCTCTACAGCACAGCGTTTTAATAAATCCATATTGATTTCACCATCAGGACTTAACTCTGCCATCAATTCTTCTTTTTTCATTTTCATTTGCATACCAAGCTCATTCAGGTCCATTTTGGCCTTACGTGCTTTAGGAAACATCTCAGATTCCTCTTCTTCCACGTGATGGTTTATATATTCGCCGAGTACAGTGACCTTGGCATCATACATCTCATCTTCAGGATCCATAGTCTGAATCTGTGCGATCAAGTCTTTAGCAGTGTCATGTTCAACTTCTGCCTCGTTCAACATATCTTCATCATCAATGGCCATGCGTGCAGCGGGGTAGAAAATCTCTTCCTCGACTTGCGCATGGATGGTTAACTCCATACAGATTTGATTGGCGATCTCGACTTTACTGTCATCATCTTTTTTAGACAGTTTCTCGAATTCCTTGAACATTTTTTTCACTTTTGCGTGATCATCTTTCAAAAGTGTAATCGCATTGTCTTTGCTGGCTGACGCCGCTGTAGTTTTACGTGTGGTAGATCTGGTTGTAGTCGCTTTAACAGTTTGCATCTCTATATTCCTTTAATTATTAATTAAAAAGTCTTACTAATTGAATGACTTATCACTTGTTCCATACTGAAACGAATAGCTAGTTAATAGAAGAGGATTAAGCTGATTCATGTGTAGGAAATCTCCTGCACTTATAACCAACTAGTAATCAATAACTAGCAAATCATCGCTAGCCATTCACCACTTCGCCGCCATTCAAATGCAGTATCTGGCCTGTCATGTATGAGGAATCCTTGCAGGCTAAAAACACATAAGCCGGACCCATTTCTCCAGGTTGGCCAACACGTTTTAACGGCACATCACTACCATGTGAGCTCACGCGTTCTTCGTCAAATGAAGCAGGAATCAATGGTGTCCAGATAGGGCCGGGCGCCACCGCATTCACATAGATTTTTTTCTCAGCTAATTGCTGTGATAGCGAACGGGTAAAGCTGACGATCGCACCTTTGGTTGATGAGTAATCAAGCAATGCGGCGCTGCCTCGATAAGCCGTAACAGAAGTCGTATTGATGATATGGCTATCTTCCTTAAGATGCGGCAGGGCAGCTTTAGTCAGATAGAACATGGCAAAAATATTGGTGCGGAATGTATCTTCCAATTGTTTTTGCGAGATATCCGTAAGGCTTTTTTGAGGGAATTGCACCGCGGCATTGTTGACCACAATATCGAGCTTGGTAAATTCACTGATAGTTTTCTCTACCAGCGTTTTACAAAAACCTTCATCCCCTACATCACCCGGCATCAGCAGACATTTCTTACCGGTCGCTTCGATTAGCCCTTTGGTTTCTTCAGCATCCTTATGCTCGTTCAAGTAAGCGATAACGACATCAGCGCCTTCAACTGCATAATGCACCGCCACAGCACGACCTATACCACTGTCACCACCGGTAATGATCGCTACCTTGCCTTCCAGCTTGCCAGAACCTACATAATTTTCATCAATATAGATTGGTTTAGGATACATTTTGCTTTCAAGGCCAGGCTGAACTTCCTGATGCTGTGGCGGATTAACTTTTTCAGCAGTTTCCATCACATTCTCCTTCATAGACAATGAAAAAAGGGAGGTGTAACGCTCCCTTATTGTTATAAAAACCTGCTAATTAACTAGCGGTTTTTATGGCTTTGGCTGCCAGCTTTGGCATGTTGCTCGCTAGAACCGCCACGAGTGCCTGAGCCTGAACCTGAGCTAGACCCAGAACTTGAGCTGCCTGAGTTTTTATGGCTTTGGCTACCAGCTTGTGCATGTTGCTCGCTAGTACCGCCACGTGTACCTGAACCTTGCTGTTTTGATGAACCGCTGCTACCAGCTTGGTTTTGTTGCGAACTTGAACTCTTAGATTTTTGTGAATCTGAACTCATTTTAAATCTCCTAAAATATTAGAAAAATGGTGCAGTTAAATTTGAATCAAAGCACCGTGATTGCATTCTATAAGGCTGATTTCATTAGCTTTATAGGATGTTCTCCGAAACGTTTGTAGGAATGTATTGATGAGTTTTTAACGTTATTCTTATTATTAATATGCATAAATTTTGAGCATAAATCGAGATTTATTTCATGTTTGATTTTGTCGTTAATTACGAAAAAAATAAAAAATATTAATAAAAATATTCCTACATAGAATTAAGACAAATTCCTATAAAGAAACAAATTCAAGACGCGTAATCTGGAATTGTCGCGTTTGAAATGAATTTCAAATTTGTTTCCAAAACAAGACAAACACGGCAGCCTTAAAGGCTGCCGTTTGCATGTTATCTATCCATTTTTTTGTTAAGGAGAATTCAAATGCCTCGCGGAGCCAGCCCAAAACGTGAACGTGAATATGAAAAAATCAAGAAAGAGTTGAAGAAAGATCATCGCTATCCGGGACGCGAAGAAGAAGTCGCTTCAAGGGTTGTGAATAAGCAAAGAAGAAAAGCCGGTGAAACGAAAAAATAAGACCAAGCAAAGTAACTAATGCCTCGCAAAGTTACTGATTCTTTATAGATTACAGAGATAGTTTACGAAATCATTGCTGATGATTTGTAAGACTTTTCCCACGGAGATCTACCTGATTTCCGAACGAATTTTAAGACTTAGCATTACATCTGTAAGTAGCGTGCTTTTTTATACTGTTATTGCTAAGTCCCATGCTAATCCGCCTAATTAATCAATTAAAACAAATGTTTGGCTTTTACCTTTATTTCATTCAGACAAGAGCCAGGATTAAATAACAGGAAGTATTAATGAAAAATAGCGCAATAAAAACCGTCCGTGAATTAATACAAGATGCAAATAGAATCGTGATCGAAGAAGTACGCCCATCCGTAGATGATGGGCGTTTTGCTGCCAAGCATATCCTCGGGGAAATCGTAGAAGTCAGTGCCGACGTCTTTATGGATACGCAAGACAAGCTAGCGGTGGATTTGCTATGGCGTGCCAATGATAGCGATATCTGGGAAACCACGCATATGGCGCCAGTGGGTGATGACAGATGGGTAGGCCGTCTGCCATTACAGGAAATAGGTTTATATGAATTCGTGATCGAAAGCTGGCATGACCAGTTCGGCACATTTATCAATCACCTGACGAAAAAGATAGAAGCAAAAATCAATGTAGAGGTGGAAATCGAAGAAGGTTTTTTACTGATTAAGGAAACGATCGCCAGCCTTAAAAAAGTCAAACGTTTAGATACAGAATTCGAGCGCAAACAAGGTGAAAATTCACATACCAGTAACCTGGATAACCTGCAGAAGCTAGCAAAAGTATTGCAGGATATCAAGACTGCTACATGCTACCTGACCCCTGACGAAGTGAAGCCCAGCGATGCGCTCATGACGCAACTTAGTCCGTATTCCGATCAACAGCGCGCTAGCCTGATTGTATTGCTTGCAGATTTCACGTGTGCATTGATGGAAGCAAACAGTCCTAAAAATTTCCTGACCAGAAGCCAGATATTTCCTATACGGGTAGAACGCCGCGCAGCTGAGTTTGCAAGCTGGTATGAGATGTTCCCGCGTTCTGCCAGTGGAAACCCGCAAAGGCACGGTACTTTTGAAGATGTGGTCAATCGCTTACCGGCCATCAGTGCGATGGGATTTGATACCTTGTATTTCACGCCCATACATCCAATCGGTAAGAAGAACCGTAAAGGTAAGAACAATTCTTTAACCGCAGACCCAGATGATCCGGGCAGTCCTTACGCCATCGGTTCTGAAGAAGGTGGGCATGATGCCATCCATCCTGAGTTAGGTACTTGGGAAGATTTCCGTCATATGCGCGATGAGGCGAAAGCGCTGGGGATGAAGATTGCGCTGGATTTTGCGATTCAGTGCGCGCCAGACCACCCTTGGCTTTTAGAGCATCCGGAATGGTTCAACTGGCGCCCGGATGGCACGATTAAATATGCTGAAAATCCTCCTAAAAAATATCAGGACATTGTCGGCGTTAATTTTTACGCACCTAAAGCTACACCGAATCTATGGATAGCCTTACGTGACATTGTCATGCTGTGGGCAAAAGAGGGCGTACGTGTTTTCCGTGTCGATAATCCGCATACCAAGCCATTACCATTTTGGGAATGGATGATTAAAGATGTGCAAGCCAAGTATCCGGATACGATTTTCTTGTCCGAGGCATTTACCACGCCGAAGATGATGTACCGTCTGGCTAAGGTCGGATTTACACAGTCTTATACCTATTTCACCTGGCGTAATAACAAGCAGGAAATCACCGAGTACCTCACGCAGTTACTTACAGGCGATATCCCGGAATATTTCCGTCCGCACTTCTTTGTGAATACACCGGATATCAATCCTTTTTACCTGCAAACCAAGGGCAGGGAAGGCTTCATCGTACGCGCCGTAGTGGCAGCGACCATGTCCGGCCTGTGGGGAGTATCTAGCGGCTTTGAAATATGTGAATCGGCTGCCTTGCCTGAAAAAGAAGAGTTCGTTAACTCTGAGAAGTACGAGATACGCGCTTGGGATTGGAATCGTCCCGGCAACATCATCAATGAAGTCACGGTGCTGAATCGTATCCGCAAAGAGCAGCCGGCTTTGCAAACGCACTTGGGACTAACCTTTCATTTTGCAGACAATAACAATGTGCTGTTCTTTTCCAAAGCCGGCAAACGTCTACCTGGCCAGCCGATTGATTCGCTAATTCTGGTCGCGGTGAATTTAGAACCGCAATATGCGCAGGAAAGCGCTTTAGAAGTACCTTTGTACCTGCTGGGCTTGGATGACAATGCCGAAGTGCATATGCATGACCTAGTAAGCGATACGCATTTTAACTGGCGCGGCAAATGGCAGCGCGTACGCCTGGATCCACAGCATTATCTTTTCGTGATCTGGAAAATCACACCGGTGACCGTATGACGATGGGAACCATAGAAAGGCAACGCAAGAGCAGGGTGAGGGTGAGCAAGCCTAAAGCCTTACCTTTTATCGCCGATCCACTGTGGTACAAGGATGCAGTCATTTACCAAGTACATGTTAAATCATTTTTTGATGGGAATAATGATGGCGTAGGTGACTTTGAAGGCTTAATTGAAAAACTAGATTATATCGTTGATTTAGGCGTCAATACGTTATGGCTATTGCCTTTCTATCCGTCTCCGCGCCGCGATGACGGTTACGACATCTCTGAGTTCCGCGGGGTGCATCCTGATTACGGCAGTTTGTTCGATGTAAAACGCTTTATCTTCGAAGCGCATAAACGCGGATTGCGCGTCATTACAGAGCTGGTCGTCAATCATACTTCTGACCAGCACCCATGGTTCCAACGGGCACGCACCTCTAAGCCAGGGTCAGCCGCCAGGAACTTCTATGTTTGGTCTGATACCGATACGGCTTATAGCCAGACTCGTATTATTTTTACGGACACGGAAAAGTCTAACTGGACATGGGATCCGGTCGCGAATGCTTTCTTCTGGCACCGATTCTTTTCTCATCAGCCTGACCTGAATTACGATAACCCTCAGGTTTTAAAAGCCGTCATTAATGTGATGGAGTTCTGGCTGGATATGGGGGTTGATGGATTGCGTCTGGATGCTGTGCCTTACCTGATCGAGCGCGAAGGTACTTCGAATGAGAACTTGCCGGAAACCCACGAAATACTCAAAAAAATACGCCAGGTGATCGACCAGAAATACCCGGACCGTATGCTGCTGGCCGAAGCCAACATGTGGCCGGAAGACGTGCGGTATTACTTCGGCACGACTGATCCGCAAGGCCACGGTGACGAGTGCCATATGGCGTTCCATTTTCCACTCATGCCGCGTATGTACCTGGCATTGGCACAGGAAGACCGATTCCCTATTACCGATATCCTGCGCCAGACGCCAGACATCCCGGCAAATTGCCAGTGGGCGATTTTCTTGAGGAACCATGATGAATTGACCTTGGAGATGGTCACTGATACCGAACGGGCTTACATGCTGAATTTCTATGCATCGGAAAGCCGCGCACGCTTGAATGTTGGCATACGCCGCAGGCTTGCACCATTGCTGCAGCGCGACCGCAGGCGATTGGAGCTATTGAATAGTCTGCTGCTATCCATGCCAGGTACGCCCGTTATTTACTATGGTGATGAAATCGGCATGGGCGACAATATCCATCTGGGTGATAGGGATGGCGTGCGAACCCCTATGCAATGGTCGCCAGACCGCAATGGCGGTTTCTCTCGTACTGATCCAGCTAAACTGGTGTTGCCGCCTATCATGGACGCGCAATATGGTTACCAGGCACTCAATGTAGAAGCGCAGAATGCTGACCCATATTCATTGCTGAACTGGATGCGTAAGCTACTCGCCATCAGGAAACAATACCAAGCCTTTGGTCGCGGCAATCTGCGCTTGCTCTACCCAAGCAACCGTAAAATATTAGCTTATGTGCGCAGCTATGCTGCCGTTAATACGCAAAATACCGGACAAAATAACGATAGTCATGAAACCATACTTTGCCTTGCGAATATATCCAGCACTGCACAGGCCGTCGAATTGGATTTATCCGAGTTTTCCGGCTATATACCGATTGAGTTAATTGGTGGTTCGGTGTTCCCACGTATCGGGCAAATGCCTTACATGCTCACATTATCAGCATACGGTTTTTATTGGTTCAGGCTCACTACAGAAACCCGAATGCCACCGGATTATGTCGCGCCTACACAGTCACTGCCTGAATATTTAACCCTGGTTTTACCTAACGGTTTGCCTGATCTGACCCGTCCACCGATCAGCGATGTCGTTGAAAAACAGATATTACCGATGTACCTGCCAAGGCAGCGCTGGTATGCCAGCAAGCAGGATAAATTGTTATCCGCCTCAATGTCATTGCTATCGGTATTGGAAAACGCCCACCCCGGCGCACCGCCTTTACTGCTGGTAGAAGTGAAAGCCACAACCAATTCAGGTGAAGAGCAATATTTCATGCCATTGGGTTTTTGCATTGAATGCATAGAGACTTCAAACTTATCCCAGCAACTCGCACTAGCCAGAGTAAGACGCGGCCCGCGTATTGGCTTGCTCACAGACGCTTATTCGCTTGATGATTTTGCTTATACGCTTGTCGAGCTGCTCAAGCAGGAAAAAATGCTGGATATCACGGAAGGGAAAATCCAGTTCCGTTCCAGTGACGCTTTTAAAAACTTCGATTTAAATAACGAAACCAAATTACGCCGACCTACCGCGGAGCAATCCAATACTTCGTTCATAGTCGGCGATATCGCCATTATGAAAGTCATACGGCGCATCAGCCCCGGTATTAACCCGGAGCTGGAAATAGCCCAATACCTGACCAAGATCGGTTATTCCAATGCGCCGCAATTCCTTGGGGATATGACTTATACCCGCGCTGACGGACAAATCTATACGCAGATCATTGTCCAGGCTTTCGTGCATAACCAGGGTGACGCCTGGCAGTGGACGCTGGATAGGTTAGCCAAAGCTTTATTACAAGGTAATTCAGCGCAAATCGCCGTAGAAGCTTTGCCGGTAGAGAACGCCAGCCCCATAGAAGAGCTTGCAGGCTTCGCCACCATATTAGGCCACAGGTTAGGCGAGCTGCATAATGCGCTGGCTTTACCAACGGATGATCCGGCGTTTAGCCCGGAACCCAGTACCGATGCAGACATTGCAGCATGGGAAAAGCGCATCAGCAATCAAGTAGAAGCCACCTTGAAAATCCTGGCCGAACAGGAATGGTCAAATGAAGATGACTTTGATGCTTATGAGTATTTGATTTCTAAACGTGAGGAATTATTAGCTTACGTGAGCCGCATGGTTAAAAACGGCAAAAATCATCTGCGTACGCGTATCCATGGTGATTTCCATTTAGGCCAGGTACTGGTGATCTCCGGCGATGTGATGATCATCGACTTCGAAGGCGAGCCTAACCGCAGCTTGGAAGAGCGTCGCAGCAAAGACAGCCCCTTACGAGACGTTGCCGGGACATTACGTTCATTTTCTTATGCCGCGGCATTTATCGATAGAAACGAACTTAACGAGAATATCAAGCAGGAAGACCGTGACCGCCTGTTACGGCAATACATTGATACATCCAAATCGAGTTTTATGCAGGCTTATTGCGCAGTTACCGCTAAAAGTAATCAGGCTGAACCGATTTCGATACCGATCGCACAATCCGGCAGTAATGTCACCCAGGAATCCTACGATATCTCGCCGCAAGCGCAAGCGCTGCTGCAGCTATTTACATTGGAAAGGGTGTGTTATGAGGTGGTTTATGAAGCCGCGCATCGGCCGGCCTGGATCAGTGTTCCCTTACAAAGTTTACGTTACCAAGTCAGCAATTTTTTAGGAAATAGTAGTACGCATCATGCAAACGATAATGAAATCCACGATTAACAGTAATACCTCAAGACGTTTTCTTTCAGCCGGAGCGGAGCTCCTCAGTGCAAACAAAACCCGGTTCCGTATCTGGGCGCCCCATGCAAACCAGGTACAGGTAGTCACCGATGATGGCAAAACCTATGAAATGGAGCAGGAATCTCAATCGGGCTGGTTCAATGCGGAAGTGGCTTGCGGAGCAGGTACGCTCTACCAATATCATATTATCAATCAGCAAGGCGCGGCATTGCATGTGCCTGACCCGGTTTCACGTGCTCAGCAAGGTAGCGTGCATACACATAGCGTGGTGATTGATCCTGAAGCATACCAGTGGCGCACTTTACATTGGAAAGGCCGTCCATGGCACGAAACCGTGCTTTATGAACTTCATGTAGGCATGTGTGGTGGATTCAGGGGAGTTAAAGAAAAGTTGGCTGCTTTAGCTGCTATGGGTTTTACTGCAGTGGAGCTGATGCCTATTGCCAGCTTCCCTGGCGACCGCAATTGGGGTTACGACGGTGTATTGCAATATGCCCCACATTACTCTTACGGCACTCCGGATGAGTTAAAAGCGCTGGTAGACGAAGCGCATACCTTGAACATGAGTATCTTCCTGGATGTTGTCTATAACCACTTTGGGCCGGATGGCAATTACCTGAACCATTATGCACCTCATTTTTTCAGCAGTGCCCATCTCACGCCTTGGGGTGATGCCATCAATTTTCACCAAAAGGAAATCCGCGATTTTTATAATGAAAATGTGCTGTACTGGCTGGATGAATACAGGTTTGATGGACTGAGATTCGATGCCTGCCACGTAATTATCGATGAAGACTGGTTGATCGAAGTTGCTGATATTGCCCGCAGAGAATTAGGCAGTGAGCGTTATATACATCTAACCGCGGAGAACGATAATAATTGCGCTCGCGTGTTGCAGCATGGCTTCGATGCGCAGTGGAATGATGACGGGCATCACGTATTACATGTATTGCTTACCGGTGAAACGGAAGGTTATTACCGGGATTATGCCGATAATCCTGCCGAGAAACTTGCACGCTGCATGGCCGAAGGTTTTATATACCAGGGCGAAACTTCAGAGCATAGGGA
The DNA here is from genome assembly GCA_035460225.1 of Methylotenera sp. GTDB lineage: Bacteria > Pseudomonadota > Gammaproteobacteria > Burkholderiales > Methylophilaceae > Methylotenera. The sequence goes on from DATHWX010000022.1 coordinate 121,945, forward strand.
ATGTAACCGCGGAGAATGCAGCAAAGATTTACCGAGCACCTCTTTCGTATTGTTCTTGCAGAATCATGACCAGATAGGCAATCGGCCTTTTGGCGAAAGGCTTACAACGCTAGTGCCTGACCCGGCTTTGCGGGTCGCCAACGCCTTACTACTATTGAATCCGCAAATCCCTATGTTATTTATGGGAGAGGAGTTCGGAGCGACGCAGCCATTCCTCTATTTCACCAGCCATGAAGATGAAAATTTGGCAACAGCGGTGCGAGAAGGGCGGCGCAAAGAGTTTTCTTCATTCTCAAAATTTGCTAATACTGCTTTCGCGCTGCATATCCCAGACCCTAACCATGACGCGACTTTCCTTGCTTCAATTCCACGACCTTACAGCGTGGACGGAACCGCGGCTAATAGTTCTTTAGATTGGAGCCAATGGGTTAGCAAATTATTGGGCATTCGCCACCAATATATTATTCCGCGCCTGAAAGGTGTGAAGTCGCTTAAAGCCGAAGCTATCGGCCCTTCAGCCGTGAAAGCGTGCTGGCAGATGGGCGACGAAACCGTATTGGCAATCGCCGTTAATTTGGGCAATGAACGATTGATCTTGCGCCGTGAAGACTTAATGAAGGTGCCGGAGCCGAAGATACTGTTTGACTATGGCGATGTTTGGAAATCATTGGAGTTAGGCGTAATGCCAGGCATTAGCTTTATTGCGCTGCTAGAAGGGCGGGCGGTATGAATAAGCCTATAGAGGCGCATAAGCCGATGGATGTGCATAAACCTCTAGATGTACAGAAGTCTATGGAGCAATCCAATCAATTGGCTATGACTACAAAATCTTGCGCAGTTGGCGCTACTTTACGTTTGCAATTCCACAGGGATTTTACGTTCACGGATGCAATCTCCTATGTCGATTATTACGCATCTTTGGGAGTGACGCATATCTATGCCTCGCCGATATTGACTGCGCGCCAGAACTCCACGCATGGCTATGATATTGTCGACCCGACCCAGGTCAGTATGGAGCTTGGCGGTACACAAGGCTTAAAAGACTTCGTTAAAGCGCTGCGCGCTAACGGCATGGGTTTGATCATCGACATCGTGCCTAACCATATGGGTGTTGGCGGTTCTGAGAACCCGTGGTGGCAGCATGTTTTCGAATGGGGTCAAACCAGCCCATATGCCTTCTGGTTTGATATCGATTGGTATTCTAGCGATCCGGAACTACACAATAAGATACTCGCGCCATTTCTAGGCGAGCCTTATGGCGAAGTGCTGCAAAAAGGTGATATTACTTTAGGATTCAATCCGGATGATGGCCGCTTAGTGGCCAAGTATTATTCGCATCATTTCCCCATCGCACTTAAAGATTACGCGGCGATATTAGCTAGAGCACATTCACCGGACCTTGCGCCTATTGTCAGCTTATTGCGCAACATCAATTTTGCGCAAAGATTCTTATCCATAGAAGATCAGGTAGAAGAGGTACTGAATGCACTCAAAGGGTTAGGTTCTCACGATAATGGCATCAAAGCGATTGAATCTGCCTTGCAATATTATGCTGAAGATAATCCAGAAAGCCGCAATGCTCTGCATGAGCTACTGGACCATCAGCACTACCGCCTCACTTGGTGGCGTAATGCCGCTGATGAAATAAACTGGCGACGGTTCTTTGAGGTGTGTGAGCTAGCCGGAGTGCGTGTTGAGCTGGATGAAGTATTTGAAGCGACGCATTCCTTGATTTTTGAGCTTTTCGAACAGGGCTGGATTGATGGTGTGCGCTTAGACCATATCGATGGCCTAGCGCATCCGCAGCAGTATTGTACGAAGCTGTGGACGCGCTTGGAGGCATTAATTCCCAAACGGCCCAAGCACTTGCAATTCAAGCCTTATATCATCGCAGAAAAAATTCTGGAAGGGCATGAATGGCTGCGGAAAGAGTGGCGTTTACACGGTACTACAGGGTATGAATTTATGGACCATGTCAGTGCCTTACTGCACGATCCGCGCGGGGCTGAACCATTGTCTATATTATGGAAAGATTTGGCTAAAGATCCGTATAACTTCCTGCAACATGTACATAACTCACGTCGCCAATTGCTATCTGAAAACCTGGTAGGTGAATTCAACGCAACTGCAGCATCGCTGCACCGGATCGCTCGTGCTGATTTACGCAGTCGGGATTATTCACTCGCTGCTATCAAACGTGTATTGACGGAGTTACTCGTACATTTCCCGGTTTACCGTACGTATATATCGCGTTGCGGCCCAGATGAGACGGATAAAGCTATTCTACAAACCGCCGCGGACCAGGCTAAATTGACCATGAGTAATGTGGACCGTCCTTTATTGGATATCCTACTAAGCTGGCTTAGCGCGGATTTAGTGATACAGCATCCTGAAAGTGACATGGCTGATCTTTCACTGCGGGCTATTACCCGTTTCCAGCAGCTCACGCCGCCTTTGGTTGCAAAATCCGTAGAAGACACCGCCTTTTATCGTTATGGACGACTACTGTCACGTAACGAAGTGGGCAGCGACCCTTCTAAAATGTCTTTGGACGTTGCTGAATTCCACGAGATATGTAGCACTAGACAGGCACTTTTCCCGCAAGCGATGCTGACAACTGCGACGCATGATCATAAACGTGGTGAAGATGTGCGGGCGAGGATTGCCGTGATTAGCCAGATACCACAGCGTTGGAACGAGTTGGTCACAGAATGGCTGCAGGTCAATGCGCGCTTCCATGTGGATTTGATACAGGAAGACAATCCTGAGGCCACTTATAATGTGCCACGACCTCACCATGAGCTGATGTTGTACCAAATGCTAATTGGCGCATGGCCTTATGACTTGGCCGTGGATGACCAAGCAGGGATGAAAGCCTATACCGAAAGGCTTGATGGCTGGCTGCTCAAAAGTATCAGGGAAGCGAAACGAATTTCTAATTGGATGCTGGCGAATGAATCCTATGAAAAAGGTTGCCGAAACTTCCTGTTCAATATTTTGGATGTAGAAAAGAATGCAGCTTTTTTATATAGCGTTACGTCGTTTGTGCAGGAAATATCCGCATCCGGCGCCGTCAATAGTTTGAGCCAAACGTTATTGCGCATGACTACACCTGGGGTGCCTGATATGTACCAAGGCACTGAGTTATGGGATTTTAGCTTGGTTGATCCGGATAATCGCCGCGCAGTGGATTATGAGCTTCGCCGATGCTTATTCAACGAAGAAGTGGATCTCAATAGCAAAATCGTCAATTGGCACACTGGCGCCATTAAACAACACATCATCGCTACTACCTTGGCATTTCGGAAGATGCATTTCAACCTGTTTGATGAAGGGAGCTATATTCCCTTAAAGGTCACAGGCCCAAGGGCAGTACATCTAGTGGCATTCATGCGCAGTTACCAGAATGAATCTGCCATTGTCATCGTGCCACGGTTAACGCATGCGTTTACCGAAGGTGGAAAGGGCTTGGCTTTTACCCCTGGCCATTGGCAAGAGACTTATGTGCAACTGCCAACTTTGATTAATGGCGAAATCCAGGATGTGCTTACCGGCCAGCGCTACTATGTTTATTCTGGCAAGATCGATGTAGCAAAAATGTTTACCCAGCTGCCAATTGCATTACTGGAAATCAATGATCAGGCAGCTTCCAACGGTTAAGGATTGATATGGTGAAAATCTACTTTTGGGCGAATGCGCTCATTTACTTGTTCTTTGTCTTATGGTGTTCATTCCGTAAGGAACAAACTTCGTTAGCTTCAGGATATCTGAACCTCGATAATTCAGGCTGGAATGAATACCTGGTGATTTACGGCGGGCTGCAATTAGGATTGGCGGGCTTTTTTGCTTACTTGGCCACTCATGCGGAGCTGCATAGAGTGGGCGTCGTATTCTCGCTATTTATTTACATCGGTATCGTTGCCTATAGGCTAATAGGCATCTTTAAATTCTGGCCAGTGAAACACGTGACTTTAGGGATTGCCTTTATGGAAACTCTCTTATTGCTAGGAGCGATTGCTGCTTATTTAACGCTAGAAAAAGGTAATGCCTTGTAATAGATAGGCATTATGTGACGTTATTTGGACTCGCTGCGCTTGATCACTTCAGCTACATAGCGATTTAATGCGGTTCTGTGTTCCACATGAATACGCCAAAGCGCTTCAACATCTTCCAAATCTTGCATCGTCGGTAAACAACCGTTTCCCTTTAGGTATGAATTCATCCGGTCTGCAATTACCGCTTCCTTGATCCGAGCTTTACTGAGCGATTTTGACCATCGCTGTGTCAGCTCTTGCCACTCAAGATATTCCTGCATTTCTATTCCTTTTCGTTCATTCTTACCATCATAATTTGTTGTTTTATTAACTGCAACCCTAATTAATCATAATCCTACAGTGACTTCAGAATAGACCTATTAATCATTTAAGAAGAATTGTTTACATTAAATTTCGTAAGAAAAACAATTTTTGTTATTGGAGAAGATTATGAAGTCAACTAAACCGGTTTTATCAACATTAGCCATGTTATTAATGGGGTCCTTATATGCAATTCCAAGCTTTGGTGGAGCGACAAATTCAGGGGGTAACACCTCCGCCACCCCGGGTGGTAACAGCTCAACTGTTACAACGCCAGCGGACCCATCATCAAGCGGCACTGGAACATCCGGTAATAACAGTTCAATGTCAACCGATCCGGCAACTCGCAGTACCGATACAACAGTAGAATCAGCGACTTCTGGTAGAACCAATGCCAATGGAGCGTCAGTGAATTCAAATAATAGATCTACAACCGGAACCAACCGCTCTAACAGAAGTACAAGTAATAAAAATACCAATATGAGAAATAAAGACTGTGATGTAAATGTTAGTGCAAGTTCAGGTTCTACTAATGCAACCGGAAACTGTGATGACACCAGCAAACCAAGAAAGTAATAAAAGCCCACAGAGTATGGGGCTAATTCGAAGTAAGGGAATAAATTTTCCCTTACTTCATTAGTATTGAATTTACTTGTATTATCTTTAAAAATTAACATCTTAAGAATAAAAATTGATAGATTACATTAACTTTATTCAATGGCCAGCAATGTTGGCTACCGTGTTAGCCGCTTGGCTAGTGGCTTCCATCTCCAAACGAAAGCGCCGTTGGGGATTCTGGATTTTTCTAGCAAGTAATGTGTTATGGGTCATTTGGGGTTTTCATACCAATGCTTACGCACTCATCCTTCTACAATTCTGTCTTGCAGCCCTTAATATTCGCGGTGTTTACAAAAATGAACCTTATCAAAATAACTCTTACCAAAATGAGTCGCAATCAAATAGAAGCTAAATCAAATTTGTAATTACTCCGCGATATAGCCTAAGGTCTTTAACCTAGCATAATCTCCATTGATTACCCGGTCGCCAATATCGTTTCGATAGCGTAAATTCGGCACTATCACTTTATTGGCCAATGCGTAAGCTTGCGTTCGAGAGTCCTCAATATTAATCCCTACACCGATTGCCACGCCTATGTACCCTATGGTGCCACTGGTAATCAATTGATCATTAGATAACGCAACTTCAGCCAGGTGCAGATGCGTGTAATCTTCATCGGTCATCGAGTCACGAAACAGGATAGGCAAGCCCTTTGATATTTGTGAATAGCCATGCGTATAAGGGAAGGGTGGAACCGTCAGCACTACACCTGTAGCAAAGCCATCACTCGTCAGCAATTCTTCACTGCTTTTATGCAATAGTTTTTTGAAGATGCTTTCCCAAGTCTCCAGATGTAAGGCTTCACAGATGGCAAACCCTGGGTAACCGAACCTGCTGGTAAATTCTAAAGGCCAAAGTCCGTCTTCATTAGCAATGAGGTTGATATTGATATAGCCGCAGTAGCCACTTTGCTTGAGATCGTTTTCAATGCGGGCCAGCGTTTTTTCAAAGATAATTTCAGCACCGCGATAAGTGACAACGGTCCCCATTTCGCCTGTGAGCTCACCTTGAGAGCCTGGAAAGAAGCGTTTATGTTCCCAATCCAGGCATGCAGGCTGCAGAAATGTTTCGCCATTGAAATATGCACCAATGCCTACTTCGATACCATCGATATAATCCATAAGAACGAAATCGACGGTTTGATGTTCCTGTTTTCGATATACCATTAACAAAGCCAGTATGTCTGAGCCGTCTTCAAGCATGCCCACATAATTAAGGGTGCGCAGCGCAAAAGCACCATTTAGCTTGAATACATAGCGTGCCGGGTGAGTACGTAAGAATTCGATAGCATCGTCATAGTCAGTAAAATGATGCGAATCACAAGTCTGCAAGCCCATTTGTGCAAATACCCGCTGGCCATAAGCGCGATCGCTTTCTAGCCTGTCACCATAAGCGCTGCCGCCAATCACTTGGTAGCCATCCTGCCTTAATTCATCTTGGATATTTCCTGAACCTACACCTTCAAAAATGATGATGCCGTTTTCTCCGGCTTCTTTGACCCAAGGCAATGCAATTTTCCAATCAGAAACTGCTTCCAGCATGCCGCTATAAATATCTTGCGCTTCGGATGATTGAATAAAGACTTTTACTTCATGTCCGGCAGTTGCCAGGCGAAAATACATATCGCCTAAGTCACATGTTTCCCCAATTCCTAAAAATCGCATTAACGTTTTTTTAGGATAGGGAAGCTACGTTATTAGCAACAGTAGGGGTTTTGTGCAGTAAAGATTTATAGAGCTGGGTAGCCAGCAAACCCATTGGATTATGGTGTAAGGACGGGCTAATAAGCGGGACAAGCAAATTCATGATCTCGTCTATGCTGCCAGCGGCCGCAAGCTGTTTTTCCAGTTTTGCTACATCAGGGTCTATGACGTTGGCTACAGTATTAGTATCTTGATTAATACTGATAGCATTCTCTAAGGAGCGTAATGCTGAATTCAAATAAGTGACATTGGTTTTAGCCTTAGGTTTGGGCTGCATGAATTTTTCATGCTCTTTACCGGCTATCCAATCGTAAATAACCTGTTTTTCGTACCCATTGAAAACGCCAAACATTTTAGCGGTATCGCCTTCAATCAATTTCCAGAAACGGCTTAGCTGCGGGTCTTGATCGCGTTTGATCCAGCCATTCTCTATCAAGCTATTTACAAAGTCTGGAATCTTGGCCGGATCTGAAAGCCAATCGTTGATTGTTTTTCCATTAAAACGACATTTATCAGAATGTACGGATTGGCCAAAAAAACTTTTCGATTTAAGAATGGATAAGAATTCTTTATTCAAATCGAATGAAGCGATGATTTTGTTGGTATTTAAACCTAACTGATTTAATTTATAACCATTACTTACGCGTCTGAAAAATTCCTGAGTGTTAGCTAGTGCAGGCATGGTTTCATATAATGCCTGTAAAGCTTTGCGTGCATGGCCGGTGGAAGCATTGTCTACCGTGATATGCAAAGTGAAATAATAGGGATCTATGCCTAACTCTTTCAGTTCATAGGCCGTGACTAAGAGATGGAGCGGTAACTGTTCGTAGCCTAAGTTGAACCCAATGATTTCAGGGATATAGTTTTTCGCGTTATAGCCTAACGCTAACTGAATCGCACCTTGTGTGAAGTAATCATCACTTAAATTCTGCCATTGATCACAGTCATGGCTTGCCAACAATTTTTTATATAGCACTACATGGTTCTTGGCGTCATCGCCTTCGCCAAGTTCTTCCAGATAGGTTTTGATAAGGTTTGAAAAGCGGTGATCTTTCCATAAATCACATAAACCATACAACCATGACCCATCCACCAACTTGGTAGGCGCTACCGATTGCAAGAAGAAATAAGCATGTGCTTTGGTTTTAAATAATTGCCTAGGGGCGCCGTTTTTTCTGGTTGAGAGGTATTCTTGGTATTGTTTACCTACTTCACTGTTGTTATGGTCCATCCAAGCTTCGACATCAGCAATATTGTCCGGGAAATCGGACTCCAAATCTTCCACAGCTAACAGCTTTTCATTCAAATAAAGCTGGGATAACAACTTGTCATGCTGGGTAAAATTCTTGCGTGTCAGGTCAAAATACATTTGCTTTGACGCAGTTTTAGAAGGCAATAGTTGTGATGGTGCTTTTTGCTGAGGCTCTTCAGGTTTGTAAGAACTGATCGATTTTAAATAGGTCACTTGTGTAGAAGCATATGCTTGGCCATATTGATGACCTGATTTATTGAACGTAAATATATTTTGTTTTAACATTTTTACCTCTGGAAAAGCCCTATTTTCTGGTGGAAGTGTTAACAAAATTATCCCTATACAGATTAGTCAATTGAATAGGTGAAGCACTGAGAAGCAAGTAGGATTAAACCTACATCTAGAAACCATCAAACAATAAGGAAACTCATGGCAAATAAACATGCTGCATTGGTGGATTTGTTGAAAGCTGTACGGAATACGGATTATTTTTTCACGACAATCACACCTCTAAGTCACCAAAGGGTCAATGCAAGACTAGGGAATCAATGGGCAAAGAATAGTGAGTCAAGTATTGCTACCAATCCTGCCTATTTTCAGCATCGTATATTGCGGGATATATTCGGCTGGAGCAGGGCGTTTTATGAGCTGGATATAGACCCTGAAATTTTTTCCTTGATGCAAAAAGCAGGGGTATTAAAACCTTATGAAGATGGCTTATTAAGTAGCGTCCGTATTAGCACTTTTCAGCATGAAAAATTTGGAAAGCAATTTTTCATGCATTCAGCTTACCCCACGGCAGAAGCTAACGCTGTTTTTTTTGGTCCAGATACTTACCGTTATCTACATGAAATCAATAGTGCGATGTGCCAAGATTCTAATGTAAAACGCGCTGTAGATATTGGCTGTGGCGCAGGCCCAGGAGCGATACTAACGGCATTACATCATCCCCTTGCAGATGTATATGCTGTAGATATCAATCAGTTGGCTTTGGAGCTAACCAGCATTAATGCAACAGTAGCGAATACAAAGAACGTGATACCTTTGTACAGCGATTTATTGTCAGGAGTTGATGGGAATTTCGACCTGATTACAGCCAATCCTCCTTATTTGGTTGATAAAGACCAGCGGACTTATAGACATGGCGGTGAAGACTTGGGATCTGGGCTTTCATATGACATTGTGGAAAGTGCAGTTTCGAGATTAAATCTAGGCGGGTCATTACTACTATATACGGGTGTGGCGATTAATGACGGTGTTGATGGCTTTAAAAATAAGATAGTTGAATATTTGCAAAGCTTATCTAAACATCAAAATTTGCTATGGTCGTATCGTGAAATCGATCCTGATGTTTTTGGCGAAGAGTTGGATAATCCTTGTTATGCTGTAACGGATAGGATTGCTGCAGTAGTTTTAAAAGTCACTACGAAATAATTAACACTTATTTTGCGCATAAATTTACAAATTATTAAGGCCCATTTGCATAACAAATGAGCCTTTTATTATTATTCATCAATCAACCCCTTGATTAATGCTGCTGGTGATGCTCCTGGGCGTTATGGTTTGCCGTAGTTCATAGGTAAGAATTGCAATTTATCCCATGGGAAACCATTCAATACTGCATAAGCGGGTTTGTTTTCATAAAGGGCAGGATAGGGGTTTGCTAGACCTAAAGCCGTGTAAGAGTCAGCGTTTTGAGCACGGATACCTACAGAACCCGCTTTATCCCAAACCACGAAACCATATTTCTGCGCTGCTTTAGCAATGATTTTTCCCGCTCTAGTCATAGGCAAAGCATCTACGTTCACATTTGGATCTAAGCGGAAGCGTTGACCTTCGGCGATACGGTTTGGCACATTATTTGGGTTATAACCATCTGAACGATTTGCGGGCCAAGAATATATAGAGGCTTTTTCAACTTCAACTAAAGAAATGCCAATGACGTGTTTGATTTCACCACGTGACAATTCTTCAGCTGTAATTTGGCCTCCTAAAAAAGGCAAACTGGTAGCTGTTGTGCCGTAATTCTGTGGGAATATGCCTTGGTTTGAAATAGCGTTAGTTAATTTGCCGCCCCAACATGCAGTCCAATTACCAGTGACAGTATCTTTTTTACTTACCCATAATTCCCATATGGTATTGGTAGAAGGCTGGTAGATCGTCATTTCACCATCTGTACCTGAAGATTGTTTTGCCACCGCTGGAATGGGTACAGCACTTACCATGCTGGCGAATGTTGCGTCAGTCCAACCTTTTTTCTGGCAGTCATAAAAGCCTACTTTTACTGTTGGCGTATTACTAGCCGCAATGTATACCGGACTTGAATATGAGTTGGTATTGATGTTCACATTGTTGTAATAAGTGGTTTTTTGCCTAATAAATTCTTTAACGAAATTTGCTGAGTTAGGATGTAAAACAACAGTGGTTGGGATAGGTTTGTACCAGAAGCTGGTCGTTGTGAAGATATTTTCGGTTAGTAATTTAGTTACGTCAGTAACAAGATTAGTAACGGTACTTGTAGTCGTTGCTAAAGCAGTACTAATTGGAGTCGAGGTCGCAGCTGGAGCAGTGCTAGTCGTAGGAGCTGGAGCTGGAGCAGTGCTAGTCGTAGGAGCTGGGACAATAGTAGTTGAGCCTGCAGTAGGAACTCCACTATAAATAATAATGCCCGTAGAGCTAACACTTTTGTAGATGCCAAATGCTGAAGCTGTATTCATACCTGCTAAATATAAAGCAGAAAATAAAACGCTGGTGGTAAATGATTTAGTATTCATGGAACTGTCCTCAATTAAAAATCTAGTTGAAAGGCAGCTACTGAAAAACTAAGGTCACAAAAAGCTGGGGATATCTTAAGAAAGTATTATTGCTTTTCTATTGATATTTAAGCTATCGAAAACAGGTTATGTTTGCGGTCCCGCTATCGTGAAATACATTCATAAATGAACATATTTTTTAGACCGGTGACTTTGCGTCCCTAACTTTCATTAGGTTTGCCGAGGACTGAATTTAATCATAACCCAAAATTTAACGCAAACGCATCCTCCATATTGATCAGTGGTTTACGGCCGTTATCCGCAGATATGTAGGCAAAAACATAACAAAGTATGGCGTAGAATATAGCGTCCAAAAGCAATGTAAACTATTGTTAAAGCTAGATACAAAAACAAAAAAGCCAGTGTATTTTCACTGGCTTGTATTGATACAGAATTTGGACAATCGAAATTCTGTTTATGATATTTCCTAATCTATAACCTAAATTGGAATCCCTTCGTATACATAAAGTGATCGTGGCTCAAGTATCAATGCTTTCTTTGATTTACTTTGCACTGGGTGTAATGGCGTCTCAACCAATAACTCAAGTCTATAACCCTCACAGTTAGGGATTTTCGCTGTTACTTCAACGTGCGAGGCATTGAGGAATACTAAGACTGCTGATTCGTCTTTGTTCGGTGAAACGAATTTAACTACCATGGATTTATTATTTGGATCTGCCCATTGTTCCGGTGTCATCACATGACCATTTACATTGAACCACGTAACATCAGAATTACCGTGTGCATTGATTTTACCGGTAAGGAATTCAGCACGTGAGATAGCATTGAATTTCTTACGTATTTCGGTCATTTTGCTGAGGAAATCGATCAATGTATTGTCAGTATTGTTCCAATTTACCCAGCCAATTTCATTATCTTGGCAGTAAGCGTTGTTATTACCGTCTTGTGAGTTATAAAGCTCATCCCCAGCCAGCAACATTGGAACCCCCTGAGATAGTAACAATGTTGCAAGGAAATTGCGTTTTTGCTTGGCGCGTAGTGTATTGATCTCTTCCGAGTCCGTTTTACCTTCATGGCCACAGTTCCAGCTGCGGTTATCGTTTGCGCCGTCTTTGTTATCTTCACCATTGGCTTCATTATGTTTTTCGTTATAAGAGACAAGATCGCATAAAGTAAAGCCATCATGCACAGTGACGAAATTCACGCTAGACCAAGGTCTGCGATGATTTTCGTTGAATAAGTCACTGGATGCCGCAAATCGACTAGCAAACCTGGATAGCACGCCTTCCTTACCTGTCCAGAATTCGCGCGTGACATCACGATAGTCTCCGTTCCACTCCGAAAACCCGGGAGGGAATGAGCCTAGCTGGTAACCACCTGGACCTACATCCCAAGGCTCTGCAATCAGCTTGCACTTGTTGAGGATAGGGTCCTGCAGCATCGCATGGAATAAAGGATGCTCAGCCGTAAAGCCGTTTTCATTGCGTCCTAATGTCAGCGCCAGATCGAACCTGAATCCATCGATGCCATAGACGGTAGCCCACATACGCAGGCTATCCATGATCATCTGCAACACTTTAGGATGCGTAGCGTTTAAGGCATTGCCGCAACCAGTTAGGTTATCAAAATAACGGGGATTGCCAGGTAGCTCGCGGTAGTAACTTAAGCTATCGATACCTTTCCAGCAAAGGGTAGGGCCTAAATGATTACCTTCACAAGTATGGTTATAAACCACGTCTAGAATCACTTCGATACCGGCGTCATGCAGTGTATCGATCGTTCTGGCAATCTCTTCCAATTCGCCGGAATGCATATAAGCAGGTTCCGGAGCGAAGTAGGCCATAGTGTTGTAGCCCCAATAGTTGGCTAAGCCTTTTTCCACCAAATGGCGGTCTTGCATAAAGGCATGAACCGGTAGCAGCTCAATGGCATTGATACCTATTCTATGTAAATGCGCAATCAATGATGGATCCGAAAGTGCAGCAAACGTGCCCCTGATATCATGTGGTATCAAGGGATGTTGCATAGTCAGACCTTTGACATGCGCCTCATAAATAATAGTTTTAGGCCATCTAATATTGGGCCTTGCCGACTTTGTCAGTATCTGCGGATCTACAACTACCGATTTAGGCATGAATTTAGCGCTATCGCGAATATCCATTACCAAATCGGCATCTTCTACGTCACTGATGGTATAGCCGTATAAAGCATCATCCCACTGCAACTTGCCATGTAGTTTTCGAGCATAAGGATCCAGCAATAATTTATTCTTGTTAAAACGCTGGCCATCTTGTGGTGCCCATGGACCGCTCACACGGTAGCCGTAACGTTGCCCGGGCTGGATACCTTCCAGGTAACCATGCCAAACGCCATTGGTGCATTCTTTTAATTCGATTCTTTCAGATTCGGTTTCGCCCTCGCTATCGAACAAGCACAAGGTTACACCGGTAGCATTATCTGAAAATAGGGCAAAGTTGACACCTTTTCCATCGTAAGTTGCGCCACGCGGATAGGGACTTCCTTCCTTGATCGTTCTCATTCTGAAAATCCTTTTGTTATACTTACCAAGCTATATAAGTTTAATAAGCGGAAGCTAGTAATTTAATGAAAACCGGTAGAATTAAACATCAGTTTAATAGGAATAAAACGTAAGTAAATTCCTACAATGACCAGCTGGCTATAGCTATCATGGTTTAATTAAGATTAGATAAGCAATGCTGATCTTTAGCGTACAAAATCAGATCTGCATTGTTTTTGAAATGTAATTTCTTGAGGATTTTGGAGCGGAATACGCTCACAGTGCTGGTAGAGATATTTAAGTCATTCGCTACGTTTAATATAGATTTACCATTCGCAAGCTTAAAGAAAACCTGTAACTCACGTTTAGACAACGAGTCGTGGATCTTTCTATTCGATAAGGTATTCAGCGCTTTTTTATGCAGATTTTCCGGTTTTACATAGCAAATGCCATTGGATATCACATCAATCGCTTCAACGATTTCTTCGACCCCATATTTCTTTGAAATGTAACCATTGCAGCCCAAGCGTAAGTAGTTAGAGGCAAAGTCGAGTTCTTCACTACCATTCACAACTAGCAAAGGAGTTTTGGGGTATGTTTGTTTAGTATCCAGAAAAGTCTCAATACCATCATTACTAGGGATGGAAATATCCATAATAATAATGTCGGGGCTTTTCCGGCTTTTTGCAGTTTTACTGATTTCCGAGTGCTCTTCAATCACATGAAGATTTTTATTCGTATTGATCAGTTTGCGTAAAGAGGTTCTAACAAAACGGAACCCACCTATCAGTAGTATCTTTTTCATGTCTACGCTGCAAAAATCAAAAACTTGATGGTACCAACCCTGCTTTTTGATAGATGTAGGAATCCGCTTAATATTTTGTAGGAAAACCTCTGATTTTTAATCGCATCTCTGACCTGAAAAAATAAACATGTTAGGCGCATTCTTACAAGCCTATCGGCAATAGCTTACAGAGCCATTTTTCTCATCTCGTTATACTCTTTGTTAAAACATCAAGGAGCTTACACATGCATGATTGGTTAGATGCTAATACCTTCCTGAACATACCAGCTGCTCAATGGTTAACCGCCGTTCTACTCACCATCTTATATTTTTTCGTAATTCTTACCATCTGGAAATTTGTCATTTTCAAGGTAAAACAATTCTCTGCTAAAACAGCAACCAATATAGATGACATTATTGTAGAGGTCCTGCAAAGCACGGAGTTACTGACATTCGCAATGATTGCGACTTTGCTGGGCATTCGCATATTAGAGCTGCCGGACAAATGGATGCACAGGTTAGATCACGTGACATTTATCGTACTCGGTATCCAGATAGCTATTTGGGTGAGCAAAGGAATCACCGTATGGACCAATAGAAAACTGAATAGCAGGGGAGAGATACCAAATCCCGTCATTACTGCAATGCTATCTTGGGTATTCAAGGCAGTAGTCTGGACCATATTATTACTCACGGTATTAGCTAATGTTGGTGTCAATATCACTGCTTTCGTAACCAGCTTAGGCATAGGCGGCGTGGCAGTCGCATTAGCGGTACAGAACATATTGAGCGATCTATTCGCATCGCTTTCTATTGGGCTGGATAAGCCATTTGTCATTGGCGACTTCATTATATTTGGCGATGTAATGGGTACCGTAGAGCAAGTAGGCCTTAAAACAACGCGTATACGCAGCTTGAATGGTGAGCAGATCGTTTGCAGTAATACCGATCTATTAAAGAACACCATCCATAATTACAAACGCATGACCCAGCGCCGCGTGCAATTTGGCTTTGGCGTGAGTTACGCCACGCCACCGGAAAGTCTGGAGAAGATTCCACCGATGATTAAACAAACTATCGAAAAAATAGAAAAAACCCGTTTTGATAGGGCGCATTTCAAGGGGTTTTCTTCCGTAACTCTGGATTTTGAAGTGGTGTACTTCATTGTGACGGACGATTTCAATCTTTATATGGATATCCAGCAATCCATTAATCTCACCATCATGCGAGAACTTAAAGCCTTGAATGTGGATTTCGCATTGCCTGGCATTAGTTTGGTAGGGCTGCACCCACTTCCTAAAACTACTTTTGATTGATCACTTCATAAATACATTCTTACAAAAGGATGTCTTTTTCACCTATACATACTTGTTTAGAACTGAGCCAAAGTATTGATTCTTGTTTGAAAATTGCACTGGTTGTATGACCGGTTCTATATTTAGGAGAACGAATATGATGAGTAACGATGACGCTATTTCAACATTAAACGACTTAATTGAAATCTCTAAAGATGGTGAAGAAGGTTTTATGAAATCATCCGAAACTGTAGATGATCCTCAACTTAAAACTTTCTTCTACAGACGCTCACAAGAAGTCAAAGAAAGTATTTTGGAGCTTCAGGACTTGGTTCGCGCATTAGGCGGTGAGCCAGCCACCTCTTCTTCATTAAGCGGATATCTGCATCGCCGCTGGATCGATATTAAAACCGCAATCGTAAACAACGATAATTTGGCTGTGCTGAATGAAGTAGAACGCGGTGAAGACGTTGCTTTAAAAGCGTATCGCGAAGCAGCAGAGAAAGACTTACCTCCAATGGTGAGGTTAGTAGTATTACGCCAGTTAGATGGCGCACAACGTAACCATGATCAAGTTAAACAGTTACGTGACCAATTGGAATTGGAAACCCATTAATTTTAAGGAGTTAAGCATGATTGATACAAACGCTATTAAACCGGAAATGCCTGTAGTCTGTTCACAAGGCGGCCAGTTCGCCACAGTAGACCATATGGAGGGCACTAGCAGCATCAAACTTAAAAAAGATGAAGCTGGTATCCATCATTATGTTCCAGTGAGCTGGGTGACTTCTGTCGATGAAGGCAAAGTGAAAGTTGACCGTCCTGGTGAAGAAGCCATGAAAGAATGGTCTACCCGCCCAATGAACGGTTAATAATATGATTAAAAAAGCCTGGTTTTACCAGGCTTTTTTTATGGTTAGGATGCTGTGAGTTGTATCGCTTCTTCTAATTGGTATGCGTCTGTAGGCCGCACCAATCGCTCACACTCAATGCCGTCCTTCATAAGGATAAGCGTAGGCCATAGTTTGACACCATGTAATCGCCCCAATCTTTTGCCCTTAGCATCTTCAATTTTAATATGCGTAAATTGCGGATATTGAACCAATACGCTTTCGATCATAGGTTGTGCCGCTTTGCAGATTCCGCACCAGTTAGCGCCAAAATTCAACACAACCAGGCCATGTAGCTGCTCGGCATTTAATACATCAATCGTTTGGTACATTAATGGTTAACGCTAATTAGGAGTTTCATAAAATAAAGGGTAATTACTACTACCGGTAGGAACAATGCCCATTTACCATAATTTTTATTTGAGCGTTGTGCGTCCGAATTGGCTACCGATTCATCATCTGCGATCAATAACAGTTTCAAGACTTTATCGACCATTTCTTTATCAAATAAATAAGGGTCGAAATTTCCATAACCGTTTCTACTAAGTAAATCTTTGATGCTGGCATCAAAAGGCACGTACTTCATAGACCATTTTTGAAACGAAGGATTAACGATTTCTTTCCTTGAAATGATTGTTAAATCTTTGTGTCGATTATCCTGTTTGAGGACTTCGACTAGCGCGTCGATCTCTTTTTCTTCGCCTTCCAGGCATTCAAAAAAACAACCATCACCAAAAAACAAAACACCAACCAAACCATTTTTGCGATTATTGCTTTTGGATTCCGAGAGGATCTGTACTACTTGAGGCTCGATTTTGGTAGAGCTGCCAACGCTAAGGAATGTAGAGCGACTGATATAAATGACTTGTATGAGCTTTTTATTCATATTAACTAACTTTTCAATATTACTAAGTGCCTTACCGCACAGACTGCAATTACCTATAAATAATTCAATAATGATATAAAAATTTACCACAAATTAATACGACAGGCGGGCCAGATGAATCTGCATCTTTGGGTAAGCCTTCGCTTTTTTGAATACTAATAACACCATATGAAAAAGGCCATTCCCATCATTATTACCATTATTGTGACTACGATTGTCGTCCTGCTTTTCATGAATTTTTTCACTGCTGAGAAGAAAATCGAAAAGAAGCTGGAAACGCATTATGGCGTGGGCGATCCACAATTCTCGCGTTCAGTAAGTGTCCTGTTAGGCCCGCCATTCTTGCCTGGAAACGATGTAAAAGTCCTCACGAATGGAGATGAGATATTTGCTGCAATGCTAAAAGGAATCAAGTCAGCGAAAACCTCTATCACCTTCGAAACATTTATCTATTGGAACGATAGTATTGGTGAGGAATTTGCAGCGGCATTGAGCGAGCGCGCAAAGGCTGGTGTGAAGGTTCATGTGCTGCTGGATTGGTTGGGTAGCGTAAAAATGGATCAGGATAAGCTCGACCAGATGAGGCAAGCCGGAGTGCAGATACAGCGCTACCATAAGCCGCATTGGAGCCATCTGCCGAGGTTAAATAACAGAACCCATCGTAAGCTGTTGATCATTGATGGCAAACTAGGCTTTACCGGCGGAGTAGGCATTGCAGACCAATGGCGGGGCGATGCGCGCAACCCTAAAGAGTGGCGCGATTCGCATTTCCAGGTGACCGGCCCGGCAGTTGCGCAGATGCAGGCTGTATTCATGGACAACTGGATTAAAGCCCAAGGCAAAGTATTGCATGACGAAACCTATTTTCCACCGCTAAAAACTACAGGAACGATGGAAGCGCAGATGTTCAGCAGTTCTCCCAGCGGTGGTAGCGACTCTATGCAGCTTATGTACCTGATGGCGATTGCTGCAGCCCAGCATAGCATTGATCTATCCATCGCTTATTTCGTGCCTGACAAGCTTGCTGTAGAAGCTTTAATAGCTGCTGCTAAGCGGGGCGTGAAGATTCGCATTATTACGCCCGGAGAATATATTGATACCGAAACAGTGCGTAAAGCTTCCCGCGAGAACTGGGGAGCTTTGCTTAAAGCAGGTATCAAGATAGCGGAATATCAGCCGACGATGTATCACTGCAAGATATTGATTGTTGATAATCTCCTAGTCTCAGTCGGCTCTACCAACTTTGATAATCGCTCATTCAGGTTGAATGATGAGGCGAATTTGAACGTGCTTGATGCGGAGTTTGCAGGAGAGCAAGTGGGAATATTTAACGAGGACTGGCGTAAAACCAAATTGGTGACTTATGAAGCCTGGGAGCAGCGCCCATTCACAGATAAAGTATTGGAAAAATTCGCAGTATTGCTCAAATCGCAATTATAAAAAACTATGAACCGGTGTTCGAATCCCCGTGGGGACGACAATTGATTAATAAAAAAGCCTGAATTAATCAGGCTTTTTTATTGCTTTCTTAAGACTGTTTTTTCTTACGACGTGCAATAAAACCAAGAATGCCTAAACCTGATAACATCATTCCATAGGTTTCTGGTTCTGGAACTGGTGATGTATTCACATACCAGGCACTCCCGCCTTGCGCTTGAGTTAAACCTTGAACATGTAAAGCAAATTCTTCACCTGTAAATGACACAGGATTAGCAAAAGTTGCTGTCCATGACACGGATTCACCTGAAGTTAAGCGTGCTTGTTTAGGGCCAGTTAAATCAAAACGAAATTCAAATGCACCTGTAGGGCCACCTCCTGGTGAAAAACCTACCGGAGAACCGCCGGTGACATTGCTGATTGCTACGCTAGAGTTAGGATTTATGTCTACTGCAATAGCACCGATAAAAGAACCTGGTGTAAAGATTGTATTCAAATCAAAAGCTGTTAACGTAAAGTTATATACCGAACCGCTTCCCGTCACATCCAAGCTGGCGAACGGTACCGCCGGTTGATAGCTGCCTGAAAGCAATGTTCCATATTCTTCAGTGGCAGCAGGGGCTGTAGTTGAAAGGAACAGGCCTAAGGATACTAGTAAAACTTTTAATAAAGATTTCATATATCTCTCCTGTATGGTTGCGGTATTCGTACCATGTAAGATATAGAAAGCTTTGTGCCTCCACAATAGGCCGTAAAGCCTATCAAGTTAAAGTAAAACCTTACGTTAAATCAATGCTTTATTTGCCTTACCGGAAGAGGGCATAGGCTGAAAGAATCACTGAAATAATGGAAAGTGATAAGGCCAGCTTTGCAATGAAATTGGCTTGATTGCCAGTATCCTGCTTGCTTGTACCTACAAGCGTATTGTTTATTTTTTTCGTATCTTCTGCATCATTAGCTAGATGCAGTAACTCCAAAACCTGTGATGTCATGTCATTATCAAATTGGTAAGGATCAAACTTTTCGTAACCATTTTTAGCCATCAGGTTTTTAATTTCGCTATCCAAAGCGATATATTTCATAGACCATTCTGAAAAAGACGGCTGCTTGATCATTTTCCGTGAAATAACTTTTAAGTCTGTATGCCGGTCATCTTTAAGTAGTGTTGCATACAGTGCATCCACATCCTGTTCTTTACCCTCCAGACATTGGAAGAAACTGCCATCCCCAAAATAAAGCACGCCTACTAAATTATTTTTGCGGTTATTACTTCTTGATTTAGCAAGAATACGTGCCACGCTTGGCTCTACCGTGCTGGAATTCCCCAAGGTAGGAAAGGTTGAGCGGCTAATGTAAATCATTTGGACTAAATTATTATTCATGGTTTTCCCCTTATAAGATTTTTGCAGGCTTTTTACGTAATGAATTTGGCATGGCTAAAGTAGTGAGATCCCAGCCTTCTATTTCCAGCACTTTGTCTAAGCACAACTCCATCACCGCATGCGCTTGTTCAGTTGCATCGGCAATGGCGTCATGCACAGCTTTATCGTTATCAGTATTGTTGGCGCAATTTTTTTGGTAGTCGTATAAGTCGCGTAACTCGAAGATAGTCCGGCAAACCTGGGCAGGGCAGGCACATTGGTAGACTAGCGATTGATCGATCACTTTACTGATTTGTGCCGCATTATATTTTTGTTGCATTTCAAACTCCGATTTCTATAAATGAGTTGGCCGGTTTAAAAGCCACGCAATCGATACCTACTTCAAACCCTCTAATCGCTACTGTGCCTATAGGTCTTACATCTGATGTTGCAAGTCTCGCTCTAGAATTGATTTTATTGGTTGCTATCACTTCTCCAGAACTCGCCATGCTGCACAAACGCGCCGCTAAATGTACGGTCGCGCCAATCACATCATATTGTTGGCGCTGTCCGGCTTGGTTAGAATCGCCGATAAAACCAGCCAATACCAAGCCATCGGCTACACCTATACCGTAAGGCAAGCTATTTTCACTTGCATGGTGCGCAAGCTCTAAGCCACATCTTAAGGCCAGGTAAGATCTCCCCATGCCGCGGAAGATAGCCATGACGCCGTCCCCGGTGTATTTCACAACCGAGCCTTCGAATTGTTTAATGATCTTGGCTTGCATGCTGAGAGATTTGTTAAGAAGCTGAAAAAATTCTCGTGGAGGCATGCTGGTAATCACTTCTGAGGAACGCCGGATATCGGTAAACAATACCGCTGCATCAAACATCTCTGCCTCAGTACTGTGTGACCTATCAATTGATGCGAGCGCGCCTTCAGGCAAGAGGTTTGCAAGACGTGCTGCCTTGTTTTCGAGATTGCGAGAGAAATCATTATTTTTGATCAAACCCTCTAAAGCCGTGAAGAAGCGTTCATCTGATAGCGGCTTTTGTATAACGACATCAATACTATTGGTTTGGTTGGCCCAGGCTTGTACTGATTTCATCGCAGGCCCGGCAGACGCAATTGCCATTACAGCCGCAAGCGGCAACAGGTCTTTTACGCTACTGCAGTTAATCAGGCTTTCAGGCTGGTCGAAGTGATAATTGAAAATAACTAAATCAGGCTTGGAATCTACGCTAAGCTGCGGCAAATCCAGGCTAGTAGGTATAAGGTAGAGATTAGTAAAGCCACGCTGCTTCAAGTCCTCAAGCAATACCGAGGCCGTGTAATCATCGCTATCTATCAGTAGTATTTTTGTATTATTCATTATCTAGCAATAGCTTGAATGTAAAGGTACGAGCTAATGACAGACGCAAGTGATGAATAATTCAAAAATAATATAAATAATTATATGAATAACGGAAGTGGTTGAAGAAAAGCGGATTTTGGATAAAACTGAATATTGCTTGCTAACATAACGCCGCTAATAGTATTGAAACAATTCTATGCGGGAAGTTGGCGTCCCCACGGGGATTCGAACCCCGGTCGCCTCCGTGAAAGGGAGGTGTCCTAGGCCTCTAGACGATGGGGACCTAAGAATTTCTGAACCGTATTACAAGTGCAGCATTTTACAGCAAAACACCTATAAAACCTAAGCGTTTTTACTACTAAACCAGCACTTTTGCTACTAATTTGGTGGAGGTAAGCGGGATCGAACCGCTGACCTCTTGCATGCCATGCAAGCGCTCTCCCAGCTGAGCTATACCCCCGTACCTACATCATTCTCGCTGTGAATTTGTGTCATCCGTCAGCGAGGCGCAATATTAAAGATGGGCAGTCTTATTGTCAATCACTTTTAGCTGAATTATTGCGTGATTCAGCAAATTATTCATGCCGTACTAATTTCTAACCGCGCGTATTTGATTGGCTATCGAATTGCAGCAAATCAACCCGTGGTAATGGTTGCCATCCGGCTTTACGATGTTCAGCCACTACATTGGTAAAGATACCGCCGCGTACATAAAATTTGGCTGTTACACGCATGAAACGCGGTTGCGTTGCTTGCACCAGATCATCCAGAATGCGATTGGTCACGGCTTCATGGAAACAGCCTTCATCGCGGAACGACCACATATAGAGCTTCAGGCTTTTAAGCTCCACACATAATTGGTCTGGGATATAGTCCAGATAAATGATGGCAAAATCAGGTTGGCCGGTTTTAGGGCATAGACAAGTAAACTCCGGAATTTCCATATGGATATGAAAATCACGTGTTTGATTCGGGTTATCAAACGTTTCCAAAGTTTTTGTGGGTTGTGCGGTAGGTTTTCCGCCAATTGATTCTGTTGACATGGCTAAATTTGCTAAAAAAAAGTTATTATACAATTTAATAAAACTATATAAAAATTTACCCACGTAATTTACTTTCTAATTTGCGCTTAACCCATTTAAAACTCGCTGGTTTCAAATCATTTGTTGATCCAACAACATTGCACATTCACGGGCAACGCGTTGGTGTAGTTGGCCCAAATGGCTGTGGTAAATCCAATGTCATGGAATCGGTGCGCTGGGTTTTAGGTGAGTCTTCCGCCAAGGAAATGCGCGGCGATAGCATGGATGCCTTGATATTTAACGGCTCCGGTAACCGCAAGCCTATCTCCCGCGCTAGTGTTGAGTTAGTGTTTGATAACAGCCTTGGCGGCGCCTCCGGCGAGTGGTCCCAATACGCAGAAATCTCTGTAAAACGCGTCATAGAACGTGATAAAGGTTCAACCTATTACATCAATAACACTGTAGTGCGCCGCCGTGATGTTGCTGACTTATTTTTAGGGACGGGCTTGGGTGGCCGAGCTTATGCGATCATCGGCCAGAATACTATCAGCCGCATTGTAGAAGCCAAACCTGAAGAAATGCGTATCTTTCTGGAAGAGGCTGCCGGTATCAGTAAATATAAAGAACGCCGTCGCGAAACCGAACTGCGACTACGCGATACTCGCGAAAACCTCACCAGGGTTGAAGATATCCTCCGCGAACTAGATAAACAGATCGCACGATTACAGTCCCAAGCGGTGATTGCCGAGCAATATCATCGCTTGCAGGAAGTGTTGAATATCACCAAAGGCCAAGTCTGGCTGCTGAAAAAGCGCGATGCAAGTACGCATTGGGAAAAAGCCCAGCGCACCGTTGAAAAACTGGTGAACGAATTAGAAGCGCAAATGGCGAGCCTGCGTAATAGCGAAAGTGCGCTGGAAACTGCACGTCAGGCTAATTTTAGCGCTACTGAAGCGGTTAATCAGGCACAAGCTAATTATTATGAGGCGAATGCAGAGGTTTCTAACCTGGAGAATCAGGTCCGAAACACGACAGAAGCCCGCGAACGCATGCAATTGCAGTTGCAGCAATTAGCCGCTCAGCTGGAAAAGAATACAGCCCAGCACAGCCAATTTGAAAGTGCCTTACTGACTGCACAAGACGAATTGCAAACAGCGAATGAAGACTTTGCAACTGCGGAATTAGCTATACAGGAAGCCCGCGCAACAGTACCTAAGCAATCACAGCTTTATCAATCAGCTTTAGCAGCTTTCAATGCTAGCCAAGCCGCATTAATGAACGCCGAACAGCGGCTTCGCCTTGAGCAAGCTAATATCGGGCATATTGCACGTACCACTGCCGAAACCAATGAGCAATTAGCACGTTTGCAGCAAAGCCTCTCAGGCATACAGGTCCCGCAAGATTCATTATTGCTGGAAAAACAGGCTGAACTGGATAAGGCTGAAGTAGAAGTTGCAAAACTGGAAGCGCAGACTGCACTCGCGCAGATTAATGAACAGAAACTTAATGATGAATTGAAAAGTCATCGAGAGTCGCAAGCTGAAAAGCAGCGGGAATTACATGCTATAGAAGCGGAAATTAACTCCCTAAATAAAATTCAGCAATCTATTAACAATAATAACAATGAAGCCAAACTCACTGCCTGGCTGAAAGATAGCGGCTTTGATAACAATAAACGCATTTGGCAGACGCTTAATATTAAAAGGGGCTGGGAAACAGCCATTGAAGCTGTACTGGGCGCCAGGCTCAATGCGATTACACATGAAAGTAAGTCTGATAAACCACAAAGTTATAGACCGCCAGGCGCATTAAGTTTGGCGGCTTTCGGTGCTCATGGGGCTGCTTTTGAGAACAACGGCAAAAATAGCCTATATTCTGCAATCGAAAAGATTGATGTTGAGACCCAGGCCGTCGTACGTGATTGGTTATCTGGAGCGTATTTGCTGGAAGATGATGCAGATATTTCAACTGCGCGCGCATCGTTGAAAAATGGCGAATGCCTGGTCAATAAATATGGCGATATTTATACCCGACATAGCGTTACCTATTTTGGTGCGCAGTCTTTATTGCACGGGGTATTAGAACGACAAAACCAATTAACTGTCTTGGACAAACAGCTGCCAGTGCTTCAGCAAACCTTAATTACAGCAAGCGATAACGTTGCAGCTTTAGAGCAACAATTACAAACCTTGCGAACAGCGCAGCAAAATGCCAGTATGCAGCTGAGAACAGCTACGCAACAGGCTCATCAAATCAACTTGGCACTACAGCAACTTGTGCAGCAGCAAAACAATGCATTGCAACGCCAAAAGACCTTGCAAGCCGATTGCTCATTGGCTAATGGCAAGCTGGCTAAACTTAAAGATGAAAACGAACTCAAAGAGAAGCTCGTGACTGAGATCACGCAGAGCTTGGCTGAACTTAAAATAGAAAAAACCAAACTAGAATCAGAAAAACAAGCTGCTGAACTTGTATTTAATGAAGCACGGAATCATTTGCAGTCATTAGAGCGTACACATCAGGAAAAGAGTTTTAATTTAAAGTTAAATAACAATACTATCAATGACTTGAACGGTAAAATTAATCATTTACTCGAGGAAAACTCAGCACTTAAACTGCGGCATAATGAAGTTGATGCGACGCTTGCAGCAACGAAAATGGAAACCTTGAAAGCGAATCTGGAAGCTGCGCTTGATCAGAAGCAACTACAAGAAAAGTTATTAGCAGATGCGCGCAACCAAATGAGCGAATGTGAAGCGGCATTGTTGCAGCAAGAGCGTATGCGGATGCAGAACGAACAATTACTGCATCCTTTACGAGATAAATTAGAAGCTAGCAGGCTAAGTGAACAGGAAGCACGTATTTATTTTGAGCAATGCCAGGCAGAGCTTGCGGCTTCTAGCGTTGCGGAATCGCAATTAGCGGAAAATCTTGAGTCATTGCAAGCAACAAAGCCGAATGAAACGCTTAAGGTTGCAGACCTGGAGCGTAAAAAGAATAAGCTAGAGTTGGATATTCAGGAACTAGGTGCAGTGAACCTGGCAGCCATACAAGAACTTGAAACCGAGCAAACACGTAAAGTTTATCTGGATAGCCAGTGTGCGGATTTACGTGAAGCGACAGAAACTTTAGAAGATGCGATTCGCAAGATAGACAAGGAAACGAGAGGCCGCCTGCAAGCCACGTTTGACGAGGCTAACAAGCATTTTAACGAACTCTTTACTACCTTGTTTGGCGGTGGCCAGGCCAAACTGGAGTTACTAGGCGAAGAAATTTTAGACACCGGTATGCAAGTATTTGCGCAGCCGCCGGGTAAAAAGAACAGTACGATTCATTTACTTTCTGGCGGTGAAAAAGCGCTGACGGCCTTAGCTTTGGTATTCGCGTTATTCCGGTTAAATCCTGCGCCATTCTGCTTGATGGATGAGGTAGATGCACCCTTGGATGATAGTAATACCGAACGTTTTTGCGCAATGGTAAAGAAAATGTCGGAGAAAACGCAGTTTCTGTACGTGAGTCATAATAAAATTACGATGGAAATGGCGCAGCAATTGATAGGTGTTACTATGCAGGAATCAGGCGTTTCGCGTATTGTCGATGTTGACATGGAAGCCGCCGTGCGTATGGTTGAAGAGTTTGCGACGTAGTAATAAGTTCAGGTCAATAAGGTTTAAAGTTGAAAGCTAAAGAATGAGTGATTTGCAAATATTGTTGATAGTGATTGGTGCATTGATTATATGTGCCGTTGTAGTCATTAACTGGTGGCAGGAAAGACGTTTTCACAAGCAGGTAGAAAGTAGTTTTTCAGCTTTGAAAAGTGACGCTTTACTGGATGACCCGAAACTTGATATTAATAGCGTATTCAATGACTTAGAAGATGGTGATGTTAAAGATTTCTCGATCAAAAAAACGATTCCTGAAGGTAATACAGATGATTTCCCTGGTGTAGAAAATCAATATAAATCCAAGAATGTCGTCAATGATGAGTTTCTGGATGAAGAAACTAATATTGATGCCGTGTACGCAGAGCTTGAAGAGACTAAATTTAAAAGCCAGGCTGAGATAAGTTCTAAATTCTCTGACACCAATCCAGGAATTACAAATAATCCTGTCCAGCATGATGATATTAAAGCCATATTTAGCGAGGCTTTCAGCAAAACCACAAATACCGCTTCCAATTACAAATTTGAAGAAGAAGGCATCGAACCTAATGAAGCCCATGAAGAAATGGCGCAATATGGCGACGTAAAAGTGAGCGATACAAAAGTAGAGGAACCTGCCGAAGTAATCCCGGCGATGCTCCATTCGCAGATCGACCTTACAGCATTACTTTACCTAGCCCATGAAACGCCATTTACCACCTTGAAAAGCGCGCTAGCCGGCCTTTTACAAGGCTATGACAAACCTACTTTCGTCCATGTGTTGGACAACCACAAAACTTGGCATGACCTGGAAAGTGCAGCAGCTAGCTTGGTCATTACGCGAGTAGCCTGTAGTTTGCAATTGGCAGATCGTGGTGGTCCCGCTACACGCCAAGTATTGAACCGTTTCCAGTTAGCCGTTGAAACCATAGGCCTCGATCTCAATGCGCATGTTGAGTGGCAAAACCCCGGTGACGCTTATTCAGCCGCAATAGCATTAGATAGTTTTTGCATTGAAGTCGATAAAACCATGGGTTTTCATCTGGTACATGGTGAAAACGGCGCGTTTACCGGTACTAAACTACGTGGCCTTGCTGAAGCCCAAGGGCTTTCTTTGGCTAATGATGGTTCATTTAAGTATTTTGACGATGCTGCACAACAATACCCCTCTTTCGTCATGATTAATCGCGACGACTATCCGTTTAATCCGGAAATGTTGCGTACCTCCGTCGTTAAGGGCGTGACTTTTCAGCTTGATATTCCGCATGTGAAACAGTGTGCAGAAGCATTTGGGCACATGGTGCAAATCGCCAGACAGATGGAGATTGGCCTGAATGCGACATTGGTCGATGACAACAATCGGGCTCTTGGCGATATCCAGATAGAAAAAATTCGCCAGCAATTAAAAGTAATTCACGCCACTATGCTGGTTCGCGGCATTATTCCTGGCTCTGATAGTGCGCACAGGTTATTTTCTTAAATGGCAGGCAGCAGTGAAGATTTAACCGTTCGTTATACGGAATTGCGTGCTTTATTAGCGCGTTATGATCATGAATATTACGTGCTGGATTCACCCTCTGTGCCTGATAGCGA
Source organism: Methylotenera sp. (assembly GCA_035460225.1). GTDB lineage: Bacteria > Pseudomonadota > Gammaproteobacteria > Burkholderiales > Methylophilaceae > Methylotenera. The sequence continues at coordinate 149,429 of DATHWX010000022.1, forward strand.
ATACGATAAAGTCTATCGTGAGTTAAAAGACTTTGAAACCGCACATCCCGAATATATCACTCCGGACTCTCCCACCCAGCGTGTAAGCGGCTCAGCTGTTAATGCTTTTAATAGCATTACCCACCGTCAGGCGATGCTGTCGCTTAACAATGCATTTGAAGACAGCGAATTAGAAGCGTTTGATAAGCGCATCCGCGAAGCTTTAGGCCAGAAAGAAGTTGAGTATGCGGTAGAGCCGAAATTTGATGGGCTGGCAATCACATTGACCTATGAAAATGGGGTATTTATTCAAGGTGCCACGCGTGGTGATGGCTATACCGGCGAAGATGTGACCCATAACCTGCGTACTTTGCGCGCTATCCCGATGCGTCTGAATTGTGAGAGCGTGCCTGCATTATTAGAAGTGCGTGGCGAAGTGCTGATGTTGAAGCGTGACTTTGAGAAGCTCAACCAAACCCAGTTAGCCAATGGCGACAAGGTATTCGCTAATCCGCGTAATGCAGCTGCCGGCAGCCTGCGCCAATTAGATTCGAACATCACGGCTAAACGACCGCTCACTTTCTTTGCTTATGGCCTAGGTGCATCTGAAGGGGTACCTTCATTTAACAGCCATAGCATGGCTATGGACTACCTGCAGAGCCTATTTTTACCCGTAAGCAATCAACGCGCTGTGGTGCAAGGTTTAGCCGGTTTAAAAACCTACTATCAGAAGATCGGCCAGGTACGCGATCAACTGCCATTTGATATTGATGGCGTCGTATATAAAGTGAACCAATTCCGCCAGCAGAATGAACTGGGCTTCGTGTCGCGCGCACCTCGCTGGGCGATCGCACACAAATTTCCGGCACAGGAAGCCTTAACCATTGTTGAGGACATTAACGTACAAGTAGGCCGTACCGGGGCCATTACGCCCGTGGCACGCTTGAAGCCTGTGTTTGTTGGCGGCGTAACCGTGACCAATGCCACACTGCATAATGAAGATGAGGTTCGCCGCAAAGATGTGCATATCGGCGATACCGTCAGCGTACGCAGGGCAGGGGACGTGATTCCGGAAGTGGTTGGTGTCTTGATGGAACGTAGGCCGCCAAATGTCCGCCGATTCGAGATGCCGGCAGTGTGCCCGGAATGCGGATCGCATATTTTAAGACAAACAGATGAAGCGGTTGCACGTTGCACGGGCGGATTATTCTGCTCAGCACAGCGTAAACAGGCTGTAACGCATTTTGCATCGCGCCGCGCTATGGATATCGAAGGCTTGGGCGAAAAGCTCGTAGACCAGCTTGTAGAAGCGAACCTCGTGCATACGCTGGCAGATATCTACAAGCTGGATTTAGCTACGCTCAGCAGCTTAGAACGTATGGCTACGAAGTCGGCGCAGAATATCTTGGATGCCCTGGAACATAGCAAGAAAGCCACGCTGGCACGCTTTATATATGCACTGGGCATGCGTAATGTGGGCGAAGCCACCGCAAAAGACCTTGCCAAGCATTTCGGCAAGCTATCAGCGTTGATGCAGGCGACTACGGAAGACTTGCTGAATGTGAATGACGTCGGCCCGGTAGTTGCGGAATCAATCATCAACTTTTTAGGCGAAGCGCATAACCAGGAAGTCATTGCAGCATTACTGGCTGCCGGTATTACCTGGCCAGAGACTGAGGGCAAACAACTAGCCACCGGTAATCTATTAGGTAAAACCTTCGTGCTCACCGGCACACTGCCTAATCTGTCTCGCGACGACGCTAAAGAAAAGATTGAAGAAGCTGGCGGTAAAGTAAGCGGCAGCGTATCCAAAAAGACCGATTATGTAGTAGCGGGCGCAGATGCCGGCAGCAAGCTAGATAAAGCTCAGGAGCTTGGCCTGAACATTCTGGATGAAGCCGGATTATTGGCTTTGCTGTCATGAGTAAGCCTGATTATCAGCAATACTTGGAGCCTATCATTGCGATCGCCAAAGCAGCCGGCTATGCGATCATGCAGGTCTATTCCACCGATTTCAGTGTGGTTAAAAAAGAGGACAATTCGCCGTTAACCCAGGCGGATGTCGCTGCGCATAATATTATTGTTGATGCGCTTAAACAACTCACACCGGACATTCCGAGCTTATCTGAGGAATCGGAAAATATCGCAGCGGAGGTTCGCCAGGCGTGGCCTAGATATTGGCTCATAGACCCATTGGATGGTACGCGTGAATTTGTGAAACGTAATGGCGAGTTCACGGTGAATATTGCATTGATAGAGAATCACAAACCCGTATTAGGCGTCGTTTTCGCTCCGGTTAAAAACCTGCTGTATTTTGCTTGTGAAGGTTATGGCGCTTATAAACAGCAAGATAATCAGGTTAAAGAACGAATCAACATCAAAATTTTTGATGCACGTAAACCAATCGTAGCCGGCAGCCGTTCACATCAAGACCAGAAGATGCATCATTTCATTCAAAATATTGAAATGAACCTTGGTATCTATCCGGAACTCATCAGCATGGGGAGTTCGCTTAAGATTTGCTTGGTCGCGGATGGCACTGCCGATGTATACCCAAGGCTGGGACCTACGTTTGAATGGGATACTGCAGCGGGACATAGTATTTTGAATGAAGCGGGAGGCGATATTGTGGATGAGCAGGGTTTGCCTTTGCGGTATAACACCAAGTCTTCTTTATTGAACCCTTATTTTTTCGCAACGAATCGATCGCTGCAATGGGAAAAATTTTTATAGTTTTGAATTTATAGCATGGGCCATGGAATAAAATGAAATCACAGATTACTTTAGCTTTACTTTCTACTACTTTGTTTTTTAATAATGTTTATGCGATGGATGCAGATACTTCTGCATGTAACCATGCTGTAGAAAAAGGCGATGGCAGCACCGCTTTGCAACTTGCGGAGAAAGTATTACGCAGCAATAAAAACGATAAAGAAGCACTTATCTGCAAAGGTCGGGCATTAAGTTTAAATGGCGATACTGCAAATGCGATCAGTACTTTCAAGCTCGCTACAGCGCAAGCAGCTACGCCATTAGATAAAACCATTATCGCGATATTAAGTGGCAATGCTTATAAAAAGAATAAGCAATACGATGAGGCGATTGCCAGCTATCAACTAGCGGTGACCAATGCTCAAGCTGACAAGAATCAACAGTTTGAGCGCATTAGTCTTAATTTGATAGGCGATACGTATTTTGAGGGAAAACGTTACCAAGAGGCTTTAGATACGTACCTTGCGGCCAGTAAACTGGTTGAAAACGATAATGACCGCGGCGAAAGTTTTGAGAATATCGCCAATACTTATCACAGCATGAACAAAAACGACGAAGCGCTGGAATACCAGATAAAAGCCTACTTTATGAACGAGCGCGTAGGGACATTGGATCAATATGCACGTTCCAGCATTGAACTTGGCCGCTATTACATCATCAATAAGAATTACAAGAGTGCTGAGAACATCCTGAATAAAATCATTAAGTTCGCCAAAGACCAAGGCGGTGCTTACTATGAAGCCCAAGGCAGTTATTTATTGGCTAAAGTCAATGTTGCCAATGGCGACGTAGCCGGTGCGAAGACCTTAGTTGATAACGCTAAAACTATCGCTAAAAATACTAACGATCAAGCCTTGGCGCAGGAAATCGACCAGGAAACCCAAGGCATGTTTTAAGGCTGTTTTAAAGTAATTTTCTAAGCAGGATATTGCTTGGAAATTAATACAGATTCTTTGTAAGGGCAGGGGTGTAGCGGCGACTAATTGTTACATTTACTCAGTGTTACATTATATAGATAGGTTACCGCTATGCTTATTCAAAAGAAATCTGACATCGTTCCTTCAGAAATCACACCTAAAGAAGTATTTGATAACCGTCGTGAATTCATCCAGAAAGCAGGTTTTGGCTTACTGGCTGGGGCAGCGGTTTTAAGCCCAGCCTTGCAGGCAGCGACATTAAGCTCAGGTACTACCGAAGGTGCCGGCAGATTAGTAGGGCGTGCCAATACGCCACCGCCGCTTACAATAAGGTCACATCAAAAGATCTCCGGTTATAACAAAACTGCTTATGGCGCAGGCGAAAAGCTTACGCCTTATGACAATATCACCACCTATAATAATTACTATGAATTCGGCACGGATAAAAGCGAGCCTGCAATTCAATCCAAGCTATTCAAGCCTACCCCCTGGACTATTGCTGTAGAAGGCGAAGTCAAAAAGAATAAAACCATCAACATTGAAGACCTGTATAAACTTGCGCCTCTGGAAGAGCGTATCTACCGTATGCGCTGTGTAGAAGGCTGGTCTATGGTCATTCCATGGATTGGTTTTCCGTTAGCGCAGCTGATCAAATGGGCCGAGCCTAATGGCAACGCCAAATATGTAGAGTTCATCTCTAAAGCCGATCGCCAAGAAATGCCAGGTACGAACATACCGATTTTAGACTGGCCTTATAACGAAGGCTTACGTATGGATGAAGCCATGAATCCGCTCACCATCATGGCCGTTGGTTTATATGGCGAACAGCTGCCTAACCAGAACGGCGCACCGATACGATTGGTTGTGCCATGGAAGTACGGATTCAAAGGCGCTAAAGCTATCGTGAAAATTCGTTTTACCGACAAAATGCCACAGACTAGCTGGATGAAAGCCGGGCCGAATGAGTATGGCTTTTACGCCAATGTAAATCCTCAAGTGGAACATCCTCGCTGGACACAGTCATCTGAGAAGCGCATCGGTGCAGGCTTATTCGCCGGCCGCATTAAAACGCAGATGTTCAATGGTTATACCGAGCAAGTAGGGCAGATGTACGCTGGTATGGATCTGCGTAAGTACTTCTAAGCTCTATTTCAGGAGTTTAAATGCTACGTTTTCTTACCGCTACGCCGAACAAAGAACAGATTTTCAAGATCAAGGTATTTATCTTTGCGCTATGTCTGGTGCCGCTTTCACGACTTATCTGGCTTGGTTTTCATGATGATTTATCAGCAAACCCTATTGAGTTCGTAGAGCGCTCTACAGGCTTTTGGGCATTGTTCATATTGTTAGCGACTCTGGCGCTTACGCCTATAAGGCTCGTCACTGGTCGTGTCTGGCAAATCCAGCTGCGTCGTATGCTAGGCCTTTTCATGTTCTTTTATGCATGCCTGCATATCATTACTTATGTATGGCTGGATTTTGGCTTTGTCTGGGCGGATATAACCAAAGACATTGCCAAGCATCCGCGTATCCTTGTTGGCTTTGCGGCCTTTGTCCTCACTATTCCTTTGGCAGCAACCTCTACCAACGGCATGGTTAGGCGCTTGCGAGATCATTGGAAGCAGTTGCATCGATTGGTCTATGCCATCGCGATTCTAGCTGTTGTTCATTTCTGGTGGCTTGTAAAAAAAGACATTCGCGAGCCTTTGCTATACGCCATTATCTTGGCGGTATTACTTGGCATTAGGATTTACTATAAAAAATCCAAACAGCTTAAACCTGGCCTGAATAGAAACGTCTCTTAAGCCTGGACTGCTGCTAGATAACTACTAGCCTGTTGGTCTGGCTTCACTTTTCCCATCCAAATTTTTAATTAAAACTCTGTAAGTATCTAGCTCGCATCACGACCAATAACTATAGCTAGCAAAGCATTAGTCAGCGTTGCTAAAAAATAAAAGGGGATTTAAATGCAGAGATTTTGTTTAGTATCTTTTGGGGTGAATTCATACAAAAAAGTCGTATCCGGTCTGGACTATTTTGCCGACAGTGTACCGGCCTTATTACTGCGTTTGATTCTAGCCTGGGAGTTCGGTAAGGCAGGTCTAGAAAAACTACACGGGACCAATTGGTTCGCTGACCTTACTTTTCCATTCCCCTTCAATTTATTACCGCCGGAAATTAGCTGGCATATCGCTACGTTCTTTGAGATCGCAGGCGCTGCAGCTTTAGTGATAGGCTTCGCAACCCGCTTTTTCTCGATTTCCCTGATTATATTAACCATCGTCGCCATCGCATCAGTGCATTGGCCACAGCACTGGAACACATTAGGAGAGCTTGCGAAAGGCTTCCGCATTGTCGATGAGGCTAACGATGGCTTTGGTAATTACGAGCTGCCGCTGTTGTTTATTGTGATGCTAACGCCTTTGTTATTTGGCGGAGCAGGGAAGTTAAGCGTGGATTACTGGCTTAAACGTTATTGGAAATAGCAATCCTGCATAAGCGTACTTACTAAGGTTATGGGTTAGTAAGTTTAAGTGCGCGTAATAGTAATGTACTAAGGCTTTACGTAATGATCATGCGTACATTTGACCACGTCGTTATTGATAACTGTGGTGTTCAGTTCCCGCATGCAGGTATGGGCACTTTTACCTGATATAAGCACTTTTTGCTTGTTATCTACGCTATTGGTTTGCGTACGTATTGCTGTATTACCAAGCTTTTCAGGAGCATTGATAGATGGATTCGCTGATGTAACCGGCTCAGTTTTCTCATCGGTTTCCATTACTTGTTCTTTAGCAAATTCATATACGCGATCATTAGTGAACTTAACATACGTGTAAACGATTAAGAACACACATACTGCGGCAATAGAAATGAGGATGCCCTTTACAACTGGCTTAGGTATATTTAATTTCACGATATTTATCTTCAGCGAAAACAATATTATACCTGCCACGGCTTGTATAACCCGCATGAAGATAGCAAACAAAAAAGCCGCCTTATTGAAGGGCAGCTTTTAGGGGGACATTGATGAGATTAATCCCTGGTTTGAGCAGCCGTAGAATAAAGAAAATAACGACAATTTCAAATAGGAATTTTAATAAATAACAGTAAGCATTTTCCTACAAATTATTGTCCAATGTTGATGTGGCAATGAATGCATTCACCATAAATAGATACTATAAGTTTTCCACTTATTGGATTAGTATCGATAGTAAGCAAAAGCACGCAAAATAATTAATAAATACAGCCGAAATAAAAGCTGCTAACTAGGGCGATTGGAGAATACTATGAATAAAACAGTAGCCATCGTGATGCTGTCAGTGATGGTCGCGTTTGCTTGGGTGGTTTCGCATTACTATCATGAGCCGATCCCAATAGCAGCGTTATAGTTTTATAAGCATGTAACACGACATTAATTAGTGGAATGCAACGCTATTAATTTGTTAGCTTTTTAAAGATTGCTAGCTTTAATAAAAGCTGCCAGAAAAGCCGGCTTTTTTATTTTCTGTTTTGAGGCTCAGGTATCAACTGGCTAAAAATAATCGTTCCTACAGATTAGGTTTATTTGGGTGTAATAGGGAGTTCGTAACAAACGAGCATCCATGAGCATTTGCGAGCTATTGGCATTTCCTTTACTTCGTATAATGTATATTATGTAAAATTACATTTTATATTAGGATTAAGGTTTTTGCGTTTAGATTGATTATTGAATACCTAATGATAAATTTAAGCCGTGCTCTGCTTCGTTAAATTTATGTAGTTGATACCTGAGTATCAAAATGGAAAATTAAAAGCCGGCATTTCTGTCGGCTTTTTCATTTATACAATGCGCTATAAGAAATCGCTAAAAATAGATTACTGGGAATAATTTTGATACAAGATATATACAAACTACGGTCATTAACACAGTAATAGATTTGGATAAAAATTGATGTGTAGGTATTACAGCTAGCTCAGTGCTTGAGATTAACTCTTTGTTCTTTAATTTATTATCCATAATCTCTCCTCATAACTCCAAATTGGAAATCCAAATACAATAAAAAACCAGTTAAATAGACAGGTTTTGTAGGCAGTAAACAATTTATTTAATGAAATATAAATATGCCTAGCAATGTAAGGCATGAAACAGCTATCAACCAATAAATCCAAGTATCAATCATACCGATAACTTTTTCGATAGGGTCCTCTTCGATTATTGTTTTTTTGGGATTTATGGGTTCTTGATTGCTTAATTCAAAGTGCTCTAGGTACTGATCAGGTTTTTTAGTCATATTGATTACCTCTATTAATTTGGGCGTGCCCACTGAGGTAACCTAATAAGGTGATTGCCTTTCTAAACTACACGTAAGGCCACGGTGCGCTTTATTTTGTAATATAGCAAGCTATATAAAAATAAAGCTCCGTAAAGGAGCTTGTGCGTATATTTTCCTAAGCGATTAATGCGCTTTTGCTTGCACTTCGGCAGTTCCAACATTATCTACGTATTTGGTTCTAGCCTCAGAACTCATGACAAAATTAGCGACCAGCTCTACACCTAGCAATATAATTATTACGGCAATTATCTTTGGTATGGGATTGTCTGGTTTCATAAACTCAACATTCATCATGAAAATTAGACTTTACACCCGAATTGAAAATACTGTTAACTAAATAAAAATCAAACATAACTGTGTAGGCGTATACCCTGCTCTATCAATCTTAATTTCTTTAGCAAAGTATCTGTAACATCTCCGCTTCTTAGTTCTGCTCATCCTCAAGCCCCATATTGTGAAACTCGTACATATTTGTTGATTTTTATTTTGTTAAGACTAGAATATTTTTAATGATTTTTATTTAGGGGAATTTTAATGCCTAAAAAAATATTAGCCCCCGATGAGTTTGATAGCTTGCATTTACCTTTGGTATTAACCCCAAAGATATCCGAAGGCTGCAGACATGTTTTTGTCGATCACAACTCTGTGCAAGAAGCGGCGACCCTATGCGGTATGGATCATCAGAAGGAAATTGAAGATTTATATGCTGCAATAGAAATTATCAACAAATACATCCCAATGTAGACAGCAGCCAGGGCGCAAATTACTACTCCTAGCATTACTGGTTATGTTCGTAAAGACTCAGTTCGTTTTGAAAATGCGGTGTGTGTACTAATGAAAAATCACAAGTGCAATTAAAAACAGACAAGACACTACAGCCAAAACTGTAAAAAAAATATCTACATTTTTATGACCATTCTCCAAGGCTTCTAACTCTACTGTCGTTAATGAAGCTTTTTTAACATCGGTTTTTTTATCTTTAATCATTACATTCCTTCTCAGCTTCTTGAATATTATGCCTTTTGTGAAGGATGTAAATAGTTGAAAAAGGTGTAATCAAAAATAATTGCCATTATAAATATCCTCCTACAACAAGCACTGGCTTCATCTGACGAAAAAAAGCCAGCTCGAAGCTGGCTTAATATAATCCTACCAATATTTAAGAAGTTGCTAAAAACCATCCTAGTAAAAGAAGGCACGAAACTATCATAATTCCGTAAACCCGGATGTTGATGTTTCCCTGGTTTTTTTCGATTGTATCTTCCTGTTCATTTGAAGAGTCAACATCATGGTGATCAGAGTATTTTGAATACTTTTCCGGGGGTATTTTAGGTAATTTTTTTGCCATGTCAGTTACCTTACAACGTTTGGAGCGTGCTCACTGGGTAACCTATTAGATTGATTGCCTATCTACAAATACACGACTAACTACGATGCGCTTAAATAATGAGAATTGCAAGTGGATTTTGGCTTACTTACATTCCTCACCCAGTTTGAGTTGTAAGTCACAGATTATAAAAGGCTTTTAATAAAATAATTGCGCTAAAAGGAATAGACAGATAAGCGTTACAAAAACTATTAAAAAATTAGAGATGAATTTATGATCATTCTTTAAAACCTTTAATTGCTGCGTACTTAGAAACTTCTTTAATTCTTCTCGCTTCATCCCAATCCCTTTTGAATAATTTTTTATCATAATAAAGTGATGAAAAAGATAGTACGTTAAAAATTGTAAACTGCGGCAAATGTGGGCGTAAAAAAACCAGTGAGCTACTGGTTAATATGGGCGGTGACAAGCGATGAAAGGCTTTGGACTATTGTCTTATAGTGGTGCTTTGGCTTTGTTCTGAATATTTCGATTTAGCTTGTGAGCTCATTACAAAATTAACGACCAGCTCTATGCAAAGCAATATGACTACTGCAGCAACAAGTCTTTCGAAAGAGTTGTCTGGTTTCATTAATTAGCTTCAATGTCCACAAAAAATGGTTTAACTATATGATTTTGCATAAATAAGTAAATTTTTCGAATTAGCATACGCTCCTCATTGCCACATAACAACTATTTATTTCAGTCTTAATCCAAAATGCTTGTGATAAAAGTATTGATAAAAACGCATGTTTACACAAAATCTGGACCTAGACTCTTAACTTTACGGTGGAAAAGTATATCGATATAGGGCTGATTATTCAGCTATTAACTTTTATAGCTGTGGGCATCTTAAGTACTGATAGGTAAAAAAAGTAAAAGTTGCTTAACTTAGTGATTAATTTTGGATATTTAATGACGAGCTGCTAATGATTGATAAGTAGCTGCTTATTCTCATTTAAAAATTTATCAAATAATTCGCTCGTTAAGGGCTTGCTAAATAAATACCCTTGGAAATAAGCACACCCGCTTTTATATAAAAACTCCCGCTGAGCTTCTGTTTCTACGCCCTCCGCTATTACTTCCAGGCCCAGGCTTTGAGCAAGGCCAATGATACTGAATGCGATAGTCGCATCATTAGCATCTTCCAAAATATCTCTCACAAAAGACTGGTCGATCTTTAACTGGTCTAACGGCATAAGTTTCAAATAAGACAGTGAGGAATAACCGGTACCGAAATCATCCAATGAGAAACAAATGCCTCTTTCCTTGAGCCTGTGCATTTTCTCGATCACATCGTCCAGGTTTTCTGCGAACAGGCTTTCCGTAAGCTCCATCTTGAGTTTGTTTGGATTAGCGCCGGAATGGTCAAGTATTGCAAATACCTGGTCTACAAAATCTATCTGCCTGAATTGACGCACGCTAACGTTGACCGCCAAGGTAAGTTTAGACGTTTCGCTCTGCCCTGCCCACTTTACCAAGGTTGCGCAGGCTGTTTCTAACACCCATAGACCAATGGATAAAATCATCCTGGTTTCTTCAGCGATAGGAATAAACACGGCTGGCGAGACCATGCCACGCTCGGGATGGTGCCAGCGCAATAGCGCCTCTGCGCCTATAACCTTGCCAGTGTCATTAACCTGCGGCTGATAATGCAGGGATAGCTGATTCCTGATCAGGCTTTGGCGCAGGTCTGTTTCAAGCGATACTTTTGATGTAACGTCCAACTGCATTTTGGGGTCAAAAAAGCGCAGGGTGTTACGCCCCATGGCTTTTGCTTGGTACATGGCTAAATCCGCATGTTTCAACAATTCGCTGACATTTCTTTCCTGATCAGAAAATAAAGTGATTCCGATACTTGCGGAGCTTTGGTGTTCATAAGCACCTAAAGTAAATGGCTGATTCAATGTATTCAGTACTTTTTCGGCGATGGTTTTGGTATTAAATGCGGCATCAATAGGAGATGCGCTCAAGTTTTCGAGCATGATGACGAACTCATCGCCGCCGAATCTTGCTACGCTATCTGTAGCGCGTACACAGGTTTTTAGACGCTCGCCTATCCTTACCAATAGTAGATCGCCTACATCGTGGCCTACAGTGTCATTCAAGGATTTGAAATTATCAATATCAATGAATAATAAAGCGCCGAATTGGTGATTGCGCACGCAGGAACTTAGCGCATGTTTTAATCTATCTAAAAGCAAAGTACGGTTAGGTAATTGTGTTAGCGGATCGTAAAATGCCAGATTCTGAATCTTGTCAGCAGCAGCCTTACGTTCCGTGATATTGGTGTTAATAGTAAATACGGATTGAGCATGGCCTTCGTCGTCATAGACAAGCGTCCAATGGCTCTCAATATCAAGTTTCTCTTCAAATTTAGTCTGCTGAACGATCTCGCCGTTCCATTCCCCATTCTCCATAAGTTTTTCCATGGCTAATTGGAACTGGGTATTACCCTGATATAGCAGATCCTCAATTGATGATCCTAGGGCCTCTTCTTTAGTCCAGCCATATAAGCGTTCTGCACCAAAATTCCAGAATTGCACTTTGTTATCTAAACCACGCACGATGATGGCGTCCTGGGCCTTGTCTAATAAAGAAGCCTGCTCCCTTATATGCCGTTCAGATTCCAACCGGTTGAATTCCGCCCCTGCCCTGGCGGCAAAGATCTTCATTAATGAGCAAACGAAGTTCGCATCCTGGTTCGCGGTGTTGAACATCACTACGATGACGCCGAGCACGGTTCCATCAGAACTAGTAAGCCGATGCCCTACACAACTTTGAATATTAAGCTTACTGAATGCAGCTAAATTATTTAGGAAACTAACATCTGTCAGCACAAAACAATCTTTGTTAATGAGCTGAGCAAATGAGTCGGAATCAATCATCATGCTGAGCTGTGGCGATTCGGCCCCATCTTTTACTATAGCAATAGTATGTAGGGACGGAGTATTATCGTGCTGCAATTTGGCTACAAAGCCCATATTTGCCATGGTCGCCTCACACATGTTACGAGTGAGTTGCAGGAAAAAGTCCTGATCGATTGAGGCGGAAACGCTGGCAGCCATTTTATATAGTGCGTTATGGAAGCGCTGGCTTTCATCCAAGGCACGGATGTTGTAAATGCCAAAAGCCAGATCATCTGCGAGTTTCTGTAAAAGCCTAATCTCGCTGTCCATGGTCTGGATGGAGTCTTTTGCATACATGCCGATGACGCCAAATACTTTATTCTCGTGAATCAAAGGTAAGCAAATAACACTTCTAAACCCATGTTTGGTGGCAGAGGCGACCCATGGCGCAAAACTTGGATCCTTCAAAATATCTTCAATAATGACAGCCTGCCCATCACGTATAGCGCGTGCTGACGGCCCTTTGCCAATTTCTGTATGCTCATCCCAAGATAATTTAATGCCGTTTAAGTAAGTAGAAGCGCCTGAATGTGCGATTGGATTGATAGACTTTTCATCATCTTCAAGGGCGTAGCCGACCCAGGCCATTTCATAGCCACCCACCTTCACGATGAGATCACATACGTCACTTAGCAATTTAGCTTCGTTCTTAGACCTGATAAGAAGCTCTATAGAGGAGCTCAATAACCGTAATGCGCGATTTACACTCGCTAATTCTGCATCGGACTTTTTCCGATCCGTCACATCTTGGCCGGAGATCAATAGATAAGTCACGACTCCTGAATTATCGCGGATTGGGGAAAGTACGAACTCAGTCTGCCTGCGCTCACCATTGGCGATAAAGTAATCCGATGATGCGTGGATAATTTCGCCGTTTAGGCCTTTTTGTACGATGTCCTTTATATATTTCGATACTTGCGGATCGTTATTCCACCAGCTGGTATTCCAAAACTTTTTGCCAACTTCTGCATCGCGCTGATAACCGCAGGCATTCAAGGCAAGGTCATTAATATCAATGACTGTCCCGTCCGCTTCCATCAACCCTTGGAACAAGTACGACTGGTTAAATATTGCTGCAAGCTTGGCTTCGCTCTTAGCTAGAGCTACTTCCTTGGCTTTCTGTTCCGTGACATCACGCATGGCTACCACAGCGCCTAACTTCTTGCCATCGACTGTAAGGATGGCCTGACCGTTACATTTTACGATTCTGGCAGGATGGTCCTTTGGCACAATGACCAGCTCTTCATCGACAACTTTCTCTCCTTCAAATGCCCGAAATAACGGTATCTGCGAGACCGACATAGGTGTTTTACCATCAGCCAAATACAGGTTGTAATGATCTGCCCACTGTTCCGGCGGTAGTCTTTTTTCATATAAGCCATGAATCTCGCGGGTGGAATTGTTAAAGAGCGATAGCTTGCCATTTTCATCGCAAGCTACTATGCCTTCCTGCAGATTCTCTAATAGCGCTCGCAGAAATTCACGTTCTTTTTCCAGGCGATCGGTTTGAAGGGTAAGTCTTCTATTGATTTGATCTCGTTCGAGGGTTACCTGATCAAGATTAACTTTTTGTCGACGTGCTTCCAGCTGAACCATGACTTGATCAGCCATAGTTTTTAAAGTATTTATTTGAAAGTCGTTTAGTTTTCTCGGCTGGTAATCTTTTACTGCAAGAACCCCTATCGCCATGCCATTCGGAGATATGAGCGGGACCCCCGCATAAAAACGTATGTGCGGACGCCCGGCAACCATGGGATTAGAGGCAAAATCCAAGTCCAGCAAGGTATCCGGGGTGATTAAAATATCTGAGGAGCGTATCGTTTTGGCACCGAAAGCGATTTCATGGTGATTTTCGCCTTCTAACCCAAAAGATGACTTGAACCATTCACGACCATTATCAATGAAGCTGATCGTTGCAACTGGCACTTCACAAATGTGTGCAACAAGCTGGGTAATATTATCAAAGTCGGCTTCAGGGGATGAATTAAGTATGCAATAGGATTGCAACTCTTCTAATCTGGCTTGCTCGGTTTTATCCCTCTTCATAATAAAGCCCAATAATTTCAGGATTTTTTAGTAGTTTTGAAGTTAGATAAACTAACTTAATTTCCTCTGTTGGAGAGGTTGCCTTAATTACAATGGTACTAATCAGTTGATTATAGACTTATAAATGTACCTTATATAAAAATAGTATACCCCTATATTTTCTAAGGCAAGCTGATAGAGAGATGGTATTGGCCTTACATTCCATTAAAAGTGTAAAGCTTTGTTAAATATGGTTTATAAGGCTGAAGGCAATTAGGTGGGCCTAATTGGTTGACTAGTTTTTAGAAAACATCCGTACACACAAATTCAGCAGATCGGTTTGCATGTAGAAGTTAATAAATTGATAGGCAAATAAAACTATAGCAATAGTGTAAAGAAACCTATTGAAAGAATTATTATCCATTAAATGTTAAAACGCACTTTTGAAAATGAATCTGGAAGTTTTTTATCTTTAAAGCGTAAAAATCAGGCTATAGATTTTTATTTATAACCGAAAACTTATATTAATATTGAAATTAGTTGATTCCTACGAACATAAAAACCAACGGTTTCATAAACGTATGCATCAAGCCCCAAAAAATAATCATCCCAATCAAAAACATGAACAGAGTTTTTAAAAACTCTTTAATGTCATCATTCATGTCAATACCTCTATCGGGTGAATGATTAGATAATAACATTAAACTTTTTTCTACTGATAGTCCAAATGGACTAATTAAATCCTATAAAAAATGTTAGTTGCGTAAGATATCTCTTACTGCTTTCTTCTCAAATTCCTCTTCCGCTTATTTAGTAGATTAATGAGAATATAGCGTCTCAATTCAGCCCATAGCGATAGCTAACCATTAGCAGCTTAATGAATGATCAATTAAATCCCGAAGTATCCCTCGTATCCTTACATCAAGATATGGAACTGTCTGCACAGCTAGGCAAGCTGCGCTATATCACTGATGACACTCCTGGCTTTACAAGAAAACGTCGAGGTAAAAATTTTCAATACCTGGATACAAAAGGTGCGGTTATCAAAGATGAAAAACATCTGGCGCGTATTAAATCGTTAGTCATTCCCCCTGCCTGGCAACAAGTTTGGATATCACCTTATGCTAATGGTCATTTGCAAGCTACCGGGCGGGATATCAAAGGACGTAAGCAATATCGCTATCATAGCCAGTGGCGAGCAGTCAGAGATGAAGTCAAATACGAACACATGATCGATTTTGGCCTGCATTTACCCATGATTCGCCAGAAAGTAGATGAGGATCTTTCAAAGCCGGGGTTAAGCAAGGATAAAGTACTGGCGACGATAATTTACCTGCTTGAAAATACCATGATACGTATCGGCAACGATGAATACGTAAAAACCAATAAATCTTTCGGGCTCACTACCCTGCGCAACCGCCATGTTGAGATTAATGGTAGCGTAGTGAAATTTAAATTTCGCGGTAAAAGCAAGATAGAGCACGATATCAGCCTGCAAGACGCCCGCATGGCTCGCATTATCAAGCGCATTATGGACATTCCCGGGCAAGAGCTTTTTCAATATATTGATAGCGATGGTGTACGCCATCCTGTGAGCTCTAGCGATGTGAATGCTTATCTAAAGCAGATTACCGGCCGGGATTATACAGCCAAGGATTTCCGGACATGGTCTGGAACCATGCATGCCACAATGGCATTAAAAGCCTTAGCGCCATTTGAAAACATTACACAAGCTAAGAAGAATATTGTGTTGGCTATTGAAGCAGCTTCAAAGAAGCTTGGCAACACGCCTAGCATTTGTAAAAAGTGTTACGTGCACCCGTTTATTATCGAAAGTTATATGGCAGGCGCCATGTTTGACTTGCTAGAGACTAATCAGGAACTGGCTGATGATGAAGCGGTATTGGATTATATTGAGCAATATATCCTGAAGTTATTACAAAATCGGCAAGCCTTGAATAAGCAAGACTTACCGATATAAATACGCTTACCTGTTATTGAAAAAAGCGATATTCATTGCCACATCGTTCACAAAAGTGATTTCGGTTTCTTTATATGTGCGTTTCGGATCATATTTAACCAGGTTTTTGTAATACCACATCTCAACTTTTACTGGTTTGGAGTTCTTTTCTTCTGCACCAGCTTTTTGCATCATAGTAGATGCGCCGGTAGGTTTAACGGACATTTCCTTCTTAACTGGTTCTCCAAGTTTTGCCGCGACTACTTTTTTTGTTTTGCCGCTAAAAGCGCTCAGGAACTCATCTTCGGTGTAACCACTTTTTTTCGGTGGCGCTGCATTTGCAACTGACATCGCCGTGACAAGCATGAAGGACATTGCCATAAATGACATACTTAGGCCAAAACATAATTTCTTAAATTGCATGTTGATTAATCTCCAAACGAATCATTATTATCGCACTGTTCACCCTTTTAGCATAACGTCTGTAGCGCTATTTAGATGACCTGCGACCAAATTTCTAAACACTTATTTTTAGCCCGTCATAGCCTACAAATACCTTTTGCGGCAATTTAGCCATCAAAGCACAATATTCAAGCTCATGTGTCATGTGAATCAAATAAGTGGCTTCAGGCCGTAATGCTGCAGCGTAGGCCAGGCTTTGTTCTACATTGATATGTGTAGGATGCGCTGCTTCCCTCAAGCAATCTAGCAGTAATACTTTAAGTCCCTGCAACATTGGTAATGAGCTTTCCGGAATTTCAGATACATCCGTCAGGTAAGCGATGTCCCCTATCCGATATCCTAAAATATCACTGCGACCGTGTTTGACGGGTATAGGAATGATAGTTTGGCCAAATAGTTCAAATGGTTCGGCAATAGAAATTGCCTTTAGTACAGGCAAATCCCAAAAATTGCTGGGTTCCCGTAATGCATAACCAAATTTTTGGCTGATATGAGAGATGGCATCAGTGCTGCCATATAAGGGAATCTGGGTACGCTGTATTTGGCAAAAACCTCTTAGGTCATCGATACCATGCAAATGATCTGCATGGGTGTGAGTATAGAATACCGCGTCGATATGCGTACAGTCTTCCCTTAGGGCTTGTTGACGAAGATCAGGGCCAGTGTCGATAAGGATGACTTTGCCGTTATCAAGAGTGACTAAGCTGGAGCAACGCGTACGGTTATTACGCTTGTCTGGGGATAGACAAGTCGAGCAATTGCAACCCAGCACAGGGGTACCGGCGCTAGAACCTACTCCTAACATGGTCAGCTGCATAATTAATGCACTTCTGCCGCATGCTTAAACAGGCGGAAAAAATTAGCTGTTGTCGCTGCCGATACCTCTTCGAGCGTAATGCCGCGTAGCTTGGCAACCTCTTCCGCAACATGCTTCACGTAACTAGGCTGATTGGTCTTTCCACGAAAAGGAATAGGCGCTAGATAGGGAGAGTCGGTTTCAACCAATATGCGGTCTAAGGGCACATGTTGGGCCACTTCTTTAAGTGCCGTTGCATTCTTGAAAGTAACGATACCGGAAAATGAAATATAAAAACCTAGTTCAATCGCCTGTAAAGCCACATCTAGGCTCTCGGTGAAGCAATGCATTACACCGCCGATCTGCTGTGCGTTTTCTTCACGCATTATGCGTAAAGTATCTGCCGCGGCACTGCGCGTATGGATAATCAATGGTTTACCGCTAATAATGGCCGCACGGATATGCGTGCGAAAGCGTGTGCGCTGCCATTCCAGGTCTCCAGTCAACCGGAAGTAATCCAGGCCAGTCTCACCTATCGCGATGATTTTAGGATGATTAGCGAGCGCAACCAGGTTTTCTACGGTAGGTTCTTCAATATCTTCGTAATCCGGATGGACGCCGACAGAAGCATAAAAGTTATCGTAAGACTCTGCTAACGCCAGCACTTGGGGAAAGTCCGGTAACGTGACAGAAACACATAAAGCATGCCCAACCTCGTTATCTGCCATTGCTTGCCGAATTGTTGGCAGATTGGCTGCGAGCTCAGGAAAGTTAAGGTGGCAATGTGAATCAACAAGCATAAAAACTAAACTGCCTTTTAAATGACTTGGCTAGAAGGTTAATAGCCAAATGTTAGAACAACTTACATGGTATGTGTAGGCCGCGCTGATTTAAGCGCATTGCCCAATAGACTTTCTATCTTGTTACGGGCTTCCAAACCGCCATCTTTCTCACTGAATTGCACGCCTATGCCTTGTGGGCGATTCGCTTGTGGAGCCGGTGAAACCCATGCCACATGCCCTACTACTTTAAGTTTTACCGGGTCGTCGATCAGGCTTAGCAACATGAAGACTTCTTCACCGATCTTGAAAGGCTTATTGGTTGGAATAAAAAGTCCGCCGCCTTTAAGGAAAGGCATGTAAGCAGCATATAGGGCTGCTTTTTCTTTAATGGCCAGCGATAACACACCCGGTTTGGGCGCGCTTGAATTCTTGATATCTTCTACTGCATTTTCAGCCATAATTTTCTCAATTAATTATCGTGCTGCTTTAAAGTTCAGTGCTTGAAAATCCTAGTGTAGTCTAGCAACAGGCTTTCCATCTGCAAATCATGGTTCAAAGGGTGATTCGCAAGTTTGCGCAATTCATCCGCTTTCTTTTGCAAATCAAACAAACGGTTTAAGTGTACCTTGTCAGCAAGGCCTTGAAAAGTCTTGGCTAAAGCCGTGTGATACCGAACTTGATGGCTCAAGCACATGGCAGCCAGATCATAAAGCCATTTTTGTATCGCAATAATGCCTAGTTCTGTTGAGTTAGCAATAAGTGCTGGTGCAGCAATATGCGGTTGGAGCTTCTCGCCTTGCGCTAATAAACGCCAAACATCTTTTAACTGACTAAATTCGTTCTGCTGTTCCATCACTTTAATTGGCGAGCCTTCCAGATAATCCAATTGTTCTTTAGAGTTGGAAACTCCTTGCTCATCCAGCCAGTTTAAAGCATCCGCCTCATTAGGTACTGGCATGGCTATCTTATGGCAACGGCTCAAGATGGTTGGCAGTAAACGCTGTATTTGATGGGAAATCAAGATAAATACGACGCCAGGCGCTGGCTCCTCAAGCATTTTCAACAAGGCATTCGCCGAAGCAATATTCAGTGCTTCTGCAGGATGAACCAATATGATGCGTAAACCATCATTACGATGACTGGATAAACCCGTAAACCCGGCTAGTTCACGGATTTGGCTAACGGATATCTGTGTTTTCTTTTTGGTTTTCTTGACTGGGGTTGTGTCTTCATCTGATTCGGACTCTTGCTCAGGACTTAATAAATTGAAGTCCGGATGATTACCTTCTTTAAACCAATTGCAGCTTGAGCACGATTCGCATGCAAAACCTTGTGGTGTGGGATTACTGCATAACAAAGCTTGGCTTAAATTAAGCGCAAAATCATATTTACCTACACCAGCTTGACCATATAACAATAATGCATGTGGTAGGCGATTAGACTCTTGCTGAATTCGCTTCCATACTTCGGTTTGCCAAGGATATATTTTATTCATATATTAAATCAAATGGTTGCAATGACATCTGCAACCAATTTAGTAACTTTTTCTAGCGATTGATTCGCATCAATGATACGAAACCGAGCAGGATTTTCTTCTGCACGTTTGAGATAAGCGTTACGGATTCGCGCAAAAAACTCGGCTGTTTCACGTTCGAATTTATCGGGGGTTCTGGCTAGCGCCAAGCGTTGCATACTCACTTCTACAGGCACATCGAATAATAATGTCACATCTGGCTGCAATATAACTTGTACCCAGGTTTCCAGCGTATGGATTTTATTGATATCCACGCCTTTTGCACCGCTTTGGTAAGCATACGTCGCATCAGTAAAACGATCTGAAAGTACATAAGCACCTCTTGCTAGCGCAGGTTCAATGACGGTAGCGATATGTTCGCGACGTGCGGCAAACATGAGTAAAGTTTCGGTTTCCGCGTGCATGGCTTCATGTAACAGCAACTCACGTAATTGCTCTCCCAGCTTTGTTCCGCCTGGCTCGCGGGTCGATACTACTTCTATCCCACGGCCTTCAAGCGACTTGATAATGGTAGGAATATGCGTACTTTTGCCGGCGCCATCCATGCCTTCTAATGTAATAAATTTACCAGCCATTATTTGCGGTTTCCTAATTGGTATTTAACGACAGCGCGGTTGTGTTCATCCAGATTATTTGAAAAAGCATGGCTGCCGTCACCCTTACCCACAAAGTACAATGCCTTGGTATCAGCCGGATGCAGTGCGGCTTCAATAGAAGCAAGGCCTGGCATAGCGATTGGCGTAGGTGGCAAGCCGGTTCGTGTATAAGTATTGTAAGGCGTATCGGCCAGTAAGTCCTTTTTACGGATGTTACCGTCATAACGTAAGCCAATGCCGTAAATGACGGATGGGTCGGTTTGCAGGCGCATACCTATGCGCAAACGGTTAATGAAAACACCGGCGATCATCGGGCGTTCACTTGCCTTTCCGGTTTCTTTTTCAATGATAGAGGCCATAATCAGAGCCTGGTAGCTATCTTTATAAGGTAAGTTGGCATCACGTGTAGCCCAAGCTTTGGCAAGTTTGGCTTGCATGGCCTCATAGCTACGTTTCAGCAAAACGACATCGGTAGTACCACGGTCAAAATAATAAGTATCAGGGAAAAATAAACCCTCTGCAGAGCGATATTGAGAGCCCATCAGGCTTAATATTTCCGCTTCCGACATGGCGCCAACCGTATATTTGATCGCATCATTGGTTGATAACTTATCGCGCATCTGGGCAAAAGTACGGCCTTCAATAAAAGTCACACTACCCTGCGTGGTTTTGCCGTGATTGAGTGACAGCAAAAGATGGTAAGGATTGATATTTTTATTAAGCGTATAGCTACCCGGCTGTAGATACTGTTCTTTTTGCAGCAATTTGGCCAGGATAATGAAGCGCCACGGTTCATATAACACACCCTGCGATACCAGTTGATTGGCTATGCTTTTTAGGCTGCTATTAGGCTGGATAATCACTTCCTGACTATTTGGCTGGAGCTTTAAAGGAGCAACTGCGTAATAAATCATCGCGGCACAAAAGGCCAATACAATGAATATGCTCAGTGTGAACCATTTTTTGATACGTTTAATCATGGGCTAGTAGCTCTCTTATTTTTTTTGCTAAATTACCCGATTTCCAGGTTTGGCTGTCAATTTTATTGACTTGGAAGGCGCCATATAAACTATTGCAGACAATTACTTCTTCTGCTTTTAAAAGCTGTGCGAAAGGCAATGGTGCCACTTTAATCTGCACATCAAGCGGCGTAGCATGGCTAATGATTTGTTGCCGCGTGATCCCCGCAACGCCGCATTCGCTTAAATCGGGCGTAATGAGCGTATTCTCGAACTTTGCAAAAATATTGCTCATGGTGCATTCAATTGCATTTGCCTGGCCATCCAGCATGAGGCCATCAAATATTGCCTCACTCTGCCATTCCATGCGAGCCAGGACGTTTTCCAGACGGTTTAGGTGCTTTATGCCAGCGAGTTTAGTTTGTGCGTTTAATCGGGTTTCACAGAGATATAGCTCAACACCGTTAGTATAATTTTCTTCAGCATATTGCGGCATCGCTGATTTGATAACGACACGCATCGGCATAGTAACGGCTGGAGGCGCATAACCACGTTCGCCTTCCCCACGCGTAATGATGATTTTAGCGACTGCGATCTCATCCAATTTAAATAGTTGGACGATATCGTTCATTAACAGCTCGGCACTCGGGCAAACGATACTGATTGCGGCACAGTCTGCAACGAGTTTCTGGTAATGCTGTGGCCAATGCTGGGGCTGGCCGTCAATTATTTTCAATGTGCGAAACACGCCATCACCGTAGGCAAACCCGCGGTCAAATGGCGAAATGGCTAGATTTGAACTGCCATTAATGAGATATGAATGAGCTTGCGACATGAGTCGTAATTAAACCATAGGGCAAAGCAATTAACTAGCTTGAAATCGTTTACAGCAATTGATAGCAGCTTGTTTAGCTAACAAAAAAGCCTGCGTGGAATTCGCAGGCTTTTGAACAGACAATTACATTTAAATTTTCTTAAACACCAGGCTACCGTTCGTTCCACCAAAACCAAAGTTATTTTTCAAGGCATATTCAATTTTCATATCACGTGCGATATTTGCACAGTAATCCAGGTCACATTCAGGATCTTGATTGAAGATATTGATAGTCGGCGGTGACATTTGGTTGTAAATGGATAGCACAGTAAATACTGACTCCAAGCCGCCTGCGCCACCTAATAAATGACCAGTCATGGATTTGGTCGAGTTCACTACCAAATTCTTCGCATGGTCACCAAACGCCGCTTTAATCGCGTTGGTTTCGTTCGCATCACCAAGTGGTGTAGATGTCCCGTGAGCATTGATGAACTCTACTGCGTCGGGGTTAATGCCCGCATTTTGCATAGCGTTGCGCATAGAGCGGCGTGGACCGTCCATATTCGGCGCGGTCATGTGGTATGCATCAGCGCTCATGCCGTAGCCACTAAGTTCAGCATAGATTTTTGCGCCACGTTTTTTAGCATGTTCGTATTCTTCCAGCACCATCACGCCTGCACCTTCACCGATCACGAAGCCATCACGGTCTTTATCCCATGGACGGCTTGCGGTCGCCGGGTCATCATTACGTGTCGATAATGCGCGTGCTGCAGCAAAGCCGCCAACGCTTAAACGGGTAATCGCAGCTTCTGCACCGCCAGCAATCATCACATCGGCATCACCATATTCAATCATGCGCGAAGCGTCGCCAATCGAGTGGGTGCCTGTAGTACAGGCCGTTACAATCGCTACGTTCGGGCCTTTGAAGCCGTACATAATGGACAGGTTGCCGGAAATCATATTAATGATGGTACCGGGAATGAAAAATGGCGAGATTTTGCGAGGGCCAGACTCTTGGTAAAGTATGTCGGTATCCTCAATATACTGCATACCGCCAATACCTGAACCGATGGAAACACCGATGCGCTCGGCATTCTCTTCCGTAGCTACAATACCTGAGTCTTTTACCGCTTCAATCGCTGCAGCAAGACCATATTGAATGAACGTATCCATCCGACGGGCATCTTTAGCACTGATATAGTCTTCCGGATTAAAGTCTTTAACTTCACCGGCAATGGTCGAAGCGAACGCACTTGTATCAAATTTGGTGATTTGTGTAATGCCGGATTTACCAGCGATAAGATTGTCCCAAGCAGTTTTAACACCAATACCTACAGGTGAAACGACGCCAAGACCAGTAACTACTACTCTGCGTTTAGACATAATCTGTCTCTTAAGAAGTTTTAAAACTTAATTCCGTGAAGGAAAAGAAGAAAGTAGTAAGCCCTCAGAAAGGCTGAGCCTAGGCTTACTACTTACATTGGAATTATTTGAGGTTAGTATTGATGTAATCAATCGCTAATTGAACGGTAGTGATCTTTTCTGCTTCTTCATCAGGAATCTCGCAGTCAAACTCTTCTTCTAACGCCATTACCAACTCTACTGTATCGAGTGAATCAGCACCCAAATCATCTACAAATGATGATGCATTTTTTACATCCGCTTCATTTGCACCTAAT
>DATHWX010000023.1:0-4337 GCA_035460225.1 Methylotenera sp.
ACTCGCGTGCGCGAAGGTCATTCAACAAACCAGTTTTTTCAATTAAGCGCTTAAAGCGGCGAAGAGCAACGTCAAACGGCTCATTCTCTTTTACACGTACACTAGACATTCGTTCTCTCTTATCGGTAATAATGTCTCAAGTTATGCGTTTCTAACAATCATAAACTCGAGAAAAGTCCTCCATTTTAATCGTATAATTGCTTTTTTTCAATCTCTTTTGTGCTTTTGTGGTTTATATCGCTACATCGCCAACAAAAACAGGCTAAATAAATGTTTCAGGCTTATCAATGTTAGTTCTCGGTGTTGAATCATCCTGCGATGAAACCGGCATCGCCTTATACGATACCGAGCTAGGTTTATTGTCACATGCGCTACATTCGCAAGTAGAGATGCATGCGGAATATGGTGGCGTAGTACCAGAGCTCGCTTCGCGCGACCACATTCGCCGCGTATTGCCGCTCACCGAGCATGTGCTAACAGAAGCAAACAAAACTTTAAAAGATATTGACGCTATCGCCTACACACAAGGTCCGGGCTTGTCCGGCGCGTTATTGGTTGGTACTAGCTTTGCCGAATCGCTCGCTTTTAGCTTACAAATACCAACTATCAATGTACATCACCTAGAAGGTCATCTGCTGGCTCCATTACTGGAAGATAATCCTCCGGCTTTCCCCTTTGTGGCATTACTAGTCTCAGGTGGGCATAGCCAGCTTATGCGGGTGGATGGCATAGGCGAATACGAGTTACTTGGCGACACTTTGGATGATGCCGCCGGCGAGGCTTTTGATAAGACTGCTAAATTATTAGGATTGGGCTACCCCGGTGGTCCGGCATTAGCAAAATTAGCCACTTCTGGCAAAGCTCGATTCAAGTTACCGAGACCATTATTGAATAGCGGCGATTTGAATTTTAGCTTTAGTGGTTTAAAGACTTCCGTACTGACACTGACCAATCAACATCAACCTCTAGATGAAGCTACCAGGGCTGATATCGCATGGGAATTTCAGGAAGCTGTTACCGAAGTTTTGACGATTAAATGCATGGCTGCATTACGTGAAACCGGCTTGGATAACTTAATCGTGTCTGGAGGCGTAGGGGCTAATAGTAGATTGCGAGAGAAGCTCAATACAGCGACTAAACGCAAACTCTGCAAAGTCAGCTATCCACGTTTAGAGTTCTGTACAGACAATGGCGCGATGATTGCCTTTGCTGGTGCGATGAGATTGAAAGCTGCTCAGGATAAAACCAAAAAAGACTATGCCTTTAGCGTAAAACCAAGATGGGATTTGGCTGAATTACAGCAGCCTTGAAGTCTATTTTTTACTGAAGCCTGACTCTGTCCCTGCCAGTAATTTCTGAATATTAGTCCTATGACGCCAGATCAAGAATACTGACATTACTGCAACCGTAATGATGTAGTCCTTATAAACCGAGAGTAAGAACCAGGCATATACTGGCGACAATGCCGCTGCCAGAATTGCGCCTAACGATGAATAACGTGAAATTGCAAATACAACGATCCATGTAAGCAATGCTGCCAAACCGAGTAAAGGCGATATCGCAAGCATCACGCCTAAGGCAGTTGCCACGCCTTTGCCACCTTTGAATTTATGGTAAATGGGATATAAATGGCCAAAAAATACTGCAAGACCTACCGCAGCTACCACCCACATCAGCATATTAGATTGCAAAGCCAGCCATACAACGAACCAGCCTTTAAATGCATCGCCCAATAGGGTCAAAATGGCAGGTAATTTTTTGCCGCTACGGGCTACGTTGGTTGCACCAGGATTACCGGAGCCGACAGTTCGCGGATCAGGCAAGCCAAACGCCTTACTCATTAGTATACCGAAAGAGATAGAACCAATAAGATATGCAGCGATAATCCAGACAATCGGAATTAACGTGACAGGAACGAAACCTAACTCATTCATATTGTGTATTCATTTCTCTCAAGTTGCTTGAGATGCTCTAAAATTCAAAAAGTTAATTCTAAACTATTTAACCTTTAATCATAAAGGCAAATCATACGGGCTAATATCGCATGGATACTATTTTTATAAGCGAACTTAAAGTGCAGACAAAGCTGGGAGTACCAGATTGGGAACGCATCCTGCCACAGACGATTATCCTGGATATTGAGATTGGCTACGACTTATCTAAAGCCTGCATGAGCGATGCGATTGCCGATACGATTGACTACGGCGCAGTGGTTGGACGTATACGTGAGACATTAAGTGAACATAGTTTTCGATTGGTAGAAGCCTTAGCCGAGCATATTTGCCAACTCATTTTTACCGAGTTTTCTGGATTAAAAGTCAAAATCAAAGTCGCTAAGCCAGCGGTCTTACCCGGGTTAAAAGCATTGGGTGTGATCATTGAAAGATCTGCAAAATGATGACCGTTTATAATGCCTTGAATAGCATTGAAGGACACATCATCAAAACCTATTAGAGCAGCAGGAGATTCCTGCCTATGTATTAGGTGAGCACTTACAAAGCGGTGTTGGTGAAGTACCTGCAATTGGTTTGATCAGGGTCAGCGTGAGTGATACTGACTATCCTCGTGCTAAAAAGATTATCGACGCATGGGATGCCAGCACACTAATTGAAGAGAGTTCCAATAACTGGAATTTCAATCCTATATAACTAGCTTAGCCCCTAGGATGATGCATAGAATGTAACTGTTTCAATCGCTCTCTCGCCACATGCGTATATATCTGCGTAGTCGAAATATCCGAATGACCCAGCAACATCTGCACTACTCTCAAATCCGCGCCGTGATTCAGCAAATGCGTAGCGAATGCATGGCGCAATACATGGGGCGACATGTGCTTGGTAATACCTGCTAATAAAGCATAGCGTTTAATCAAATACCAAAAGGCTTGACGTGTCATGGCCTCACCGCGGTTAGTAACGAATAACGCATCGCATAATCGCTTTTGCAAAATAACCGAACGTGATTCGCGCATATAGCGTGATATCCAATCGGCTGCTTCTTCACCCATTGGCACTAGTCGTGTTTTGCTGCCTTTACCTGTCACGCGTACTACACCTTCGTTAATGCTCACTTCGGTAGCCTTTACACCTACCAACTCTGACACACGCAAGCCGCATGCATAGAGGAGCTCCAACATTGCCCGGTCACGTAATCCAGCTGGTTCATCTATATTAGGCGCATTAAGTAAGGCTACTACCTCATCTTCATTCAAGCTTTTGGGTAAACTACGCGGTAACTTTGGAGACTCGATTTGCAGCGTCGGGTCTTTGCTGATTTTGTTTTCACGCAGTAAAAAACGGTAAAAACGCCGCATACTGGCAATGAGGCGACCAATGCTACGCGGCTTACTTAACGGAAATTTTACGGCAAGGTATTGCTGGATATCTGCTTGATCCACACTTAACAACTGTTTATTCTGCTTAGATAGCCAGAGTGCAAAAGTGGTCAAATCAAGGCGATAACTTTCCAAGGTGTTTTTGGATAATCCATCTTCCAACCATAAGTGGTCGATAAAGATATCCAGCTCATTAGCGTCTGCTATTGAGAGTGTATGCTCACTCATTTTTGCCCATATCGACACCTTCATGCTTTAACAGCCATTTTTTAACTTGTAAGCCATTTAGCTTGCTTTGCATAAAGCCGCCGATCCCATTCTGCGCAACTACACGATGACAAGGGATGATTAACGGTAACTGGTTAGCGCCACAGGCATTCGCTACGGCGCGTGGCCCCGAGCCTATTTGGTGAGCCAATTGACCATAGGTTACGGTTTGACCCAAAGGAATAGAGGTAATTGCCTGCCATACGCGTTGCTGATATTCGGTACCATGCAGACTTATTGGTAAATTAAATGACGCAGGATTTTGCAGATACTGAATGATTTGCTCGTAGGCTTTTGCCACGAGTAGATTTGTTGATTGTTTATTTTCTTTGGAAGGTGATTCGGTCAAAAACTCGATCGCCAATTGATTCGCATGTGCGGATATCGCAATCGCGCCAAAGGGTGTATTAATCAAAGCATCGTACTGATTCATGATGGCGTTATGTTAAACGAAACCAGCTCGCATGCACATATGCATTATGCCACTTCATTTAAAACACATTTTTGGGCAATAAAAAAGCCTCAAGAGACTTGAGGCTTTTTTAATACCACAGTTGCTTACGCTTCTGCTGAGTTATCTACTGCTGGTGCCATTACTTCTTTTTCGCGTGACACTAATTTTTCTTTAATACGTGCTGATTTACCTGAACGCTCACGTAGGTAGTACAGTTTCGCACGACGTACATCACCGCGACGTTTCAATTCGATTGAAGCGATCAATGGTGAGTAAGTTTGG
>DATHWX010000024.1:0-74155 GCA_035460225.1 Methylotenera sp.
CTATCAAACGCACAAGTTCGGATGGTGCCGAACTTATCTACACCTACGATGCAAGTAAAAGCACGACGACCGACAAGGTATATGTGAACAAAGAAGGTAGCGGTAGCTATGACACGCTCACATTCAGTACCGCCAATAATAACGCCGCTATGCAAGAGTTTGGGATTAACACTCCTCAACGACAGGCTATGTTTTTAGCGCAACTATCAGTAGAGTCGGGTGAATTAAGAAGCACCTCAGAAAATTTGAATTATAGACAAAATAGATTATTAGAAGTTTTCCCTAAATACTTTAACAATCATAATGTTAGTGCGTATTCGCAAAAGCCACAGGCTATTGCGAATAGAGTTTATGCAAATAGGATGGGTAATGGAGACGAGTTAAGTGGAGACGGTTGGAGTTATAGGGGTAGAGGTTTGATTCAAATAACTGGGCGAAATGGATATGCTCGCACGTCGCGCGCGTTGGGTGTGGATTTAATCAATAACCCTGATTTGCTGAACAATCCTGATTTGGCAACCCGATCTGCTGCAGAATATTTCCAAAGACGAGGGTTAAATGAACTTTCAGATAGCGGTAATATCCGTGAAGTTACACGATTGATTAATGGTGTTGCAAATGGACCAAGCACACATCTTGAGTTACGTCAGAATGCTTATGAAAGGGCGCTAGATATATTGAATATTCATTAAATTAGATTTATTAGGAATCAGAATGACCAATAAAATAAAAATAGCATATATTTATTTGCTGCTAATTATCGGGCCCTCTGTTGCAAATGCAGGATTATTGACAGAGCAACTTATATTTCCCCAAACTGGTATTACCCTTAATAATTTTGTACCTAAAGACTGGTTTATCGAAAATCAAATAAACAATGATTTAGATGATGATGCATTATTAGATACGATCCTCGTCCTAAAAGAGAGGTCAAGAAAACAGCAAAACTTTTCAGGCACTCTGGGAGCTAGAGTGTTAGTTATCTTATTTAGAAATAAAGATAATTCTTTTAGGCTTGGAGGAGTAGGTAAGAATTTGTTGTGGTGTGAGCAATGTTACGGCACTCTTTCTGAAAGCAACGGAGGTACTCCGGAAATAAAAGTAAAAAATAAAATAATTTCTATTTACCAGGCTGGAGGTAGTCGAGAAGCTATTGATATAGCACTTAAATTTAGGTATGAAAATGCTAGCTCACGTTTCAGACTAGTTGGAGAAGATTTAGTTGTTAGAGATAGGTTGTCGATGGAAATTAACCGAGAGAGCAGAAATTATCTGAATGGTGTAAGAATTACAGAAAATGTAATTTTTGATGAAAATGGGGAAAACGAGAAAAGTACGAAGAGAATAGAAAAAATTTCCCCTGCTAAATTAAGGTTATTTATTGATACTTATAATATCAATACTAGATAATAAAACCACAATATTATTATACGGACCCGTGCTTCCACTTAATAATTGTTAGAAATCTTAAATGATGTTTACCGAAAGCGTTAACTCTAGTCCTGATGGTTTTCTGCAATATACCAATAACCAAGCTATGCGGTGAATTAGAAAAGCCATCATCAATTATCCCAGCAAATTGCGACAAAAACTAACAAACAATGATATCTGTTACTTTCAATAATACAAAACGCTAGATCATAAATTAAATCTTTTATACGAAATAGATCTGTTAGGAAGTTGATCAAGGTGGAACCTTAGGTGCTATTAGGTCACTCGCAAAAAACTCAATTAAAAAGAGGAGTTTCTCAAAACCTAGCAAACGTTAGAAGCTTTAAGATTACCGAAGTACACAGAGAAGATTTTATTAAATCTGACCTGAAGTTATCAAAGCTTATTCAACTCATTCACTTAACTGAACCTGAGTTGGGCACAACACTAATAATTAAGTGTTCTCAAGACATTGATGATCGTTTGGCTGAAGCACTGTATTTTCGCTAAGAAATTTAACCCGTTCTCGACAATTTTGAAGCATGACATAAGTGGATTACTCACAAATATTATATGTTGATGAGATACTTAAAAAAGACTCTGAAAAAATAACAATATGCTCAAACTAATCCTAAGAGTTTGTTTGATCGCAGTTACGTTTCTAGCAAGTTGCAGTGGCAGATGTCTCTCTAGTACCTTTAAAAAAACAGTCATTACCCAATCTACTAATGAAATAAAAGTAACTTCTCAAGGGCAAAAGTCTTCTTTATTGAACATCAATGACTTGGTATTTATGTCAATTGGAGAATGTCATCCCTGGAGCAATGTTCTATGTGCCGTAATATCACCAAAAGCTAATGTAAGAGTACTTTCGAAAGTAATCAATTCAATGAGATCAACACTATAAGCGGTGAGCTAATAGCAACTTATACGCCAAGCTTAATCAGTTACTCCTTAACATGCGAGACCATAAAAAAGGTGTGAGGACATGTGATTCCTCTGAAAAGTCAGCTACCAAATCGCCACCTACAAGTGCAGATAGTGTTGTAGAGCATCAAGGTCAGTTATCAAAAGTTATATTTAAGACGTTCGATTCAAAGTTAGAATTTTCAGGTGCAGTCGATAGTAGTAGCTCAATTTCAACATTACTAATGTTTCAGTACGTTTTTAGATTAAGGATACTGTGGTTCTTCGCATGCTATGCGTCCCGTAATTAGCTTGATCTAGCCCTATGTTTTAACTATTGACGTTATTAGACTCAACATTAACAACAACTAGAAAAACCGAAAACAAACTTCTCTGTTTGCCCCTCTTTCAATGTATTGAAATCGTCGTTATTCAAACCTCGAGATGTCATAGCAATTTGTAAATCTATAACTGGCTGGTCAATCTTTTCTTCGGTTAACTGAAAGGTCCCAAAGTGAATACCTATACTTCTTTTCGACTTAAGATCCAGATGCGCTTGAACTGCCTCTTCAGGATTCATATGGACTGATTTCATGAACCATCTTGGCTCATAAGCCCCAATAGGGATGAGCGAGAGATCCATTTGGCCCAACCGATTGGAAGTTTCTGTAAATTGTGTTGAGTAAGCAGCATCGCCACCGAAATAAATCTGATGACCTTTAGACTTAATAACAAATGCTCCCCAGAGACTTTTTGAGAAGGTAAATGGAGTGCGTCCAGAGAAGTGCTGTGTAGGTGTGAATATAAATTCAAGTTCGCTCGAAACTTCAAATTTTTGCCACCAATCCATTTCTACAACATGTTTCGCACCCAATTTCTCAAGTTTTTTACGGTCGCCAAGCGCTACTAAAAATGTCGGTGAAAATCGCTCATTTAATAACTTAAGCGTAGCCAGGTCCATGTGATCGTAGTGGTTATGGCTGACAAGCACAAAATCTATTTTTGGAAGATCATTGATTTCTATTCCAGGTTGCCGAGCCCGCTTTGGCCCTGCGAAACTTAATGGACTTGCACGTTCACTCCAGACTGGATCAGTCAGAATGTTCGCTCCGTTTACTTGAATTAGAAGGGTTGCATGATTCACGAATGTGATCGCAACTTCATTATCTGAAAGATTTTGATGTAAATTTAAATCTTTTTCGTTTATCACCTCTTTAGGCCATGGTTTAGGTCGGTAACTTATTAAAAATCTCATCAACTCACTTAAGGTATGATCCTTTTGATGAGTGGGATTGAAAAATCGTTTCCCGTTAAAGTGGTCAGATTTACGATGATGACTTGAAAAAGATTTATTCATGAATGCGATGTGTAATAGGTTGATGGTAATTATTCTTTTTAATTCTTATTTGATTTCTTCTGGCCAAGCTTTCAAGGCTAAATTTGCGAGCTGCAAAAGTTCTTGTTTTGTGGCACCACTTGTTGCTTGAACTGACATTCCCTGATGCAAAGTTGCTAAAAATTTAGCCAAATCTTTTGGATTTGCATCCGTAGGTAAATCACCATCTTTTTTTGCCTTTGCAAAACGCTCTGCTAATAAGTTTTCATAAGACCCTCTATATTTGATGAGAACATTTCTGATCATCTCAGCATTTTCGCTCGCAGATAAAGCTGCTTGAACAATCATACAACCTTTGGGAGACTGTGGATTCGTAAGAAACTCCGCAGCCTTCACTAAAAATCCCTCAGCCACCTTGCGAGCAGTTGGCTCTTTCGTGACTTCACTTACAAAAGCTACCGGTCCCGATGCGTATTTCAGTAACGCTTTATGGAATAGCTCTTCTTTATTCCCAAATGCAGCATAAAGGCTAGGCTTGTTAATACCTAGCGTTTCTATGAGTTCAGCCATTGAGGTGCCGTCATATCCTCTTGCCCAAAAAAGCTTCATCGCCTTCTCAAGCGCTTCTTCCTTATCAAAAACTCTTGGGCGCCCGCGTGGTTTTTTCAATTCCGTACTCATGCTCAAATTCCTTAAATTAATTTATGTACCAATTGTTACAAAAAATGCTTGACAATGCAATAGCTGGTGAATTACATTTATGTACCGATTGGTAATTTAATATCAATCATCACTTAATTGAGGATTACAAAATGAATAAAATCTTAAAATCATTATTATTAATTGCGACAACATTTTCAGTAGTCGAGTCCGGCTCAATCTCTGCAGCGGAAAAGTTAGAAACTGCACCAACAAAATACCTAGAAGCAAATGGCATTAAATTTTCATATCGTACTTTGGGACCACAGTCAGGTACTCCATTAGTATTCCTCCAACATTTCACTGGTACGATGGATTCATGGGATCCAGCACTTGTAAATGCATTAGCAAAATCGCGTCCTGTTGTTGTATTTAATAACAGGGGTGTTGGTGCAACGAATGGCGAAGTTGCAGATAACATTGAGCAAATGACTTCAGATGCCTATACATTCATTCAAGGTTTAGGTTACAAACAAGTAGATTTACTGGGTTTTTCGATGGGTGGATTTATCGCGCAGCAACTAGCTGTTCAACATCCTGAATTGGTACACAAAGTCATTCTTGCTGGTACTACTTATCAAGGTGGCGGTAATAATTTAATGAAAGTACTTGGCGAAGCATTTTCAAGATCCAATGCACCTGACCCACGGGATTATCTGTTCTTCTCACAAACGGATGCAGGCAAAAAAGCAGCCGGCGAATTTCTACCACGAGTATATGCAAGGACTAAAGATCGCGACCCAGAGAGCGGTAAGGCAATCGCTGATGCACATGGTAAAGCATTGATTGTCTGGACAAGCACACCTGATCCTGAACATAAAACGCTTAAATCAATTACTCAACCTGTATTAATAGCCAATGGTAGCAATGACACCATGTTAGATACCGAAGGCTCTATTACTATGTTCAAATCTATCCCAAATGCACAATTGGTACTCTATCCTGACTCTGGTCACGGCTCTATTTTTCAGTACCACGATTCATTCGCTAATACAGCTAACTACTTTTTAAGTCATTAATAGATCTGGCGATGCCTATAAAAAAGGCATCGCTTATTTATAAAAAATAATTTCGTATCGAGATATCTATGAAAACTGCTGAAACCGCATACTTAAAAACTGAAATATCGCCTAGTAAATGGCGCGTTTTCGGAATTGCCAGCATTGCAATTTTCATGGTCTCACTTGATACAACGATCCTCTACGCAGGATTCAATAATATTCTAAAAAGCTTCCCTAGCTCTACAGCAGTAGATTTATCTTGGGCCATGAATGCCTATTCAATTGTTTATGCAGCGATGCTCATACCTGCCGGCGGTATCGCGGATAAATATGGAAGAAAAAAAGTATTCATGCTTGGAGTACTTTTATTCATTACTGCATCATTTGCTTGCGGAGCTTCTCCAAGCGTATTTTGGCTCATCGTGGCGCGGGTCTTCCAATCTATAGGTGCATGTTTACTTTCACCTGCAGCACTTGCTATTGTTCTTGAGGCATTTCCTAAAGAAAAACGCATGATTGCCATGGGGGCTTGGGGTGCAGTAGGTGCACTGGCAGCTGCGATAGGCCCTGGTTTTGGTTCATTTATTATTGATATCGGCGGTTGGCAGTGGGCCTTTTTTATCAATATCCCCATTGGTTTATTTTGCCTCTGGCAAAGCTTAACCGTACTAAAAGAATCTATATTGCCAAGAGATAAGATGCGCCTGGATTGGCTTGGAATGTTGCTATTGATAGCAGGAGTTGGCGCAATTGCTTTTGCGATTGTTGAATTCAAATCCGCAAACTTTAACAAAGCCGAGCTAATTAGCATTGCATTGCTTGGGCTTGCTATCCTATTGAGTTATATCCCATGGGCTAAGTCAAATCCTGATCCTTTGTTTGAGTTGAGCTTATTCAAAAATAGAACATTCTTATTTGCCAATATCGCAGGATTTACGTTTGCGATTGCCTTCTCCATTATGTTTTTCTCATTTTTCTTCTGGATGAAAACTATCTGGCATTACAGTCAGTCGTTGGCGGGAAGCGCTATCATGCCCGGACCACTGATGGTAGTGCCAACAGCAATTATCTCGGGAAGGTTAGCTTCAAAAATCGGGCATCGTCCCTTATTGATTACTGGTACCTTAACTTATGCATTAAGTGGCTTGTGGTTTATGTTTGTTCCTAATTCAAGTCCAAATTATGTAACAGAATGGCTACCTGGATTATTGCTAAGTGGAATCTCAATCGGTTTAGTAATGCCTTCATTATCTTCAGCATCGGTTTTCGGTTTACCTGCAAAAGACTATGCCGTTGGCAGTGCCATTAACCATGCAGCACGTCAGGTTGGAACAGTAATCGGCGTTTCATTGACGGTATTGATACTTGCTAAACCTGAATTAGAAATCATCGATTTTCGTCACATGTACGCAATTCATATCGCTTTGGCGCTGATGACAGCGCTATTGTGCATTCCGATTAATACGCATCCAAAACTGTTGAACGCTAAAACCATATAGCTCAATTGCGAAGGATATTCAGGGAAGTAAGTTATGTTGTTAATAATGATAAGGAGATACAAATGTTAATTGAACCAAAAGATTTGAAATACAAAGGGGTCGAGCTTTTCATTAAGCTAGCCGATGGACAAACAGTAAGGGTTATCAGAACTGGTCAAGGTGAGCCACTTTTGCTCATGCATACTATTAGAACTCAAATTGAGTTTTTCAGCGAAATGATTCCATACTATGCCCAAAATTACACGGTATATGCTATAGACCTGCCAGGGCACGGACTTTCGTCAATCGACAAAAAAGTTAATTATGACGAACCGTATCTGAGAAAGTCGGTGATAAGTGTAATCAACCAATTGGAACTGAATAACATCACATTAGTGGGCGAATCTATCGGCGCGGCATTAGCATTAACAATTGCAGCGACCATCCCAGAGAAAATAAAACAAGTACTCGCAGTCAATACTTATGACTATGAAAAACGTTACGCAGATGGTATTCGACGTGGCGGTTTCATCGCTAATTTCGTATTGTATAACTTTTCAATTCCAATTAATGGCGCAATTTTCGCCGCTTTAGAAAATCGATTTATCTTAGCGATGATTATGAATGGCGGGGTTACTAATATTAAAAGGTTACCTACTTGGTTAGTAAAAATATTTGATAAAACTGGTCGCCGGTCAGGATACCGTTACGTCGAAAGAAATGTGCTAGAAAATTGGAAAAGTTGGGCGGCTGCTAAAACACTTTATAGCAAAATTAAATCTCCGGTGACGCTTGTATACGGTGAGAACGATTGGTCAACGAAACAGGAAAGATTAGATACTGTTGGTAAAATTCCTAATGCCAAAATGGAAACGATATCGAATTCTGGTCACTTTCTTAGCGTGGACAATCCCACTGCGCTCAAACAGGTTGCTAGTAAAAGTTTAGGGTAATTTTGAGTGATCAAAACAAAGGGCCTACGGACTTTTGTAAGCTATATAACTTTAGGATTCTTATAAGAGTCAGATTTTGGCATGAGTAAAATTGACCCAAATCGGACAATCACAATAATTATTCATAAAAATGTAACACATGCGTTATGAGGTGACCTTTATACTAATTCCTAAATTTCATTAGGAATGGATATGAAAATTAGGACACCCAACGACGAGTACATTAAAAAGGCTGAAGCTTTAACTAATGACGAAAGAGACCGATTATTCGCGCGAATGCGCGGTAAGCTAACGAGAAGAGTTGAAGACAAAAAACTTACAGCATTAGCCGCTATTGCCATTCAATTAGAAGTTGAAGATATTGAGCTGGCTGAATGGCGCGAAAGAATGAAAGAAATAAAACACAAAGAAAAATCTAAAGTAAAAAACTGATTACGCAAATCAAACATTATTTTTTGTTACTACTATGCGTCCATAACCCATTCAATGATTGGTTTCCATTGTAATAAGTCCTGCTTTACGATGGATTCCCGCATATCAAATAAACTTAAACCTTGCTCTGCAGCGGTAACATACGCCTGAGCGTTTCTAAGATAAGTTAATACCTCAAAATCTGCAGTTGCCATAAATTCAGAGAGTGCAATGGCTGATAATGTCCGGTTATTAACTCTCATCCCTATCAATGCAACAAAGGTTTTGTTTTTACGAATAGCTTTTTCCTCAGTCAAAATCTTAAGGAAATTTGTGGTTGCCCCAATATCAAAAGCAGAGGGTTGTATGGGTACGATGACACAATCCGCTTGTTTAACCCCATCTGACAACTTATCTCCATGCAAGCCAGCGGGTGAATCGGTGATAACGAAATCTGACTGGATCTGTGACTTGTCTTTTAGATTCGCGGAATGAATTATAGGTAAGTTATCCGGGCGCCTATCTAGCCATTTACTTGCTGATTGCTGGCGGTCTAAATCACGTAAAGTAACGGTACCGCCTAAAGTAGTAAAATATCCTGCTAGATTAGTTGCAAGTGTAGTCTTACCGCTACCGCCTTTAGGATTGGCTACCAATATATTTAACATGATCAAGTTCCATAAGAAGTATTCATTCAATACTACTTCAAAGTATGAATCCCTCGCTACCTTAGTAGACCATTCAATTAGCTAATGGATTGTGACGATTTTAAGACCGTCATAAAGTTGAAATAAAAATATATTAATATCCTTTTAGACAGATCTCCTCTGTAATTTTCTGAGCGCTTATGCGCTCCTTTTTTTGTTCGAAAGGTATTGATGATTGTTAAAACTTACAATGTCCTGATCCTAGATACTACAAACTCTGCAACGAGCATTATGGCTGAAGCTCTTTTTAATACCATGGGTAATGGAGTCTACAAAGCCTATAGCGCAGGTTTCCTTCCTGCTGTTGTAGCCAATAGGTTTGCGCTAGAAGAAATTAAAAGTACCACCTACCCAATTAGCAAATTAAAAACTAAGAACTGGGACGAATACGCGCAACCTAATGCGCCGCTAATGAATTTTATAATCACTGTATGTGATACCGCTGCAAAACAATCAATGCCAACTTGGCCAGGCAAGCCAATGTTTTTACATTGGTCATTTAAGGATCCGTTGCTGATTGAAGGATCTTTTGAAGAAAAGAAAGCTGCTTTTAAAACGACATTCGAAATGTTGCAGCAAAAGATAGAGTTATTTACCGAGCTGCCGTTAGCACATTTGAATCAAAAGATATTAAATGCAAGAATTGCAGAGTGGAGTTGATTATAGACCAAGCATATTTTGGGTATATATTAGAAGCATATGAAGGATAATCACAATTAGTGCGTATCGGCATTTAAGCTAGTGCTTTTTTAATGTCTTCTAAAGCTTTTTCGATGATCCGTCTAGGCGCGCCAATATTCATGCGCATAAATCCGCTGCCAGTTTCACCAAACTGAATGCCTTGGCTTAGTCCTAAACCCGCTTTGTGTACAAAAAATTGCTTTAATTGGGCGTCAGTCATGCCAAGGTTTCGACAGTCCAACCACAATAAATACGTCCCTTGGGCCGGTATTAATTTAATTTGAGGTAAATGATTACTTAAATAGCTAGCAACAAAATCACGCGTATCTTTCAAGTAACTGAGCATTTCGTCGAGCCAATCCGAGCAATCAGAATAGGCGGTTTCGAATGCGACAATACTGAATGGATTAGTAGCGCTAGTCGCTGAATCAGCGAAAACTTGCGCGATTGCTTTTCGTTTTAATGCATTGGAAATGATTAGTGCCGATAAATTTAAACCTGCAATATTGAATGTTTTGCTCGGTGCAATGGCAGTAATCATATTATCCAGATTTTTTAAACTGCCTAAGTTTAGGTGAGATGGCAAATTAGCCAATACCTGATGTTTGAATTCCGGATAGATAAGATCTGCGTGAATTTCATCTGAGAAAATGATTAAGTCATATTTTCTGGCGATTTCACACAAACGCTCAAGCTCATCCGTTTCCCATACCCGTCCGACGGGATTGTGTGGTGAGCACAATATCAACAACTTGGCTTTAGCCGCGCATTTTTCTAAGTGCTCAAAATCCATCGTGTAATGGCCATTCTTTAGATTGAGTGGATTTTCAATCAAATGTCGACCAGTGTCTTTGACGGAAGAAAAAAATGGAAAATAAACTGGCGTCTGCACAATAACGCCATCTCCCGGCTGAGTTAGCGCTTTAATTGCTGCGTTTATCGATGGCACAACACCTGGGCACATCACGATCCATTCTCGTTTTACTTCCCAACCGTGCCGATGCTTTAGCCAATTTATCAGTGAATCATATAAGCTTTCAGGATATTGCGTATAACCATAAATCGGCTGGTTTGCGCGTTTAATCAGCGCTTGTGTGATTGCTGGCGGGACACCAAAATCCATATCCGCAACCCATAAAGGTGTTACATCTTCACGCCCAAATACAGCTTGTCGTGCAGCGTATTTAACGCTGGATGTTCCTTCTCTATTTATTGAAACATCAAAAATATATTTTTTGTCCAAAAGTGATTGTTCCTGATGTTTAGTTTTTTACAACGATCTTCTGCATTTACTTTAGTGATTGTCTTTACTTACTTGCCACAGCGAATCAATAAAATAATCATTGGAATCTGAAAAATTTTGTTTCAGTTTAAAACCATTATCGCTAGCTAAAAGGGCAATTTCCGCCAAAGTGAATTTAAACGAAGATTCAAGATGCATCGACTCAAATTTATCAAAATTTATCTTTTTTTCTAACGCTTCGATAGTTATAGTTTGCTTTTCCAATGAGATCAAATAGCTCTCCATCGCTCCGATAGCGGGATTGTAAAAGCCATAATGCTCGAATTTGTTCACATCAAAATCGGCGCCTAACTCTGCATTCATTCTACTCAAAAGATTCAAATTAAAAGCTTTTGTTAAACCATCACTGTCGTTATAAGCTTTATTGAGAGTATTTGTGTCTTTTTTCAAATCATACCCAATTAACACATGGTCTGATTCATTTAGTAACGACCATAGCTGTTTTAAAAATTCAGATGTTTGATGTTGATCAAGGTTGCCAATATTCGAACCTAAAAACATGACCAATTTAGGATTGTTCGATATTGTTTTAAGATGATTTAACCCTGTGAAATAGTCCGCAACGATACCGTGGATATTTAAATCAGGACTATTCAGAAGGTTTTTGCCTAATAGATGCATCGCTTTTTCTGAAATATCGATTGGGTAAAAATTAACTCTACGGCCATGATGCAAAAAACCATCAATCACTAATTTACTTTTATGCCCATCGCCAGCGCCCAGTTCGATGATGTCGATTTCTGGTGTGCTCAGTAATTGTGGAATAATCGTAGCAACCTTTTGGAATATCGAAAATTCTGTTTTTGTCGGATAATAATCCGGATGTTGCGATATTTTCTGAAACAACTCGCTACCAATATCGTCATAAAAATATTTGGCAGGTATTGATTTAAGCTGTGCATTCAAACCAATCAACACATCCATTGCAAATTCGTCGGTATGCTTTTTGGATTGATCTAACGCAAGTAAATTGGTTACTTTCAACAGTGATCCTTAGCTAATCTGATGCCGGAAAACATCCATCGCAAATGCGCAGGATAAAAATTTCGGTAACTGTGACGGTAATGACCATCGGGAGTGACGATGCAGCCACCCCTTAATACAAATTGATTACACATGAATTTTCCATTGTATTCATTGAGCAAACCATCGAACGCCTTGTATTGTGGATAGGCCGCATATTGACTGCTGGTCCAACACCACACTTGGCAAAAAGCAGCGTTTGGGTCATTTGGATGAAGGCTAGTTTCTAGATTCGGTATTGTTTTGGATTGCGTCTTTGATTGCGTTAAGAAGATTTCAAATTCTTGCTCAGTTGGTAATCTCAGCTGTTTCCAATTGGCGAAAGCATTGGCTTCAAAATAACTGATATGGACAAGTGGCCTATTCAAATCTAGTGGCAATAATCCGTGCAGCGTGTACTCGTACCAAGCTCCTTCGATATTCGACCAATAAAGCGGGCATTGAATATTTTGCTCTTGCACCCAATCCCAACCTTGGCTTAGCCAATATTGGGCTTTGCCATAGGCACCATCTTGTATAAAAGCTAAAAAATCGCCATTCGTTACCAGACTTTGGCTGATAGAAAATGGATATTGATAATGCTTATGTCTAGGACGCTCGTTGTCGTAGGAAAAGTGAGTGGTTGAAAAAGCTAGATGCTTGTCACCAATCTCATATAGACCTTCTTCAAAAGATTCCCAGTTAATAATTGGCTGCGGAGAAGGGCTAAGTTGATCAGTTGAATAGCGCGCTTCAATCGTGTTTCTGCTAAGAATGGCTTTAATATCCATATATAGCAGCTCTTGATGTTGCTGCTCATGATTAATCGCTGTTTGTAGCAGCGAAAAAAAATCATCCGATAAATGATTTTTGGCTGCAATCTCAACAATTTGTTCGTCAATGTAGTTGCGATATTCAACTAGATCACTGACTGTTGGACGTGACAAATGACCGCGTTCCGTTTGTTTGGTATGTGTACCTAACGCCTTATAGTAAGAGTTAAACACTTGATTATATTGGATATTGTAAGGATTAAACTGTTTGTTAAACTTGCTTAAAATGAGTGTTTCAAAAAACCAGCTGGTGTGTCCTAAATGCCATTTGGGCGGGCTCACCTCTGCGCTAGGCTGAATCGAAAAATCTTCGATTTCTAACGGCTGGCAAATCGCGACAGTTTTTTGCCTTACCGTTAAAAATTGCTTAAGCAGATTTTCGATATCTGTTTTTGTCGGAGACATTAGTATAGGTTAGCTAAAAATTCATAACTTAAGTTTAAGAAGGTTCAAATAAACAATCATCTAACCACAATACCTTTCCAGAAAGCGACATGGTTTTGAATGCTAGAGGCTTTAGCACTTGGCGTTTTATATATCCAGGCAGCATTCGGATTTTGCTTACCATCAACCTCGACATTAAAGTAATTCGCCAAACCTTTCCACGGACAAATGCTGGTGTGGGCACTTTCGGAAAAGTATTCCTGCTTGATACTGCTCAACGGAAAATAGTGGTTACCTTCCAATACAACCGTATCATTTGAATCTGCGATGATGACATCGTTCCAAAGTGCCTGCATTTATAGTCCTTCTTAGGTTTTAATATCACATAAATTAATTATTTATTTTTATGTTTGATTTCGGTCCAAAGTACCCAGGTGTGGATAATTTGAAAACTTAGCAACAAATAAGCATGAAATGCTAAATTAGCTTTTCATTTCATAAAAAAATGCTAGGGGAGTTTTCTGAAAGCTTCCCTTAAGAAGTGGTCAATGAATTGATGAAAGGGCATCTAATAATTTGCCCATGTCTACCGGCTTAACAAAATGGTAATCAAATCCAGCTTCACGAGTTTTTATTCTATCACTCTGCTGACCATATCCTGTAAGAGCGATTAGCAAAGCACGGGAAGTTAATGGCATCGAACGTAATCGTTTAGCCAAATCGTTACCATCCATGTCAGGTAAACCTATATCAAGAAGGCAGGCGTCAATTTGATTAGAATTAGCCACTACTTCAATTGCA
The DNA here is from genome assembly GCA_035460225.1 of Methylotenera sp. Taxonomy (GTDB): domain Bacteria; phylum Pseudomonadota; class Gammaproteobacteria; order Burkholderiales; family Methylophilaceae; genus Methylotenera. The sequence goes on from DATHWX010000024.1 coordinate 13,927, forward strand.
GCGCTAGCACTATGAACTATATCAACTTGAAATCCTGATAACTCTAAGAACATACCAAGTGTGTTAGCTGCATCAATGTTATCGTCTACCACGAGAAGTTTATAATCTGAAACAGAAGGTTCTAAAACAGCAAGAGGTGTAACAATCTCATTCTCGTTATGATAACAACGCGGGAATACCATTTGGAATTTACTACCCATGCCTGGGCCATCGCTGTAAGCAGTTATTTCCCCATTATGCAATTCAATTAAATTCTTTACTAAGGCAAGGCCGATGCCTAATCCACCCTGACTTCGGTCTGGAGTACGCTCGGCCTGAGCGAACATTTCAAATATGTTTTCTAAGACTTTAGGAAGCATCCCTATGCCATTATCACTGACGGTGAATATAACATCAGATTGAGTCACTTCTGTGTTTAGTATTATCTGGCCGCCTTCAGGAGTATATTTTGCAGCGTTATTCAAAACATTTGATAAGATTTGGACTAAACGTTTTTGATCACCCAAGAGGTAAGCGCTTTCTGGCGCACTATTCAAAGTTAAAAAATGACGACGCTCGTCGATGAGTGGACGAACTTGTTCGACAGCATTGGCCACCATCTGTCTTGCTTCTACTACTTCGTTATCCAGGGTAACAAGTCCACGAGAAACGCGCGATAAATCCAAAAGATCTTCAATCAAACCAGTCATGTGCTTCACTTGCCGCGAAATCACTTCACTGGTCTGTTTTATTTTATCGCGATGTAAATTTGGTAGTTTTAACAAATCAGAAGCAGCGCTCACTGGTGCCAGAGGATTACGCAGCTCATGCGCTAGCATAGCTAAAAATTCATCCTTCCGTTTGTCTACATCACGCATTGCATACTGACGGAGGCGTGCACGTAAAGCTACTTTTATTGCACTACTCAGAGTAAAGCTCCGCAAGGGACGTTCCAACAATGTAACGTTACCTAGCTGATTGTAAACTTCTAGGATTGCTGGAGACTCAAGGCCAGTGTGGCTCATTACTAAAATCGGTAAATCTGACCAGGTAGGTTGCTTATTTAGAAAATGTGTCAGAGAGTTCAGTAAATCCTTACTAAGTGCTTCTTCAGCTAGTAAAAAAGCTCCCACTCCAACTGCGAATTGATCCATTACTTCTGTAGCGCTCGTACACACTTTGGACGCGATGCCGATCCGCTCTAATATCTGTGAAATCAGCTTTGCATCTTTGCCTGTAGGGGCATAGATAACAACTATATTTTCAACTTGCTCTTTCAATACCACAGTCATTTTTTACTTTGAGTCGAGCAAGATTGGAATACCCGAAAGGATGCCTTGAAAATTATCTAGTACCGGTCCAACTTTAATACCAGAACTAGTGATATTGAATTCTCGTAACGTAGTTTCATGGGCACTACCGCGTTTCTTAAATACAGAAATCGCTTTATGAACCGTGCCGCTAGATTCAAAGTAACGCAATATCAAAACATTATCCGCCATATAGCTTATATCGATACCGGTAGTCATTGCGCCCACAATGCCTTGCTGGACGCCAACTAAGAACGTAACTACACCGCGTTGACCTAAATACGTAAGCACTTCGTGTAAGTGAGTTGTTAAAAAGCTTGCCTCAGGCATAGCATTTAGATACCCATTCAAACTATCGATCACAATCACCTTGGCACCTTTATCTGCCACACTGCATACTGCGTGAGTAAATTCTCCCGGAGACATCTCCGCAGGGTCGATCTGATGAATCTTTAGCAATCCAGATTTGTAGGGCGTAATTAGATCAATTCCCATTCCATTGCAACGATTGATAAGGGTATTAAACGATTCTTCGAAAAGAAACATTGCTGCACTTTGCCCCTGATCGATTATGGACTTAACAAATTGAACTGCTAGACTTGATTTTCCTGTACCCGGCGGGCCAGAGATTAATGTGCTGGAGCCTTCTTCAATACCACCACCAATGAGTGCATCAAATTCATCAATACCACTAGTAATTTGTTTTCGAGAAGTCATTTCACGACTTTCGGCTGCAACAATACGAGGAAACACAATTATCCCCCCGGTAACTATAGAATAATCGTGGGGGCCTCTACGGAAAGAAACACCCCTATATTTCATAATACGAATCATCCTGCGTTCAGCGCCGTATTCAGAATCGGTGTGTTGGAGGGATATGACACCGTGAGCAATGCTTCGAACTTGTTGGTCACCACGCACGGCGGTTTTGTCGTCCAGGAGAAGTGCAGTACAAGCCCGTTTTGCAAAATATTGTTTTAAAGAAAGCACATGGCGACGATATCTGAGTGCGCTGCCCGATAGTAATTGCAGTTCTGACAACGAATCCACAACTACGCGACTAGGATTTAACTTTTCGATCATTTCCAAGATCAGGGTGTTTGTTTCACCTAACTCAACTTCAGAAGGATGAAAAACTGTGTACTGTTCACTTGAATCTAACAGGCTTTGTTCCGGAATGACCTCATGCACATATACTCCATCCATTGAAATACCATGTGCATCGGCTACAGCGCGGAGTTCAGTGTTGTTTTCCGCAAGGGTAATATAGAGGACAACCTCGCCATTTTTTGCTCCTTCTACCAGGAATTGCAAGGCCATAGTGGTCTTGCCTGAACCTGGATCCCCTTCAAGCAGGTATAAGCGCTCTTTAGTTAAGCCTCCACCTAGAATATTATCCAAGCCAGGAATACCAGTTGATACGAAAGCGGTTGTTAAAGCATTTTGAGGTGCCATAAATAATTCCTTAATATTTCTTTCTGATTTTCTCAGCGCGAAAGACTTGTCTATTAGCCACAATTATAACTATTCTCAAGTTAAGCAAAATCATAGGCCTTATGAATTGAGATTTTACAAAGATCGGCATCTAAAATTACCGAGCTAGTTGAGCGTTTATGCCGAGTTGAACCTAATTGAATTTGAAATTTTTTAACGAATTTAATGTTTCTTCATATTTACGAATAAATCAAACAAACATTCTGATTGATACTTGGGAAGGCAAAAGTTAAGTTATAAAAATTGTAAAAACAAAAGATCAAAAGTAAATTGAAAGTATCAAACAAGAAAATAAAATTTAGACAAGCTCAACATTTCAAAAATATTCTTTTGCCAATGATATACATTTCTGTAATGACTGTTTGACCACGCTTGGTTTGCCCCAACTTATAAGACCTAACAAAGGTATATAGCCTTTGATCGTGGGCTGTCTCCAATCAACCCACGCATTTAGTAAATTAGGTGGAGTAGATTTAGTTTTGTTCCGCAGTTTTATAAACTTTCCAAGCTGGACGAACGCAGGCGACGTAAAGTCCCAACTTGACTTAATAAGATCATAAAAACCTAATTTGAATTGCGAAATTAGATCCTTCGATTTATAAATCATTCCGGATCGAACAATGCGACGTCTACGCCTCAATTTGGGGGTGAATATTTTTGCAATTTCATTATGGCTATTCTGGTGTCTCAACATATTCGTTCCAATGTCATAGATAAGTTTAGAGAACTTAATATTTGAGATTTTGCCACTTTATTTTTTTCCTTCTGTACGCTAGCTAACTTAACGTAAAGATATTCCTACATCATAAACATTAAATGTAGTTGGGTATGTGCAGCAGCGCACATACAAAATTAATGAGCTCCCTACAATGTCTACTCCATCCACACAGTAGGAAAATGACATGCATGTAAGCTTTGAAGTAGCTCAACAGATTATCGATAAAGCCGTAGAAAAATCCCAAGAGATTGGGGTGAAGATGTGTATCGCGATTTTAGATTCAGGCGGTAATCTAAAAAGCTTTACTAGAATGGATGATGCCTGGGTTGGGAGTATAGATATTGCCATCAAAAAAGCTAAAACAGCCTGTTACTTTGCTATGCCTTCAGGAGAAATTGGCAAACTTTCTTTACCCGGTTCTCCGCTTTATGGTATCGAACATTCTAATGATGGATTGATTACATTTCCGGGTGGCCTTCCAATTGTAGACGATCAAGGCATGTTAATTGGGGCAATTGGTGTCAGTGGCGATACCGTCGAAAATGACCATATCGTAGCGCAAGCAGGTGTGAATGTTGCTGGGGTGTGTGATGTGCCGAAACATCCATGGCGTACTTGATGGGATATACGTATGAATCAGCATAGTCCATAAGGCCTATTTAACGGGGTAATCTTAAGGCATAAAATTTGATCCTACTCTGAGGAGAACATCATGAAACGACTGCTTAGTATCGGCTTCCTGTGTCTTTTTTTCTTTATTACTAACGCACGTGCTGCCTTGCTTTCAGGAGAGGTTAGCTTCAACGATGCTACCGACCTTTACACATATACGTACACTTTGGATGCCACAAATTATGATGGCGAAATTTCCATAGTCGATATCTGGCAGAATACAAATTTTAATTTTGATGCCCCTATGCCGATTGCCCATACTGAACCAGTGGGCTGGCAATTCGTTCTTTCAGTTGGGTCTACCGGAACTAAGCCACTAGGTAGCCCTGATCGCATTTCCGGATCCTTCTGGGCATGGTGGAGAAACCCTGGTATAGAAAATAGTGATATTCAAACTTTTTCCTTTACAACAGAACGTACTCCGAGCACATCCCTTGAAGATAACTATGCGCTCTATAACCCTCTAATCGGGGAATACTTTGAACAAGGTAACGTAGTTGGCCCTCAACTCGTTGATTTAGCACCTGTTTCTCCAGTGCCCGAAAATGAAACTTACGCAATGATGTTAGCGGGGTTGGGTTTGATCGGATTTATCAGCCGGAGAAGCAAAAAAGGGCAGTCATAGTTAGAAAGCTTTAAATTTTTTAGCGACTACTTCTGCTCATAAATCACGGGCTACAACAGTATAAAACACCTATAAAAAAAGCCCGATAACTCAGGCTTTTTCTTATTTTATAAGGACTTTTCTTATCGAGAATGATGTCATGCCGGAATCCCCATCTACTTCTACATCAGGTATAAGTAATCCTGAAGAACTCATGCTAAAAGATGTGTTAAAACCATCTATTTTCATTATTGCCCTGCAAGGTTGTTGCTTATTATTCTGTTGGTACTTTTTTGTATTTAAACCTGCATTAAATCAAAGTAATCCAATGGATATAAGTCTGACGAAAAAGCCTTATTCCAATATACAAGTTTCTGAAGAATCAACATTCAAAACGGAACTTGAAACGCAGTTAGCTGATAATTTTGAACCTTCGCAAGAAGCAATAAGTTATGACGAAAAGCTTGATGTAATACAGCGTAATAACCCGACTCATACTAAATTAATTCAGAGAAACATCTCTATAAAATCCACTAAGACAAATTTAACTAAAAGTGGAAAAATGCGTACGGCTAAAAGTCATGAGTCTTCCGACCTTCAGAATAGATATAAAAAGGATAAGAAACATAGGTACATGACGGCGAAGAATAATAGGTTTCAGAAAGGTGGTAAGGGAAATCTGGATCAGGATGAAGATATGGCACAAAAAATAAAATCATTTGCCGTTAATTTAAAAGAAAGTTTCTTAATTCCTGCGACTATGCCTGTTTGTACACAAGTACAAAATGCAATGAATCAATGCACTAATTATTCGAGCTAGGAGTGCGTCATTTCTTTAATATCAGGTTTATAGATGCCAAGAATCTCACGTATATAGCTTTTTGTAGTTTATGTTTATTCATTAGTGCAGCAAGTTCTGAGCAAATAAATACGCCAAACCCAAATAAGGATATCCCCGCTAACGCACCCACGTTGCTGATGACGAATCCACCAAAAGTGGAAGCCGAACCTATAAGAATACAATCTGTTTTCGGCACTTTAAATTTAAAAGAATACGCATTACCTTTTGAAGATACTTATCCTACCGGACCATTTGAGAAACTTGATAAAACACAGTATTTATTTATCACAAAATGTGGCGATATTCATTTCACGAAATTAGATAACGAATTAACGTTAACTAAATCTGGTAAAAAGTTATCAAAATTCATACCAGGCAGAGAAGACTCTACAGATGAAAGCGATGCAAAAAACGTAGTGTATTGCAAGGATTTTTCTGGAGTTAAAGATTCATTACTCGTTAACAATTCTTTATACGTAGCCTACACAGTATGGGATGACCAGAATAATGGTGTCAGACTTGCCGTTTCGGAATTTGAATTGGATAAGGATGCTTTCGAGCTCATTTTTAAAAGAGAAATTTATCTAAGTCGACCTGCAATAAAGGAACCTATCTTAGGGCATCAAGTAGGTGGAAAATTAGTGCAGGGTGAAAATGATCATACCTTGTACTTGAGCATCGGTGATTTTTCAAAGCCTGAGCGAGTACAGGATTCCAAGACCTCCATTGGGAAAGTCATCCGTATAGACCTTAAACGATTAAATGCTGAAGTTTTCGCTTCAGGACTTAGATCCCCATCTGGCGGTATGCTATATGATCAAGAATCACACGAGCTTTGGTTAACTGATCATGGGCCAAGAGGTGGAGATGAAATCAATCTGATCAAGCGTAATAAAAATTATGGATGGCCTATTGTGAGCTACGGCACGATTTATGAGAGAGATGGAATAGGTAATTATTACGGGAATAAATTCAACAGCCATGAAGGCTATGAGAAACCAGCTATGACGTTTTTACCTTCTATAGGAATAGGCCCTATAGCTAAGTATGCGCATACGGGAAAAAATGATTATTGGGACAATAATTATTTCTTCGCGGGTATGGGATCTAAAACCTTATATCGCTCTAAAAAAGAGGGTTCGAATTTGGTCTATGCTGAACCTGTATTAACGGGTTATAGAATACGGTCATTAAAAATAGATTCTCAAGGTATCTTCTACATTAAGACTGATGGCAATCAACTGCTTATTTCAGAGTAAAAATAGTATTTCACTTTGCGACTCTTAGGCGAATACCTGTTTTGCTAGATATATATGTCAGAAGGCACATAAGTTATCTAAAAATTACCATAAATTCTGATTTAAAAATTCTCAAGTTTTACTTAAGCAAATTTTGCATTTTGGTGGGGAAGCATATCTCTGGCTAAAGCATAGAATTGGAAAGGTAAATTAGTTTCAAAATTATGCGTCCATTAACGGCCCAAAGCAGACATTCATTTCAGTTTAAGCATTCGCTACTATTGATTTAGATATCATGCCTTCTTCTAACCACCCGGCGAGAAATTGCGCTGCTGTTGCCATAGCTTTCTCCCCGCTAACTTCTCCTTCAAGACTAGTACATACTTCAGCAAATGTCGCAGCTGACTTAGCCATATTTAGCGCAATCACTTCCATTTCACTCATGGAGCGGAATTGCGGATTGAGGTCCTTACGCCAAATCAGCCATGAAGTATAACAACTGTCCTGCTCTAACGCTGGTGGCGTTTCTTCCATGTTAAGTGCGTTCCAAATCGGAATGACATTCCAGCGCAACCTAATAACTTGGATGGCTGGTTGAAATGTGAAGCTTAATCCTACCCAATCTTGCGGTGGAACCTCTACTAAATCTTGCAATTTCAGCTCAGGTACATCTTCCGCATCAAACGCTAATGAAATCGCCCATTCAAAAGCTGCCATTTCTGCGGCAATAGGATGTTCTGGCAAGAAACCAAGCAGATGGGAACGCATATGACTGCCATACCAGCGTATATTCTGGTAAGTAGAAGGATGGTCTGCAATGTAAGTACGGGCGATTTGTTCGAACAAATCATCACCTACCAATAACTTGAGCTTAGGGTAAGCTGCAGCCAAAGCCTCGATAATGCGGTAGCGGTAAGCGTCGAAATAAATACTTAAGCGCTTTTCTGCGCCCACTTTAGGATCATTAACTACATTTGCAGTAAATGCGGCGCCTTTTTCGCTATCAATCAGATAGCTTTGAAAAGCCGATTGCAACTGCGCTAAGTGAGTGGCTGTAGTCATAACACAACTTGCTGCTGAAATGAGGGCTGGTGTACGAATGGCTGAGGCGCTAATACTTGTGCAGCGATATCGCGCGCGATCTGCAGTTCTTCTACCAATTCTTCCAATGGTGGAATCTGATCATCACGCTCTATCATGGTAGATACTGCCCCAAACCGTTTTAACGCGTATTCATATAAATCCCACACCGGGTCGATGACTGGCGCATCATGGGTATCAATAATATAGTCGCCATGATTATGGTGACCAGCCAAATGAATCTGCTGGACACGATTTGCTGGAACCCCATCGATAAAAGCCCTGGCATCAAATGCATGGTTGTAACTGCTGACGTAAATGTTATTTACGTCTAGTAACAATAGGCAATCGGCTTTCTCGCAAATCAGCGAAATAAATTCCCACTCGCTCATATTGGAATCCACATAGCTCGCATAGCTGGAAACATTCTCAAGCAGAATTCGCCTGCCTAAGTAATCTTGCACAATGTTTACCCGCTCAGCTACGTGCTTTGCCGTTTCTTCGGTATAAGGTAGCGGTAGCAAATCATGCATATTTTGACCATGTACACCGGTCCAGCATAAGTGGTCGGATATCCAGGCCGGTTCGATTCTATCTGCCAGCTTGCGTAAGTCTCGGAGATACTGATCATCAAACGGTGTTGTGGAACCTATGGACAGTGATACGCCGTGCATGACCACAGGATATTCGGCACGAATACGGTCTAAAAAGTGCAGGGGCTTGCCGCCCGGCACCATGTAATTTTCTGAAATGACTTCTAGCCAATCAATATCAGGCTTGTTGTCCAAAATACTGTTGTAGTGTTCGGTACGTAAACCAAGTCCAAAACCCAAACCAGGCGGTTTTGTAATTGAGGGAATATCAATTGTTTGGGCAGGTATCATAGTAAATAAGCGCGTTTATTTAATTAGAGGCAAACGAACGCGCTCACCGGACTTGAATACTAAATAATAGTGCCGTGTTTAGCAGAGCAGTCATCAGATGAAATAGTCAAGAAACCATGACCTTTACATGCGTTTTGACCCTTACATGCGTTTTCGGCAGTTTTGCAAGCGCCTGTACCTTTGCATGAGTTAACACCTAAGCAGCTTACCATTTCACTGCCAGAAGAAGCTGTTTTTGCGCCAGTACCAGCACAGCCAGCCAAGATTAGCGCCGCAGCGCCGATTGCGATCATTGCACCGTTACGAATTGTAGATGATTCAATAGACATGATTATTTCCTTCCAATTTTATAAAAAATCTACCGTCTATTGTTTCGAACGATAGAGGTCAAGTTGCGTGCTACATAACAAATTGTTGTATAAGTGGCACATTAGTTAGTCGGAAGAAATTACATTGGCTTACATTTATTTAATTGCGGTTTTTGCTATTCGTTATGATTAAATAATCCACTCCAATATCTAATCAATAAGCTCTTTAAAATCTGGTGGTAAGGGCAATTAGCCAGCCAGGTGAAGCAGCGACAACCAAGGCTTCAAACTGCTTATCTAATCCAAATATAATTAGAAATCCTACCAGTAGCAATATAACTCCAAGTATTCGTTTGCCAACTTTGCCTGCGGTGAACAATTTACCTCTGATGTTCATCATCACTTGCCTTGAAAGTGAGCCTAGTATGATTAATGGCAGGCCTGCTCCAAGTCCAAATGTTGCCATAACCAGTGTAACGTGCAGCAAGTTGGTTCCCTGGCTCGCTAAGGTGATAGTGGCTCCTAAAATGGGGCCTACACATGGGCTCCATACAATACCTAATAGCAATCCCAAAACAAATTGACCGAATAATGAATCCGTAGATACTTTATTCAATAGATTATTCCCAGACCCGCTAATCCCTGTAGTCAGATTTGCAAACTTTTCCTGCAAAGTTGTCGAAAGCAACACTACACCGAATATGATTAAAAGCATGGCTGCAATCGTTCTAAAGACTTCCTGATCCACACCAATTGCTGCGCCAACAGTTGCAATAAATAACCCAACAGCCGTAAAAGAAATGGCTAGCCCAGCTGCCAATGCATATGGCCCGTATTTATGTGTATTGAGTGCAGTGCCCAGAATAATCGGCACTAGTGGTAACACACATGGGGATAAAATTGACAGTACTCCAGCAAGGAAACTTAGTCCATAAACACCGAGATCAATAAACATGTCAGCGCCTTTATCAAATAGTTTTCTGAAGCAACTTTTTAATACTTGCTGAGGATGTGTCTCCAGTACTTCGACCTATTTCCTTAAAGCCCTTGTAAGTTATGAGTGTACTTTGTCTACTTACATTTAACATTTTGAGTACATCTTTTTGGCTATCGAAATCTACACGTAATGTATTAATTGATTGATTTTCTTTTTCATTAAGTAATGTATCAAGAATGGTGGCTTGAGCGCGGCATGTTGGGCACCATGGTGCATGGACTTCTATCAATATAGATTTACCTGCTTGTTGTAATTGATTAAAGGCTGATTGAGTGAAAGCCATAGGAGCAGCAGAAGCAGTTCCGGCAATCAAAAGGCATGTTGCTAAAATCAATGATGTGAATAGTATTTTCATAATGGTCTCAATTATTTGTTGATAGATTAGTCGCCATGAAAAGTATTACCTCAGAGGTTAGGATTAGCTCTTTTAAGGGCGAAGTATTAGTAAGGTAAGTTTAAAAATTAAGCAGTTTTATCTGCGATCTCATATGTTCTGCTAGCTCATTTAATTTAGTAGTATTTACCTCAAACAATGAAACATTGTGCGTATTAGCACTCGCACTTAAATCGATTTCACTAAGGTGCGCCTGAATGAACTTCAGCTGTGCTTTATATAAATCTGAGTTCTGTGTGAGTTGTGTTGATGATGTTGAGCTTTCGATTTCAGCTAGAAAATCTTGGGTCGCTTTTTTAAGATGATGATTGCGTAGTTCCATCGTATTTTTTGTCTTGGCAGTGATGTCGGTAAGATTATTCATCGTACGAATGACTTCTTGTGCCGTACCATCTAACGTCCTAGCAAGCCTTTGAAATTCTTCCAGTAGGTCATTTGATGCCAATGCAATATCACCAACTTCGTCATCACTTTTTATTTTCAATCTACTGGTAAGGTCTCTACGTGACACTATGTGTCGGATTGTTGCGCTGACCTCTTTTAAAGGTTGCGCCAGATTCTTATGTGTGAAGTAGGCAACCAATAAAACCCCTATGAAAAGTACACATGAAATCAAAAGAGCTGCATTCATCAACTGCTGAGTCTGGTATTGTGATGTTGCTGCATCAGCCAATGTGGACTTGTTTACTTCCTCCACAAGTAAATCGAGCTCGGATTGAATAAGATTAGCACCGAAGCTAAAACGTGCCAGAACCTCCCTGGCCAAATCCCAATCTACGGTTGATTCTTTCATTACCCGCACAAACTCATTCGTCAAAGCCATTTGTTTTGCATCGAGATCTCTGAATTTTTCTTTATGTGCCGCAAATTCTGGGATTTTTTCAGCGGCAATTAGTTGTGTACGTTGATTGGCTACATCATCTTCATGTAGCTTTTGAAAAGGAAGCGGCTCTGCAGTTACATATAGAGAATAAAGGTGATTAGATTGGCTTTGGATTCCGCTTTTTAATGCGGAAACAGTGATTAAAGCGGGTAGTTTTTCATTAGATAAATTGAAGGTATTAGCTTCAATTCTTTTACCATTAAAGAGTATGAGTCCGGTAAAGGCTAGTAATAACAAGAAGCCGACAATATAGCCGGATAGCAGTTTTTGGGTTACCCTGAATTTCATCATTACAATTCCTTTATCGTTGATATGCTCAAGATTGGTCGGAACTGTAGGTCAAACCTTACGTCGATTTGCTATTTATATAAGTTAGTCGATAAATAAAAAAACAGGCATAACCGATGTTACGGTTATGCCCTTTTGCTAAAAGAACTTCTAAGGCATTGTTGGTGCAGGTGTTCCGTTATCAGTATCTGTTGGCTGCACTTTGTTGCCTTGAGTTGTACCCTCATTCATTTCTTTGTTTTTCATTACTTTATTTTTATGATGCCTATGGGTGTTTTGGGTCGCACCGTTTTTATTGCTGCGTTCCATTTGTTTTTTATGCTGAGGGGTATCTGCCGTACCTAAATTGCTAGCATCATCCATCTCTGTTGCGCCATTATTCGCGCCCACTGGGCCTTTATCAGTACGCATTTCTTGTTTTTGATGCTGAGGTGTTTCTGCCGTTCCTAAATTACTGGCGTCATCCGTGTTATCAGCTTGAGTGGCAGCGATTACAGAATGAGCACAGGTGATTAAAGCGATAAATATGTATGCAAGTATCTTGTTCATGTTAATTCCTTTTTGAATTTAAAATTGTTACTACTAATAAATGCCGGAAGATAAAGTGTTTTGAAACCCATTATCTTGGCAATTATGTTTATTTGGTGTTGAAAGCCTTTTTCAGCTCTGCAGAGGCAAATTCTTGAGCATCCTTGGCTTTTGAAACTACAGCCGCCATACCGAAGAACTCATGGGTTACACCATCATAATGTTTATAAGCTACAGGGACATTTTCTGATTTCAAACGCTCAGCAAAGGCTTTGCCTTCTGAATACAAAGGATCAATCTCTGCAGTGATTAAAGTGGTTGGTGGTAAACCTTTGAGAGATTTTGCTTTGTTAGGTAATGCATAAGCATTTTCAGCATCACTTTTTTGTTTTGCATAATGTTTGAAGAACCATGCCATCATTGGCTTATCGAGCGGTTTTGCATTTGCATTTTTAATGTAAGAAGCGTTATTCATTTTGTTATCTACCACCGGATATACGAGCAACTCATGAATCGGCATTGGTTCATTCTTGTCACGAGCCATCAAGGAAACTACCGCAGCTAAGTTACCGCCGGCACTTTCACCTGCAACGGCAACACGTTTAGGATCGCCATTAAAATCTGCAGCATGCTTCAATACCCATGTATAAGCCGCATAGGCTTCATCGGGCTGAGTAGGATATTTGTGCTCAGGAGCTAGGTGATAATCTACAGCCACAACTATCGCCTCTGCACCATTAGCTAAACCTCTAACAGAAGCTTCGTATACTTTGGTACTAGCAATGACGAAACCACCACCATGAAAGTAAACAATTAGCGGAAATGGTCCAGCACCCTTAGGTGTGTAAACATGTGCTGGGAACTCACCGTGAGGTCCAGGGATACTAATATCTTTTATGCTGGCAACTGGTAATGGCTCAGTAGACTTTCCTTCATCTTTCAATACCTTCATTACTGCATCAGCGGGGGTAGGTTGTTGTCTAGCTTCTTGTGGGGTAAGTTGGGGGATAGGTTTGGGATGCAATGATGCCAAAGCATCAAGAACTTTTTGCATTTCAGGATCGGCCTTGTTTGGTTGCGTCTTATCATTGGGCATCTTTTGGGCAGCATATATCAGGCTTGTGAAACCTAGCACACCAATAATGGATACAGGCAGAATGATTTTTTTGAGATTCATGACTATCCTTTCAGCAAAAAAATAAATGGAAGCTACATGCTAAATTTATTAGTTTGGAAAAGAAGTAATCGTGGAACTGATAATGACGTAAGAATGTAATTAGCACATAAATTATTAGCGTAATAAATAAAAAAGCCTACTGAAATCAGTAGGCTTTTGATATTAGCTAACTTACTAATTGCTTAACTGTGTAGGCGGGACTGCTGCACCCTGAGTAGTTTCGATGACTCTATACATAGGCGCTAATTTCGCGAGTAATTTATTTTGCGCTGAAAATGGTACATTGTTTTTATCCATAGCAAATTGAAACTGCTCTACCAAAGCATTGAAAGCTTCACGATTCACTTTCATATTGGCATGTGCTGTTGTCATATCACGGCCAGGATATTTACAACCGCCATTCATTAATTCGCACATTTGTTCTACAAGCATCGCTTTAATAAATGCCTGCTTGTTGTTATCAAAAAATGGTTTGGTGCGTGGATCTGCTACTAGACCAACCATGAAGTCATCCATGATTTTGACTAGGCCTTCTTTGCCACCGAAAGCTTGGAATGTTTCCGTACCTTCCATAGGCGTATTACCTAAATTAGGACTATGTGCTACTTCCATATCCGCAAATGCGGGCAATGCAAAAGCAAAAACTGTTGAAGCAATAACAGTCGTGAGTAACGTGTTAATTTTAAGTTTCATGATGTGTTCCTTATTGAGTATTGATAGTTTCTTTGATTTAGAAACCGACCTGTGCTGATAGATACACAGCATCTTGCTTACCATAGTCTGCGCCAACAGCTTTTACAGTTGCGATGTTACCTAGATAAACATACGCTGCAGTTAGGGATATGTTTTTAGTAGGGGCGTAAGCAACAAACACATCGAATGCATCATCCTCTTTAAGATCAACAACATTCGCACCACCAAATAAAGCAGCGTTTGCTGGGCTTCTTAAGTTGTCTGGTTTCATACGATACTCAGCGCCCACTGCTAATTTTTTATTCAAAAGATAGGCCGCTGAAACTTCAAGCATTGGTTCGTAGCTATCATGTTTGTCCCCACCAAAACCTAAAATGCCGAATTGGTTGGCTTTGGTGAAACGCAAGGTACCATTCAACAATAAGTTTTTATCTAGTAGTAATTTGGTAGCAGCAATATAAACATCTGTACCGTGATCGCTCTTGGCGCCAACTACTGCGCTTTTAATGAATTCTTTATCTTGGTTCTCTTTGTACTGCAGGCCTACAGCCACTTGTGGCATCCATGTGTCTGCATCTAATACTGCTTCCCCTAAAACACGAACTTTTAGACCAACCACTATCTGGTCAATCTTGTCTCGGCCAATTGCTCCAGGTAAAGCTGCTTCAACCTTATTGCGTAAATTACTGACATCAAACTCTTGCTGCGCAACTGAGAATTCTGCACGATCAAATAAACCTACAGTGAATCCATACGTATCTAACTTGTAATCGCTAGATTTGACATAGGTGTAATGTAAATTGCCACCCACCTCATTATTAGTGCCATAACCTCCAATAACAGCCCAAGGGGTCAAACCACCACCAGCTGCACCTTCCACTTGTGATACGCCGCCAGTTAACAAAAGTTTATTACTTACGGGCATATCCGCAGATGCTAAGTTGGAAGTAAGGCCAAAACATGTCGCAACCAAAGCGGTGATTAATACTTTATTCGTATGCAAATGCATTCTGCTCTCCAGAGTTTTTATAAATGCCGTATCTATCGGCGAAGAAATTGTTATTAAGGAATTGAAAGCATCATAGCATTCAATTATTAAGCTAATTATTAGTGCGTTAATTATTTACGCAATTAAATTGTAAAGAATTGTTGTATGCTATTAATAATTTGCTATCAATTGGATTGAAATTATTCAGGAGAGATTAGATTGAATAAGAATTACCCTAATTTAAAACTAGATCATCAGCTTTGTTTTGCTCTATATGCTGCTACCAATGCTGTAACGCGAGCTTATAGAGAGGGTCTGGAAAAAGCTGGACTTACTTACACACAATATTTGGTTATGCTCGTGCTCTGGGAAGAAGATAATCTAAGCGTAAGTACAATCGCAAAAAGATTGCATTTAGATCCTCCAACCTTGACACCGATGCTGAAAAGGATAGAAGTGGCGGGGTTTGTTAAACGCAAGCGCAACTCTACTGATGAACGGATTGTAGAAGTAGAACTCACTCAAAATGGACGAGAAATCCAACACCAGATAGCAGCTGTTCAACATAGTGTTGAATGTAAAACTGGTCTGTGTCATGAAGATTTTTTAAGACTTAAAGATTCACTGCATCTATTAGTTGATGTAATGCGTGAGCAAGAATCTGTCCGTAAAGCAGCTTAATTACAACTATTCTAAATTCTATTATTTCTTCATTGGCACAAGACTTGGATATTCTTTATTTGCATTCAATGTCCGCTTTGGGCCGTAAGCAGTCGATGAAAAGAGTACATCAAGCTTAGGTAATATTTCTAGACTTATCTTTTAGTAGATGCAAACCTTCCATTAGGAAGACGTGCATAAATCTTACCTTTTTTATTGATGTAGTAATTAGGCAAACCCAATGCCTTTTGTCTAGCGACTGCAGCAGTTATCGCTTCTCTTACTAAGGGTTCGAGCGACAGTTGATACCCAGAATCTTTTGGTAAATATGTAATTGTGCTATGAATAGTCATTAGATTTAGTTGCTGTAAGGCTGCATATTTAGTAGATGGCTATACCAGCCATTAAACTAAGTACGGCCTCAGCTTAATAATTATTTACCTTTGGAGTTTAGCCTTAAATAGCCGTTTACAACGGCTAAAAATTGTATCGAAACTGGAAGCATAAAACTGGCTTCTTGATTTGGAAGCATAAAGCTGTTTTTTGGACAATTTTTATGCTTCTGCTGACAACAATAGTCATTCATACTAGAATTTCTTTTGGTGCGCCCGGCGGGAGTCGAACCCACGACCTTTGGCTTCGGAAACCAACACTCTATCCAGCTGAGCTACGGGCGCAATGTGCTGCGTATTATAGCAAACGCGGGTGCTCCCGTCTTTCCGTTGATGCAAGTCCTTTTCCCTCGGCTTTGGTGCAGGTATAATATTATTTTTATTAACAAATTCATGGGAACTAACCGTAATGAGCAATAACGATAATGAGTACAAAGGCTCTACCTTTTGGCAATTAATCATTGCTATTCCTGGCAGTATCTTAGCTTTTACGCTAATCATTTCTTTAATTGCCAAAACTTTTGGCGTAGCCGGTGCTCCTGAGGTTGCTCAACCTGCAGCTGCAGTGGCTAAAGTAGAAGAAAATATTAAACCTGCAGCTACTGTTGAAGTGGCTAGTGCTGATGCGGGACCCCATGCAGATAAAAGCGGTGAAGAAGTCTATAAAGCAGTCTGTTCTATGTGTCATGCGGCAGGTTTGATGTCTGCACCGAAATTCGGGGATAAGGATGCTTGGAAGCCACGCATTGCACAAGGCTACGAAACATTGATCGATCATGCTATCCACGGTATTCGCAGCATGCCAGCTAAGGGTGGTAACCCTGCGCTAACCGATGGCGAAGTTGCAAATGCAGTTGCTCATATGGCAAATGCAGCGGGTGCAAAATTTACTCCTCCAGCCACAGGTGCTGCACCAGCGGCTACCGCAGACGCAGCTCCAGCAGCGAATGGACCTGATAAATTACAGGAAAAAGCGGCTGCGGCAACTACTTCTAAAACTGAAGCAGCAGCCCCAGCAAAAGCTGAAGCGGCTAAACCAGTTGCAGTTGCAGCGGCTCCAGAAGCTGCAGCACCTGCAGCAGCCGGTAAAAGCGGTGAAGAAGTGTACAAGGTAGTCTGTTCGATGTGTCATGCAGCCGGTTTGATGGCGGCGCCAAAATTTGGTGATAAAGACCAATGGGCTCCACGTGTAGCACAAGGTTACGATACACTGGTAAATCATGCGGTGCACGGTATCCGCAACATGCCTGCTAAAGGTGGCAACCCAGGTTTATCTGATGCTGAAGTTGCAGGTGCAGTGAAATATATGGCTAACGCAGGTGGCGCAAGTTTCTAATCAAATATAGTTTTTGTTTATTTGAAAAAAGCCACTTTAATGAGTGGCTTTTTTTATGAGCATTTTTACGAGGCGATTGAAATTAGAATAATACAAATCAAGGCAATGCAAATATGACAACCTATGCGATAGGGGATATCCAGGGCTGCTACCAAGCTTTTCAGGCATTACTGGCTAAGCTTAGATTCAATCCTAAAACGGATACGCTTTGGCTGGTGGGTGACCTGATCAATCGAGGCAATGGTTCCCTAGAAGTCTTGCGCTGGTGTTATCAGAACCAAGCTAGTTTGAAGGTGGTTCTAGGTAATCATGATTTGCATGCGCTTGCTGTTGCGCATGGCTTGGCATCACCTCATAAAAGCGATACTTTGCATGCACTTTTGGATGCTGAAGATCATGAAGTATTGTTCGATTGGCTACGCCATCAACATCTTATTTACCAGGAAGATGGTTACGTAATGGTTCATGCGGGCCTTTTGCCACAATGGACGCTTACGCAGGCCATTCAATACGGGGCTGAAGTTGAAGCTGTTTTAAAAAGCTCTGATTACACTGATTTTTTAATGAATATGTATGGCAACCAGCCGGATACTTGGAGCGAGAACCTAATCGGGATGGAAAGACTGCGCGTCATCACCAATGCTATGACTCGATTACGAGTTTGTACGGCACAAGGTGCAATGGAGTTTTCTTTTAAAGGTGAATTGGATGATGTGCCAACAGGTCTTATCCCTTGGTTTGATGTGCCAGATAGGGCTTCAAAAGACGCTCAAGTGATTTTTGGGCATTGGTCGGCATTAGGCTTGCAGCAAAGGAATAATGCGTTTGCGCTGGATACTGGTTGCTTATGGGGCGGTCAGCTAACAGCCATGAATTTGGCAACTAAAGCCATTACACAAGTGCAATCGCATCCATTAGATAAAGCGATTAAATAACGATTCTTACTAAAATCAGAGTTGCAAGTTTAATTCGTGCCTGATTTGCTGCTCAATCTCAAGCGTAAGTGCTCGGCGGTCTTGCTCTGTCTTATCTCTCAACACAATAGGTTGTAAAAAGATCAGCTCAACGACCGGATTCTTTTGCCGCAGCACAGCTTTCATGGATTCCGGTAAAGTGATATCCCCTGCATAAGCCATCTCGGTATTAATGGTTCCATCTAGATTCGGATAACGAATAGCAAATGGCCATATAGTCGCTTTGGCCTGAATCGCTGCTTGAATCAAACTACTTTTGAAAGATTTCATTTCAGTGCCCATAGTGGTTGTACCTTCAGGGAACAGACAAAGGTTATCTCCCGCCTCTAAGCTTTGCGCCGTGATATCGACAACACGCGCTGCATCATGACGTTTATTGCGATCTATAAACAGCGCATTGACCTTGGCTAAGTAACCAAAAATCGGCCAATTTTGAATTTCGGATTTGGCTATAAATTTAACCGGTACAACGCTGTTTAAAGCATGAATATCTGCCCATGAAACATGGTTTCCAACGAACATGGTATTGCTAAGTGCGTTGCTGGGTGGTAACTCACCTTTCCTGATGACCGTAATATTAAAAGCGGCTAGCAGGCGCCGGCACCACCAACTTATCAAGCGCAATTGGGTAGGCCTTTTCACCAATGGCAATATTACTGCCGTGATAAAAATACCTACCAATGTATGAAAAATGATGCGGCTAATACGGAAGTAGCGTGTAAGCCGATTAGTTTTTTGTGTTGAACATGTTATTTTTGGCAAAGTAATTTGATGCAGTATCTCCGTTTTATTTAAGGAAATGCGCTGCATATCTTGGGTTGATTCGTGATAACGGTAACATTACCAGCATATCGGCCGTGTTGAAATAGGGATCCCATGCCGGCTCACCGCAAATATAGGCACCTAAACGTAAATAGCCTTTAATCAATGGCGGGCAGGCAACCTGCATATCGGTACGTAATGATTGGATTGGTAAAGGATTACGGGCGAAAACGCGATACTCGAGCGGTGCCAGGTAATCATCTTGCAGCTTGTGATATAAACTTGCTGCCGCGTGGCCGCCATCTGACATACTGATGCTGCCGCAGCCTATCATGTATTCATAGTTGTGGATCTGCATGTATTTCGCAAGACCAGCCCATAGCATGGTGATCGTGCCGCCGTTACGGTAGTTCTGATGCACGCATGCTCGACCCACTTCTACGGTTCTGTCTGCTAAGTGTGCAAGACGGCTTAAGTCGAATTCACCTGCTGAGTAATAACCGCCGGCCTCATTGGCTTTTTCAGGGCTTAAAATCCGATACGTACCGATGACCTGGTTAGTAGCACTTTCCCGTACAATCAGGTGATCGCAAAAGCGGTCGAAGCCATCGATATCGAGGCCACCTGTGCCTGATAACTGCGCACCCATTTCCTCTGCGAATACTTTATAGCGCAAGCGCTGCGCTTCTTCAACTTCAGCTTGCGTACGTGCCAAGCTTATATATAGTTTTCTATGAGCAGTTTCTTGCTGGTCGAAATGGATTTTTTGGTGAATGGGATTTTGACTGCGATTATGTTCTAGCGCATCAATTGTGTTCATTACCTTGCGAACCATAAGCTTCTCCTTAATGTGTAAGGAGACTTTAGTAAGCTAAGGTTAAAAGTACATGACAAAAAAATGACCGTTTATTGACGGTCATTTTAATTACATATTGAAACTTAAATTTAGTGAGAAACTCTGGTTGTTCCATCGCTCTCAAGCAGGCGAACACGGTCCCCGGCTTTGAATGGATCGTCAGCTTCCTGAACTATGGCTACCATATTACCGCCATCCAATTTAACGGTGATTTCAACGCCATCTTTACGGGTAAAACCTTCTTCAGCAGCAGAACCTAATAAACCACCTGCTACCGCACCAATAATGGCTGTAATAGCGCTGCCTCTACCGCCGCCCACAGAACTGCCAGCAATGCCACCAACCGCACCGCCAGCCACCGTTCCTACTGGTGATTTTGTGCCTTCAAGTTTGACCTGGCGTACGCTTTCTACTACACCAGTTCTGACTGTTTGCACTTTACGTGCTTCATCACGGCTGTAAACGCTACCGGAGTTAGAACTGGCGCATGCAGTCAATAATAAACTTACCATTCCTATTGCTAATAATCGTGCTGCTATTAATCGTGTATTACGCATTTTCTTTCCCTTTACATAAAAACCATCACTGAGTTTTTAATTTTCTATTGATTAAGACCCTTTTCCGCAGCTAATGTTTCATTCACAAGTGCCTGCGTGTAAACCTGCTCAATATCCGCGCGGGTCGGTTTGTGGTTCTGGCCACCGCGGCTGGCGATCTTGATCGCACCCATTGTCGAAGCGAGCCGTCCGCAAGTTGGCCAATCCCAGCCATTGGACATGCCATATAACAAACCAGCACGATAAGCATCACCACAACCGGTAGGGTCTACGATACTTTCTGCTTCAACGCATGGAATATCGAAACGTTGACCGTCTGCATATATTTGCGAACCGGCACTTCCTAATGTCACGATGAGCGCTTTAACTTTTTGTGCTAACTCCTCTAATGACAAACCGGTTTTGTCCTGGATGATTTGTGACTCGTAATCGTTAACGGCTAAGTAATCAGCCATTTCGATAAAATGTAAAAGTTCTTCACCATTGAACATAGGTAAGCCTTGACCTGGATCGAACAGGAAGGGGATGCCAGCTTCAAAGCATTCTTTTGCATGTTGAAACATACCGTCGCGGCCATCGGGAGCGATAATCGCTAGAGACACATCTTTAGCAGCCGTCACGCTATTTTGATGCGCTTCGGACATGGCTCCAGGATGGAAAGCGGTGATCTGGTTGTCGTCAGTATCGGTAGTGATAAAGGCTTGCGCAGTAAAAGTGTTCGGAATGGTTTTAATATGAGTTTTATCAATATTATGGCTATCCAACCATTGGATATAGCTGCCAAAGTCTTCGCCTACGGTTGCCATAATTAAAGGTTTACCGTCGAGCAATTGTAAATTATAGGCAATGTTGCCTGCAGTACCGCCGAATTCTCTTCGCATTTCCGGCACGTAGAATGACACGCTCAAAGCATGGATTTTGTCCGGAAGAATATGATTTTTAAACTGGTCTTGA
Source organism: Methylotenera sp. (assembly GCA_035460225.1). Classification (GTDB taxonomy): domain Bacteria; phylum Pseudomonadota; class Gammaproteobacteria; order Burkholderiales; family Methylophilaceae; genus Methylotenera. The sequence goes on from DATHWX010000024.1 coordinate 35,494, forward strand.
AACACCATAATAGTGTCGTAGGCGAGTGAACCGCAAATAAGTGTATACATTGAATGACTAATTAGATAAAACGGACATTATCCTAGCGAGAGCCTAAAGCAGGCAAGCCTATTAATATTTAATTACAATGTTGATGCGGTTTTGAAAGATAGTTTTAAAGATGGAATGAATAAAGCCGTCGAATTACGACGGCTTTTTTGTATCGCTACTATATGGTTGTTAGGGTGCTAAGGCACCGTCAATTAAGATTTTTGCTGCTTTCTTTGCGTATTTCATTGCACCTGAACCACGTTTCATTTGCTCTGCCTGAACTGCGCCTTCAAATAATAATGAAAGTTGCAAAGCTAAACCATCGGCATCCTGAATGTTCGCTTCACTCGCAAGGCTGCTAATGTACTGCCTGAATTGACGTGACTGCTCTGATGATAATTGATGAACTGGATTTTCTTCATTTGGGAACTCAGCAGACGCCTTAATAAATCCCATTCCGCGGAAGTTCGGGGATGTAACCCATTCTTCAATAAAATCAAAAAGTTTCTGAAGTTTCTCGCTAGGTTTCTTGCTATTGCTATTCAGCTTGTCGTTCAGCCAGCTTTGGAAATCTTGGTGTCCTTGCTTAAGCACTTCAAGAATCAAGTCCTCTTTAGTACGAAAGTATTTATATAACGTCATTTTCGTTGTGCCAGCGACAGCCACAATAGTATCCACGCCAGTAGAGTTGATTCCACGGGTTTGGAAAAGGTCGCTTGCTACCACTAAAATTTTACTTTTCAGTAATGACATAAATATTTAATTGATAAATTGTTAAGTAATTCTATACCAAAATTTACAAAAAATCTATATACAGACCTGTATATATATAATAAAATGCATTTCATGTTGTTAATTAATTGTAACAATATATTGTTTTATAGAGATTTTTTAATTATATAACTCGGAAATAATTACAGTCATTTACATATACAGTTTTGTATATTTTTGGAGAAAAACATGAGTAAATTATTAATTGCCCTTAGCGTTGTTGCATTGGGTTTTGCATCACATGCAAATGCAGAGTCTTTGTATGTGATTAAATCAGTCAATATCAACGTGCCAGCTGCAAAAGCTTGGGACAAAATCTCGAAATTTGGCGATTTGGGTGCATGGCATCCAGCAGTTGCAAAAACAGAGATTGTTTCTGGTAAAGATTTCAAATCAGGTGCAAAACGTGAATTAACTTTGCAAGATGGTGGCAAGATCAACGAAACACTCAAGGCTTATGATGCAAAACATCAAACTATGAGCTATATCATTACCGATAGCGTGCTGCCTGTATCAAATTATGCTGCTAATTTGCATGTGTACCCAAATGGTGCTGATAAATCTGTAGTAGTTTGGGATGCGACTTTTTCACCTAAAGCTGGTGCTGATGAGAAAACAGCTTCAGATACGATCAATGGTGTGTTCGATGGTGGTTTGAATAACCTGAAAAAAATCCTAGAATAAACCAGAGTCATCCAAAGTAGTACTAATTGTTGTAATTTTGGGAACAGCGTAAAACCTGTTCCTTTTTTTAGCACGTTTAATTTAATTAGCTTTATTTCGACTTCGCCATGAGCATAGGCGTAAAGTTACAGCGTACTTTTTCCAAATAGGAGTTGGCTATCGCCAGATCATTTAAATTGGTTGGAAGATTACCGTTCACCACATTCTCAATGTAAACGGTTTTATCCTTATCAGGAATTTGCAATGCTTCAGGGAATTGGCAGGTGCCATTACGCATCTGCTCATATTTTGAATACATTTTGGCCGCTTCATCAGCAGTAATGCCCACTTCAGCGGCTTGCTTCGGACTATAAGCCGCAGTAATTACATGTCCGTTTTTGCTGACATTGTTCTGTGCGAGGCTCCATAAATTATCTCGGTCTTGTATAGGTAGCCAAATAGCAGCGGCGCCAACTATTAAAAATAAACTGGCTGCAATCGCGTAAATAGTAGGTTTGTTTAGTAAATGATCACTTTGAGTTTGGGCCAATATCAGCGCAGATGCGGCTTTTTTTGCATGGCTAAAACTACCGCTATTAGGATGGCTAACCTCTTGTTGCGCTGCATTGCGTGCAATGAGCACAATATGTTCAGCCAGAATGCTCGGATTTGCTGCACCGCAAGCTTTTGCTTGTTCGGTACAAAAAGCGATTAGCGCTTGGCTGGTAGCATTTTCTTCAATTTCGATATGGATATTAGGTGCATTCAGCCAATCTTGCAGAACGTCGAATAAGCTCAATATACGGCCCTGTGGCGTTTTGCTGGATTTTGCCAGCATTTGAATCAACCATTGAGAGTTAAAAATATCCACTTTGTGTCAGCTTTAGATTAAAAAGGTTTAACTTCTACTAATACCACAATAGCAAACAACAATAATACCGGCAGTTCATTAAACCAGCGATACCACACATGACTGTGTTTGTTTCTACCAAGCTTAAAGTCTTTCATTAGTTTGCCGCAATACAAATGATAAGCTACCAATATTGCTACTAAACTGATTTTAGCATGTAACCAGCCACCGCTGATGCCATAACCTAGCCATAGCCAAAGGCCGAAACCGATAGCGAGAATAGCCAAAGGAAACATAAAGCGGTACAAGCGGTATTCCATCAATTTTAGCTGGTCTGATACTGCCTGATCATTAGTAGCCGCATGGTTCACAAATAACCTCGGCAGATAAAACAAACCTGCGAACCAGCTCGTAACAAAGATGATATGGAAGGCTTTGACCCAAAGCATTATTTGGCAAGCTCGGTATTAAGCAATTGCGCTAGTTTATTAAAATCCAGTTCGCCAATCGTGCGTTGCAAGCGTTTGCCTTGCTTATCAAAAATATAAGTCGTAGGCGTCAAATTAATACCGCCGAATTTATCGGTAATTTCCGCTAGGCCATCATGCATCACAGGAAAGGGCAGCCCTTTCATTTTGACGTAATTCAATACTTGGGCCGGTGGGTCATAAGGCATGGCTACGGCGACCATCTCAAAGCCTTTCGAGTTGTATTCTTTATACGCTTTGATAAATTGCGGCATCTCCTTGATGCAGCCCGGACAATCAGTGGCCCAGAAGTTAACTAGTACAACTTTGCCTTTAAGGTCATCCATGGCGATTTTCTTGCCGTCAATCGTGGTAAAAGTGACGTTAGGCGCGGTGGGCTTATTGTTTAACTGGAAGCCTAAAAATAACAGTAAAGCGATAATCGCAATCGGTAACAAAGATTTTTTTAACGTAATGTTCATATGTGTAGTGTAACTTTTTAAAATAATAAAACCAAATAATCAGGCTTGATTTTGTATCATTAGCCACCACTTAAATACTGTGTTTAAGCCAAGTAATATAAGTAATAACCACAAAGCAGTCGCGCTTATTTGCAAGACTTCTGCATGTTATAATGTCATTTTTAATAGCAAAGCTATTTATCAAAAATAAATGAACGCACCTTTACCTAGCACCATCCTTCACGCAGAGCCTAAACCTGCAACACGCTTGCGCGAAATCCCTTACAACTACACCTCATTCTCAGACCGCGAGATCGTCATCCGATTTCTCGGCGAAGAAGTGTGGAGCATTCTAAATGAATTACGCGATGAGCGTAAAACAGGCCGTTCTGCACGCATGTTGTTTGAAGTGCTGGGCGACTTATGGGTAGTAACGCGCAACCCCTACCTTCAGGATGACCTGCTGGAAAATCCTAAGCGTCGCAAAGCGCTGATTGATGCTTTGCATCACCGTATCGCGGCTATTGATGAGCGTAGAACAAGCAGTGACAGCATTGCAAACGCAAAGGTTCTGAAGCTGGTAGTAGCCGCTCGTCAGGCAGTCACAAAGTTTGAGAATGATTTCAAGCAAACTTGGAACCTGCGTAAAAAAGCCATGGCCAAGTTTGCCAAAATTACGCGTAAAGATAATATCCAATTCGATGGTTTGGCACGCGTATCACATGTAACGGATGCGACTGACTGGCGTGTGGAATACCCATTCGTGGTATTGAACCCGGATACGGAAAAAGAGATCGCAGCGTTAGTAAAAGCTTCTATCGAGTTAGGGCTTACTATCATCCCTCGTGGGGGCGGTACTGGGTATACCGGTGGTGCTGTTCCACTTACACCATTGTCAGCGGTCATTAACACCGAAAAATTAGACCATCATAGTGGCGTGCAAATGCGCACTTTGCCAGGCGTTGCCAGACAAGTTGCGACCATTGAATGTGGCGCCGGTGTGGTTACACGTCGTGCAATGGAAGCCGCTACTGCAGCAGGCTTAGAGTTCGCCTGTGACCCAACCAGTGCGGATGCAAGCTGTATTGGCGGTAACGTAGCCATGAATGCTGGCGGGAAGAAGGCCGTCCTATGGGGTACCGCGTTGGATAACCTCGCTTCATGGCGTATGGTCACCCCTGACGGTGACTGGCTTGAAGTTGAGCGTCTGGACCATAACCTGGGCAAGATTCATGACATAGAAATGGCGCACTTTAAAGTGAGCCGTTACGCCGAAGACATGCGTACATTGCTGGCCGAGCCGGAAATATTGTCTATCAAAGGTCCTAGCTTCCGTAAAGTTGGCTTAGGTAAAGACGTGACGGATAAATTCCTGTCAGGCCTGCCGGGTATACAGAAAGAGGGCTGTGACGGCCTAATCACTTCAGCGACTTTCATCCTGCATCGCATGCCTAAGCATGTGCGTACTATTGCGCTTGAATTCTTTGGCAACGTATCACATGCCGTACCGGCCATTGTCGAGATTAAAGACTATCTGGATGCTACTGCTAAAAAAGACCCGCTAGTATTGATGGCTGGCCTAGAGCATATGGATGAGCGCTATATCAAGGCAGTAGGCTACGCGACTAAAGCGGCCCGCCAACAACGCCCGAAAATGGTGTTGATCGCAGACATCGCTTCTGATGATGAAAATGCGGTAGGTGAAGCAGCATCACATATCGTGCGTTTGTGTAACGCGAGGAATGGTGAGGGTTTCATAGCCGTTTCTGCAGAAGCCCGTAAAAAATTCTGGCTTGACCGCGCGCGTACCGCGGCGATTGCCAAGCACACCAATGCCTTCAAGATCAACGAAGACGTGGTGATTCCATTGCCGCGCTTGGGTGATTATTCAGACGGCATCGAACGCATCAATATCGAGCTTTCAATCAAAAACAAATTGAAATTACTCGAAGCCTTAAAAGAGTTCATGCAAGGCGATTTGCCTTTGCAAGCCGATGAAGATGGCAACGCTGATGCGCAAATGGTGAAATCTAAACAAGAGATTGTGCTGAATTTACTGAGTGACTTACGTGCCCGCTGGAGCTTGATACTCAATAACCTTGATGCGCCGGTTTCAATCTTAGGTAAAGACGGTGACGCTTTAGCGCAATATGAAAATGTGTTCCGTGCCGTGCAGTCTTATGATTTGCGTGTGTCTTGGAGGCGAGAACTCAAACGCCCGATGGCGGAGATATTTGCCGGTCGTGAATACCAAAAAATCCTCAACCGTTGTGACGAGATCCATAAGGCTGTGTTGAAAGGCCGCGTATTTATTGCATTGCACATGCACGCCGGTGACGGTAACGTGCATACCAACATTCCTGTGAACTCAGACGATTACGAGATGATGAAGTCTGCGCATGAAGCAGTTTCGCGCGTAATGGAGCTGGCCAAAGGCCTAGATGGCGTGATCTCAGGTGAACACGGTATCGGTATCACCAAAATGGAGTTCCTGGATGAAGATACCATTTCTACGTTTGCCAAATACAAAGCCGAAGTAGACCCGAATGGTCATTTCAACAAAGGCAAGCTCATGGCGGGTTCAGGGCTGAAAAATGCCTACACACCAAGCTTTGGCTTGCTGGAACAAGAATCTATCATCATGGAGCAGTCTGCCATTGGTGAGATCGCTGACTCTATCAGTGATTGCTTGCGTTGCGGTAAATGTAAGCCAGTATGTACTACCCATGTGCCGCGTGCTAACTTGTTGTATAGCCCGCGTAACAAAATCTTGGGTACGTCATTGCTGATTGAAGCATTCTTGTACGAAGAGCAAACGCGCCGCGGTATCTCAATCAAACACTTCGATGAGTTCAACGATGTGGCTGACCATTGTACGGTGTGTCATAAATGCTTGAATCCGTGTCCAGTGGATATCGATTTTGGTGATGTTTCTATCGCCATGCGTAACTTCCTGCGCGAACAAGGTAAAAAGCAATTTAACCCTGGCACCGCATTGGGTATGGCTTTCCTGAATGTAAAAGACCCTGCAACCATTAAATTGATGCGGACTTTTATGGTCACTATCGGCTACAAGGCGCAGAACTTTGCGCATAGCCTTGCCAAGAAATTCGGCATGCTACGCGATAAGTATCGGCCGCCTGCTACCGTAGGTAAGCCGGAAATCAAGGCGCAGGTCATTCATTTTATCAATCGGCCTATGCCTAAGAAAATGCCGACCAAGACTTCACGCGCCTTATTAGGCATAGAAGATGACCACATGATCCCGGTCATCCGTAATCCGCAAAAAGTGACGGAAGATTCTGAAGCGGTATTCTATTTCCCGGGTTGTGGCTCAGAGCGCTTGTTCTCCAATGTGGGTTTGGCTACGCAAGCCATGCTGTACGAAGTGGGCGCCATTACAGTGCTGCCGCCAGGATACTTGTGTTGCGGCTATCCACAGACTTCTTCGGGTAATCACGATAAAGGCCAGGAAATCACAGCGGATAACCGCGTGCTATTCCATCGCGTTGCGAATACCTTGAATTACCTTGATATCAAGACGGTGATCGTTTCTTGCGGTACTTGTATGGATCAACTGCAGAAGTATGAGTTCGAGAAGATATTCCCGGGTTGTCGTTTGCTGGATATCCATGAGTATCTGATGGAAAAAGACATGCGATTACAAGGCGTGACTGGTACGCGTTATATGTACCATGATCCTTGCCATACGCCGATGAAAACCTATAAGCCGTTGGAAGTAACCAATACGCTGATGGGTCAGGATGTGCAGTTAAACGAGCGCTGCTGCGGTGAAAGCGGTACCTTTGCTGTTGCCCGCCCAGATATTGCTACGCAAGTTAAATTCCGTAAGCACGAAGAGTTGGCTAAAGGCATGAAGAAAATGGGCTTGACAGTAGGTGAGCCGGAAGAAAAAGTGAAGATTCTGACTTCATGCCCAAGCTGCTTGCAGGGCTTGGCACGTTACGGTGAAGATACTGGTATTGAAGCAGACTATATCGTTGTAGAGATGGCGAAACATCTTTTAGGCGATAACTGGATGCCGGAATACGTAGAGCGTGTAAATAACGGCGGTATCGAGAAAGTATTGCTGTAATAGTTAACCGCTGTAGCAAGTAAATACTAGAGGCCAGAGCAAATTGCTTTGGCCTTTTTTATTTTGGTGAGCCATAAGCAAAAAAATGAATTCAAACTTAATCCGCTTACGGCAGTCAAAGTTGTTCAGACTCCATATAAGTAGTTTTAATAATAGAAGAATTAAGGTGGATATATGAATACAAAATTCAGCAAGAAAATCATCGCAGGTTCAATTTTGGTAGCGTTTACATTAGGCGGTTGCGCCAATATGACAGAAACGCAAAAAGGCACAGCTAAGGGCGCCGGTATTGGTGCTGGCGTAGGTGCCGTTGCTGGTGCCATTGCAGGTAAAGGCAAAGGCGCAGCCATCGGCGCAGCGGTTGGTGCAGGTGTCGGTGCAGTAGCAGGTAATATATGGACTAAACGTCAGGAAGAGCAAAAACGCCAGATGGAAGAGGCTACTGCAGGTACTGGTGTTTCCGTTACCCAAACGCCTGATAACCGCTTAAAACTCGATATTCCTAGTGATATCTCCTTCGACGTCGGTCGTGCTGACATCAAACCTAATTTCAGGAGCGTGCTTGATACTTTTGCAGCAAGTTTAAATGGCAATGCTGCTAGTAATGTCACCATCATTGGCCATACAGATAGCACGGGTAGTGATGCGGTGAATAATCCATTATCATTGAACCGTGCAGCAAGCGTGCGGGATTACCTTTCAAACCGTGGTGTGGCTTCAAACCGAATAGCGATTGAAGGCAAAGGCTCACGTGAACCTTTGGTAGCCAATGATAGTGCTGCCAATAAAGCCAAAAACCGTCGAGTAGAGATTTATGTGGCTGAGCCAGCACCACCGCCAGCACCGGCATCGACGAAACAGCCGACTCAATAATAGTAGTCGTTTTACTTAAAAATATAAAAAAAGGGAGTCTTAATATGAGTAGATTGCTTAAAACATTATTAATAAGTGTGTTGCTGACAAGCTCAATAGTTGCCTGCAAAAAAGTGGAAGAAGCTTCTGCAGACAACGCAGCGGCAGCTAAAGCTGCCGCGATTGAGCTTAAAGATAGAACCATAGACGCAGCTAAGGACGCAACTGATGCTACTGCTGAGGCTGCCAAGGAAACTGCGCAGCAAACAGTTGAAGCGACTAATGAAGCAGCAGAAGAGCTCAAAGATGCTGCGAAAGAAAAGATCCAAGATATCAAAGCTTCGAAAGATTAATCCGGTATTAGACTAACCTGATAAGTTATTAGTAAAAAAAGCCGCCTTAACGGGCGGCTTTTTATTGCCTGTAATTGAATGTGGATGGGATGAAGCGCAGCTTAACAACCAGCAACTGTTTATATATTCGTGCAGTTGCACTTGTTTGTTACGTGACGCACAGCTGTTATGCGTCTCTAATAAAATTTCACTAACCCAATATTTAAAAATTAAACAAAATTAAACAAAGACTTACCTATGAATTACGTTGCAAATGTCATCTAAATTTAATTTTGATGTCGCTGATTTGTCACTGGCACGGCTTATGCTAATTAACAAGTGGAATCACAAGTATTAATGCCTAATTTGTTAGCTTGTGATTACACGCAAAATTGTTATTTAGGAGATATCGCATGAAAAATCTATCCAAAAGAGCATCCATTTTAGCCAGTACTGTATTGGCTGTAACAGCTTTAACGGTGATAGCTAAATCCAGCCCGACTTTTGACATCCATACCAGTGTGGTGACAAAAGCAGCTGAAAGTAAGAAAGGCGTAATCATGGTGCTGACAGAGCGCGGTGATGTGGCTGCTGAAGCGGCATATATGCTTTCCACGCAAATCAAGCAAAACGAAGGTTACTTACCATTATTAATGGTAGCGGATAAAGAAAAAGTGTCTGGTTATATGAGTGCGCTGTCATTACCCGCAGCATCGTTGCCAGCCATGATTTTCTTTGATAAAGCAGGCAAGGAGTTGGGTCGGGTAGTGGCAACCAAACCAACTACTAACCCATCGACGATTAAAGTAGGTCAAGCCAATGATGCAGCCGGCTAGCTGTAAGCAATATTAATAAGGCAGCGGGTTTTTAATCGTAACTTGTTGTCTTATTGATTTTGCTAGACCGTAATTGAAAATCTAAAACGGTAAGAAAATCGCCGTCGCCAAATTCTGCATCACCCGTGAAATCAACCGTTCTTTCTTTTCTGCCAGCGCTATAGCGTATAAATCAGTACGGCCAATAATCTTGCCGAATTCCCGTTCAAAAGATAAATTTTTATCCTTTTCATTCATCTCATTAGTTAGCAGATAAAGCATGCCGTTTTCATCTCGTGCATTGGAAAGCTTCCATGCTGCGATCTCAATATTTCTGGCGACGTTGTAAAGGGATTGAGGGTCAATCCGGTCAAATAGATAAAAATCTGTTTTACTGCCATGCACTTTGAAAAGCATGGTTTGTATGCCAACGATAAACGCCAGCACACGATCACCAGTATATTCTGGTTTGAATGCCAGGAAGATCGCATCGGTATCCTGTAAGTTATTGAGGGCTTCAAATTGGTAGTGGTGCTGGGCTTCGCCATCAAATACCCAATCCACCATTTTCTGGGCGTTATCGCTAGTACTCTTTTGCAACTCATGCGGATTCCGTTTATAAAGCTTATGCATGAGCAAGCGCAGACTTTCCGTGTTCTCGCGCAATTCAACATCAGCCATCCGGTCAAAATCGCTTTTACCGAGCTGATTGATAGTGCTGCGATCTTGTTGTTCCGGGATAGGCCTGGTGTTTTTAGAAGTGGTGGTGACGGTACTGCAGGAAGATAATAACGCTAACAAAATTAAGGAAGTTAAGAAGTTAGCAAATGATGTCATAGCTTGTGATGAATCGTTAGTGAGTCATGAAGGTTAAAAAATCATATTGAAAGCACTGTCAATTTTAAAGCTTTTATTTTTATAAGATTTATTTTTGTAAGATACGTGCTTTTGTGAACACTACACTAAATGTACTACCTTTGCCTAGCTCGCTGGTGATTTCCAGTTTAGCCTGGTGGCGCGTGAGGATGTGTTTAACAATAGAAAGCCCAAGACCTGTACCACCTGTTTCACGGCTCCGGCTGCGGTCTACGCGGTAGAAGCGTTCAGTCAACCGGTCAATATGCTGTTGCTCAATACCGATTCCATCATCTGTTACGCTAAATACTGCATGGTCTTCACGCAATTTCCATGAAACTAATATATTGCCGCCATTGGGCGTATAACGGATAGCGTTACTGACCAGATTGCCCAATGCGCTTTGCAGTTCTTCCGCTGCGCCATTCAGGTTCAAATGACTATCTGCATCTAAGGTAACCACGTGCTTACCTTGACTCAAGGCTTTGGCATCGTTGACCAGCATGTTCAGTAAAGCAGCCATCTCGATTTCGGTATCTTCGGGTGGCTGTACGTTACTTTCAATATGCGATAGCGTCAGCAAGTCTTCAATCAGGCGGCGCATGCGGCTAGTCTGCTCCTGCATCATATTAAAATAAGTGCGGGTGCTTTCCGGAATCGCACTTTCCATATCCAGCAAGGTTTCTACAAAGCCGCCAACAACAGTCAGCGGCGTGCGTAATTCGTGAGAGACGTTTGCAATAAAGTCTCGCCGCATCGAATCAATTTTTTCTAATTGCGTGACATCGCGGCAGATCAGCAGTTTTTGTTGGGTGCCAAAAGGAATCAATACGATTTCCAAGGTGATTTCTGCATTACGCCAGGATTTCAGCTTGATCGGTTCGGCATAATCCTGCGCCTGCAGGTAGTTTATAAAATCACCATGCCGCACTAAGTAGGTAATTGGCTGGTTCTGGTCTTTTTTAAGATTCAAGCCTAGCTTTATCTCAGCGGGAGGATTACACCATTCAATTTCATTTTCTGCATTCAGTACTACTACACCATCCGGCAAAGCACTTGCAGCATGGCGGAAACGACCTAAAGCCGTGCTTAGTTGAGTCTGGCTGCGTGAATGACGGCGGTGCTCCTGATATAAAGCGGCAAATACATCTTCCCAGACGCCTGTGCCATCCGGCATGCTATTTAATACAGGGGTCTTAAGCCATAAGTGCAGCCTGTGCAGCCAATATAAATGGCTGATGAGATAGATCACGATTCCCACTGCAAATACGATGAGGGCAGTAGTGGCAGTCGTAGCAGCCCAAGTGATCAGGCTAATGATGGCCAGGCTAAGCCCGACCCATAATGCGTTCCAGCGTATATCTTGCACGTATATTTTCTTTTAAGAAGCGCGTAGCTTTAATTATATGCCAGCTTTTGTTATCGTAAGATTCCAGGCAAAAAAACCTGGTGTTGAATGACCAAACCACACAAAGTTAGGAAATCCTAATTTTGAAATCTATTGTATTGAGAGCCTATAGCCTGCACCGCGTACGGTCTGGATCAAATCTTCATGACCTGAAATAGAAAGCGCATTACGTAAACGGCGGATATGGACGTCCACGGTACGGTCTTCTACAAACACACGGTCACCCCATACTTTATCCAGTAATTGGCTACGGGTGTGTACACGCTCGGCGTTCGTCATAAAGAAATGCAGTAACCTGAATTCGGTAGGGCCAAGATCTATAGTTTTTTCATTACCAGTGACACGGTGTGTGGTGGGGTCCAAACGCAAACCACTCACTTCAATTGGGTCGTCTGTCATTTGTGGAGCGCGGCGGCGTAATACAGCTTTAATACGCGCATTAAGCTCACGTGGACTGAATGGTTTGGTCACATAATCATCCGCACCGACTTCCAGACCGCGCACTTTATCATATTCGTCGCCACGCGCAGTTAGCATAATGATAGGGATTGCCTTGGTTACGGCGTCAGATTTAAGTTTGCGGGCGAATTCCAGGCCATTGGTGCCCGGCAGCATCCAATCTAGGAGAATCAAATCAGGCATGGTTTCACGCAGTAAGTCTTGGGCGTGTTCAACACTCAAGGCACGCATGGCGTTGTGGCCTGCCTGGGTAATATTGAGGGCTAGCAGCTCTTGAATCGCTGGTTCATCTTCGACCACTAATATATTTGCTGGCATGTTTTTTCCTTTTTAGAGTCAGGCTTAAATAATCTACCCTAAATAGTTTATGACTCTAATATGACATATTCATGACAATTATTAAACTTTGATTTCTAGTAAAAATTATTGTTATGCTGTGGATTGTAATAAGCTAATTGCCATTTTTTGTATTTTGTAACAATATGTAAAAAAACCAATTTAATCCAATAAAATAGATTTCCAGGGGTGGAGTATGGCCAGCTTTTTATCAAAAGAAAACATTACCGCAAATCCTAATTTCAATCGCTGGCTGGTACCTCCGGCCGCGCTAGCTGTGCATCTATCTATTGGTATGGCCTATGGCTTCAGCGTATTCTGGAAACCACTAGGTAATGCCTTGATAGGCGACGATGGCAAACCCTTAGCTGCCTGTGCAGCGGGCGCTACAACCTTCGGCGATAAATTGCATGGTACCTTGCGGGCACTGACAGCAACCGATTGTAACTGGACGCAATTTGACTTGGGTTGGATGTATACGCTGTTCTTTGTTTTGTTAGGCTGCTCAGCTGCGCTATGGGGCAGTTGGCTGGAGCGCTCAGGTCCGCGCAAGGCTGGCCTAGTCTCAGCCTTATGCTGGTGCGGCGGCTTGCTTATTTCTGCATTCGGTATCTATAGTCACCAGTTATGGATGATGTGGTTGGGCAGTGGCGTCATTGGTGGCATCGGCTTGGGTTTGGGCTATATTTCCCCGGTTTCGACGCTGATCAAATGGTTCCCTGATAAACGCGGCATGGCAACGGGTATGGCGATCATGGGGTTTGGTGGCGGGGCAATGATTGGCTCACCGCTAGCAACCAAGCTCATGAGTATTTTTGCTGTAGAGATCAACGGCATCAGCCATCCCGGAATATGGCAGACATTCGTTGCGCTTGCAGTGATCTATGCCGTATTTATGATTGGCGGCTCATTAGGTTACCGTGTACCCCCTACCGGCTGGAAGCCTGAAGGCTGGAATCCATCAGCGAATAATGGCAAAAGCATGATCGCAACCAAACATGTGCATCTTGCCAAAGCACATAAAACACCGCAATTCTGGCTGCTTTGGCTAGTGCTATGCATGAATGTGTCGGCCGGTATCGGCATCATCGGCGCCGCTGCTCCGATGCTGCAAGAGACTTTTGGTGGTGCGCTTATCGCACAGCATGGAACTCCGGAATTTAGTTTAGGTTTTGCGGACATCAAAAAAGATGAAGCGCTGATCGCACTTGCTGCCGCAGTAGGTGCGGGCTTCGTGGGCTTGATTTCCTTGTTCAATATTTTCGGCCGTTTCTTCTGGGCTAGCGCATCAGATAAGTTGGGTCGTCAGCGTACTTACATCATTTTCTTCGTACTTGGCGCCTTGCTCTATATCACGGCTTCGCAGGCTGCAGGAATGAAGTCATTAGCTTTGTTTGTAGGATGTTTCTGCATCATCGCTTCCATGTATGGCGGCGGGTTTTCTACTATTCCGGCCTATCTTGCCGATATGTTTGGTACGCAATTCGTTGGTGCGATTCATGGCCGTTTACTCACAGCTTGGTCAACTGCAGGTATTCTAGGACCCGTCATCGTAAATTATATGCATGACATCCGTCAGGAAGCTCAAGTACCGTTCGCCGATATCTATGCGCCTATATTCTATGTGTTGGCCGGGATGTTGGTGATAGGTTTTATCGCTAATCTCATGATTAAACCGGTCGCAGATAAATACTTTATGACCGATGAAGAGCTGGCGGTAGAGAAGAAGCTTGCGCATGAAAAGTCTATCGTTGCGACCGAAGTAACCGGCGTTGCAGAGAAAACACCATTGATTAGCAGTTTGGCATGGCTGGCAGTAGGTATTCCTATTTGCTACGGTATATGGAGCACCATACAGAAAGCCTGGATATTGTTTCATTAACATGATTTTAAGCAGTGCCATAAAACCCATAATAGTGCTGCGATGCGGTAAAATAGCGCCTAAGGTGATTTAACCGCAATTAAGGGATTATAGCGTGAGAGAAATTAAGCAAAACTTGAATGGTAAAGGCATGCAAATTGGCGTGGTGCTTTCAAGGTTCAACAGTAATATTGGTGATGGTTTATTAAGTGCATGTAAAAGTGAGTTATTAAAGCTGGGGGTGGCTGATGAAGCTATTACCATCGCAACTGTACCTGGCGCGCTGGAAACCCCATTGTTATTACAGCATATGGCCTTAAGCGAGAGATTTGATGCCTTGATCGCTTTAGGTGCGATTATCCGCGGTGAGACTTATCATTTTGAAGTAGTAGCTAACGAATCTGCACGCGGCATTTCAGAAGTGCAATTAAATACAGGCGTACCGGTTGCTAATGCAGTTTTAACGACTGAAGATGATGACCAGGCCATTGCCCGCATGCATGTTAAAGGTGCTGAAGCGGCACAAGTAGCAGTGGAAATGGCAAACCTGGTTAAGGCATTATGATGGCGGATAACAATAAGCCGCAGGTGACGAGCCTAGTAAGCGACAAAAAAGATTCTGTTAAAAAAGAGGCAGCAAAAAAAACGGGCAAGAACCGCCGTAAATCACGTGAATTGGTTGTAAAGGCTGTTTATCGCGGCATGCTGAATGAGTCCGAGCTTAAACAGATTTTCCGTGATATGGCAGAAGACCCCGATTACAACAAAGCCGATGAAGGCTACTTCAAACAATTACTTGAGAGCGTTACCTCGCATATCAATGAGCTTGACGAAAAGCTCGCACATTTTATTGATAGACCCGTTGCCGAATTAAGTCCTATAGAACACGCTATTTTGCGCACATCAGGCTGTGAACTCATGTTTGATTTTAGTATCCCCTACCGTGTAGTTATTAACGAAGGCGTGGAATTGGCTAAATTATATGGTGGTATCGATGGCCATAAATACATCAATGGCGTATTAGATAAGCTGGCTGCTGATGTTCGTGCCAGTGAAATGAACAGCGCTAGATAGATTTGATGGATGTAAAACCGTACTTTTATGTAGTATTTAATCAATTAGATGGGATTTAGCTTTTTTTTGAAAAAAATCGCGTGTAAACTAAAGCATTAACGTAGCTAAATAAAAGACTTAAAGCGTGTAGTTGAATTAAAAAATAAATACGCAAGTCATCTAAAAAAGGGCGGCTCATGAAAAAGGGATTTTGGAAGTCCGACTGGTTTGCGGGTCTTGTCATTTCATTGTTTTTTTTATTTGCCGCCAGCAGTGCTTTCCTCCAAAGTGTTGAGCGTAAAGCCTACGATCTAGGTGTCCAAAGCAGCAGTCGTGATGCTGGCAATAAAATCGCTATCATCGCTATCGATAATCAAAGTATTGATAATATTGGCCGCTGGCCATGGTCGCGCGAAATCCACGCAAAGATGACTGAAAAATTAGCAACTGCAAAAGCAAAAGTCATTGGTAACACTGTCTATTTCCTTGAGCCGCAAATCGACCCGGGCTTGAGTTATATCAATAAAATCTCAGCCTTCATCGCTTCATCTTCCATAGCCAGTACTGCAGAAGCGCCGCAACTGGATGCCATGCTGAAAGAAGCACAATCTGCCTTGAATACGGATGACAAGCTAGCAGCCACCATGAAGTTGGCGAATAACGTGGTGATTGCCATGCCGTTTACCATAGGTGAGCCGCGCGGTAACCCTGACAAACCGTTGCCCCCTTATGTTGCAAAAAATGCCTTACCCAATATTCTCGACAGGGTACATGCAGAAGAAAATGGCTTATTGCCTTACCAGACTCTTGCCGCATTATCACCTATCCCCGTTATAGGCGAAGCTGCCGCAGCGATTGGCCACTTGAATGCCAACCCGGATGTGGATGGTGCAATCCGTGCAGAACCTTTGGTTTTGGCTTTTTACGACCAATACTATCCATCGCTTTCATTACAGATCGCTGCCAAATACCTTAATCTCGGTCCCAAAGATGTAAAGGTAAAACTGGGCGAAGGTGTCCAGCTCGGTAAATTGAATATCGTGACTGATACTTGGCTGCAGATGAATACGTTTTTCTATTCTGGCAAAAACGGCCAGTCAGCTTTCCCAGTAGATTCTTTTTTTGATGTTTACAGCGGCAAGATCCCGCTAGATAAATATGCAGGCAAAATCGTGCTGATTGGCGCTACTGCTGTAGGTGTGGGTGATAGCCAAATTACTCCGATTTCATCAAGTATGAGCCCGATCGAAACATTGGCGCATTCTGTCGCTAGTATCCTCAATGAAGATTTCTTTGTGTCACCAGCTTGGGCTGGCTGGGCAAAAATGGGCGCATGGCTGTTGATTGCCTTGTATCTTATTCTGCTTTTACCAAGGCTTAAAGCGGCGACTGCGGCTTTCGCTACCTTAGCTTTGCTAATTATTTTGATTGCTACCCATTTTGTATTGATGACGCAAAAAGGGATGTGGCTACAGCTTATGATGCCTGCTGTCTTGTTGCTGGTAGGTCATGGTTTGTTAACCACCAAACGCTTCCTGATGACTGAGCAGGGCAAAGCGAAATCTGATTCCGAATCTGCTGAAAGTAACCGCAATCTGGCATTGATGTTCCAAGGCCAGGGCCAGTTGGATATGGCGTTTGACCGTTTCCGCAAATGCCCGATGGATGATAGCGTGATGGATGGTCTTTACAACCTGGGCTTAGATTTCGAGCGCAAACGCCAGTTTAATAAAGCCGAATCTGTATTTGCCTATATGGCTGAACACAATCCTAAATATAAAGATCTTGAGCAACGTATTTCACGTTCTAAAGCCATGGCCGAAACCGTGATTCTAGGCGGCAGTGGCGGTGGTCGTACTAATGCCAGCACGATGATCCTGAACGATGGTACTGTAGAGAAACCGATGCTAGGCCGTTACCAGGTTGAAAAAGAACTTGGTAAAGGTGCGATGGGCGTGGTGTATTTAGGTCGCGATCCAAAAATCAGCCGTGTAGTAGCAATTAAAACCATGGCACTTTCACAAGAATTTGAAGAAGATGAGTTGGTTGAAGTGAAAGAACGTTTCTTCCGCGAGGCAGAAACTGCTGGTCGCTTGAATCATCCAAACATTGTGACTATTTACGATGCGGGTGAAGAGCATGACCTGGCTTACATCTCTATGGAATTTTTGAAAGGTAAAGACTTGGCGCCGCACACCAAGCCCGATAATTTATTACCGATTGAAAAAGTAGTAGATATCGTAGCGAAAGTAGCCGATGCATTAGATTACGCGCATGCGCAGAATGTCGTTCACCGTGACATCAAACCGGCTAATATCATGTATGAAGCGGATGCAGGTATTGTGAAAGTGACAGACTTTGGTATCGCACGTATCACTGATTCATCCAAAACTAAAACTGGTATGGTGCTAGGTACGCCTAGTTATATGTCTCCTGAGCAGTTATCAGGTAAAAAAGTGGACGGACGTTCCGATTTGTTCTCATTAGGTGTGATGTTGTATCAAATGACTACAGGTCAGCTGCCTTTTACCGGGGATTCTATGGCGACATTAATGTTTAAGATTGCTAATGAGCCACATGCTAGCGCTAATACCGTAAATCCGGCGATATCAGCATGCCTGACCTTGATTATTGACCGCATGCTGGAAAAGGATGCAGAAAAACGTTATGCGAGAGGGTTAGATATCGCTACCGAGTTAAGAAGCTGCGTGGAACAGGTCGCATAACATGAATTTGCATAATGTCTTAGAGATCGTACGCTTAACCGACGTCGGGCAACGGCGTGATCATAATGAGGATGCTATCGCCAGTGATGATTCCATGGGTTTCGTCATTCTGGCCGATGGTATGGGCGGTTATAAAGCCGGGGAAGTAGCCAGTGAAATCGCTGTATTAAGTGTGACGGCCGAGTTGAAAGAAGCGATGTTGAGCTTGCGTCCGGGGCAAGTAGACAATATGCTGGGCAAGCAGGCAGAAGCTAAACTGATTATCGATGCAGTACGCAATGCCAATGCCGCCATTTATAACGTTTCGCAAACCCAACCACAATGTGCCGGCATGGGCACTACGTTGGTGGTTGGCTTGTTTACTAATAACAAGCTGCTGGTAGGGCATATTGGTGATTCACGTATGTATCGATTACGTGGGCAAGTGCTGACCCAAATCACGGAAGATCATTCATTGCTGCAGGAACAGATCAAATCAGGATTGATTACGCCCGAACAAGCGAAATATTCGGCTAATAAAAACCTGGTCACCCGTGCTGTAGGTATTGACCCTGAAGTGGAATTAGAACTGAATGAATATGATGTAGAAGTAGATGATATTTATCTTCTCTGTTCAGATGGATTGAGCGACCTGGTCGAGGATGAATTGATTCAGGCAACGCTGAATATGCTATCTTCCGATTTGCCGGAAGCAGCGCAAAAGCTGGTGCAGATGGCAAACGATAATGGCGGTAAGGATAATATTTCTGTCATACTAGTAAGAGTTAATAAGCCTTTTGAATACAGGCAAGCTTGGTATGATGATTTTTTAGGTTGGTTAAA
The DNA here is from genome assembly GCA_035460225.1 of Methylotenera sp. Taxonomy (GTDB): domain Bacteria; phylum Pseudomonadota; class Gammaproteobacteria; order Burkholderiales; family Methylophilaceae; genus Methylotenera. The sequence goes on from DATHWX010000024.1 coordinate 54,351, forward strand.
ATAGCAGGGTAGACTAATGGCAAAGCTCATTCTTTCTCTAGATAACGCATTATTAAGTGAATACCAGCTTGATAAAGAGCGCATGACTATCGGGCGTAGGCCTACTAATGACATTCACATTGATAACCTTGCGGTGAGCGGTGAGCATGCAGCCATTGTACAGATGGGTAACGATTTCTATATCGAAGACCTAGAGAGTACTAATGGCACGCTGGTAAATGAGAAGCCAGTCAAAAAGCATTTGTTACAGCATGCAGATGTAATCGAATTTGGTAAGTATCAGCTGAAATATATTAATGAAGCTTCTTTAGCAAATATCGGCATGGGCGGCGGTGAAGACTTTGAAAAGACCATGATCATCCGTCCTTCTGCAATGAAAGCAGTCGAGCCGGCTAAACATACTCCAGCCCCTGCTCCGGCGATGCATGTCCCTACAATGTCACCTAATCCTGTGGCTGCGAAACCTGCACCTGCGCCGGCTGCTAGCATCCCTCCAATACCAACGGCTACGCCAACGCCAACACCAAGTCCAGCGAAGACTGCTGCAGCTCCTGCAAGTGCCAATGGCGAAATCACTGGCCGAATCCAGGTATTGAATGGGTCCAGTAGCGGCCGCGAACTTATCTTGAATAAGGCATTGACCACTTTAGGTAAGCCGGGCGTACAAGTGGCTGTAATTACCAAACGTCCAAATGGCTATTTTATTACGCATGTGGAAGGCCAAACTTTCCCTATCGTCAATGGCACTTCGACCGGTGCACAGGCTTTCGCCTTGAGTGACCACGATGTAATTGAATTAGCTGGTGTAAAGATGGAGTTTTATCTTAGTAAGCCTTAAGCTCTTAGAAGCGCTAAAACAATAAGTACAATAATTTAACGTAATCACTATGATTTCATTTTATGATGAATACTCCCTGCTTAAATGCCTGACCAACATCCCTATTTACTTAAGCGATTAGAGCGCCTTAACGCAATTGGCATTGCGCTATCTGTAGAGAAGGATAACAATCGCCTGCTGGAAATGATTCTGCTTGGAGCCAAAGAAATCACCAATGCGGATGGTGGTACCTTGTATACCGTGACTGACGATGGCCACCTCAAGTTTGAGATCATGAGTAACAAGACTTTGAACATTGCGATGGGCGGTACCACAGGGAAAGATATCCCATTTTTGCCATTACCTTTGTACCTAGAAGATGGTAGCCCTAACCTTACTACGGTGGCTGCTTATGCCACGTTGAATGACAAGACGGTTAACATTGCCAACGCTTACGAAGCACAGGATTTTGATTTTTCCGGCACCCGGAAATTCGATGAGAAAACCGGTTATCACTCTCAGTCTTTCCTGACGATTCCGATGAAGAATCATGAGTCTGAAGTGATAGGCGTACTGCAATTAATTAACGCAATTGATGTTGATACCAATCAAATAATCCCATTCTCTGCTGCGAATCAAAGCTTGGTAGAGTCGCTTGCATCGCAGGCTGCAGTAGCGATGACCAATCACAACCTGATCGAAGGTCTTAAAGGTTTGTTTGAAGCCTTTATTGAGTTGATCGCTGAAGCGATTGACCAAAAATCACCTTACACTGGCGGACACTGCAAACGCGTGCCAGAACTTACCATGATGCTGGCCCAAGCAGCCATTAATACTAAAACCGGGCCACTGAAAGATTTCAATCTTAGTGAAAAAGAGTTCTATGAACTGAAAATCGCAGGATGGCTGCATGATTGCGGTAAAGTCACAACGCCCGAATCCGTTATGGATAAACCGACTAAGCTTTCAGCTATTTTTGATCGTATCCATTTGATAGAGCAGCGTTTTGAGCTACTAAAAAAACAGGCTGAATGCGATATGTTAAAAGCGCAGATTGAAGCTTTACGTATTGGTGCGCAAGAAGAATTTGATCGTCTGGGAGCAGATTTCCAGGCTTTTAAAATGCAGTGTGACAGTGACCGTGATTTCTTGAAAAAATCCAATGTCGGCAGTGAATATATGACACCAGAAGACCAAGATCGCATCCGCAGAATTGCAAGTATCACTATAAAAGATGAAGCCGGTTTGCCCGTGCCGCTACTGAATGAAAATGAAATCTATAACCTCAGTATTACACGCGGTACTTTAACTGCAGAAGAGCGCCACATTATTAACAACCATATTGTGGTGACGATCAATATGCTGGAATCGCTCCCATATCCTAAAGATTTGAAACGCGTACCGGAATATGCCGGTGGGCATCACGAGCGTATGGATGGTAAAGGTTATCCTAAAGGACTCACGCGTGAGCAAATGTCTATCCCAGCTCGCGTAATGGGCATTGCCGATATTTTTGAAGCGCTGACCTCTAAAGACCGGCCTTATAAAAAGGCCAAAACCTTATCCGAGTCTCTACATATTTTAGGCAAGATGAAACTAGATAACCATATCGATCCGGATCTGTTTGATATCTTTGTGCGGGAAAAAATATATTTGAAATATGCCCAGCAATTTTTAGAGCCTGAACAAATCGATGAAGTAATTGAATCGGCTATTCCCGGATTCGTACCTTAATTGCTCTTATAGATTATTGCTTAGCTAAGCAATGAAGAGCTACAGCCGGATGCGTTACAGATCAAATAGCTGCCCTGCTCATACCAGTCCCCTAATACCCAACGCGTGATTTTATGGTTGTTAAGCACTAATTGATGTTGGTGCGGACGGTGAGTATGGCCATGAATCAATATTTCCGGATAGTCATATTCCCCTAACATCGCTGCTACGGCTTCCGGATTCACATCCATAATCTCAGTCGATTTTCCGGTTTTTTCCTGTTCGCTGCGCATCCGGATGTTTTCTATCTGGGCTTTTCTCTCAGGCAAAGGCTGGCTCAGAAATTCGGATTGCCATTTTGGTTGGCGGACTTGGCGACGGAAAGCCTGGTAATCGGTATCACCTGTACACAAAGTATCGCCATGGCTTAACAATGTTTTCTTGCCGTATAAATCAATGAGAGTAGGGTCTTGCAGCAATGTAACATTAGCTACTTGGCAGAAATCAGCACCAATCAGGAAGTCGCGGTTGCCATGCATGAAATAGATTTGTACTCCGGTTTCAGCAAGTTTCTTTAAAGCGCTGATGACAGTCTGGTGATGAACATCTTCCATATCATCATCGCCAGCCCAATACTCGAATAGGTCGCCTAATATATATAAAGCTTCGGCATTAACAGCAGTGGCTTGTAAAAAATCAATAAAGCTGGATGTGATTTCCGGGCGAGTAGCACAAAGATGCAAATCAGAGATAAATAAGCTGAATCCTGATTTATCCCTGACGTCAGTCATCATTAAGTACGCGTAGCACGCTCAATGATGACGTTATCTGCAGGTACATCCTGATGGCCTTTGCGACTGGTCGTAGCAATTTTAGCGATCTTATCAATCACTTCTGTGCCCGCTGTTACTTTACCGAATACACAATAGCCCCAGCCACTGCCGGTCGGTGCCGTGTGATTAAGGAAGTCATTGTTGGCAACGTTAATAAAAAACTGGCTGCTGGCGGAGTGCGGTGCAGAAGTACGTGCCATCGCAATTGTATATTTATCGTTGGCTAAACCGTTATCCGCTTCGTTCTTGATTTCATCCAATGTGTCTTTCTGGTTCATTGAGGTGTCAAAACCACCGCCCTGAATCATGAAACCAGGGATCACGCGATGAAAAATAACACCATCATAAAAGCCATTATCTACATATTGTAAAAAATTCGCAGTTGTAACAGGTGCTTTTTCAGCATCAAGCTCTAAAGTGATGTCGCCGAAATTTGTGTGTAATGTGACCACGGTAAATCCTTAAAAATAATGAAAAATAGTAACTTGTAGCTAGTCTAGTCTTTTAAAATCAGACTATAAAGGTTTGGTGTTTACTTTAACGTTCTGAATCACGATCGCGGATTTTGGTACGTCGCTATAAGGGCCTTTGAAACCGGTAGGTGTTGATGCTATTTCGCGCACTACGTCCATACCTTTGAGTACACGGCCAAATACGCAGTAACCGATCAAGTCCGGTTCAGGACTTTGGTAATTAAGAAATTGGTTATTCTCAAGGTTGATAAAGAATTGCGCTGTCGCTGAATCGGGGTCTTGAGTCCTGGCCATAGCAAGCGTACCAGGCTCGTTTAACAAGCCATTCCCAGCTTCATTGACGATAGGAGCGCGGGTTTCTTTCTCAGCCATATCAGCCGTAAAACCACCGCCTTGAATCATAAAACGGTTGATTACACGATGAAATATCGTATCTTTATAAAATCCTGAATTCACATAAGCTAAAAAGTTAGCCACGGTTTTTGGCGCCTTTTCAGGATACAGTTCCACAACAAAATTGCCGCGATTTGTTTCAAATGTGACTTGCGGATTAGCTGCAAGCGCTGTGTTTTGTAGGCCGATTGAAAATAGCACAAGAGTTAATATTTTATAAATTTTTTGCATTAAGATTCCTTAATAGACCAGAGACTGATCATGTTGAAAGTGCGGAAAAGGCAGCTGATTTAAGCAGAACCTTCGTAAATAATCTTCCAGGTATTATTTTCCTGTATCCAGTATTGGCGTTTTTGCATTTTGTTGGCCAATGCCGGACTTTTGAAATCCTGTACGAAATCCACGACGACTAACTTCTTATCGGTGTCTGGATAAGCAAACATGCTGATATCGGATAAGGAAATTTGTACTTTCGGTTTGCCTTGCTGCACGCGATATTTGTGGTCGGACCATTGTTGGTAATTGATACCATCACTCGAAAATTCGCGGGAATAATGTGCAAGATATTTAGCGGTATCTTGTGATCTCCAGTCATTCAGCCAATCGCTAATGGCGGCATTCAGCGCTGCTTTTTCACTGGCAGAATCATCGGTCTCAGACCATTTTAAATTGCTGGCGATAATCACTGGCGTTTTGCCGGTTTGTAAAATTGGGCCCAACGCTTTTAAGTCTTGATTGGTCAATACTACACAACCATCACTTGCGCGCGGCGGACGGCTATAGGTATTGCTTGGTGTGCCATGCAGCCAAATACCTGAACCTTTGCGGTTATGACGGTTGTCCCATTCGTTGGGATAATTCAAAGGATAAGCGCCATCACCATAGATATCGGCAAGAGGTTGAGTCAATTTGGCTTTAGCAAAATAAACGCCAAGCGGGGTGCGTTTATCACCTTCAGACTGCTTATCCGTACCGTTCTTGCCAACCGTAATGTAGTAATCGGCAACGTAGCTTAGATTCTCATGATCATTTTTGTAGAGGTATAAACGGGATTTATCGGTATCGACCACAATCACGTGGCTTTGCTGATCATTAGGCGCGATAAGTAAATCAGGATGGCGTTTGATATTTTGATTCGACAGGTAACGTTCGATACGCACGCGGGCTTCATCACGCAAGTCTTTTACAGCTTCCGGAGTATCGTTCGTATCAGAATCACCAAATGCCTGAAGATACTTGCCTTGTGCCATCAAAAGGTCGCCGCGGACCAAATGCGCAAGTTTGAAGTTTGGCGTAGTTTGCAAAAGCTGGTTAATGGTATCCAGCGCTTGCTGGTTCTTACCTTGCGTAATTTCCAGCAAACTCTTAACCAGTAGGCTTTCAGCAAGGTTACCTGCTACATTGCCCACTTCACTTAGCGTGTGCTTAGGTAGCAGGTTGCTTAAGCTGTAGCGATTGACTGCCGTCGCATTCCACGGCACCAAAGTGATCGCCGCTAAAAGTGCATATGTTAAAACTTTATTCACAACCATCACTAAACAAAAAATCCTAAACTAAATACTACAAAATTGTACAACGTTTGAGTAGTGATTAAGTAACTAAAAATTAAGTTAGTTACTTGCAATCTCCTGATCAATCAACCAGTTATCACCCACTTTTTTCATCAGCAAAGTTTTGGTTGTACGGATTGGTTTGCCATCAGCACGGTACGATTGTTTAAAGCGCACCTTAGCGCTGTTGCTGTCTTCTGCTGAAACATTGATATTTGACAATTCAACGCTGATTTTAGATGGTTTGGTGATGCGCTCACGACGTTGCTGTTCCCATGATTTGCGGCTTTCACCTTTTGCAGGTTTAAAGCTGTCGCTATAACTTGCCAAATATTTACTTACATCTTTTGCTGACCAAGCATCAGCCCACGCATTAACGGCCGCAATAACCGCATCGTTTGAATTTTTAGCAGTATCTGCAACGGGCGCAGTATCAGCTTTCTTCGGATCGGCAGCACGAATCGGATTGCTTACTTTGGATGCAGGTTCAGTTTTAGCAGCAATCGTAGTTTTGTTACCGGTACCGAATAAATCTTTAATCAAAGACAATTTGCCTTGAGCGCGAGTATTGCCGGTATCAAGTTGTAGTGCCTTGTCGTAAGCCTCAGAGGCCATGCGTGCATAGATGTCGCCTAAGTTCTCGTGTGCAGTGGCATAGCTAGGATGAGTTTTTATTGCGGTTTCCAGCGCTTTGCGTGCTTTGTCGTATTGACCTTGGTCTGCATACAGTACTGCCAGGTTGTTGTAGGGCTCAGGGAGGTTTGGGAATTTTTCTGTGACATCAGTGAAAGTACGGATCGCCTCATCACGGCGGCCTTGTTCAGCCAAGAGTACGCCCTTCATGAATAACGCCTGGGCATTTTTTGGATTAGAAGCGATAAAGACATTGATACGATCTAGCGCTGCTGCAGATTGACCTTGATCAGCCATTTGTGAGATATCTTTGAGTTCATCTGCATGAGCAGCAGAGAAAAACAAACTAGCTGAAAGAATCAATACGGACCGTGCGAAGGAGGTAGTGAGCAACGCAATAAAATTATTCATTGTGATATACTTTTTGGGTTAACAAGTAAAACGTAATTCTATCAATAGCCTAACTAACATCCAATAGCTCATTGAGGTTTAAGCCAATATATTTCGCCTTATCAGCGAATTCTTTCGGGAAGTAAGCACGTTCCGGCAACAATTGGCAAAAATCGCTACTAAATTCCATTCTAATCCATTAAAACATGCTGAAAATCTATAATACCCTAGCACGCGAAAAGCAAGTGTTTACCCCTATTGTTGCAGGTAAAGTCAGCATGTATGTATGCGGGATGACGGTTTACGATTACTGTCATATAGGGCATGCACGCGTGATGGTGGTGTTCGATATGGTCAGCCGATGGTTGCGGACTTCCGGTTATGAAGTGACGTATGTACGCAATATTACTGATATTGATGACAAGATCATCAAACGCGCTAATGACAATAACGAGCCCATCAGCCATTTGACCCAGCGTTTTATCGATGCGATGGATGAGGATTCCGCAAAACTCGGGGTAATTCGTCCGGATATCGAGCCCAGAGCCACGGAATTTGTCGATGGCATGATTCAAATGATCTCAGCCCTGATCGAAAAAGGCTTTGCTTATACCCCTGATAACGGCGATGTGTATTACTCTGTAAATAATTTCCCTGGTTACGGCAAGTTATCCGGTAAATCGCTGGAAGACTTGCGCGCCGGCGAACGCGTAGAGATCGGCACGCATAAAAAAGACCCCATGGACTTCGTGCTATGGAAAGCTGCCAAGCCTAATGAGCCAAGCTGGGAATCGCCATTCGGCGGGCCTAACCAAGGCAAAGGTCGCCCTGGCTGGCATATTGAATGCTCAGCCATGAGTTCACAATTACTTGGGCCAAACTTTGATATTCATGGCGGTGGGCAGGATTTGCAATTCCCGCATCACGAAAATGAAATTGCGCAGAGCGAAGCTGCTAATAGCCCAAATAGTAATACTGCGCACAGCCATAATGGTGAGCCATGCCAGATGGTCAATTACTGGATGCACAATGGCTTCGTACGAGTAGATGATGAAAAGATGTCCAAATCATTAGGCAACTTTTTCACCATTCGTACCGTGCTTGAAAAGTACGATGCCGAAGTCGTGCGCTTCTTCATTCTGCGCGCACATTACCGTAGCCCACTCAATTATTCTGACGTCCATTTAGATGATGCAAAGGCGGCATTAACCCGCTTGTATACTGCCTTGCGTGGCATCGAAGTTAGCGATAAAAGTGTGGATTGGCAGCATCCGGAAGCCGTTAAATTCAAGACTGCAATGGATGATGATTTCAGCACATCCGAAGCCATGGCCGTGCTGTTTGATTTGGCTAACGAAGTGAACAAAACCAAATCTGCAGAAACTGCTGCACTGTTAAAAGGTTTGGCTGATGTTGTGGGTTTGTTACAGCGGGAGCCAGAGGCTTATTTACATGGCGAAACCGATAGCGTGTTAGACGTAGATGCGTTAATTATTCAGCGCAACGAAGCCAAGAAAGCTAAGAATTTTAGTGTTGCAGACCAAATCCGCAAAGACTTGGCTGAGGCTGGGATTGTGCTAGAAGACACGCCGCAAGGGACTATCTGGCGGCGCGCCTAACCAATATTTATTTGATACAAACGGCACGGACCTGTTTCATGTCCGTCACGCCTTGAAGCACCTTCTCAATACCATCCTGTTTTAGCGTACGCATGCCATCTTCTAATGCTGTAGCAAACATTTCGGCAACACGGGCGTGCTCTTGAATGTTCTTTTTCACTTGATCGGTACCTTCCATCAATTCATGCAAACCTACCCGACCTTTGTAGCCGGTATTGCTGCATTTATCGCAGCCAGTCGGCTTGTGAAGTGTTAACTGACCTTTATCGTTACCGAAAGATTTGATCCAATTCTGGTAAACCGCTTTGTAACTGCCTTCCGGGTCTTTTTTCCAGCTCGTGGTATTTTTCAGTTCTTCGCAATATTCATTGAGCATGCCCTTGATTTCATTGGCATCTGGCGTATAAGGCTTTTTACAGTCGCACAAGCGTTTACCTAAACGTTGTGCCAAGATGCCGAGTAAAGCATCAGCAAAATTGAACGGGTCCATGCCCATATCAAGCAAGCGTACGATCGATTCCGGCGCACTGTTGGTATGTAGCGTGGCGAATACCAAGTGGCCAGTTAGTGAGGCTTCAATCCCGGTAGAAACGGTTTCTTTATCGCGCATCTCGCCTACCATAATCACGTCAGGGTCTGCCCGTAAAAACGCTTTCATTATCATTGCGAAATCCAAGCCGGCTTTTTTATTGATTTGGACTTGGCGTAAGCCCTTTTGCGTAATCTCTACCGGATCTTCAGCAGTCCAGATCTTGGTTTCAGGTTTGTTGATATATCCTAAAGCCGAGTGCAAAGTAGTGGTTTTACCAGAGCCGGTTGGACCACAGACAAAGAATAAGCCATAAGGTTTTTGTACCAGTTCCTTAAGTTTTTTATTGTTCCAGTCAGATAAGCCAAGTTTATCCAGTGGTATCGGTTTACCGGCAGCGAGGATACGCATGACAATATCTTCCATGCCGCCAGCAGAGGGAATGGTGGCAACCCGTAGCTCAATATCCAGCGGGCCGTATTTCTTGAACTTGATCTTGCCATCCTGCGGTTTACGTTTTTCCGAAATATCCAGGTCGCACATGATCTTGATACGTGCCGTTAATGCATTACGGTAGCTAGGCGGTACTTCAATATAGTTCACTAAGGTACCGTCTTTGCGGAAGCGAATCTCGGTCTTACCCTTTTCCGGATAGGGTTCTATATGGATGTCAGATGCACCTTGGTTATAGGCATCAATGATGATTTTATTGACGAGTTTTACCAGTTCATTGTCAGATGCAGCGCTGGCATCTTCAGCTGTAGTGCCATAATCCTCATCCTCATCCATGGTAGAGAGAATGTCGCCGATATCTCCCGAGGAGCTACTGGCGCCATAAAACTGCGTAACCGTGTTAATAAAGTCCTGTTGCAAGCAGACGCGGTAAGCGACTTTGGCATGTCGCGGAAATATATTGCTGACGATGCGCGCGCTTTTTATCCTCTCCGGATCCGGGGTAAGAATGACCAATCCATCGGTATTAGTTTCGTCGATAGGCAGCCAGCCATTGGATTCTACATATTCCTGTTTGAGGTTCTTTAGCAGATCCATCGGTTTGACGCGATCTACCTTGAAGGGCTCGTACGGCACACCAAAAAAAGTAGAAAGAGAATTACCGATTGCGGCGGGTTTTACCTGGAATTCTGTGATCAATATCTCTTCAAGGTCCTTACCTTTTTTACGAGCCGAACGCTGTGCTAATTCCAGTTCATCATTTGATAAATTGCCTGCGGCTACCAAGCCACCAAACTTGGTTTTAACTACACCCGTAGAAGCTTGTCGCTGATTAAGCGCAATAGCTAAGGTCTTGGCCAATTCGGGTGCGCCTTCTTCGACCATAGTTTTGAAAGGCAAGCCAGATAAGGTGTTGATTACTTGCACTACACCCATCAAGCTATTGTCTTCAGCGTTTATGATGGGGAAAGCCAGCATTTGCTTGGCACGGAAGCCTGTTTTCTTGTCGACGTCTTTAAGGAAGCGGATTTGTGGGCTGATAGCTGCTAACTCAGCATCGTCATAAACATCTTTGACATTCAGCAATACTTTGTTGAAGCCCGCATAGCCAGCGATACTGCTTGGATTAATCGGTAATTTCAGCTCCTTGAATTCACCCAAACCGGTTTTAACTTTTGAAATAATGGAGCTACCATCATCGCTGACCACATACAATGTCAGGCGCTCGGCTTCAAATAAACTGCAAATTTCCTGACTGACTTCGAGAATAATCTCATCGATATTTTTGGTAGCGTGGATCTTATTGGTTACGCCTTGCAGTTTTTTGGTGAACGCAAGTTTGAGGCCCATTTCGGCCAAATTAGCTTCATTTTCTATATTTGGAATGGGATTATTCATATGTGAGGCGACCTTATTTTGTCGATTATTATGTCAGTGATGAAGCTAAACACTAACATAGCGCGGCGATATGTCAATGTTTCGCATGGAACAAGGCTTTGCAGTAAGTTTCAGCTACTTTAATCCGGGTTTAAACTATTTTTATCAAGGTTTAATAGGTAGAATTGAGCCTGTTTTGTATTTCAATGTGTATTTATTTTTAGAGTAACCCGATATGCCCGTCAATTTAAGCGCCCCAGTTGCACACACACTTTTGCCTGTAAAAGGCGTTAAATTAGGTTTTGCAGAAGCACATGTCCGCAAGCCTAATCGCAAAGATGTGCTGGTAATCACACTGGAAGAGGGTGCTACGGTTTCCGGCGTTTTTACCTTAAATCAATTCTGTGCAGCGCCCGTGCTCTTATGTAAAGAGCACTTATCTAGTAAGCAGCCAATTCGGGCGTTGCTGGTCAATACGGGTTGTGCGAATGCCGGGACTGGTGACGATGGCCTGCATCGTGCCAAGCTTACTTGCGATGCCCTGGCTGGGGCATTAAACATTAAGCCTGGGCAAGTATTACCTTTCTCTACCGGAGTGATTCTGGAGCCATTGCCGGCAGACAAAGTGATTGCCGGTTTACCCGCCGCCATCAGTAACCTGAAAGAAGATAACTGGTTAAATGCTGCAGAAGCGATCATGACTACGGATATCGTCGCAAAAGGTACTTCACGGCAGTTGGTATTGAGTGGCAAGAAAGTCACGGTAACCGGAATTTCTAAAGGTTCAGGAATGATTCACCCCAATATGGCGACTATGCTTGGTTATATCGCAACAGATGCTGCAATCAGCCAAGCTGCATTGGATAAAATGATTCAGGACGTGGTGAACCAGTCATTCAACTGCATCACTGTGGACGGTGACACTTCTACCAATGATTCGCTAATCTTGATGGCGACAGGCAAAGCACAGAATGAAGCGATAGAAGCAGAATCAACGGATTATGCACTTATCAAACAAGCCATTACCGATGTCGCCATTGAGCTTGCGCAAGCCATTGTGCGTGATGGCGAAGGCGCCACCAAATTCATGACTGTGAAAGTTGAAGGCGGTCGTGATGAAGCTGAGTGCCGCAAAGTAGCCTATGCGATCTCACATTCTCCACTGATTAAAACGGCGTTTTTCGCCTCTGATCCAAACCTGGGCCGTATTCTGGCGGCAATTGGTTACGCTGGAGTAGAGAGCTTGGATGTCAATGCGCTTAAGTTATATCTAGGTGATGTGTTAGTAGCAGAAAACGGTGGCAGGGCAACTGCCTATAAAGAGGAGCAGGGCGCCGCTATTATGAAGGAACCGGAAATATTGGTGCGTGTAGATCTGGCGAGAGGTAAAGCCGCTTGCACCGTTTGGACCTGCGACTTCTCGTATGATTACGTCAAAATCAATGCAGATTATAGGTCTTAGTGTTAGATATGACTGACGTAAATCACCTCATTACACGTGCTGAAGGCTTGCTGGATAAGCTGGAGACACTATTGCCAGCAGCACCTGCAACGACGGATTGGTCTGCAATCGCTTGGCGCTGGCAGCACAATAAAGGCCACGGTTATCTGGAAGCGATTCCGCATCCACACCATATTACCCTTGATGACCTGCATAACATCGATCACCAGAAAAATGAAATCGTACGCAATACTGCGCAGTTCGTTAATGGCTTTACCGCCAATAATGTATTGCTTACCGGGGCACGTGGCACGGGCAAGTCTTCTGTAGTAAAAGCGCTATTAAGCCAGTTCTCCAAAGATGGTCTACGGATAGTTGAAGTCGATAAACAAGACTTGATTGATCTGCCACAAATCACAGCATTGTTACGCTCGAGAAAAGAACGCTTTGTCGTATTCTGCGATGACCTCTCTTTTGAATCGGGCGATGCTGGCTATAAAGCGTTGAAGGTTGTGCTGGATGGTTCTGTCGCAGTGACTTCAGACAATATCCTGGTGTATGCCACATCTAACCGCCGCCATTTGATTCCGGAGTTTATGGCAGAAAACCTCGAAACTCAGCATTTGGGCGGTGAAGTGCGCCCGGGTGATACCACAGAAGAAAAAACATCGTTATCAGACCGTTTCGGTATGTGGCTGTCATTCTATTCATTCGATCAAGATGAATATTTGGCAGTCGCCGCACAATGGCTGCGACATTATGGCATTCAATCATTTGGCGAGCTTGAAAGCCAGGCAGCGATCCAATGGTCACATACCCGTGGCTCCCGTAGCGGTCGTGCTGCTTACCAGTTTGCAAGGGACTACGCAGGCAGGCAAAAGCTTCACTCCAATATTAGCTCAGCACACAAAACTAAAAATAATGAGTAAAGTAGAAACGGCTAACAAGTCTGAGACAAATGTCGTACCAGTCGTTGCTAAAACTAACGCTACAAGCATTGCCAACCAGACCAATATTACCCATGCAGCAGTGGGCGTAATCCAGCATGAAAATGGTTTGGTTTTGCTCGCGGAACGGCCTGCGGGTAAAGCATGGTCGGGCTATTGGGAATTTCCTGGTGGCAAGATAGAAGAGAATGAGTCGCCGAAAGCTGCGCTTAAAAGGGAGCTGCAGGAAGAGTTAGGTATAACTGCCACACTGATTTATCCGTGGCTCACACGAACCTTTGATTACGAAGCAAAATACGATAAAAGCGGGAAACTAAATAGCCCGGCTAAAACCGTAAAACTTCATTTTTTTATTGTAGCCAAATGGGATGGCGAGCCTTTTGGTATGGAAAAGCAAACCATCAGTTGGCAGAATCCTGAAAAAATTAGCGTAGCCCCGGTATTGCCAGCGAATACGCCTATTTTTAATGCACTTAGCTTGTCTCATGTTTACGGCATCACCAATTTAAGAGAATTAGGCGAAGAGTTATTCTTTGAGCGTTTAAAACTAGCGCTTATTAACGGTTTGATGATGATACAGATCCGTGAAAAGGAGTTAACTGAAGATGAGTTACTGTTGTTTGTCGAACGGGTGGCTGAGATAGCTGAACCTTACGAAGCTAAGATATTCCTCAATTCCGCTCATCATAATAGTCGTCAGATCATCAAAGAGTCTAAATTAGCTGGCCTTCATTTAACTTCTCGAGATTTGATGGCATGTAAGAAAAAACCAGATGAGATACGCTGCGGTGCTTCTTGCCATAATGTTGAAGAGTTTACGCAGGCTGAAGCTTTAGGGCTGGATTATGTCTTGCTGTCACCCGTACAAAATACGAAAAGCCATCCTGCGACTGCTGCCATGGGTTGGAGTGAGTTTGCCAAAATGGTAAAGGACTGCTCTATCCCTGTCTATGCCTTAGGCGGCTTGCAGATAGATGATTTGCATGAAGCAAGATTACATGGTGCTCATGGTATTGCTATGCTACGAGGTATTTGGGAAATAGCTGGTTAAGCTACTAGTTAATGCTGATGCTCGCTGCTTGATTCGCTATCGGCTTGTACTTTTGCCTGTATCGTTTGTTGAAATTCTGCGTTATTTTTGTTTTTAAAATGCAGGGTAAAGCGCACTGTTTCACCTTCTGCCAGTGGTTTCTTTAAATCAAATAACATCAAGTGATAGCCACCTGGTGCCAGTGCGTAAGGCTTTCCTGCTGCTAAATCCAGTGTCTCCAACATGCGCATTTTCATTACGCCATTTTTCATGGTCATGCTGTGAATCTCCACGCTTTTTGTGACATCACTTTCTACCCCGATAAGTTTCGCATCCTGTTTGCTGGTTAAGGTCATATAAGCGGCGCCCACTTCCTGGCCAGGGTTGGTAGGACGTACGCGAGCATCGGTAATAGACACCATTTCTGCAGGCGGTAACTTTGCCGCTGCATAGCCGGTAACACTGGCGACGCACATAAATGAAACTATGGAATAGCGGATAGCATGAAATAGTTTGTGCATAAGTTTAGATGTCTTTTAGTAAAGGTGGTAAGTGAGCAATTAAGACGCTTTGAAGACTAATAAATTCAGAAAGATGGATTCTAATTCTTTGTGATTCTAGTTCTTGAAATCGCTTGGCAATTGATTGGCCAAGTCATCCAAATCTTCAGGTTTAAGTGGCTCGGGAATCGTATAACCTTCGCTAGCCCACAAGCCTAAATCAATCAATTTACAGCGCTCACTGCAAAATGGCCGGAATGCGTTAGCGGGTGAAAACTCGGATAGGGTATTACAGTTTGGACAAGCGACCATGCGCTTTTTTGCGGTAGACATAATGTTGATATAACGAAATCAAAGATTACATAATGTTAATGCAAATTTAACATCCTCATCGCATTTTTGCGACTTCTGGCTAGCGTCTAGTGAATTAAAACGGATGTTGATGGCGTATTTGTTAGCACTTACTTCAGGAAAGCAAATCATGTCGTCTGCAATCTCAACTCGCAGCATCTGCGCTGGTTTTGCGCCACCTAGCATTTGCTGGTATGCGCCATTGGCAGCTACTAACTTAGTGGTGGCGCCACTACCGCGTAAAATGTGCAAGATAATACTTATGGCTTGTTGCATGGGCATCAAGGGTTTTAACCATGCTTCGAAGTCTGTTTTTCGCCGCTCTTCACTGAGCCCAAGCCAGTAGTGGTATGACGGTAAGTCGAATTCGCAAACGCCACCTGGAATACCCGCGCGTTGCTTGATGCTCATGAGCCACTCATTGGCACGCAAGGTCTGACCTAATTTAGTAGTCTCCGCACGTAAAGCATCAGCGGCGCCATCAATATCGGCAAGGATAGAATCTAATTTTTTGGCTGCAATGGCTGGATTACCGCGCAGCATGCTCATAGCCATTTTTTGGCGATCAAGTTCTTGTAATAGATCTAGTTTGAGTTCAGCGCGGTCTACAACATCGAGGATTTGCAGCAAGGTCAGTAATGCACAGTGATGGTTGTATTCATGGCCTGACTCTACGTTATGTAGGACTTTGGCGAGCAGGTCTTCTACGCGAAGTAATGTGCGTATGCGCTCGTTGAAAGGATAGTCATAACTAGCCATGATTCATGTCATCATTAGCCCAAAATGGCGCTTTATTTAATGATAAAGTCAATGTGGATACTATTTTGGATTGAAAGTTGAACTGGATTATGAAATCTATTTGCTAACTATGCAAGTATTAATGAAATTTTCATGAAACAGTGTGACTTTTTCTACCAATTCCTCACGTGTTCCATTGTTTTCTATCACATAATCGGCATGCGCTAAACGCGTTGCCCGGGATACCTGCGCAGCCATGATAGCCTTGACTTGTGAGGGAGCAAGATGGCTGCGTGCCATGGTGCGTTCAAGCTGTTTTTCTTCATCGCAATCGATGACCAATATATGGTGCGAAAGAGTGCGGAAGCGCTGACTTTCAAATAGCAAAGGGACTACTACGATTTGATAGGCCGGGTTAAGATTTTTTTTGTTATCGGCCAGCTGGTTAACTGCCTCTGCATGAATGGCCGGATGTAATAGTCCCTCAAGTTTAATACGTGCATCCGGATGGTCAAATACATGTGCCCGTAACTTTGCCCGATCTAATTCATCTAACTCGGAAATAAAACCAGGCCCTAATGCCAAATTTATTTTAGCCAACATGGGCTGGCCGGCTGCTGTCAATGCATGCGAAATGACATCGGTATCTACTACCGGAATCCCCAAGGCAGCAAACTGGTTCGCCGCTTCAGTTTTGCCTGAACCTATGCCACCTGTGAGTGCAATGATCGTCATTAGAGTTTACAAATAAAAGCCAGCAAGTTGCTGGCCTAAAAATAAGGCCGCAATGCCACCAATCGCTAAAAACGGGCCAAAAGGCATGGGCACTTCGCGGCCACGTTTCGCCAGCACGATCAAGCCGATACCAATGACTGCGCCCAGCACTGAAGACAATAAAATCACTGCCGGCAATAACTGCCAGCCGAACCATGCGCCAATAGCCGCCAATAACTTAAAGTCTCCGTAACCCATACCTTCTTTACCCGTGACCAGCTTAAACAGCCAGTAAATAGACCAAAGAATCAGGTAACCGGCGATTGCACCTATCACAGCAGATTTCAAATCGGTAAAACCGCCATTCAGATTGAAAAGCAGCCCAAGCCACAATAATGGCAATGTAATGTCATCTGGTAGTAATTGAGTATCAAAGTCGATAAAAGTTAAGGTGATCAATGCGAACGTGAATACCCAAGCAAATAAGGCCGTGCCGGTGTAACCAAATTTCCAGCTGACTAGCCCAATTAAAATACCTGTTAATGCCTCAATCAATGGATAGCGTACGCTGATGTGTGCTTTGCAGCCTTTACACTTGCCACGCAGGAAGAGGTAGCTAATCACAGGGATATTTTCTAAGGCGCTGATTTTGTGTCCGCAATGCGGGCATGCTGAACGTGGGGTGACGATATTGTATTTAGGTGCTTCAGCTACGTCTTTGCCTTGTAGTTCCAGGCAGTTATTGTGCCATTCACGCTCCATCATTTTAGGTAAGCGATGAATCACCACATTAAGGAAGCTGCCTACCATTAGTCCTAATATTACTGAGATAGTAATAAAAGCTGCATTGCTTTCCTGCAAGAATTGTGAGATTTCCATAAAAGCGTCTGGCATATCAGTCCCTTGATTTTATTAGTGTCCGCTCTACTAAAGCGGCTTGTAAACTAAACGCATCATCGCATCGTTGAATAATTGTGGCAACTGGCACCAATGTAAAAATATAAGACTGCCTTGAAATATCAATAATTGGCACAAATATAGCTTCTTGAATGTGTAACGAATCGTAAAGTTAAGGCTCATGAAGCACATTCAATATTATAATGAGCACATAAGCTGTAAAGGAAAAGACATGGTAGAAAGTTCAAATCAACACAACGCAATCGAGTTCGCACATTCCGAGATTCATCATCCGGAATGGGATGAGCCCGTGATTTGCCGCGTGGAAGTTGATTTGCCCGGATGGTTGACTCAGTTGGCCGGCGGGCGTGATTGGGAAGTTTATTCTGAAGCAGAAGAAGATAATTGCGTCAGCTTTGCCCTACGCCAAGGCGAAAAACTTGCGGAAGTCACGCTATATCATAATGGCTATGCGGTAGTGGACGTGGAAGGTAAATCACTATTTGATGGCTCTTTAACCACAGGCACAAGTGATTGCGCCCATCTGACCTATTACCATGCTGATAGTGGTGAACAGATCATGTTGAATTAATTGATAGGTAAGCCCCGCTGTATTGAGCAGCCGGGCTTTAAATTCTGCTAAAAAGTTCTATTGGCCGCAAACCTAGCTAAATCTACCATTGCCTGTTTATAAGGCGAATCCGTAAAATCCTGAATTGCTATACAGGCTAGTTCTGCTTCTTTAGCTGCTATTTCCCTTACATGCTGCAATGCTCCAGTACGCTCTACGGTGCTCAATACGCTATTCAGATCGTCCAAGCCACCTAGTTCGATCGCGTGTTTAATGACTGCAGATTCTTCCGTATTGCTATTGCGCATTGCATAAAGTAAAGGCAAGGTAGGCTTGCCTTCGCTTAAATCATCGCCCAGGTTTTTGCCGATTTCGGCAGAGTTGCCACTTAGGTCTAGCACATCATCAATCAGTTGGAATGCCGTACCTACATGCATACCGTAATTGCTTAATGCGAGCTCTTGTTCAGGGTTGCCGTTGCTGATAATCGCACCTAAACGCGCGGCAGCTTCAAATAATTTGGCCGTTTTGTAATGGATTACTTGTAAATAATCTTCGTCACTAATATCAGCATTGTGTACATTCAGCAGCTGTAGCACTTCACCTTCAGCAATGATGTTCGTTGCGTCGCTCAAGACTTCCATCACGTGCATGTTTTGCACAGCGACCATCATCTGGAAGGCGCGTGAATAAACGAAGTCACCTACTAACACACTGGCAGCATTACCGAATAAGGCGTTAGCGGTGCTTTGGCCGCGACGTTTGGATGATTCATCGACAACGTCATCATGCAATAAAGTGGCGGTGTGAATGAATTCGACTACTGCCGCGAGTTGGTGATGAGCGGGTTTGATGCCGCCGAATAAACCCGCGGAAAGTAATACTAGAATAGGCCTAAGACGTTTTCCACCACTGTTGATAATGTAATTGGCTACCTGGTTAACGAGTGCAACCTCAGAACGCAATGATTGCTGGATGACCTTATTCACAGCCTCGATATCGGCTTCTATACAAGACTGGATACTGCCTAATGGAGTAGTAGTGGATGCCACGTTAAGTTAAGCCTAAAAAAGTAACGTGCATTTTATCACAGTCAAATTAGCGAAGTTTTATTTAGATAGACCATTTATATGGCTATTTTGCTTATTTGCAGCTTAGTTACAGTGTATGAAAAGAGTCATATATAATGTTAAAAACCGGCAGTCGTTATTGCGTGTTCAATTAAGCTATTAATTAGGCCATAAGTTAGATAAGGATTTTTTGGTTTTAAGCGCGATTATGGTTTGCTTTGCGGGATAAATTGCGTATAATGCGCGATTCTTTGAAGTATGAGTTAAAGGCATAATCATGTATGCAGTAATCAAAACTGGTGGTAAGCAATATCGCGTGGTTGCGGGCGAAAAATTAAAAGTTGAAAAATTAGCGGCTGATGTTGGCGCGACTGTTACCTTAGATCAAATTCTAATGGTATCTGATGGTGCGACAACCACTATCGGTTCACCTATCATTGCTGGCGCTACAGTAAGCGCAACAGTAGTTTCACATGGCCGTGGCGATAAAGTGATGATTTTCAAGTTCCGTCGTCGTAAACATTATCGTAAAACACAAGGCCATCGCCAAAGCTATACTGAAATCCAAATTGGTGATATCAGTGCTTCTGGCAAAGCAGCTAAACCGGCTAAGGCAGCAAAAGCGGCCAAAGCAGCTGAGTAATTTCAGAATATATAGTTAGGATAAATCATGGCACACAAAAAAGCTGGCGGTAGTTCACGTAACGGTCGCGATTCACACTCACAACGATTAGGCGTTAAAGCTTTCGGTGAGCAAGTGGTTTCA
>DATHWX010000025.1:0-137080 GCA_035460225.1 Methylotenera sp.
CATGAAAAATAATTGAGCTAAAAGCGTAAAAGTAGGTATATTAGCAGGTTGCCCAAATTTTCGTAAAAGCATTATGGATTTCATCAAAATACGCGGTGCGCGCACGCACAACCTAAAAAATATTTCGCTGGATTTGCCACGGAACCAACTCATCGTTATTACCGGCCTTTCTGGTTCCGGTAAGTCTTCGTTGGCATTCGATACCTTATATGCAGAAGGCCAGCGCCGTTATGTAGAGTCGCTTTCGGCTTATGCCAGGCAATTCCTGGCGCGTATGGATAAACCGGATGTAGACCTGATTGAAGGCTTATCACCGGCCATTTCCATTGAGCAGAAATCTACCTCGCATAACCCGCGTTCCACTGTAGGCACAGTGACTGAAATTCACGATTATTTGCGCTTATTATATGCCCGTGCCGGCGACCCAGAATGCCCGGAACATGGTATCCAGTTACAAGCTCAAACCGTCAGCCAAATGGTCGACAGCGTGCTGGCGTTGCCTGAAGATACCAAACTCATGATATTGGCCCCCGTGGTGAGTAACCGCAAAGGCGAACAGCTTGATTTATTCGACGAATTAAAAGCGCAAGGTTTTGTACGCTTGCGAGTCGATGGCAAAATCTATGAAGTTGATGCTTTGCCGCAATTAGCCAAGACTACGAAACACAATGTGGATGTCGTAGTTGACCGTTTGAAAGTCAAAGCTGATATGAAGCAGCGTATCGCTGAATCCTTCGAAACGGCGTTGCGCCTGGCAGATGGTAAAGCTATTGCGGTTGAGATGGATACCGACAAAGAGCACCTGTTCTCGGCCAAGTTTTCCTGCCCTATGTGTGACTACTCACTTGCGGAATTAGAGCCGCGTTTATTCTCTTTCAACAATCCAATGGGTGCTTGCCCAAGTTGTGATGGTTTGGGCAATATTAACTTTTTTGACCCAAAACGCGTTGTGGCTTTTCCGCATTTGTCACTGGCTGCCGGCGCTATCAAAGGCTGGGATAGACGTAACCAGTTTTATTTTCAGATGCTTTCCAGCTTAAGCAATTATTATAGGTTTGACCTAGATACGCCATTTGAGAAACTCAGTGAACATGTTCAGCATGTGTTATTGCATGGCAGTGGTAAAGAGGAAATCGCTTTCAAATACCTGAACGAGCGCGGTACTTTCTTCCAAAAAACCCATTCGTTCGAAGGTATTTTAAATAATCTTAAACGCCGTTATCACGAAACCGATTCGCAAACCGTACGAGAAGAATTGGCAAAATACCTTAATTCGCAGAGCTGTCCTGAATGTGCTGGCACACGTTTGCGCAAAGAAGCACGCCATGTAAAAGTGGGTAATAAGAATATTCACGAAGTGTGTGAAGTGCCGCTTAAGTTAGCACTTACTTTCTTTGATGCGCTGGAACTCACTGGTGCGAAACTAGCCATTGCCGATAAGATTGTTAAAGAGATCAGTAACCGCCTTAAGTTTTTGACCAATGTCGGCCTAGAGTATCTTTCACTTTCCCGTTCTGCAGAAACGCTCTCAGGCGGCGAAGCGCAGCGTATCCGCTTGGCATCACAGATCGGTAGCGGTTTGACCGGTGTGATGTATGTACTGGATGAGCCTTCTATCGGTTTGCATCAGCGCGACAATGACAGGCTGTTGGATACACTGAAACGCCTACGCGATATCGGCAACAGCGTGATTGTGGTGGAACATGACCAGGACGCTATTATGGCGGCAGATTATGTGGTCGATATCGGCCCTGGCGCTGGCGAGCATGGCGGACAGATTGTTGCCGAAGGTACACCCCAACAGATTCAGGAGAATAAAAATTCGCTGACCGGCGAATACCTGAGCGGCAAAAGACAAATTATCTATAAGAAAACTCGCACACAAGCCGACCCAGCACGCTGGATTAAAATGAGCCATGCCACCGGGAATAACCTTAAAGATGTCACACTTAAATTGCCGGTTGGTTTGCTAACGTGCATCACCGGTGTGTCCGGCAGCGGCAAATCCACACTAATCAACGACACTTTATATCGAGTGGTAGCACAGCATCTTTACGGCAGCAGTACCGAACCTGCTGAATTCGGCGAGATCGACGGCCTGGAATTTTTCGATAAAGTCGTGGACGTAGACCAAAGCCCGATCGGCCGTACACCGCGTTCAAATCCTGCGACTTATACGGGACTATTTACGCCAATCCGCGACCTATTCGCCGGTGTGCCGGAAAGCCGTGTCCGTGGTTATGGCCCAGGACGTTATTCATTTAACGTTAAAGGCGGGCGTTGCGAGGCCTGCCAAGGCGACGGCGTGATTCGTGTCGAGATGCATTTCCTGCCGGATGTGTATGTGCCTTGTGACGTGTGTAAAGGTCAGCGCTATAACCGTGAGACTTTAGAGATTCAGTTCAAGGGTAAGAACATTCACGAAATCCTGAGCATGACCGTGGAGCAGGCGCATGAATTCTTCAGTGCCCAGCCAGTGATCGCACGCAAGCTTAAAACCTTATTAGATGTTGGCCTAGGCTATATCACGCTTGGCCAAAGTGCTACCACATTATCTGGCGGTGAAGCGCAGCGCGTTAAACTCGCCTTGGAATTGAGCAAGCGCGATACAGGCCGTACCTTATATATTCTGGACGAGCCGACTACTGGCTTGCACTTTGCTGATATACAACTATTACTTGATGTGATTCACCGCCTGCGCGATGCCGGCAATACCATCGTAATCATTGAGCATAACCTGGACGTGATTAAAACAGCTGACTGGATCGTCGATATGGGCCCGGAAGGTGGGGATGGTGGCGGCATGGTGATTGCTGAAGGCACGCCGGAAACTGTGGCAGAAAGCAAGAAGAGCTATACAGCTAAATATCTACGCAATATGCTTTAGGGGCGATACTTATGAAAATACCTAAAAAATATGAAGGCATATTGTTTGCGTTTGTGATGTCTTTACTGATGGCTTTGTTGATGTCTGGCGTTTTGACCGCTGTTTTTACGGGCTTTGATAGTGCATTTTTCCAGCACTGGTTGAATGGATTCGTGCATGCATGGCCTATCGCTTTCCCGGCCATTTTTGTGATCGCCCCATTTGCACGAAAAGTCGTTACGGCGCTGATAGCGCCTAATTAAATCTAAACTTAGGTACTATTTATTTCGGAACAATAGCGTAATTCATACGTGCCTGAATGGTTGCAGCACGACGATTTAGATACCGGGTGGATTGGTGCTTGTCATAAAAGCGTGGATTAGGAATCATGGCCGCCATTTTCGCAGCTTGCCCGCTGCCTAAGTTAGCGGCACTGGTTTTGTAATAATGCCTTGCAGCGGCTTCTGCGCCGAATACGCCATTACCCCATTCGATCACATTCAGGTAGATTTCCAAGATACGCTTCTTGGTCAGCATCTGTTCTAGCATAAGCGTAATTACAGCTTCTTCGCCTTTACGCCACGGCGTACGCTTAGTCGACAAAAACAGATTCTTGGCTAATTGCTGGCTGATGGTTGAACCGCCGGCCACAATTTTGCCTTTTTTGAGGTTCTTTTCGTATGCCTTCTGTATACCTTCCCAGTCGAAACCTTCATGATCGAGGAATTTAGAATCCTCCGCCGCCACTACTGCACGTTTCAGGTTGATGGAAATTTTGCTGTAATCTACCCATTTATAGCGCAATTCCACATCCGGATTTTTTTCCTGCAGAACTTCTAGGCGATCTTCCATAAATGCACTAGATGAAGGATTGAATTTAATCCACCAGCAGATATGTAGGAATATCCAAAGCTGGTATAAAAAAAGCAGCATAATCAATGCTGCAAAAATACGGATAAAAATGCCGCCTATGCCCAAAGATGCCGAATTCTTCTTACGATTAAATAACCAGGTCAGCATGCGATAAGTTTCATCTTATTTTCCAAGATTCCTGATAGCTTGCATGACTGTGCTGGTTTCCGGTCGCACACCGCGCCATACATAAAAAGCTTCTGCTGCCTGTTCAACAAGCATGCCCAATCCATCAGAAACCTGTGCGCCTTGTTCAAATGCCAGTTTCATAAAAGGCGTAGTACGGCCATACATCATGTCGTAGGCTAAAGAACCAGTTGCGAAAATTCCTGTGGGTAACGGTAATAACGTATCGGTTAAACCGGTAGAAGTTGCATTCACAACGATATCAAATTCCTGGCCTTGCAGATCATCAAAAGCGTAGGCATTCACCGAAACAAAACGATACTCCCCTTGCTCCTCCACCTTTTTAACCATGGTCAACGCTTTATCTAGCGTGCGGTTAGATATGACCAATAGCGATGGCGAACATGCCAATATGGGGTGCAACACACCTTCAGCAGCGCCGCCAGCGCCAATCAACAATACGCGCTTACCAGCGATCGGTATCTGCAGGTTTTCCTGAATATCCCGTACGATACCGGCTCCATCGGTATTATCACCAACAATCCCAGCTTCATTAAAAATGAGTGTATTCACTGCACCGGCATCGTGCGCACGTTCGGTGAGCTGATTTGCCAGCTGGAATGCTTCCATTTTGAAAGGCACGGTAACGTTTGCGCCTTTGAACCCATCAGCGATCATGGCATGTACAGTTTCAACAAAACCATCTAAGGGAGCAAGAATTCTGGTGTATTCCAATACTTGCGCGGTATTCCGAGCAAATGCTTCATGAATCATGGGTGACTTGCTATGGGCAATAGGATTGCCTATTACTGCATAACGGTCAGCAATTTCTTTTGTGGGGGATGAATTCATTAATTAGGTATTATTATTTTTTTGCATGCGTCCACGGGAGACCTGCATGTTTCCAGCCATTGATCATAGTACGTTGCTGATCTGTATTGGCTTCACCTTCAAAGCCTTCCAGCATATTAAATGCAGTATAACCAAGTTTTGCGGCAACAACTGCGGCATTGTGCGACCGGCCACCGGTACGGCACATAAAAATTACCGGACTTTTTTTATGTATTTGTTGCACAAGTTGTTTATCAAAATCAGGGTTAGCTACCATACCCGGATAAAATGCCCATTCAATATGCAGCGCATCCGGTACCCGACCTACCAGTTCCAATTCAGCCAGCGTACGAACATCCACCAATATACTTTCGGGATTATTCTGTATTAGCGTATATGCTTCTTCCGGCGTTACAGTTCCTTCGTATGGAAGATTATTTTCCATAGCACGTTGTTTGGCTTTATCTAAAATTTCAGTTTTCCCGGACATTTAATATCTTTCATATTTTTTAATACCAAGACTACATATTACCAAAACAAAATTATGTTTAATTTTAAACTTTTAGCGGTTTTTATACAGACCAATTTTATTCATTTATTAACGCACTATAAAAGTGCATAAATAATTGCATTAGCACCACATTGGTGCTTGATATTTTGTGTGATTTACAACGTTAAGCAAAAAAGCCCGTCAACGCTCTTTTCAGGATGGCACATTTCCTGCTAATCTACTGTGTTGAATTTTTTACGAATTTTTAATAATTTTTATCCTAAACCCACTCAAATTAAATAGGGAGATTTTTGATGTCAGTGGCTAATGTAATGAAGATGGTGAAAGAAAACGACATTAAGTTTGTTGATTTCCGTTTCACCGATACTCGCGGTAAAGAGCAACACGTAACTGTGCCTGTTTCTGCATTCAATGAAGATAAATTTACAGAAGGCCACGCATTTGACGGCTCTTCAATCGCAGGTTGGAAAGGCATTCAAGCATCAGATATGCAATTGATGCCAGATGCTTCAACAGCGAACATCGATCCATTCATGGACGAGCCTACATTGATCTTGACCTGTGATGTGGTTGATCCTACAGACGGTAAGGGCTATGACCGTGACCCACGTTCTTTAGCTAAACGTGCTGAAGCATATTTAAAATCAAGCGGCTTAGGTGATACAGCTTACTTCGGTCCAGAACCAGAATTCTTCATTTTTGATTCCATCAACTGGTCTGTTGACATGAGCGGTAGCTCAGTAAAAATCAATTCAGAAGAAGCTGCTTGGTCATCTGCAGAAAAATTCGAAGGCGGCAACACTGGGCACCGTCCAGCTGTTAAAGGCGGTTACTTCCCAGTTCCACCAGTCGACTCATTGCAAGACGTACGTTCAGCAATGTGTATGACTTTAGAAGCGATGGGCGTGCCTGTTGAAGTGCACCACCATGAAGTGGCAACTGCTGGCCAATGTGAAATCGGTACTAAATTTGCCACCCTGACACAACGCGCAGACTGGACTCAAATCCTTAAATACGTAGTGTTGAACACAGCACATGCGTATGGCAAAACTGCTACATTCATGCCAAAACCGATGTTTGGCGATAACGGTTCTGGTATGCACGTACACCAATCAGTATGGAAAGATGGCAAAAACCTGTTCGCAGGCAATGGCTATGCTGGTTTAAGCGATTTCGCTTTGTACTACATCGGCGGTATCATCAAACACGCTCGCGCATTAAATGCGATTACTAATCCTGGTACTAACTCATACAAACGCTTAGTTCCACATTACGAAGCGCCAGTTAAATTGGCTTACTCTGCTAAAAACCGTTCTGCTGCAATCCGTATTCCATTTGTACATGGTGAAAAAGCACGTCGTGTTGAGGCTCGTTTCCCAGATCCAATCGCTAACCCATACTTGGCATTCTCAGCATTGCTAATGGCTGGTTTAGATGGCGTACAAAACAAGATTCACCCAGGTGAGCCAGCTACAAAAGACTTGTACCATCTACCACCAGAAGAAGATGCATTGATCCCAACTGTATGTTCTTCATTAGAGCAAGCGCTTGAGTATTTAGATAAGGACCGTGAGTTCTTGACTAAAGGCGGAGTATTTACTGAAGATTGGATTGATTCTTACATTGCATTGAAAATGGAAGAAGTGACCAAACTACGTCAAACACCACACCCAGTTGAGTTTGGCTTGTACTACTCTTGCTAATCAAGTTTAATTAGTTAAAAAAGGGGCGATTTATTCGCCCTTTTTTTATTGTCATCACTGATATACGCAATCGGTCAACCTTAGCTGTGCGCCGTACGTTGCCTTACTAAGCTAACTCTACTAAACTATGCCCATGAAAAAACATTTGATATTGCTTGCTTTAGGAAGTGTAGTCCTATGCCATAACGCGTATGCTGAGATCTATAAGCGCGTTGATGAAGATGGACGCGTTACCTATTCAAATTCAAAAACAAAGGGCGCAGTCCGCCTAGAGTTGGACCCGGATGCCAATACGATATCGAATGACCGCCCAAAGCCAAGCGCTAACAAACGTACAGCTACCCCGGATAGCTTCCCTAAAGTAAACAAGCAAACCCAAAACCAGCGTGATGACAAGCGTAAAGAGATTCTGCAAAGCGAATTGGAAGCTGAAAAAACCGCTTTAGAAGATGCCAAGAAAGCGTATGCTGAAGGCCAATCTAATCCAGAAGTCTATCAAAAGAAAAATGCAAATGGCACGACTTCCACCTTCCGCAATGTGCCTAAATTCGAAGAAAAAATGAAGAATTTGCAAGCCGATGTAGATAATCACCAAAAGAATATCGAGCTATTGCAAAAAGAAATTGATGCACTTAATTAGTCTTTAAGGTATTTGCAGTCTATATTTTACTAAATCTGGACCAAAATTAAAGTTGGTCTAGCTTTTGCTTTAATCGTAGTATTATTTTAATTTTGAATTAAGTATTACTATGGTCAAACCAACGCCAGATCATTTTGCTGGTCTCGAACATCTGGCTACAGCCATCATTTTGTTAGACGATAACAGACGTGTCGTTTATACCAATCCTGGCGCCGAAATCATCTTTGCATTCAGTGCGACGCAAATCACTGGTTTGCAGATCAGTGAAGTATTTCCCGATTGCGAAATACTTATGATGGCAGTGAATAATGCCATTGAGCAGCAAAGCCCGTTCCGTGAACATGAGTTTACAATCAGCACCCATCGTCATCATTCTTTCGCAGTAACCTGCACAGTAACTCCGATCGACTCACCAGTTGCATGTTTGATACTGGAATTCCAGCAAATGGATGCCCAGTTGAGAATCGCCAGGGAAGAACGCATGCTGATTCAGCAGCAGGCCAATGCTGAACTTCTCAGGAATCTTGCCCATGAAATACGTAACCCTTTAGGCGGATTACGTGGTGCAGCCCAGCTTCTTGAGCATGAATTACCATCACCCAACCTTCGCGAATATACACAAGTAATTATCAAAGAGGCTGATCGTTTACAGTCTCTAATGGATAGGCTGTTAATCCCACATCGAATGCCTAAATATCAGCCCACTAATATCCATGAAGTCTTGGAGAGAGTTAGGAGCTTATTATTAGCGGAATCACCAAAAGCTGTGCTCATCCAAAGGGACTATGATTTAAGTTTGCCAGAGCTAATTGGTGATCGAGAGAAGCTCATTCAGGCAGTGCTAAATATCGCTCGCAACGCAGTTCAAGCAATGCAATCGCATAATACGAAAAATAGCCAAATTACGTTGCGTACGCGTGCTGAACGTCAGGTTACATTGGCACGGAAGCGTTATCGTGTAGCCATTAAATTGGAAATCATAGATAACGGGCCTGGTATTCCCGCGGATATTCGTGACCGAATCTTTTACCCATTAGTCTCTGGCAGCGAAGGTGGCTCAGGCTTAGGTTTAACACTTGCACAAACTTTCATTACACAGCATCACGGCATGATTGAATGTGAGAGTGCACCCGGACAAACCTGTTTTACGATATTACTGCCGATAGAAACAACAGCCATCAAACAAAACGCAACAAAACAATAAGCACTCTAACTGAGTACAAAACTTAAGGAATATAAATGAAACCTATCTGGATTATTGACGACGATAAATCAATTCGCTGGGTATTTGAAAAAGCACTTGCACGCACTGACATGGAATTCAAGACATTCTCATCGGTAGCAGAAGCTTTGAATGCCCTTGGTCGTGAACAACCGCAAGTAGTCGTCAGCGATATCCGCATGCCTAATGGATCAGGTTTAGATTTTTTAAGCGAGATCAAACAAAAATATCCCGATATTCCAGTTATTATCATGACCGCTTATTCTGACTTAGAAAGTGCAGTAGCTGCATTCCAAGGCGGTGCTTTTGAATATTTAGCCAAGCCTTTTGATGTAGACCAAGCCATCGAAATTATTCGCCGTGCTGTAGATGAAAGTACAAGACAAGCTTCAGACGGTACAACTAGCATAGGTCCTGAAGAAACTCCGGAGATTATTGGTCAAGCGCCCTCCATGCAAGAGGTTTTTAGGGCTATTGGCCGTCTAAGCCGTTCACATGCAACTGTGCTTATTAACGGGGAATCCGGTAGCGGTAAAGAACTCGTTGCACGCGCTTTACATCGCCATAGTCCTAGAGGCGACAAACCATTTATTGCAATCAATACAGCTGCCATTCCAAAAGATTTATTAGAATCAGAATTATTCGGTCATGAGCGCGGCGCTTTCACAGGCGCACAAGCGGCTCGTCGCGGTCGTTTTGAACAGGCGGATACAGGTACCTTATTTTTGGACGAAATCGGCGATATGCCATCTGACCTTCAGACCAGGTTATTACGTGTATTAAGTGATGGTCAGTTTTATCGTGTTGGCGGTCATCAACCAATTAAAGTCAATGTCCGAATTATCGCCGCTACCCATCAAGACTTAGAAGAACGAGTTAAGGTTGGTTTATTCCGAGAAGATTTATTTCATCGCTTAAATGTAATTCGTTTAAGGCTTCCGGCATTGCGTGAACGCCGCGAGGATATTCCTTTATTGATTAAGCATTTTCTACAGCAAAGCGCTTCAGAGCTAGGAGTGGAAACCAAGCAACCTTCTGTTGCTGCCCTGAAATACTTGAGCGCAGTCAATTGGAGCGGAAACGTACGCCAGCTTGAAAACGTATGTCATTGGCTTACAGTTATGGCGCCGGGTCAAAATATTGATATCGCCGATTTACCGCCTGAACTTAAAGATGATAATACCAAATCGACAGCAGCACTCTCATGGCAAGATGCATTGGCTAGCGATGTAATGGATGCTTTAAATCGTGGCGAACAACAAGTGCTGGAAACGCGCACGCAAATTTTTGAGCGCATTCTCATTATTAAGGCTTTAGAACATACTCATGGGCGACGTATTGAAGCCGCCAATCAACTTGGGATGGGCCGCAACACTTTAACCCGAAAGATTCAAGAACTTGGAATAGAAGAATAATGGCAATTAAATATTAATAAAAAACGGCGTAAATGCCGTTTTTTGTTCATTCTGCATTAATACAGTAATTTAGTTTATATCTTAATCGAACTCGTTCTATGCAGTGGGAATGAGCTATGTCTCTGTGCATCAATTTTATTAATGAAAAAAACTTGCGCTAATCTAGAATCTTTCAGATTTTTGCCAAAAAATTCATTTGCAGCATGAAAGTGCCTACCTTCATAAATAATCAATGTATTGTAGACATTATTCACACGCACGATTTCATCAAACATATCATGATAAGTAGTATCCATAACGATTTGGCCATCTCTGAATCTAGTGTCATTGGTCGCTAATGCTTGCAGATATTTTTTCTCGTCGAATTTTCCGTTCTTCCTAAATAAGGAAGTGCCCGTATCTAAGGGTGCATCAGGAGTTAAATATAATACCGCAGCAAATATAGTATTTTGATCCGTATGGATAACGCCTTTGCCGTACTCTTCTGTAACGCTCTGAAAGCTAGTTGAAATCGCCCATCTCATATAGTCATACTCAGAATTATGGAAAACTGATACTAACTTTTTACATATTTTTTCATGTAAATTTTTATCTAAATCAAATATGTCTTTTGTTCTACTACCTGGATATACGTATTCTAAATTCTCTCTATCCTTACAAAAAGTATACTTCTGAGCTAATGCAAATTTTCTAATAGCAGCAGGATTTTCGTAAAAGTTCTCAATTATAGTAACAGGATATAAATTCATATTTTATTGAAAGAAATAACTTAATTAAAAGGCATATCAAAAATACTAGATAAAAAAACGGCATCCGAAGATGCCGTTTATCAAACTAGCTATAACAGTAAACGAGTTTTATCCTAGAAGAATAAGATTGCGCCTAAAGAAATAGTTTTTGCTTTTGCATCTGCTGATGCGCCAACATTGTTGTCAACTTCACGTTTTGATTGTGAATACTCAGCTACCAAGTTCAAATGTTTAGTAAGCGGATGGTATGCACCAATAACCCACATTGAATCTTCGATGTCATCGAATGCATCTACTGCATTACCATCAAGTGTTGATTTACCATAGCTAGCACCTAACTTAGTACCTACACCTGGAAGTGTGTAAGTCGCTTGAGCATACCATTGGTCTGAATCGCGTGATTTACCTGTTGAGTCAAAACCATCAAATAATTGAAGTGTTTGACCGATACCATCACCTTTACCATAGTAACCAGTTAAACCAAAACCAGCTACATTTACAGTTGCGCCGATATCAAATGCTGTTGCACGATCATTTACATCAGTAATCGTATTAGGCACTGCAGCAACTAATGCTGTACCAGCAGCATTAATACCAGCAGCTGAGCCATTAGTTAAACCTTCAACTTTTTGCGAAATTGCAGAAACCCATACTTTACCGCCTACATCGCCAGCCCATTCATAAGAAGCTTTACCTTCAAATGCTGGTGATGAACCACCACGGTCTGAACTATTTGCGCTAGTACCCAATGTACCAACTGTATTCCAAGCTTGAGTTACACCTGCTGTGAAGCTAAAGCCATTCCAGTTTGGCGATGTGTAAGCAACTTGTGATTTCCAGTCAGCATACATGAAACCTGTACCGATACGACCTAATGTTGTTGTATTACCAGCTAATGAACCAGCACCTGAGCCAACACCTAATAATGTCATGTCGTTCAAAATAGCATCAGAAGCATAAATGCCTAAATCTTTACCGATTTTGATAGAACCCCATGATTTGTCACCGAATGTCAAAAATGCTTGACGGTTTTCTTGATGCGAACCTTGTCTACCAGCTTGTGTAGTTGAAGCACCTGGGTTGATGCTGATTGTGAAACCAACATCTAAATCGTTTTGGCGAGTTTTACCAGAAACTGATAAATAGTTTGGCAACAGACCAGTTGTGATATTAGAAGTACTGTCGGCATTGCCATCACCCAAACCTAAAGGTGCAGCACCAGCACCAGTGTCGCCACTGAATGATGTGTGTGTGTAGTAAGCGTTTACGATACCGCCAATGTCTAAAGTCCAATCGCCAGCTGGGATCATGATGCCAGCGTTAGCTGCTGTAGAGCTTAGTGCTACTAGAGCGCCAGCTACTGCTAATTTAACTTGCTTATTCATTTAAGTCTCCTAAGTTTTATTTCTATTTTTACTACTAAGTTACCCACCACTACTTTATCAATAATGACAAAACAAATTAGGCGAGAGAGTTTGCAAACTTTCTCAATGAAAATTCATTAAGAAGGTTGTAAGAGTATGCCAAAACAAAAGTAGTGAAACAACAAAATATTTGCAAATTAGACACATTTCTTAACAATTGTTGTAAATATGCAACATCAGTAGTATCAAAGCCTATCATCTATTGCAAACAATCTTTTGTGTTCGCGTATAGCAAATCGATCAGTCATGCCAGCAATATAATCTGCAACCGCACGTGCCTTATCAATCTTTGCGTAAGTTTGAAATTCGGTAGGAAGTAATTCGATGTTCTCTATAAAACATTCAAATAAATCGGTCACTATACGTTGAGCCTTTGCGCTCATCCGATTTACTTTGTAATGATGGTATAAGTTATAACGTAGGAATTGCTTTAACTCTAAATTCTGATTGGCAATTTTTTTACTAAAATTTATTAATAGGGGTAGATCACGGATATGGTCTATATTCTGCGGCTGATGTTGTTGTATATTTTTTGTACTTTGTTCACATAAATCCACCACCAGAATATTGATCATGCGACGTATGGTTTCATGAATCAATCTTCGGTGTTCTAATTTTGGATATTTGCTACGCACAATATTAAGATTTATCGCAAATAGTTCAATGCTTTCTAATTGCTCAATTGTGATCAAGCCAGAACGTAAACCATCATCTATATCGTGATTGTTATATGCGATCTCATCTGCATAATTAGTAAGTTGTGCTTCCAAGCTAGGCTGGGTTTTTTCAATAAATCTAATACCTACATCACCTAACATTTTTGCATTCTTAATCGAACAATGCTTCAGTATCCCCTCGCGCACTTCAAAGGTGAGATTCAATCCATCGAATTCCGCATATCGGAGTTCCAATTGGTCCACTACGCGCAATGATTGAAGGTTATGTTCAAAACCCCCGTAATTACGCATGCATACATTGAGCGCATCCTGTCCTGCGTGACCAAAGGGCGTATGCCCCAAGTCGTGGGCAAGTGCAATCGCTTCGGTCAAGTCTTCATGCAAATTTAAAGTGCGGGCAATGCCACGAGCTAATTGAGCAACTTCCAAGCTATGAGTTAGGCGAGTGCGGAATAAATCGCCTTCATGATTCACGAAGACTTGCGTTTTGTATTCAAGTCGCCGAAAGGCAGTAGAATGAATAATTCGATCGCGGTCACGCTGAAATGCATTCCGTGTTGAGGATGGTAATTCTGGATGATGCCTACCCTTGCTTTTCTCTGGATTAGCAGCATAAGGGGCTAGCATTGTAGAGCTCATTTTATACTTTCAAGCATTGGCGATTGCGTTAAAGTTTCTTTTAATAAATTAACATCATAATCACTGGTAATAATTGATTTACCAATTTCCTGCTGCAGTATCAGACGTATCTTCCCATCTGCAACTTTTTTATCCATGCTCATCAAATCCAGATATTTATCTACGCCAAGGTTAGGTGCGGTAACTGGCAGCTTTGCTGCCTCAAATATTTTTTTAATACGGGAGATGCCTTGAAGAGTTAGCCATCCCATGCGCTGAGAGAGATCTGCAGCTAGCATCGTACCTGCGGCAACTGCTTCACCATGGAGCCAAATTCCGTAACCCATTGCATTTTCGATGGCATGACCGAATGTATGTCCAAGATTTAATAAAGCTCTTTCACCATTTTCATGCTCATCGCGCGCCACTACTTCCGCCTTGTTTTGGCAAGACCGGAAAATTGCATAACTAAGCTCCCGTTCTTTTAATTGCATCAGTCCTTCAATATTAACTTCTATCCAATCAAAGAAATCCGCATCACGTATTAATCCATATTTAATCACTTCTGCCATACCAGCAGAAAACTCCCTATCGGGTAATGTCTGTAAAGTATCAATATCCGCAAGTACTGCTTGTGGCTGATAGAACGCACCTATCATATTTTTACCTAAGGGATGATTGATACCTGTTTTACCGCCAACAGAGGAATCTACCTGTGAAAGCAAAGTGGTGGGGATTTGGATAAATGGCACACCTCTAAGATACGTAGCTGCGGCATATCCAGTTAAATCGCCAACGACTCCTCCACCTAACGCTATTAAAGTGGTGCTGCGCTCACAACGATTCTGTAACAAAGCATCATATATGCTATTTAAAGTATCAGCATTTTTATAGGCTTCCCCATCTGGCAAAATTATAGATATTACCTTTACGCCTGCGGTTTCTAATGTGTTTTTTAGCTTATCCAGATATATAGGCGCTACAGTAGTATTAGTAATAATTGCTACATTTTTTCGCTTTAAATGAGGAAGAATTAAATCAATATTTGATAGAAGTTTGCTCCCAATATAAATAGGGTAACTTCTATCAGCTAAATCTACTTTTAATGTTTGCATAGGATTTTGGTTCGGGATCACGGGTTAGACTTTAGCAATTGCTCGATATGATTGGTTATTTCTGTGGCAGATTGTGCGCCTGTATCTACAATGCAATTAGCTAATTTGCTATAGATGGGATCACGTTCCCAGTATAGGCCTTCGAGCTTCTGTCTAATATCCACCCCTTGTAGTAACGGTCGATTTTTATCATTCCTAGTGCGCAACCATAAATCATGGATATTGGCCCTAAGGTAAATAATCTTTCCATTATTCTTTAAGTATGATTGGTTCTCAGGCATCAATATTGCACCACCTCCTGTAGCCATAACGATATTATCATGCTGGCACAGCTCTTCAATAATTGCCGTTTCACGTTTACGAAATCCAGCCTCACCTTCTAATTCAAAGATAAGTGGAATTTTAACGCCAGTCCTACGCTCAATCTCATGGTCGGAATCATAAAATGCCATGCCCAGTTGCTTGGCAAGTAAGCGGCCGATTGTCGTTTTACCGGCACCCATTAACCCAATAAAA
Source organism: Methylotenera sp. (assembly GCA_035460225.1). Classification (GTDB taxonomy): domain Bacteria; phylum Pseudomonadota; class Gammaproteobacteria; order Burkholderiales; family Methylophilaceae; genus Methylotenera. The sequence continues at coordinate 15,326 of DATHWX010000025.1, forward strand.
AAAACGTTCGTCAATTAAACATACCTAGTAAAAATAAAATGCCCACCAAACATGATGGGCATTTTATGATAAAGCAGTAATTCTGTCAGATTTAAAGCTTGAACAAACTTGTCATTGCTTTAACGCAAACCTAAACTTTCATCCATAATTTTGGGAGTGATAAAGATTAATAATTCAGTTTTATCAGACTGTGTAATTTTACGTTTAAATGCATAACCAATAACTGGTAAATCACCAAAAAATGGAACTTTATCATAATCCGTACGTTCAGCTTGTTCGAAAATTCCTCCAAGGACTGCTGTTTCACCGTTTGAAACTAGCACTTGTGTTGTCACGTTTTGAGTATTGATAGCGGGGCCACTTTGTGTATTAACACCCTGGCTATCTTTTCTAACCTCGAGATCCATGATAATTTTATCGTCAGGTGTAATTTGAGGTGTGACTTCCAAACTTAGCTCGGCTTTTTTGAATGACACTGTAGCAGCTCCACTGCTAGAAGCTTCTGTATATGGAATCTCAACGCCTTGAGCGATTTTAGCTTTTTGTTGACTTGCTGTAGTTACTCTCGGACTAGACACAATTTTACCCCGCTTATCAGTTTCAAGCGCTGTTAATTCCAGATTGAGCAACAATCCTGCAGGAAGCCTAAATAAGCTAAATGCTATACTCCCGAATGCATTTGTTACTGGCAAATTAGAATTTAATCCTCCTGTACCAGCTGTAATACCACCTGGTCCTGTAGTCGTGACAGCGGAAGTTGAATCTAAACTACCTCCTATAAAAACTGTATTATTACCGGAAGTTGCTTGGCTTTGCACCCCGAATCTAGCTCCTAAACTCCTACCAAATTTTTCATCAGCTAAAACTAGTCGTGATTCAATCATCACCTGTTTAATAGGTATATCGGTTTTATTAATAATTGCTTGAACCTGCTCTAAGTATTTAGCTGTATCTTGCACAAAAGCTGTGTTGGTACGTACGTCTATGGCTACGCTACCTCGCTTGGATAATATTTTTTGTTTAGAATCAGATAATAAAGTTTTTAAAGACTCTGCTTTCATATAATTTAGCGTATATACCTCTGTACGCAAAGGTTCTAAATCTTCTATCTGTTGCGAAGCTTCTAAACTCTGTTTTTCTTTTGCAGCAACTTCGTCTGCTGGAGCTACTAAAATCACATTACCAGTCTTACGCATGGTAAGACCTTTACTTTTTGTAATGATGTCCATGGCCTGATCCCATGGCACATCCTTTAATCGCAAAGTAAGATTACCTGTTACGGTATCACTAGTAATAATATTTAAACCCGTAAAATCCGCAATTACTTGTAAAACTGCACGAACTTCAATATTTTGAAAATTTAATGAAAGCTTTTCACCTCCATAGCCTGGTTTTGAACCTTTTACTAACTTATTCGGATCATCTACAATTGGCCTAACATCTATAATAAACTTCTTATCTGCTTGGTATGCCGATTGCTCCCAATTCCCTTTAGGTTCAATAACCATACGACTATTTTTACCTTGCTTCATAGTATCTACATATAGTACTGGTGTATTGAAATTAATTACGTTTAAACGTCGTTGTAGGTTAGCAGGTACATCTGTATTAATAAAATCTACTACAATAGTTTTTCCTTTTTGCTTAATATTAATACCCGCTGTTGCATCAGACAGATCGACTATTACTCGGCCCTCTCCATTCTTCCCTCTAGCGAAATCAACATTATTTATAGCTATTTGATTCTGTTCTATCCTAGGCTCCGCAAACTTTGTTTCTATAGAGGAACCAGCCGCCATTTCATTCGCTTGCAACATAATAATCACTTCGTTGCCACTTAAATTAGTGCTGTAACCAACATTTTTTGTTAGGTTTAGTACTAAACGTGTACGTTCTTTTGCCTGAGCTAACGTTACACTTTTTAATGCTCCCTGATCTGCCGCTATATTATTTTTATTGATTCCATTTGCCACTTTTGGAAAATCCAGCGCTATTCGTGCAGGATTATTCAAGGTAAATCCTGCAGGAGGGTTTGTTAAAGGCATTGTAGTTTTAATACTGATGCTTACTCTACCGCCAGGGAGAGAAGAAAAATCGACGCTTTCAATTTTATTAGTCAAACCTGACTGATCCTCGGCTTTGCTCATGCTTGCGAATCCAAGCAATAGCGTTATAGCAAAATATTTAATTAACCACATATACGTTTTCATAAATTCGCCCTTAAACTATCCTATTCTTATGATTATTTGTAATAACCATTTACCAGTTAACTTTCTTGTAAAGTCAGCGTAGAAATACGTTCTACCCAATCTCCAGATAGGTCATCCTGTACTATTTCTTTTAAAGTAATCTCACTGTCGGTAATTTGGGTAACTATTCCAAAGTTCTGACCAACGTAATTTCCAATTTTAACTTGTTGCACGCCACTATCTGGTGTTTGCAATAAGGCATAAGTTAATTTGTTTCTTGAAATTAAACCTACATATTTAATGCTTTCTAAAGGGTAGGCTTCCATTGGTTCTTTAGGCCTATTTAAATTTGGTTGTAAGACACTGGATTTATTGTTGGAAGCTTTGCGTGGTTTGAAAGGATCACTTAACGTACCATCTGAGTTGTATTGCAATGCAAGATAGGGTTTAACTTCTGGTATAGGGGTAATCTTGACCCTCATGTCTTTTGCAGCGTCTTGCATAAATTTATCCAAATCATCGCCATCGCCATTTGAACAACTAGCTAAGATAACTGCAAAAAGAATAATACCAATACATCGCAACCAGAAAAATTGAGAGTTTTTAAGATTATTCACTAATTCAAACCTTCCTGAATGTATCATTTGGTAGCTTTACGTTTAGCTGATAACTCATCAGAGTCTAAATAGCGATATGTTTTAGCTACCGCATCCATCACCAACCCTCCATCATTAGCGCCAGGCTTAGTCTCCTTCCCTCCGGAAGTAATAACTAAATCATTCAAAGTTACGATACGCGATAATTTTGAAATGTCAGTAGCAAATGCACCTAAATCATGATAATTACCGATTACTTTTATAGAAATCGGCATTTCAGCATAAAATTCGGCTTGTGTTTCTTGTCCTGGTTTAAATAATTCGAATTCCAATCCCCTGCCTAATCCAGCCTGATTGATATCAGTCAGCAATCCATCCATTTGTGATTTATCAGGAAGCTGTTTCAACAAGGCACCGAAAGTTTTCTCAATTTCTACCATTTGCTCTTTATAGGCCTGCAAATTTATGGCTTGGCTTTTTTTATCTAAAAAAACTTTTCTTAGTTCCTGCTCCTTTGCTTTTGCAGTATCAAGACTTTCTAAGGAAGGACTCCACATAAAATAATAGCCAAGTCCAAGTAGCACCAAGAACAGAGCCGCTAACAATACCGCTTTCATGGGGAGCGGTAAACTACCTGCATTTTTAAAATCAATATTATTAAAATCTTCTAATTTCATTTTGTTAGCCTTTTACCACTATTTAGACTCAACGACAGGCGCTTTTAAATTCACGGTCAATGTGAATGCATTTTGTTTTAAAGTATTTATAATTACAGATTTAATTTCGATTAAATTTGGCGATTGCATCCACTGTGAGGTTGATAGATTACGCACTAAAGTAGCAATCCTTGCATTGGTATCAGCTATACCTTCCAAAGTAATCACGTTGCCTTGTTGCTTAATACTTTTTAGATACATACCCTCAGGAAGTTGACGACTAAGTTCATCAAGTACAACTACAGCTTGACTACGATTCGTCTGCAGATTTTCTACCACTTGCTTACGTTCCAGCATGGTACTGATCTGATCTTTTAAATCCTTAATATCAGCAATTTCCTTATCTAGCTGAGCAATTGCTGCATCAAGGCGGGTATTCCGTTCCGATTGGGCATCGATTCTATTGTTAATAAAAGTCCATCCTAAGAAAATAATTACCGCAGCAGCAATTGCGACGAAACCGGCCATTAATCCGAATTCACGCTGGCGCGCTTCGCGTCTTAGTTGACGATGCGGTAGTAGGTTTACACGTATCATAAATCTAGTCCCCGCATTGCAAGTCCGCAAGCTATCAGTAATGCTGGCGCATCAATTGCAGCTTGCTGTTGTTTAAGCCTGCTATTAATTGCCATATTGTGGAAAGGGTTAGCAACTATCGTATTGACCTGGGTACGGTCTTGCACCATCACATCAACAGCCGGTATAGCTGCACAGCCACCTGCCAATACAATATGATCTACGCGGTTATATTGTGTAGAACTTGTAAAGAACTGGAGCGCACGGGCAATTTCCATAGCAAGCGATTGCATGAAGGGCTGTAGCACTTCATTTTCGTAGCTTTCTGGCAAACCGCCTTTACGCTTGGCGATTTCGGCTTCTTCTAAAGAAAGGCCAAATCGGCGCTGAATTTCTTGCGTAAGTTGTCCACCACCAAAGCTCTGCTCACGCGTATAGACTGATTTGTTGTCGTGCAGCACATTGATATGCATCATGGACGCACCCAAATCCACAATCATTACTGTCTGTTCACGACCGGCATTTGGTAGCTGGCCTGAAACTAAGGTATACGCCGCTTCAGTTGCGTAAGTTTCAACATCCATCACAGTAACTTTTAAACCTGCCCCTTCAGCGGCTGCTACGCGGTCTTCTATTTTTTCTTTACGTGAAGCTGCGATTAAAACTTCAACTTCGTCAGGGCTATTTGGAGCTGGGCCAATCACTTGGAAGTCTATATTTACTTCGTCTAGCGAGAAAGGAATGTATTGGTTGGCTTCGGCTTCAACTTGCATTTCCATATCTTCTTCGCGCAAATCGGCTGCCATTAATACTTTTTTGCTGATTACCGCGGCTGCCGGTAAAGCTAACGCACTGCGCTTTTCGCGAGATCCGAGCAGCTTCCATGCAAGCTTCATTGCCTCCGCCACTTTTTCCAGGTCATTCACATTGCCATCGACAATCACGTCCTTAGCCAATGGTGCCATAGAGTAGCCTTCCAACTTATAGCTACCACGTCCATTGTTCGCGAGCTCTACCATTTTGACAGCAGTAGAGCTGATATCAATTCCGATTAGAGGTGGGGTGGATTCTGTAAAAAAGCTGAATTTCAAAATGAAATTCCCTTTCTGGTTTCGTTAGTTACGCGAATTTCTAATAATTTACATTAAATCCTAGCAACAAGTTTAAACCCTGTAAAGCAATTTTTAATTTGCGCTTCTGAACTTGTTGTTATTTTTACTTTATTTAATACATTATTAGCTGAGAATATCAGAGCAACTTATAATAGTATGATATACAAAACGAAATCGTAAAATTTTATGAACTTAAATAAATGGTGGCATTACCTCTTATTGGCATTTGTAATAGGAGCCTTATCTGTTGCAGCTTTGGTAGCAATCGCCGCAGCGGTAATTTACCCCGCTTTGCCTTCTCTTGACGCACTGACTGACTACCGTCCCAAACTACCTTTACGTGTTTATTCCGAAGATGGCTATCTCATTAGTGAGTTTGGTGAGGAGCGCCGTGCTTACGTAAAAATCGAAAACGTGCCGCAAAGCATGAAAGATGCGGTCATCGCGATTGAGGATAGGCGCTTCTACGAACATAACGGTATTGATACCAAGGGCGTATTACGAGCCGCTGTGAATAACCTTTCCGGCGGTGCTAAAGAAGGCGCAAGTACCATTACCATGCAGGTAGCGCGTAACTTTTTCCTTTCCAGCGAACGTAACTTCAAACGCAAAATCAATGAAGCACTGCTAGCCCTTAAAATCGAGCACAGCTTAAGTAAAGATAAAATCCTTGAACTGTATATTAACCAGATTTATCTAGGCCAACGTGCTTATGGCTTTGCCGCGGCGTCACAAGTGTATTACGGTAAACCTTTAGAAAAACTCAATCTGGCAGAAACAGCGTTATTGGCAGGTTTACCAAAAGCGCCTTCCGGTTATAACCCGTTTGTAAATCCTAAACGCGCTTTAAGCCGCCAAAAAGAAGTACTGCATGATATGTATCGTTACGGTTTTATCAAACAGGATACTTATGAAGCCGCATTAAAAGAGCCTTTACGCTTTAAGGCTTCCAAGCAATCACGTGATCTTTCTGCAGACTATGTCGCAGAAATCGTCCGCGAAAGTCTGTATGAAAAATACCAGGATGATATATATAGCAGCGGGTTAAAGGTTTACACCACCATACGTAAAGCCAATCAGGAAGCGGCTAACAACGCTTTAAGGGATGGTGTATTAGAGTATGACATGCGTCATGGCTATAACGGCCCTGAGAAGGTGCTGAACTTAGATACCTTAGAAGCTACAGATAAGAAAACTGGCTTGGATATCGCTTTGGATGAAATAGATGAATCCAATGGATTGATCCCTGCCATCATCACTAGCCTTACGCCTAAGTCAATCAAAGCACATACCAAACGTGGTGACGACATTGAAATTACCGGTAAAGGTCTTGCGCTGGTAGATAAAACGCTTAATCAAAAAGACGTTTCCAAACGACTATTGAAACCAGGCGCAGTCATTCGTGTACTGAATGAAAAAGATAATTGGAAAGTAGTGCAGTTACCACAAGTAGAATCTGCATTAATTGGTATGGATCCGCAAAACGGCGCAATTCGTGCCTTAGTCGGCGGCTTTGATTTCAACCGGAATAAATTTAACCATGCCACACAAGCCTGGCGCCAGCCTGGTTCTAGTTTTAAGCCATTTATCTATTCCGCAGCGCTAGAAAAAGGCTTCACACCCGCTACCATAGTTGAGGATGAGCCTTTAAGCTTTACTGCAGACCAGACTGGTAACAAAGCCTGGGAGCCGCAAAATTACGATAATGACTTCGACGGCCCTATACGTTTAAGGCAAGGCCTGATGAAATCCAAGAACATGATTGCCATTCGTGTATTGCAGGCGATTGGTGTGGACTATGCGCAGGATTACATCACACGTTTTGGCTTTTTGGCTAAAAATCACCCGGCGTATCTGACGATGGCACTGGGTGCAGGCTCTGCGACTCCATGGCAAATGGCAACCGCTTATGCAGTATTTGCCAATGGCGGTTATCGTGTAAAACCTAATCTAATCTCTAAAATCATCGACCAGGATGGCAAAGTATTATTTGAAACAAAGTTTGATGATGCAGCCAATGGCGCACCTCGCGTGATTGATGCGCGTAATGCCTTCATCATGAATTCCATGATGGAAGATGTCATTCGTCACGGGACTGCTACTAAAGCCTTGCAACTGGGTCGTACCGATATTGCTGGTAAAACCGGTACTACCAATGACCATTTTGATGCCTGGTTCACAGGTTATAGCCCTAAACAAGTAGCAGTGGCATGGATTGGTTATGACAAACCACAATCATTAGGCCGTAATGAAACAGGGGGGTCTGCTGCATTGCCTATCTGGATTAAATACATGGCAACAGCATTGAAAGGCGTTCCGGACGAGGAACTGCCGATGCCAGACGGTATCCTTGCAATCAAGATTGACCCGACAACTGGTATTCGCGCGGACAACGATGAAGGTGCGATCTACGATTATTTCTATCACGAGAACCCACCTCCGGAAGTAGAAGTTCCGGTAGCGCCTATGTCTGATGATCCTGCGACTGATGCTTTAACTAACCAGGCGCAACATGTATTGCAACCGGAAGTCACGCATGCAACACCCACTATTACGCCAAATGCTGTACCGAACAGGCTGCAATTACCCCCACAGCAGCCTCAGCCGGCAAAGAGAATCGAGCCCACCATTACTCCTAATGTAGTGATTAAGCCGCTCAATCCCTAATATATTTATCAATGATTAAGCAATTTCATGGCAAAAGAAAATCTACATCAATTAAGGCAACTCATTGCCCAGCAAGCGGCCCGAATGATGGCAGAAGATGGTATTTCTGATTTTTCTTATGCCAAGAAAAAAGCTGGTCGCCAGCTTGGCGCCATTGATAACAGTGTGTTACCTTCCAATACGGAAATCGAAGAAGAGCTCAAGCTTTATAACGCGCTATTCCTAAGCGATGAACAGCCAGAAAACCTGTATGACCTGCGCAAGAATGCGCTTTTTACCATGCAATTACTGGAGCGCTTTAATCCCTATCTTACGGGTTCAGTGCTGGATGGTACTGCAGGGTTAGGTTCTGAAACCCATATTCATTTGTTTGCGGATAGCCTTAAAGACTTGGAGATGTTCCTGCTTAACCAGGACATTCCTTTCGAAACCAACGAAAAATCTTATCGCATTATGAATGATGGTAAACGCGATAAAAAAGGTGATAACCGCAAGAAAGTACCGGTCTTTACGCTGGAAATGAATACCGGCTTGATCAAGCTTAGCGTATTCGAATCAGATGACATCCGCATCGCAACCAAGCGCGCAGCTGATGGGACGAATGCAGAGCGGGCAGGGATTGAGGAAGTAAAAGCGTTATTGCAACGCTGATGATCTTTATTTTTGCTGCAGCCAGCGTGCCGCATCCATCGCGAAATAAGTCAGGATGCCATCTGCTCCGGCACGTTTGAACGCCAACAAACTTTCCATCACACAAGCACGCTCATCCAGCCAGCCATTTTGTGCTGCTGCTTTGAGCATGGCGTATTCACCACTGACTTGGTAAGCAAAAGTAGGCACACCAAACTCATCTTTCACGCGTCTGACGATATCCAGATACGGCATGCCCGGTTTCACCATTACCATATCTGCACCCTCTGATATATCCAGGGCAACTTCCTGCATGGCTTCGTCACTATTGGCTGGATCCATCTGATAAGTATATTTATTACCGGTGCCTAAATTACCGGCTGAACCAACCGCATCGCGGAAAGGCCCATAAAACGCAGAAGCGTATTTAGCTGAGTAAGCCAGAATCTTGGTATGGATATTATGCGTACTTTCCAATGCTTCGCGAATCTGTCCGACCCGGCCATCCATCATATCGCTAGGTGCGACAATATCGGCGCCGGCATTGGCGTGAGACACAGCTTGCTTTACCAGCACTTCAATAGTGTCATCGTTTAAGACATAGCCAGCTTTATCAATCAAGCCGTCCTGACCGTGCGTAGTATAAGGATCCAATGCCACATCCGTCATGATGCCTAATTCCGGAAACTTAGTCTTCAATGCTGCAACAGCGCGTTGAACCAAGCCATCTGGATTAAAAGCTTCTGCGGCATCTAGGCTTTTGAATTTGGCATCGACTACCGGAAATAATGCGATGAGTGGAATTCCCAAGGCCACGCATTCAGCTGCGGTTTTGAGCAATACATCGATACTCTGGCGCCTAACGCCAGGCATGGAAGCGACATCTTCCACACGATTTTCACCATCCAATACGAACACCGGATAAATCAGGTCATTGGTGGTCAATACATTTTCGCGCATCAAACGGCGTGAGAATTCATCTTTACGCATGCGACGAGGACGGGAATATGGATAGCTCATATAATTCCTTTGTTAAGCCAATCAGGCATGAGTTGCAGCGAATACGTTAGCAAGTTCCGAACCCGGATCAGCTTGCCGCATGAATGCCTCACCAACCAGGAAGGTATGCACGTTGTTTTTGCGCATCAGCGCGACATCTTCACGGGTAAAAATGCCGGATTCAGTGACTACGATCTTATCTGCAGGAATGCGCGCCAATAACCCTAAAGTAGTATCGAGTGTGACTTCAAATGTTCGCAGATTTCGGTTATTAATGCCTAATAATGGCGTATTGAGCTGCAACGCAAGGTCAAGCTCTTCACCATTATGCACTTCAACAAGAACCGCCATCCCCAAACTATGCGCGATTTCTTCGAGTTCACGCATTTTGGCCAAATCGATAGCGGCAGCAATCAGCAAAATACAATCAGCTCCCATGGCACGCGCTTCATATACTTGATAGGTATCGATCATAAAATCTTTGCGCAGCACTGGGAGATCACAAGCTGCACGGGCTTGTTTCAGGTATTCCGCGGAACCTTGAAAATAGTCGACGTCAGTAAGTACTGACAAACAAGCAGCGCCGCCACGTTCATAGCTCTGGGCAATTTCATCTGGTTTAAAATCGGCACGAATCACGCCTTTGGATGGACTGGCTTTCTTGATTTCAGCAATGACGGCTGACTGATGATTCGCTATTTTTTTGCGTATGCTTGCGACAAAATCGCGCACATTGCCGGCAGCATTAGCTTCTGCTTTAACCACATCTAATGGTTTTTTCGCCTTTGCGGCCGCCACTTCAATGACCTTGGTAGCGATGATTTTATTCAGTATGTCTGACATATGTAATGTATAAATTAACTCAAAATTATTGGTATTTATTACCGTGCAACATGATCCAGCCTGAAGGGTGATGCCCATGCGGATCCAGGTGCGTCCAATGCATGATGCCACCTTTAGGGTTATATACATATTCGCCGCTAAAAGTGATTTCGTCGCCCACCTGCAATGGAATCTTAGCAGCAAGATCGATATTATGGGCAAACAACAAAGTCTGCTGTGGATTGATCTTTACCAAAAATTTCTGATGCCGCGAGCCTTGTGTGTCATCCGCTAATAACTTCACCACCGTACCGTGCCCGCTCACCTGTACATCGCTTTGTTTATGCTCATAGGCATGCTCGATACTGGCATTATCGGATGTTGCTGCGTTGCTTTCATTCGCACTTACAAATTGCGACGATGGCTGTATGGATACAGGTTCAGCCGGTTTGTTGCAAGCTGCAGCTAACAATGCCAGCGATAGTAATACGCTCGTATTTAAAACTCGGCGTAACATTACGAGGCGTTAGTCATTGCCATGAGCTGTTCCAGCTTTTTCATGGCTTTGCCGTTATCCAGCATTTCAGCTGCAAGCGTAATGCCTTGCTGCAAATCAGCTACCAAGCCAGCTACATAGATTGCGGCACCGGCATTCAATAATACGATATCCCTGGCACCACCGGTCACGCCGGAAAGTACTTGTAAAATCATGGCTTTGGAAGCGCTCGCATCAGCGACTTTAATACTGGCAACATCATGCAAACCCAAACCGAATTGCTGTGGATTCAGGATATATTCACTGACCTCGCCATTTTTTAATTCGGCTACAAAAGTATCGCCAGAGAAAGAGATCTCATCCATGCCGTCTGCCCCGCAAACGACCATAACATGCTCGCTGCCAAGCTGCTGCAAAACTCTAGCCAGCTTGCCAGTCAACGCTTGGGAAAAAACACCCATGACTTGGCGCTTAGCATTTGCAGGATTCGTCAAAGGCCCCAATAGGTTGAACATCGTGCGGACACCAAGCTCACGGCGTACCGGCGCAGAATGCTTCATGGCGCTATGATGATTTGGCGCAAACATAAAACCGACACCGATTTTATCCACGCAATTTGCTACTTGTTTCGGAGTTTGATTAACGTTAACGCCTAATGCCTCCAAGACATCTGCACTGCCGCAGATAGAAGACACCGAACGTCCACCATGTTTTGCCACCTTGGCACCTGCCGCTGCGGCCACAAAAGCACTGGCTGTAGAAACATTGAAAGTCTGGATACCATCACCGCCGGTACCGCAGGTATCGACTAAGTGCTTAGCATCATTAATGGCGACCTTGCTGGAAAGCTCACGCATGACGCTCGCGGCCGCTGCGATTTCATCAACAGTCTCGCCCTTGATACGCAAGGCCACAAGTAGCCCTGAAATCTGCGCAGGCGTGAGCTCGCCCGCCATCACCTGACGCATGGTTGCGAGCATGATATCGTGACTTAGGTTTTGGCCATCGATGAGGCTGTTTAAGGTGTTTTTAAAATCACTCATTTTTTATTGGTTTAATTCAAAGCTTTTTTGATGCAAGACGGAATAATTTACATATCAATCTATCAGAAAGTTTAAATATTTATTATTAAGCTTTCAGGAAGTTATTGAGTAAATCATGCCCATGTTCAGTCAGTATGGATTCCGGGTGAAACTGCACACCTTCAACTGCTAGCGTTTTATGGCGTACGCCCATAATCTCGCCATCTTCTGTCCAAGCAGTAATTTCCAGGCAGTCCGGTATTGTCTCGCGCTCAATCACCAAAGAATGGTATCGCGTTGCTGTATATGGATTCGGCAAATCTTTAAACACACCGACATTATGGTGATGAATTAAGGAGGTTTTTCCATGCATCAATTGCTTAGCATGAATGATATTGCCGCCGAAAGCCTGGCCGATACTTTGGTGGCCTAAACAAACGCCCAGCAGGGGTATCTTACCGGCAAATTCTTTAATGAGCGGCACGCTGATGCCAGCTTCATTCGGCGTACAAGGCCCTGGTGAGATCACTATTTTTTCAGGTTTTAACGCTGCGATTTTTTCTAAATCGATTTCGTCATTGCGATATACCTGTACATCCTGCCCTAGCTCGCCCAGGTACTGGACCAAGTTATAAGTGAACGAGTCATAGTTGTCTATCATGAGTAACATAATGGCTATCTATCTAAAAATACCGGCTAGAAACTGGCTTTAAGCTGTGACTGGAAATATGAACGTAGCTTAATAAGCGCTGGAAAACGCTTATTATCCCACATTGTGGCTGAGCATTGAAATGACTCGTTTTTAAGCGGTTTGATGAAGCTGTGTAAAAAGCTTGCATGCATTCTTGCCACTCTTTTTAGCAAGGTACATCGCTTCATCCGCTTGATCCAATAAGGCTTCGGGATCGATCGTATCATCTGGATATATGGAAATGCCAATACTACCGCCGATGTTGCAAATAGCGCCATTGAGGTCGAATGGCTGTGACAGTGCTGCAATGATTTTATTGCCAACCAAGATTGCGTTATCTTCATTACCGATATTGTTGAGGATCAATGTGAATTCGTCACCACCAATCCTCGCTAGCACATCGGAAGTTCGAATCAGTGCCAGCAAACGCATCGCTACTTCTTTTAACAGCAGGTCACCGTTTGCATGGCCTAAAGTGTCGTTGACATGCTTGAAGCCATCCAAGTCTAAAAACAATAACGCGACTTTTTGGTCGTTACGTTTGGCAAGAGGAATCGCGTATTCCAGGCACTCCAAAAACAGCGCACGATTCGGCAAGTCAGTCAGGTAGTCATGATGTGCCGCATGACGGGTAGTTTCTTCTACGATTTTACGTTCGGTGATATCGCGGGCGATACACACAAAATAGCGCGAACCGTTCAATATCATTTCAGAGGTCGATAGCTCTAAAGGAAAGCGCTGACCATTTTTACGCTGCGCCGACATCTCATAACCACTGACGCCTATCAGGCCAAATTCCCGTGAGCGCAAGAAACGATTAATAAAGGCTTCATCGCCTTTCTCTACCAGATCCGGCATCAGTACCTGGATACTTTTACCGATGATGTCTTGCTGGTCATGGCCGAAAATCAACTCCGCGGCCGGGTTAAATCCTTCAATCTCGCCTTTATCGTTAAAGGTAATGATGCCATCCAATGCGTTATAGATGATCGCATTTAATTGCACCTGGCTGTTTTCGAGCTCGTCTTTAATGCGCTTAAGGTTCATGACGATCTGCCAGAACAATCTAGCTTCTAGGCCATCGGTGACCTTTTTCCCCTCGAAAACTTTACTCGCCTGCTGAGCAATGGTGTCATCATGCGTCAGGTTATAGATGATGGCATCCGGCACATCCTTGCATGCAAGAAAAGCTTCCGTGGCATCAGTAAATGTAGGAATTTCATAAAATTGCGCCACTTGCAATGCAGTGGCAGCGGGATCGCGATCCACCACTGCTATCACGTCAACTAACTCATCTTCCAGAAACATTTCAAGCAAGGCATAGCCGCCGCGGCCGCCGCCTACAATGATTACCGGTTGCCCATGTAAGTTTCGCACAATAAGATTCCTTTTATTTTTTTTAAAAGTTTCATTACTTGCTCAATATCAAGCGCTTGGAATACAATCAAAAACAATTATATAGAATGTTTAAATGATAGATGGTTTAAAGGGCTAGGACAATTGTTAAGAATGATAGTCTAATTCTCTAAATGATATTGCCTTCAATGTACTTTATAGAAAGTTGAAGATATGACACCAATCGCTTTTGAATGGCCGACTCCACCATATTTCCAAATTACTCATAGCAAAAAAGATGAACCGGAAACTTGCCTGATCTATTTGCGTGACGGCACTAAGATATTAGGTGACCTCATCCGTTTTATGCCGGAAGAATCAAGCATATTGTTCCTGTCCACACGTAGTGAAACCAATGAGGTGATCCATCTTAACGACGTCAAAAGTATGCGCCTCGTTAAGTCGCTACCCCTAAATAAACAAAATACTTCATTAGAATCCCGTACCGACGAAGTTTATCCCGCATCTGAACGTCAGCCTTACAGCGTAGAATTTACCGATAAAGAAGTGATTAACGGCGAGACCATCGGCTTTGCCAACACGACAAACGGCTTGTATCTTTTCTTGCCCGCTGAAGAAGAAAGAATCGTCAGGTGCTTTATCCCGCATCAGGCAATCAGCAGTTACCAGATTGGCATGAAGCTCGGTGAAATTCTCATTGATGAAAAACTCGCCAGCAAAACCGATATTGAAGCAGCGCTCACGCAACAGCAGGAATTGCGCAAGCAGCGCATTGGCGATTACTTATCACAACACCAGATCATCACCCGTGAGCAGCTGGATGATGCGATCAAATATCAGGAAAGCCAGCCAATATTAAAACTGGGCGAGGCTTTGCGTCAGCTTAACCTTATTACCGATGTACAGCTCGAAGAGGCTTTGTCCAAGCAAAAAGCCAACCGCAACGTGCAGCTAGGCCAGATATTAGTCAAGATGGACATCATTGATGACCGCACGCTAAAAGGCGTATTAGCTAAAAAAATGGGCATTCCTTATGTAGGTTTGGCTAAGTTTAATTTTGATTTAAATGCAATCAAGCTGGTCAGCGAATCGCTGGCTCACAAATATACCTTGATGCCGCTATGCCTTCACGACTCAACATTGATTGTGGCGCTAGAAGACCCCTTGAATACTAAGGCCATTGAATACATGCGCTTTATCACTCAGAAAAAGATCGTGCCCGCTATGGCTTCGCGAGAAGAGATCGAAGCATCGATTGAAAAATATTACGCTAAATCTGCTTACATCCCGATGGAGTCAGCTCCGAGACGTAATAAAGAAGATGAATACGAGTTTCATTTAACTACCAGCACAAGCGATAAAAAGGATAGCTTGGACGCTAGCGCCCTAACCGAGAAGCTATTCGGTGAAAGCTTGGAGATGGACATTCCCAAGGAAGCATTAGTTGAATCTGACAATACGCTGGTGCAGCTTATTAACAAAATGATCATGGATGCACACGAAGATGGCGTATCCGATATCCATATTGAGAGCTATCCGGGTAACCAAAATACAAGGGTACGTTTCCGTAAAGACGGCACTTTAATTCCTTACTTTGAGATTCCAGCCAACGCACGAAACGCCATGATTTCGCGCATCAAGATCATGGCGCAACTGGATATCTCCGAACGCCGTAAACCGCAGGATGGCAAAATTAATTTCCAGCATTTTGGTCCGGCAAAAATCGAATTGCGCGTAGCCACCATTCCTACCAACAATAGCCTTGAAGATATCGTAATGAGACTGCTAGCCTCTAGCAGGCCCTTGCCATTGGATAAGCTGGGCTTATCCAAAGCGAATTACACTAGTTTACAGAGCATCATGCTCAGGCCATATGGCCTGGTCTTGGTTTGCGGGCCTACCGGTTCTGGTAAAACTACTACCTTGCATTCACTGTTGGGGAATATCAATAGTCCGGGACGCAAGATCTGGACCGCTGAAGACCCGGTAGAAATTACTCAAGTGGGATTACGCCAAGTCCAGGTGAATTCAAAGATCGGCTGGAATTTTGCCGCTGCGATGCGCAGCTTCTTACGGGCCGATCCTGATGTCATCATGGTGGGTGAAATGCGCGACGAGGAAACGACAAGGGTAGGGATAGAGGCATCGCTTACCGGACATCTTGTTTTATCTACATTGCATACCAATAGCGCGCCTGAAAGCATTACCCGCTTACTGGATTTAGGCATGGACCCCTTTAATTTTGCCGATGCGCTTCTAGCAGTATTAGCGCAACGCCTGGCTAAATCCTTATGCCCGAAATGTAAGCAGGCTTATGAACCGAATGATGCTGAAATTGATGAGCTCGTACAGGAGTTTTGTCACGATACTCCTTTAGCGATTTCCGATGTATTGGAAACCTGGCAGAAAGAATTTAATATCAAAAACAAATTCAAGTTATACCGCGCCGTCGGTTGCAGCGTCTGCAGTAAAACCGGCTACAAAGGCAGGATCGGCTTACATGAACTCATGACGGTTACCCCTGCTATCAAACGCTTGATCCAAACCAAGGCGCCAGTGAGCGAGTTGCTACATGCCGCAGTAAATGCCGGAATGCGTACTTTAAAACAGGACGGTATTTTGAAAGTGTTGGAAGGTCATACTGATATTGCTCAAGTAAGAACCGTAGCGGTTTAACATTTACTTAACGTTCATTGAACGCTGAAACGTACGCCTTTTTCGAATTCATCGATCGCTACCGGCTTGCTGAAATAGAATCCCTGGAAGTGATCGCAGCCAAACTTTTTAAGCATTTCAAACTGTTCCAGGCTTTCCACCCCTTCAGCCACGATACTGCACTGCAAGGTCTGGCCAATAGCCAAGATCATCTGGATAATCGCTGCGTCATTAATATCGGTCAACACATCATGCACAAAAGACTGGTCTATCTTGATTTGTGTAAAAGGCAGTTTTTTCAAATAGATTAGTGAAGAATGGCCCATACCAAAATCATCCAGTGAGATACGTACACCCATTTCCCTGAGGATATTCATTTTGATAATTACGTCGTCGATATTATCGATGACCGCGGTCTCTGTAAGTTCAAGCTTGAGATAATCGGGGTTGATTTCGTTAGCTTTTATCAGGTCACGTAATTCCTGAATAAAATTCACGTAGAGAAATTGCTTGGCACTAATGTTCACTGACAAGCGTACTTTATTTAAGGATGCATCTTTTTCCCATGTCTTAATCTGTGCGCAGGCTTGCTGTAATACCCAATAACCGATCTTGATAATCAGGTTATTTTTCTCAGCGATCGGGATGAACTCAACCGGGCTGATCTCGCCGAACTGCGGATGTATCCAGCGTAATAGCACCTCAGCTGCAATGATATTCTGTTCCGCATCAACAATATTCTGGTAATTGAGGAACAGTTCCTTATTCTTTAATGCCGTGTGCAAACCAGCTTCTATGGCCAGGCCTTTTTCCAAGTTTTGCTGTGTCAATTGATCATAAAACCTATAAGTATTACGGCCTGCCGTTTTGGCTTGGTACATGGCGGTATCCGCATGGCGCAAATGGTCTTCAAAACTAACTTCATCGTCGTTGAATAAAGTCACGCCCATACTTGCGGTCATATTGAATTCAAACATCTCCATTACATATGGCTTGTTGAGTTCAACCAATAACTTCTGCAAAATCTCAGCTGTCTGGTGATAAGCTGTCACTTGATAGTTGTCCAGGTTTTCTATGATCAGGATAAATTCATCACCGCTCAAGCGCGCCACCGAATCTCCCGCGCGTATCGTTTCCTTAACTCTTTTAGCAACTTCTATTAGCAATTGGTCACCTACGTCATGGCCTTTGGTGTCATTGATGGTTTTGAAGTGGTCCAGATCAACAAAAATAAGCGAGCAATAACTTTTAATGCGCTTGGCGTTCAATGCTGCTCGTTGGAACCTATCCATGAGCAAACGGCGGTTTGGTAAGCCGGTAAGCACATCGTAATAAGCAATATTTTCAATTTCTTGCTGGTCTTTTTTCTGCTGAGAAATATCACGGATAAAACCGGTGACCAAATTAAGATCGTTATCTTTAAGCGCAGTTAAGGTTAGTTCTATCGGGAACTCGGAGCCATCCGAACGCATGCCGGTAATTTCTATACGCCGGTCGAATATATGTTTGACGCCAGTTTCAACGTATTGCTTATGTTTGGTTGTATGCTGCGCTCTTAGCGATGGCGGGATAATGACTTCAGCTAAAGTCTTACCCATGACGTCTGATTTTTTGTAGCCGAAAATTCGTTCAGCAGCCGGATTGAATTCCACTAGCTGGCCTTTTTCATTGATAGTTAGAATGGCGTCCAGCGCACCATCTACCATGGACCGCAGTTTCCTAGCATTACTAAGCAACGCACGTTCTGCCAGATTACGTTCCGCCTGTAGCACAGAGATTAATAGCATCATGACCACTAGCGTCAGTATGAAAGTCCAGAGTGAGAAAATACCTTCATCTGCGTTCATGCTGTAGAAAGAACCATAGCCCCGGGAGGTGGACCAGACGGCGATACTGGAAAGCGAGATCACCACCAGGGAACCACCCACGATACCGAAGTTCATGGAAGCCCAGATCAGCACAGGCAATATCATGAATAAGGACCACATGAATTGTTTATTCACGCTGATCATCATTCCAGAAATCAGCCATTCAACAACGAGGTAAAACAATAGCCAGGAAAATAATTGGTAGTACTGATGGCGGTGGAGCGTGATTTTGGATATTTTGAGGTTCAGTAGCAGTGGCAACGCAAGTAACACGCCGATCGTATCGCCCATCCACCAGATAAACCAGACTTTACTAAGCTTGGCCAACGTCAGCAGGTCGAATAGATAAAGTATTAAGACGCCGCCACTTGCCGAAATCAGCATGCCCAATAGCGCAATACTTATCATTAATGCAATGTCACGCTGATTGATAAGCGTATGGTTAAATTTGGACTTATTTAAGAGATAGGCTGTAAAAAATGGGGCGATAGTGTTGGTGATGGCGATGGCTAGAGAGGCGAAAAAAGGTACGCCAACGGATAGTTCAGCAACAACTGCACCTAGGTAAATTGCGGGAAGGCTGACGTTACCCCACCGCATGATAGCGCCAACTGCAATACCAGTTGGAAGCCAAATCAATGTGGCGATTGACTCTTTATATGGCACCAACAGACCAAGTTTTGCCGTGGCAATATATGCTAGGGCTATCAGGGTAAATTGTACTATTTTATATTTGAGGTCTTTATGCATAATCTACAGCTTTGCTACCTTACCTCTTTTTTACTACCAATCTTGCCAGCTAACTGAGATCTAAGGTTAACTAAGATCTAGCCCAGCTTGTACTAACTCTGCCGCGCGCAACACTGCCCGCGCTTTATTCTGCGTTTCTTCCCATTCACTTTGCGGTACTGAATCCGCCACAATGCCAGCTCCAGCTTGAACATAAAGCTTATTATCTTTGAGCACGCCAGTTCTGATCGCGATTGCCACATCCATATCACCGTTAAAACCCAGGTAGCCTACTGCTCCTGCGTAGATACCGCGTTTGCTAGGTTCCAGTTCATCAATGATTTCCATCGCACGCACTTTGGGCGCACCAGAGACCGTGCCCGCAGGGAAGGTGGCCTTGATCACATCGATCGCATCCATACCCGGTTTCAATTTGCCTTCTACGTTACTCACAATATGCATCACATGTGAATAACGTTCAATCATCATATTGTCCGTGACTTTCACTGAGCCAGTCACAGCCACACGGCCTACATCGTTGCGTCCCAAGTCCATTAGCTGTACATGTTCCGCACGCTCTTTAGGATCTGCCAGTAACTCTACTGATAAAGCGATATCCTGCTCACGTGTCTTGCCACGCGGACGTGTACCGGCGATTGGCCGTGCTGTGACCGTGCCGTTTTCAAGACGAACCAATATCTCTGGCGAGGCGCCAACGACATGATGATCGCCCATATCGTAATAGAACATATACGGTGATGGATTCAGGCTGCGTAAAGCTCGGTACAACGATAGCGGGGGCGCAGAAAATTCTTGTGACATGCGTTGTGAGAGCACAACCTGCATGATGTCGCCATCGAGGATATATTGCTGCGCACGTTTCACAGCCGCTTTGAAATTATCTTCGCCAAACTCTGAACTGGCTTTTGAAGTCGCTGTAGGTAACGATTCAGGAATCGCCACAGTTTTACGCAACATTTTGACTAGGTCATACAGGCGGTTACGTGCATTCTCATAAGCATTGGCTTGATCCGGATTCGCATACACTATGAAATAAAGCTTGCCGCTTAAGTTATCGACCACGGCTAGTTCTTCTGACACCATAAGCAATATATCAGGCGTAGCAATATCATTTGTCTTAGTTGTATGGGCTAAGCGCTTCTCAATATAACGCACGGTTTCATAGCCAAAATAACCTGCTAAACCACCAGTAAACCGCGGCAAGCCGTCGTTTCCTATCAAATGGGCCGGAGGCGTTTTAAAGCGGGACTGGTAATTTTTGACGAAATCTAGCGGATTGATGTTTTCTTCAGACTCGATAACTGCATTGCCTTCAAGCACTTGCACATTGTTACCATTAGCAACAATGCGTGTTTTAGCTGGTAAGCCGATAATGGAATAACGCCCGAAACGCTCGCCTCCCTGTACTGATTCAAGCAGGTAAGAATAAGGCTGGTTGGCAAGTTTGAGGTAAAGCGATAGAGGCGTATCGAGATCCGCAAAGGTTTCCAATACAAGCGGGATGCGGTTGTAGCCCTGTGCGCTAAGCGCGTTGAATTCTTTTAGATCGATCGTACTAAACATAAATTTCCTAACATAATGAATTGGTAAATGATTAAGGTTTTAAACCCGCCACCATCGCCAACTAAGTTCGTTTTTATTCATTAGGAAATACATAATCGATTACTTTATTCGTTTTTACAAAATTTAGTCTGCGCTAAATCGGTTGAGATAAATTGTACGGTTTCGCTGATATGGTTGATTAAAGCATCCACCGCATCAATTTCTATACTATACCCTTGATTATAGCCATAAGGAACGGTAAATACATAGCAACCTGCGTTACGAGCCGCTTCTATATCGGTTTTAGAATCGCCTATTAAAACAGCTTGTTGCGGCGAAATACCGAATTTCTCGCAAATATGGAATATCTGATCAGGTTCTGGCTTCTTCTTTTGCAAAGTATCGCCGGATACGATGAGATCAAAATAAGGCGCTAAACCACTTTTTTCCAGCAGAGGTTCGGTGAAGGCCGCCGGTTTATTGGTGATGCATGCCAGTTTAACGCCAGTATTCTTAATCGCTTGTAAAGCTTCAGCGATGCCGTCATACGGCAGGCTCTCAGCCACTATTTCTGCATAAGCTTCAAAGAATAAAGGCTGGGCCTTTGCCATGAGCGCTGCATCTGGTTCAGAATCCAGTTTCCCCGTCAAGCAGCGCTTGATCAGCATGACTGCACCTTCGCCGATATAAGCCTGTACTTGTGCAGGCTCCAAGACCGGCATGCTCATCCTTTTAAGCATGTGATTCGTAGCCCGCGCTATTTCCGGTGCGGTATGAATCAAAGTGCCGTCAAGATCGAGCATGACGGCATTGATATTAAACTTCTTCAACGATTTGTTCACGGCTTACTAGCCTAAAATTATAAGTATCTAAGCAAGACAAGGCGTAAACAGAAATTAATTACGAGGCATACTCAAGTATGTGAGTGATTAATTTCTGTGAAACAACGCTGTATTGCAAAGATAGTTTAATTTTTATGCGGATGCTAAAGAAGCACGCATCGCCTTAACCACGGTATCGTAACGGTTTTTGTCATTTTCACCAGGTGAACCAAAAATCGCACTGCCCGCAACAAAGGTATCTGCGCCAGCACGGGCAATTTCAGCGATATTCTGTGCGTTCACGCCGCCATCTACTTCCAGCCAGATTTGACGACCGGTTTTTTCGTAGTAAGCATCGATACGTGCACGAGCAAGTTTGAGTTTTTCCAATGTTTCCGGAATGAATTTTTGACCGCCGAAACCAGGGTTCACAGACATCAATAGAATCATGTCCACTTTATCCATCACGTGGTCTAAATAGCTTAATGAAGTAGCCGGGTTGAATACCAGGCCAGACTTACAGCCTAAATCACGCACCATGGCCAAGCTGCGGTCTATATGATCCGAAGCTTCAGGATGGAAAGTAATGATGTTAGCGCCAGCTTTAGCAAAGTCAGGAATAATGCGGTCTACCGGTTTTACCATCAGATGCACGTCAATCAAGGCGCCCACTTTTTTAGCTGTTTCACGGATCGCATCACATACCAGAGGCCCAATCGTCAAGTTGGGAACGTAATGGTTATCCATCACGTCAAAGTGCACGATATCCGTACCAGAATTGATGACGTCTTCAATCTCTTGACCAAGTTTGGCAAAGTTTGCAGAAAGAATACTAGGGGCGATTCTAAAAGTTTTATCCATGGTGGCTATCCGTTATTCCTAAGTCCATAATTATTTAAGTACGACTAATTCAGTCGTAACTAAATTTGCGTGTAAACCGTTATTTTAACTTTATTTTTTAGTTTACATAAGCTTCTTGCTTAACATAAGCCAATACGCGAAAATTACGACTTGGGCGAATATGCTTTATATAACCTATAAGATGTACAAGATTCTTTTTGAGATGTAGCGTTAGGAGACGCACAGCGAATGACGCAGGCATATCAAACCACTCAGCAATGCTTACACACGTACGTGGCGCCACGCTTCGCTCGTCTAGCAATGTAGCGTAGCAAAAACGAATATGCAGCTTTATGTCATCGGCGTGAACCACACGACTGCGCCCATCCAAATCCGCGAACATGTTGCTTTCGATAGCGAGCATCTGACCGGCGCTTTGCGCGAATTGACGCTGCACGGTGCCAGCGAAGCTGCCATTCTTTCTACTTGCAACCGCACTGAGCTATATTGCAGCACCGATAACCCGGCTAAACCGCTGCAATGGCTTTCTCAATACCATAAGCTTGAAACTAATAGCATCCAGCCTTATATCTACACCTTGCCGGATAACGAAGCGGTGAAACATGCGTTCCGCGTAGCTTCCGGACTCGATAGCATGGTGCTCGGAGAGCCGCAGATTCTAGGTCAATTTAAGCAATCGGTGAAAATCGCGCAAGATGCCGGTACCCTGGGCACGTTGTTACATAAGTTATTTCAGCGCACATTTGAAGTCGCGAAGGAAGTGCGCACTAATACTGATATTGGCGCCAATTCGATTTCCATGGCCGCTGCCGCGGTTAAACTAGCGCAACGTATTTTTGGCGATATCAGTCAGCAAAAAGTGTTGTTCATTGGCGCAGGCGAGATGATCGCGCTGTGTGCAGACCATTTTGCTGCGCAAAAACCAAAATCGATGGTAGTGGCGAATCGTACATTGGAGCGAGGCGAAGAACTGGCAGAGAAAATTGGTGGCAAAGCCATTTTGCTCAACGACCTGCCGGAGCGTTTTGCCGAGTTTGATATCGTCGTCACTTCTACCGCCAGTCAGTTGCCTATCATTGGCTTGGGCATGGTAGAAAGCGCGATTAAAGCGCGTCGTCATCGCCCGATTTTCATGGTGGATTTAGCCGTTCCGCGCGATATCGAGCCGGAAGTCGCACAACTGGATGATGTGTTTTTATACACCGTAGATGATCTTGCGCAAGTCGTTACCGATGGCATGGTCAACCGCCAGGAAGCCGCGATTGATGCAGAAATGATCGTACAAGCGCGCGTCGAAAATTTCATGAGCTGGATGAAAAAGCGCGATGCCGTGCCAACCATCAAAGCCCTGCGCGATCAAGCCGAAGCCACACGCAAAGCCGAGCTGGAAAAAGCGCTCAAGTTGATTCAAAAAGGTGAAAGCCCGGATAAAGTACTTGAAGCATTGAGTACAGCGCTCACCAATAAATTTTTGCATGCGCCTAGCCACGCGCTTAACCAGGCCCATGGCGATGAGCACACTAGATTAGAGCAACTGATGAAGCAGTTGTATCAGATAAAAAATTAACAACCAAAGCTACAATAAAAATGCAAACGTTGGGATGTAGTGGAAGGCGCACGGAGCGCAATCAATGAAGATAGTACAGCTTATATTTATTAAAAGGGTACAGCGAATTGATGAGCACCGCGCAACGCAGCAATACGTCCAAGATTTGAATTTTAGAGATCAAAAATGAAACCAAGCATGATGACCAAGCTCGCCAACCTCAGCGAGCGCCTAGATGAACTGAACCGCCTGATGAGCAGCGAAGGCGTGACCGATAATATGGACAACTACCGCAAAATCACTCAGGAGCATGCGGAAATCACCCCTATCGTTGAGCAGTACCATGCTTTCATCCAGGCTGAATCCGATATCAAGGAAGCACACAGCATGCTGAGCGACCCGGACATGAAGGAGTTCGCACAGGAAGAGATACAAGCCGGCAAAGCCAAACTTGAAGAAATTGAAAAGAACCTGCAAACGCTGCTATTGCCGAAAGACCCGAACGACGACAAGAACATCTTCCTGGAAATCCGCGCCGGCACTGGTGGTGATGAATCAGGTCTATTTGCTGGCGATTTATTCAGGATGTATTCGCGTTACGCAGAACGCCAACGTTGGAAAGTAGAGATCATGTCGGCCAATGAATCCGAGATTGGCGGCTACAAGGAAATCATCGCCAAGATCGAAGGTTACGGTGCGTATTCCAAGTTGAAGTTCGAGTCGGGCGGCCATCGTGTGCAGCGCGTACCGGATACCGAAACGCAAGGTCGCATCCATACCTCTGCATGCACAGTCGCCGTATTACCGGAAGCTGATGAAATCAATGACGTAGTAATTAACCCGGCTGACATACGTATCGATACTTTCCGTGCATCAGGTGCTGGCGGTCAGCATATTAATAAAACCGATTCCGCCGTACGTATCACCCACAATCCAACTGGCATCGTTGTAGAGTGCCAGGAAGGCCGCAGCCAGCATGCCAACAAAGCGCAGGCAATGGCAGTTTTGGCAGCGCGCATCAAATCAAAACAGGTAGACGCACAAAATAGCGCGATTGCCAGCGAGCGCAAATCGCTGATTGGTTCTGGCGATCGAAGTGAACGCATCCGTACCTACAATTATCCGCAAGGCCGCATCACTGACCATCGCATCAATCTCACGCTTTATAAAATCGACGCGATTACCGAAGGTGATATGGATGAGCTGATTGGCGCGCTGATGGCGGAACATCAAGCAGATTTATTAGCAAGCTTGGGTGAAGATAATTAAGCTGTTTCACCATATTTGATGGCCCAGCCTTCAATCACCGTTCGCCAGGCGCTAGTTGATGCGCAACAAAAGCTGGCTTCAATATCATCTGACTCAAATGAAGCGCGGTTGGAAGCGCAGTTACTGCTGCAAACAGCCTTAAAAGCTGATCGCGCCTGGCTGATTTCGCATGAAAACGATGCTCTGGGAGCCAACATCCATGCGGTGTTTGAGGCATCTGTTTTGCGCCGTTTGCGAGGCGAACCAATCGCTTATATTCTCGGTTACCGTGAATTTTATGGCATGGAATTAATAGTCACTCCAGCCACACTGATTCCGCGACCCGACACCGAGACTCTGGTAGAAGCAGCGTTAGCTAAACTCTCAAAGGATAAGCCTCACTTAGTTTTGGATTTAGGCACAGGCTCGGGGGCTATCGCGCTGGCCATCGCCAAGAACCGTCCAAAGACCAATCTAATTGCGACGGATGCTTCAACTGCTGTGCTTGAAATCGCTAAAAAGAATGCGCTGCATTTAAAAATCCCTAACGTAAGATTCCAAAAAATCGACTGGTTCGACGGCATTCAACAGGAACGTTTCGATATCATTGTCAGCAATCCGCCTTATATCGAAGAAAATGATGCACACCTCAAACAAGGCGATTTGCGTTTCGAGCCAATCAGCGCTTTAGCTTCCGGCACCGATGGCTTGGATGATATACGCAATATAATTGCCGATTGCCTGATATATCTTAAGCCACAAGGCTGGCTGATGCTGGAACATGGCTATCAGCAAGCAGAAGCCGTGGCCGATTTAATGGCTGATATTGGTTTGGTAGATATTGCTACACTCCAAGATTTAGGTGGCAATGACCGCGTAACGATAGGCAAAAACCCGCTTATTGTCAGCACGCATTGGGATTAGCGACGGAAAAGCTATCGCGTAGAAATCCGTACATGATTTTTTAAGCCGCATAGTATAATCTCGCGATGCTAGAAATTAACTCCGTTGGCCTTGTAGCCCCCCAGACAGCGCATTTTAGCGAGCCACTCGCATTAAAAAGCGGCGCCGTTTTGCCACAATTCGATCTTGTGTATGAAACTTATGGGCAACTTAATGCGGATAAATCCAATGCGGTATTGATCTGTCATGCGCTATCAGGCACGCATCATGTGGCTGGAAAATATACACCGGAAGATAAGAATCCCGGCTGGTGGGATAACCTGGTCGGGCCTGGTAAACCACTCGATACCAATAAATTCTTTGTGATTGGCGTCAATAACCTTGGCGGCTGTCATGGCAGCACTGGCTCGGCCAGCATCAATCAGGCAACGCAAAAACCTTGGGGTTCAGCATTCCCAGTACTCACGGTAGAAGACTGGGTAAAATCCCAAGCGCTATTAGCAAACCATTTAGGCATCAAACAACTTGCGGCAGTCGTGGGCGGCAGCTTGGGCGGCATGCAGGCATTGCAATGGACGCTAACTTATCCTGAGCGCGTACGCCATGCTTTAGTTATCGCCTCTGCACCTAACCTGACCGCACAGAACATCGCCTTTAACGAGGTAGCGCGCCAAGCCATCATTACCGACCCGGAATTCCACGGTGGTGATTTTTACGAACATAAAGTCGTACCTAGGCGCGGCCTGCGTATCGCCCGCATGCTGGGTCATATCACCTACTTAAGCGATGACGCGATGGGCGCTAAATTCGGCCGCGTAGTCAAAGACAGCATAAAATATAGCTTCGACGTCGAGTTCGAGATGGAGTCCTATCTGCGCTATCAAGGCGACAAATTTGCCAATGAGTTCGATGCGAATACCTACCTGCGCATGACGCGAGCCTTGGATTACTTTGACCCGGCGCTAGAACATGATGGCGACTTAAGTAAGGCGTTGGCTAAAGTAAAAGCGCAATTCCTAGTGGTCTCTTTCACCAGCGATTGGCGCTTTTCACCAGCACGTTCACGCGAGATCGTTAAAGCGCTGTTAGATAATGAGCGCACGGTAAGTTATGCCGAAGTAACGGCAGCGCATGGCCATGATGCCTTCTTGATGCCGGACCCGCATTACCACGCAATTTTGCGGAGCTACCTGGATAAGATAGAAGTGGGAGCGAGCGCATGAGAGAACAAATGCAACAGAATGCCCATCTAGCTGAATTCCGGCACGATTTTGCCATCATCGCTGGCTGGCTGCCGTTCGGCGCCAAGGTGTTGGATCTTGGTTGTGGCGACGGAACATTATTGGAATACCTAAAAGCTTCATTGGAAGTGCGCGGTTATGGCGTTGAAAAAGATGACAGCAATTGGCTCGCAGCAATGTCGCGCGGTATCAACGTGATCCAGATGGATTTGGAAGCAGGATTATCGGGCTTCGAAGACCAATCTTTTGATACCGTGATATTGTCCCAAACGCTGCAAGCCATGCATAACACACAGGGCATCGTTCACGAGATGCTACGCGTCGGCCGTGAAGTGATCGTGACTTTTCCTAATTTTGGCTATTGGCGTCACCGTGCGCAACTCATTGAAGGCCGCATGCCGGTTTCCAAAAACCTGCCGTACCAATGGTATGACACGCCGAATGTGCACCTGTGCACGATCAATGACTTCGACCAGTTCTGCGTAGATAGCAACATCCAGATCAAAGAGCGCCTGGTGTTAACCGATAACAAACCTGTGACCTTTATGCCAAATCTGTTGGGCAGCCTGGCCATGTACCGGTTAAAGAGTAAATAAGCTGCTTTCAAATAATCACTAAAAAGCAAAACTTGATGACAAATAAACCCAGCGTTTGGCAAGCTTTAATGAACAAACGCATGTTGATTTGCATCTTTACCGGCTTCAGTTCCGGCTTGCCGCTGTATATCCTCA
This sequence comes from Methylotenera sp., assembly GCA_035460225.1. Classification (GTDB taxonomy): domain Bacteria; phylum Pseudomonadota; class Gammaproteobacteria; order Burkholderiales; family Methylophilaceae; genus Methylotenera. The sequence goes on from DATHWX010000025.1 coordinate 43,304, forward strand.
TCAGTCTTTTACCGGCATGGTTGCGTTCAGAAGGCGTAGATTTAAAATCTATCGGCTTGTTTGCGCTCATCAGCCTGCCTTTTACTTGGAAATTTTTATGGGCACCGCTGTTTGACCGCTATAGCCCGGTTAGTTTTATTCCGGGCATGGGCCGCCGCCGTGGCTGGATGCTCATTACGCAGCTCTTATTGCTGTGTTCGATTCCGGTATTCGGCGCTTACAATCCACAACTTGATATCTGGACGATAGCCTACTTGGCAGGCGTAGTCGCTATTTTCAGTGCTTCGCAAGATATCGTACTCGATGCTTATCGGCGTGAATTGTTACTGGATATTGAACTAGGCCTTGGCAATGTAGTACACGTCAATGCCTACAAAATTGCCGGTCTTATTCCAGGCTCATTGTCTCTCATCCTTGCGGATTACTTACCTTGGGACACCGTGTTCCTGATTACTGCGCTGTTCATGCTGCCCGGATTAGCAATGACCATTTTTATTAAGGAACCCATGCTAAAAAAAGGTGCGCCAAAAACTTTACGGGCGGCTGTCACCGAGCCTTTTTACGAATTCATCGGCCGTCATGGTTGGCAATCTGCATTACTGGTCTTAGCCTTTATTTTTCTTTATAAATTGGGCGACAGTATGGCAACAGCGCTTGCTACACCCTTCTATTTAGACATGGGTTTCAGCAAAACCGAGATTGGCCTCATCGCTAAAAACGCCGGGCTTTGGCCTAGCGTGATTGGCGGCTTACTGGGCGGCGCATGGATGGTAAAGCTCGGTATCAACCGTGCTTTATGGATTTTCGGCGCCGTGCAGATGCTGGCGATTTTAGGCTTTGCCTGGCTAGCGGTAGCGGGACACAATTTATTCGTGCTCGGCATGGCGATTGGTTTTGAAGCTTTTGGCGTAGGTTTAGGCACCGCGGCATTTGTAGCTTATATCGCCCACACGACCCATCCACTTTACACGGCCACACAATTTGCCTTGTTTACCAGCTTGGCTGCCGTGCCACGCACCTTTGCCAATGCGGCTACAGGCTATTTAGTGGATGGTTTAGGCTGGAAGAATTTTTATATTTTCTGCTTCTTGGCAGCGATTCCCGGCATGCTTCTATTGTTCAAAGTAGCGCCATGGAATGAAGAACAAAAACCTATTGATCAGGTTTAACATAGCTCTGGTTAAATCAGCGAAATTAAAAACATCATTGGTTTAACTCAACTATTGAGTACTGGTCACAGCGGTCACTTTCTCGCGCGGTTTTTCAATCTACGCACCTAGTTTGTAAATCTGCACATCCACTTTTTCTGACTTTTTGGCCAGATACTTTTGGCTGGCCTGCAAATCTTTTATCCAATCATTATCGGCCGCATTCGCTAGCCGTAATACTGCATCTACCGATTTCATATCCCAATGTGTGGTATCCAGTAATCTTATGGCGATGTCATCGGACTCTATGAGTTGGGTAGGTTTGCTGCGGGAAATGGCGGCTTCAGAACCAAAATAAGAAGTAGCGGTAGAGGCCGCGCTAGTAGCAACCGAGCTCGCGGTAGTGGCCTGAGCGGCCACATTGGAAGCACTGATAAGTGTGACTGCCGGGAACAATACACCAGCTAGAATCGAAAAGAAAATCTTGGTGGAAGTATTCTTGTCATGATGCCCGCCGATCACATGACCCATTTCGCGCGCAATCACAAACATCAAGGCATCATCCGGTAAATCCAAATGTTGTACCCCGCGAAAGATCACGATCTTTCCACTGGCATTTGAAGCCATACCGGCTTCTTTTTTATCTGCAACGTTAAAGTCAAAATGCTTAATTTTTTTGTGCAGATTCGGATAAGCCTGATAAGCAGCTTCGGACAACAATTCACCCATTTGCTGTACTTTGAGGTCGAATATCTTGTTATCTACGCATTGATCCAAATTACACGTAGCTTCATTGGGTTTGGTCGCTAGGCGTACCCGCATATCGACATCTGAATAAAGATGACTGATCGTCGATGGCACAGCCTGAATATTCAATTCTTGCGCATGCAGAGTCTGAGTGCCGAAAGGCACTAGCGCTAATATCGCAAAAAATTTATGAAATTTGATGATAAAACACCTATAAAAAGTTGTTTTTTTACTCAAAATTTATCCACATCAGTACTGTGGAATTTGATAGTAATCAATAATTTATAAATACTCCAGCGATTTCCATGTAAGTATTTACTTCAGAGCGCGACCAATCAACACTATCTCAGTATGACCTTGGAGCACATCATGCAGTTTTTCAAAACTTCACATATTTTTGCTTTTGCAGCTTTATGCATTATCCCTATCAGCTTAACTGCTGCAGAATGCTCGGTTAAAAGTGGTGCAAATACGGTGCCATTACTAGAGTTATATACTTCGGAAGGCTGCAGCAGTTGCCCGCCGGCAGACAAATGGCTCAGCAATCTCAAAGTAGATAGCAGCAAAGTGGTACCGCTTGCTTTCCATGTAGATTATTGGGATTACATCGGCTGGAAAGACCGCTTTTCCAAAGCTCAATACAGTGACAGGCAACGCAAGACCGCGGCGTTTGGCGGTGCAGGTTTTGTTTACACCCCGCAATTCACATTTAACGGCAGGGATTTCCGTGGTTGGGATGGCTCTCTTTTAAATCAGAGTATTGAAGCCAGCATGAAACAGCTAGCGCGCGCTAACCTGACCCTTGATGCCAAAAGTCAGCAAAATGGCGAGATTATTTTGAAGGCTACGGCACAGGCTGTGAAAACCAGCGATATCAAAAATGCGGATATTTTTATTGCCTTATATGAAAGCAAACTGGTAAGCCAAGTCAATGCCGGAGAAAACAACGGCCGTGAATTGAAACATGATTACGTGGTGCGGGATCTTTTAGGCGCTTATCAATTAAGCGGCAAGAATGAATTCAGCAAAAATATCACTTTGCCCACAAATTGGAAAAACCGTAATGCAGGTGCTGTGATATTTGTGCAGGATTCACGTAACGGCGAGATTTTGCAAAGCCTGCAGCTACCTTTTTGCAGCTAGCTTTAAGCTAATCTCTACAATCAATCGCTGTAATCTATGACTAAAGGCGCGTGATCGCTAAATCGCTCAGCTTTATAGATATGTGCGAGTGAGGCTTTATTGGCAAATCCGGGGGTTGCGATTTGGTAATCGATACGCCAGCCTACATTCTTCGCCCAAGCCTGCCCACGATTGCTCCACCAGGTATAGCATTCATCGGTCGTTTCCGGGTGCAGCTTGCGGTATACATCAACCCAGCCGATTTGCTCAAATAATAAGGTTAGCCAATCGCGTTCTTCCGGTAAAAAGCCTGAATTTTTCTTGTTACCTCTCCAGTTTTTCAAGTCCGCTTCTTTATGGGCGATATTCCAATCACCGCAAATCACCACTTCACGACCGCTCGCTACCAGCGCTTGCAAATGTGGCAGGAAGCGTGCCATCACACTGAACTTGAACATTTGGCGCTCTTCGCCGCTGGAACCTGAAGGCAGGTAAAGTGACACTACGCTGAGATTGCCGAATTGGCATTCGATATAGCGGCCTTCGCTATCGATATCTGCCATACTGCCTTCCGCATGGCCTTGGCAGGGATTACCTAATCCTTCGATCACCGCATCGGGTTTCACTTTTGAATAAATGCCAACACCGCTATAACCTTTTTTTTCTGCATAGTGGAAGTAGCCATGGTATCCGGGAGGATTGAGCATCTGAGGTGTCATATCAGCCGCTTGCGCCTTTACTTCCTGCATACAAACGATGTCAGCGTCCTGGGTTTGTAACCATGTATATAAGCCTTTGTTAGTGGCTGAACGTATGCCGTTTAGGTTTAGCGATATAATTCTCAAAACTTTTCCTTATACTTAAAAAATCATGACCCAACATCCAGATCATTTCAGACAAGAGTTTATCGCATTTGCCATCAAAAAAAAGGTATTACGCTTTGGCGAATTCAAAACCAAGGCTGGTCGTTTAAGCCCTTATTTCTTTAATGCCGGGCTATTCAATGATGGCGAAAGCCTGATGAAACTGGGTGAATTCTATGCAGCGGCTATTACAGAATCTGGAATCAAGTTCGACATGCTGTTTGGTCCGGCTTACAAAGGTATTACTTTGGTGGCTAGCATCGCTATCGCTTTTGCCAAAAATGGTCACAATATTCCTTACGCTTATAACCGCAAAGAAGCAAAAGATCATGGAGAAGGTGGCACCATCGTAGGTAGCAATCTAAAAGGCCGTGTATTAATTATTGATGATGTGATTTCGGCAGGAACGTCAGTTCGAGAGTCAGTAGAACTTATTAAAGCTAATGGCGCGGAAGCCTGCGGCGTAGCCATTGCCATTGACCGCCAGGAAAAAGGTTTGGGGGAATTATCTGCGGTTCAGGAAGTCATTGAAAATAATAAGATTCCTGTTTGTTCAATTACAAACTTGAATGATTTAATGAATTATTTGCAAAATCAACAAGATATGGCGCACAATTTGCATGCAGTGACTGCGTATCGCCAGTTATATGGCGTAATTTAACCTGATGTTTTTTAAAGGTCATTACTCAATTGCAGATAAAAAATATAAACACTGTAGTTCAGGCTCAAAAAGCCACGCCTTCTCTTGCATTTAAATTCCTATTACAAAGCTTAGGTTTAATCAGCTTTATCATCCTAGTTGGCGCCTTACAGCAAGCGCATGCAGAGGGTAGCGGTATCGTAAAATGGAAAGACGATAAAGGTGTTACCCATTACGGGGATAAGATTCCTCCGCAATATTCCAACACCGAAAACTCCATCATTAACAAGCAAGGCATCACGGTTAAGCGCAACAAACCCGTTACCGTTCAAGATGAAGCGATTTCCCAAGCTAAAGTCGAACAGGACAAAAAAGATAAAGCTTTGTTAAGCGCATTTACTAACGAAAACGAAATTGATTTAGCGCGTGACCGTAATCTGCAGCTTGACCAAGTAACAGTAGATGGCTTACAGCTGCAAAGAGCTAATAGCGTGAAACGGTTAACCGATAACCAGAAATATGCCAGCTCTTTTACTGCGAAGAAAAAACCTGTACCTGCAGATTTAGCAGCGGATATTAAAAATAGCCAGCAGGAAGTTGCGAAGATCGACCAACAGATTGCAGATCGCAAAGCATCAATGGAAGCCACCCGTAAACGGTTTGAAGCCGATAAAAAACGTTATATTGCGCTTAAGAATTATGCCAATGGTAGCGGTCCACAACCAGGACCACCTGAAGTAATAGCGCCAGTTGTTCCTGCGCCTACCACAGCACCAGCGGCAACTAACCAGCCGCCAGCAGTACCATCTAACAATACCAAACCTAGCAATACTACTTCTGGCACCCCAGCTCCTGGCACTGTCAAACCAAAATAACTGCTTTTGCTACTAGTGTTATCTAGCTAGTTAGTTTTTTCTTGAGCACTTCGTTGACCTGCGCTGGGTTAGCCTTGCCTTTAGAGGCTTTCATGGCTTGTCCTACCAACGCATTAAAAGCTTTCTCTTTACCCGCCTTGAATTCTTCTACCATTGCCGGGTTTGCTGCTAACACTTCATCGATAATCGCTTCAATCGCGCCGCTATCGGAAACCTGTTTCAAACCCAATTTTTCAATGACCGCATCTACGTCAGTTTCGCCAGCCCACATCGCTTCAAACACTTGCTTGGCTGCATTGTTAGAAATGGTGTTATCGGCAATACGTTTTAAAAGCTGTGCGAGTTGAGCAGCATTTACTGGCGAAGCAGAAATTGGCTTATCTTCTGCATTGAGTTTGGCTGAAATACTACCCATCACCCAGTTGGCTGATTGTTTGGCTTCAGCGCCAGCATCTACGGTCGAGACGAAATAAGCGGCCAAATCCCGTGAAGTGGTCAGCGCATTTGCATCATAAGCAGATAAACCATATTCAGCTTCAAAGCGCACTTTCATGGCTTCCGGTAATTCCGGCATATTGGCTTTAACTGCTGCCTTATCAGCTTCAGTCACTTCTAAAGGCAGCAAATCCGGATCCGGGAAATAGCGGTAATCGTTCGCTTCTTCTTTGCTACGCATTGAACGCGTTTCGCCCGTATCTGGGTTGAACAGCACAGTAGCCTGCTGGATGGTACCGCCATCTTCTAGCGTTTCAATCTGCCAGCGGGTTTCATACTCAATCGCCTGCTGCATGAATTTGAAAGAGTTCAAGTTCTTGATCTCACGGCGTGTACCTAGTTTATCCGTGCCTTTTGGTCGTACAGATACGTTCACATCACAACGGAAACTGCCTTCCTGCATGTTGCCGTCGCAAATGCCTATCCACTGAACTAGTTCATGCAATTTTTTGGCATAAGCCACTGCTTCAGCTGCTGAGCGCATATCCGGTTCAGTTACGATCTCTAGCAGCGGCGTACCTGCACGGTTTAAATCGATACCGCTCATGCCTTCAACAGCGCCATGCACCGACTTGCCTGCGTCTTCTTCCAAATGCGCACGGGTTATGTTGATAACTTTTTCATACGCAGGATTTTTGCCTACCGCTGGCACTTGTATCGTCACCGCACCTTTACCAACAACAGGTAATTCGTATTGGCTGATTTGATAGCCTTTTGGTAAATCCGGGTAAAAGTAATTCTTACGCGCAAATACAGAGCGTGGTGCGATTTCAGCGTTAACCGCTAGACCGAATTTAATGGCGCATTGCACCGCTTCTTTATTCAATACCGGCAACACGCCAGGTAGCGCAATACTCACTTCATCAGCTTGCGTATTTGGCTCTGCACCGTATTTGATTGATGCGCCAGAAAAAATCTTGGTGTTAGTTTGCAGCTGGGTATGTGTTTCCAGCCCGATGACGACTTCCCATTCCATTACTTCAACTCCTCGGGCATTCTGTCATGCCAATCCGTCACTTGTTGATATTGATGCGCCACATTCAGCATGCGAGCCTCATCAAAATAATTGCCTATAATCTGTAAACCTACAGGTAAAGCTTTGCCATCGCTAGCCGTGCTGAAACCAGCCGGTACGCTCATGCCAGGCAGACCTGCCAGATTTGTTGAGATGGTATAGATATCTTGTAAGTACATCGCGACCGGATCATCAACTTTTTCACCAGCCTTAAATGCAGTAGATGGCGCGGCTGGTCCCATGATGACATCACATGTTTTGAAAGCTTCCACAAAGTCTTGAGCGATCAAGCGGCGAATCTGCTGGGCTTTGAGGTAATAGGCATCGTAATAACCTGCGCTTAATACATAGGTACCAATCAGGATGCGGCGCTTCACCTCTGCACCGAAACCTTCAGCACGGCTTTTGCAGTACATGTCCATCAGGTCAGTATAGGATTCAGCACGGTTACCATAACGAACACCGTCATAACGCGACAGGTTGCTCGAAGCTTCAGCTGGTGCCAATACGTAATAAACCGGAATCGACAAGCCGGTGTTCGGTAGCGAAATATCTACAATCTCCGCTCCTAGTTTTTTGTATTCAGCGATTGCGGTTTCAATTACTTTGCCAACGCTGGCATCGAGACCATCTGCGAAGAATTCTTTAGGTAAGCCGATACGCAAACCCTGCAGCGGTTTATTTAAATCTCTGGTGTAATCTTCTTTTTCGCGTTTCAGGCTGGTGGAATCACGCTCATCGAAACCTGCCATCACATTCATCATCAGCGCACAATCTTCTGCGCTCTTTGCCATTGGCCCTGCTTGGTCTAACGAAGAAGCAAAAGCGATCATGCCGTAACGGGAAACCACGCCGTACGTCGGCTTCAAGCCTGTAAAGCCACATAAAGAGGCCGGCTGCCGAATAGAACCGCCCGTGTCGGTACCCGTTGCGGCGGCACTAAGTCTTGCTGCTACCGCTGCTGCGCTACCGCCGCTACTGCCACCCGGTACGCGGTCAAAATCCCAAGGGTTTTTTACGCCGCCAAAATAACTAGTTTCATTAGAAGAGCCCATGGCGAACTCATCCATATTGGTTTTACCCAGATTTACAGCGCCCGCTTTATCAAACTCGCTAATGACATGGGCATCGTAAGGTGCGACAAAATTTGCCAGCATTTTAGAGCCGCAAGTAGTTTTCCAGCCTTTGGCACAGAAGATATCTTTCTGCGCGATTGGAATGCCTGTTAACGGGGACACGTCGCCATTGGCAATTCGCGCATCTGCAGCCTTGGCTTGTCCCAATGTTTTACCTTCATCCAAAGCGATATAAGCATTGATGCTTGGATTATGCTGCTGGATCCGGGAAAGGAACGATTGCGTTAATTCTACACTGGAGATTTTCTTCGCCTGGAGCATTTCTCCAAGCTGCTTCAAGGAACTATTTATCATAATTTTATTACTTAGTTTATTCGATGACTTTAGGAACGAGGTACAAACCATTGGCAACAGCCGCTTCTGCAGAACCATTGCCTAATACCGGAGCAATAGCCTGGAAGGCTTCACGTTCATTGGTTTTGGTGACGACGTCATCACGTAATCGCTGGCTCAAGTCTTGAGAGTGCGACATCGGTACGATACCGGTAGTATCGACTGCTTGCATTTGTTCAATCAATCCTAGAATGCCGGATAGTTTGTTAAGTGTCGCTGTAGCCTCGTTATCATTCACTTCGATGCGAGCCAAATGGGCGATTTTTTTGATATCTTCAGTGCTAAGTGCCATACCTTAATAATCCAAAATTCTATAATTCAAAATTTAAATGCTGCTGTAATTTTTTTATCACTTTATTTTTGTAACTAAGATGTAATGGCATCTTAATTTTCAATGAGATATGCGGTATTATACCCTGATTTTATGCGCGCCTTAACCGCCACAACGCTGTAAAATCAGTTTAAGACGTGATCTTGCCCCAGATACAGGAAAAACATAATGTTCGGTACAATAAATAGCTACTTTTCAAATGATCTCGCCATCGATTTAGGCACTGCAAATACCCTTATTTATGCCCGCGGCAAAGGTATCGTTCTAGATGAACCTTCTGTAGTTGCCATCCGTCTTGAAGGTGGCCCACAGGGTAAAAAAATCTTATTGGCGGTAGGTGCAGAAGCGAAGGGTATGCTGGGACGTTCACCTGCGAACATCCAGGCGATTCGCCCGATGAAAGACGGCGTGATCGCCGATTTCACCATCACCGAACAAATGCTCAAGTATTTTATTCGCCGTGTACACGATTCACGCTGGTTCTCACCAAGCCCACGTATTATCATCTGTGTCCCGGTAGGCTCTACCCAAGTTGAACGCCGCGCGATTAAAGAATCGGCTGAGCGCGCTGGTGCCAAACAAGTATTCCTGATTGAAGAGCCCATGGCTGCGGCGATTGGCGCTGATATGCCGGTAGCAGAAGCGACTGGTTCTATGGTGGTCGATATCGGTGGCGGTACTACTGAGGTTGGCGTGATTTCATTAGGCGGTATCGTTTACGCAAAATCAGAGCGCGTGGGTGGCGACAAATTCGACCAGGCCATCATCGATTACATCCGCCGTAATTACGGTATGCAGATTTCTGAGCCTACCGCTGAAAACATCAAAAAAACCATCGGCTCTGCATTCCCTGGGTCAGCTGTCTTGGAAATGGAAGTCACTGGTCGCAACTTGGCAGAAGGCTTGCCGCGTAAATTCACGATTTCCAGTAACGAAATCCTCGAAGCATTGACCGAACCATTAAACTCTATCGTGGGTGCGGTGAAATCAGCTCTTGAGCAAACACCACCGGAATTGGGTGCTGATATTGCTGAAAAAGGTATGGTACTCACCGGCGGTGGCGCATTGTTGCGTGACCTGGATAGATTGCTAGTTGAAGAAACCGGTTTACCTGTTATTGTTGCAGAAGATCCGCTGACCTGTGTAGCGCGTGGTTGTGGCCGAGCGCTGGAAGAAATGGATAAATTAGGCAGTGTTTTTGCACACGAATAATCAAGCAGTAGATTGGACTTCAAAAAATTGAAGTAATAAATAATTTTAGGCCGTTTGATACGGCCTAATTTTATATAAAGCGATATAAAACTTATAAAGTTAATCCATAATCTGACCCATGGCGCGTAGCAGCTTTAATAAACTGGAACAACAACAAGCCCCGGCATTCTTCGTGCGTGGTCCCAGTGCATTTGCGCGCTTGGTATTTTTCTCGGCTCTATCTATGGCGTTAATGGCTACGGATTCGCGTTTGCAATACCTGACTACTGTACGCTTGCAACTCATGGCGGTGTTGCATCCCCTACAAGTGGTTGCGAATACCCCCAGCCAGCTTTACCACGCGACGGTTGAATATTTTTCCACCCACCATCGCCTGCTAAAAGAAAATTCAGAGTTAAAAGTCCAAGTACTTAAGCAGAATATCGCATTACAGCAATTGAATACGCTGACGTTGGAAAACGAGAATCTGCGTGAGTTACTTAAAGCGAATAAAGCGCTTGTACAAAGCAGTGTATTAGGTGAAATCATGCATGTGGGACGCGACCCGTTTACCAAAAAAATCATCGTCAATCGTGGCGAGTCGCATCAAATCCTAAACGGTGAAGCGGTGGTCGACGCAACTGGCGTTATCGGTCAAGTGACCCGCACTTATCCCTTAAGTAGCGAGGTCACTTTGATCACAGATAAGTCGCTTGCAATTCCGGTACAGGTCGAACGCAATGGTCTGCGGGCAATTGCTTTTGGCCATGGCCGCGACAACACCCTGGATTTACCGTTCCTACCTACCAACGTAGATATCCAGCGCGGCGATAAATTAGTGACATCGGGCATCGACGGTGTTTATCCCGCTGGCTTGGCAGTTGCCACCGTATCACAAGTGGAAATCACCCCGGATTCCCCATTTGCCAGGATTGTCTGTGTTCCAACGGGCGGCGTAGAAAGCCATCGCCAAGTCTTATTAGTAAGCATCCCTGAAGCGGAGATCGCCTTACGTACCCATCATCCTGCGCATCACCCTATGAATACAGGTAAGAATGAGACTATAAAATCTCCTGAAAAAACAACTGAAAAGACAGCCGAAAAACCCACAGAAAAATCTGCACCTACATCTGTACCCGGATCTGGGCAAGGCACTGCAGTAAAACCCAATACTACTGTGCCGAATACGACACCTTCCGCTGCATCAAACCCAAAGCCTGAGACGAGCCAACCCAATGCACTCGAGTAAGCTCAAGACTATTTATTTTTCATTGCTACTGGCATTCATTTGCCTCTTATTGCCATGGTCGGGATTAGCACTCAAAATCAGGCCGGACTTCGTATTCCTCACCATTATATTCTGGCTGATCCGTGCACCTAACTTATGTAATATCGGCACGGCATGGTTCGTGGGTTTATTTGTAGACTTAGCCACTGGCGGTACATTCGGCCAATATGCACTTGCCTATACCGTGGCAGCTTTCTTTGCCGTTTATTATCAGCGCCGCCTTGTATTATTCAATGGCATCCAACAAGCTTTCTATGTTTTCCTGCTGCTGCTTATTTCACAGCTAGTCCTTCTACTTCTTAAGACTTTCAGCGGTGCCGATAACATTGGCTGGTCATATTTCTGGCCCTGCGTCACCGGTGTACTGCTATGGCAAATAGCCGTAATTTTTGGATTGAATACCGGTGGACGCTCACGTGGCGCTTAGTTTTACAGCATGCGTACAGAATTAAAAAATTACCAGCATGAGCAGTATTACTTCAAGCTCAGGCTAGGATTCACTGCATTTGTCGTGCTGGTGTTGTTCGGCATATTGGCTTCACGTTTTTTTTACTTGCAGGTCAAGCAATACCAGCATTACCAGACTTTAGCCGAGAACAACCGTATTTCGCTGGTACCTATCGTGCCGAATCGCGGACTAATATTAGATAAAAATGGCGTTATCCTGGCGCATAATTTCTTTGTTTATACTCTTGAAATCACTCCTTCAAAAGTCGAGAATCTGGAAGCTACCATAGAAGGCATAGGCCAATTCGTAGAGATCAGCGCGCTTGACCGTAAACGCTTCAACAAATTTCGCGAGCAAAGCCACAACTTTGAAAGTATCCCGATCCGTACACATTTGAATGAAACGGAAGCGGCAAGATTCGCCGTCAACCATTACCGGTTTCCCGGTGTGGAGATCAAGTCACGCTTATTCCGCCATTATCCTTTCGGAAAAATGGGCGCACATATGGTGGGCTACATCGGCCGCATCAATGATAAAGACTTAGCCAATTTAGAAAAATCCGGTGACTTATCTAATTACAAAGGCTCAGACCACGTCGGTAAAAGCGGCTTGGAGCAATATTATGAACGTTACTTACACGGCACTACTGGTTTTCAACAAGTAGAGATCGATGCCGATGGCCGGGCGGTAAGGGTGCTATCCAGCACCGCGCCTACGCCTGGCGATAACCTGATTCTTTCGGTAGATAGCAAACTACAGGAGATCGCCGAAACCGCTTTTGGCAATAACCGCGGCGCATTGGTCGCGATCAATCCTAAAACGGGTGAAGTATTAAGTTTTGTCAGCCAACCCACTTTCGATCCCAATCTATTTGTCGATGGCATTGATCTGGATAACTGGAAGCTGCTCAATGAGTCTATCGACAAGCCACTCATCAACAGGCCGCTACGAGGGATTTATCCGCCAGGTTCTACGTTTAAGCCTTTTACCGCTATGGCCGGCCTGGAAGATAATAAACGCAAACCACCTTTTTCCATCCAAGATGGCGGTTATTTCACTTTACCTAATAGCGCTCACCGCTACCGTGACTGGAAGCCGGGCGGGCATGGCACGGTCGATATTCAAAAAGCCATTACCGTGTCGTGCGATACCTTCTTTTATGGTTTAGCCATGGAACTAGGTATTGATAAACTTGCAGCGTTCGTACGACATTTTGGCTTTGGCAGGAAATCAGGCATTGATATCCAAGGTGAGATTGAAGGCTTATTGCCCACGCCGGAATGGAAGATGCGCCGCTTTAAACAACCGTGGTATCCAGGCGAAACCGTGATTGTCGGCATTGGTCAGGGTTATACTTTGGTCACGCCTATGCAGCTAGCCCAGGCAACTTCTATCTTGGCCAATAACGGTGTCGCGATGCAGCCTCATATCGTGAGCAAAATACAAAAGGCTATCACCGGGGAAACGCAGATGATTCCAAACGTGATTCAGGATAAAGTCCAGATCGAACCGGAAAATGCTGCCTTAGTTAAACGCGGCATGATGGATGTGACATTGCCAGGCGGTACAGCAGCTAGCGTAGGGGCTAATGCAGGTTATTTTATCGCAGCAAAAACCGGTACTGCACAAGTGATCGGTATCAAGCAGAACGAGAAATATAATGCCAATGCCATCAATGAACGCCATCGCGACCATGCGCTATTCATTGCTTATGCGCCCGCGGAAGACCCGACGATCGCCATGGCGGTGATTGTAGAGAATGGCCAGCATGGCGGCTCTACCGCAGGACCGATTGCGCGTAAAGTGATGGATTATTATCTGTTAGGTAAAATACCACCAGTAGAACCTGTGAATCCTCCAGTTAAGGAGCCACCCGTTAAGAAAAATGCAAAACCAGTAAAACCAGGGACTATAGCTCCTCCTGTACCGGAAGAAGAACCTCATGATTAGCCGCATATTTTCCCGTCTGGTTAAACATATCGATTCATTCCTGATGGCGTGTCTACTGTTCACGCTCATGGTCGGTTTATTCGTTTTATATAGCGCCTCAGGCCAAAGTTTTGCACGGGTCTATGGACAAGGCATCAACATCATCGTTGCACTCAGCTTTATGTGGGCAGCAGCTAATATCGCGCCTAACCAGCTTGAACGAATAGCCATGCCTTTATATGTGCTTGGTGTGTTATTACTGATTGCGGTAGCGCTGTTCGGCTCGATTAGCCATGGTGCACGGCGCTGGCTTAACTTAGGTTTTACGCAAATACAGCCATCAGAAATCATGCGGATCGCCATGCCTATGATGCTGGCGTGGTATTTTGCAAAGCATGAAGGTAAACCCACTTCAATGGATTTTGCAATCGGCGCTTTGCTGCTGGTAATCCCGGTCGGTTTAATCATGAAACAGCCTGACTTAGGTACAGCGTTGCTGATTACCGCTTCCGGCTTTTATGTATTATTCCTCGCAGGACTGAGCTGGAAATTTTTACTCGGCGGCGTAGTGGCATTTGCAGCATCCACGCCCATTCTTTGGTCTATGCTGCATGATTACCAGCGGCGCCGTATAGAGATTTTGCTTGACCCGACACAAGACCCTTTAGGCGCTGGCTACCATACGATTCAGGCGATTATCGCTCTAGGTTCAGGCGGCACTGCCGGCAAAGGCTGGCTAAATGGCACCCAGGCGCAATTAGACTTTTTACCAGAACGCACCACTGATTTCATTTTTGCGGTATTTGGTGAAGAGTTTGGCTTATTAGGAATCATATTACTGCTAGTACTGTTCAGTTTTATTATCCTGCGTGGTTTAGTGATTGCCTCACAAGCCCAAAGCACCTTTGCACGTTTACTAGCTGGAAGCATCACCTTGACGTTTTTTACCTATGCATTTGTCAATATGGGCATGGTAAGCGGTATTTTGCCTGTGGTCGGTGTACCATTACCTTTGATTAGTTACGGCGGCACTTCCATGGTGACGCTATGCTTAAGTTTCGGTATCCTGATGAGTATCCATACTCATAAAAATTTGGTGGCGACCTGATGAATTTGCAAAAATGTATCATCTTGATATGTATTATCTTACTTAGTGGCTGCGGCGGAGAAAGAGTAACCAAACCGGAAAAGGCGCCTGCCAGCACCAAAACTCAAAGCAAAGCCAATACCGCTAATAAACCTTCAGGCTCAGGCGGATATTATTTAGACGATGGTCCCGGTGATAATCCACCAGCTAATATCGATTCGATTCCCGATGCGACTTTAAAAACAGAACCACCATTAGTGCGCTCTAATAAGCCTTATTATGCGTTGGGACAATCCTATGTGCCCATGACCGCTTACAGCCCTTATAAACAAACGGGTATCGCTTCATGGTACGGCAAACGTTACCATGGCAAAAAAACATCCAGCGGCGAGATTTACGATATGTATGGCATGTCCGGTGCACATACCATTTTGCCCATTCCAAGTTATGTCCGCGTGACTAATCCGGCAAATGGCAAGTCTGTGATCGTGCGCATCAATGACCGTGGACCGTTTAAGCATGACCGCTTGATTGATCTTTCTTACGCTGCAGCTTATAAGCTGCGCTTAACCGGTCAGGGTAGTGGCTTGGTAGAAGTAGAAGCGATTGATACCAGCGCTGCGGCATTGGCGGCAATTAAGTCTCAACCAGCTAAGGTTAACTCTGTCGGTGCTAACACTACCGCTGCCCAACCTTTGAATAATGATGCTGTAGCAACTGAAAAACCTGCGGCTTCACCTCTAGCGCCTACTGGCGACTACTATGTGCAAGCTGGCGCTTTTAAGAATGAAATAAACGGCGATTTGCTGCAAAAGAAAATACAGGCATTACAGCTTGCAGAAAATGTCGGTATCGCGAACGTGTATAATAACGGTTTATACCGTGTAAGGCTTGGACCTTATGCCAGCAAGAAGGACGCAGACGTTTCTGCGGCCAATATACGCAAGCAACTTAATATTTCTGCAATTGTCCTAAACCCGTAATTTATTCACTCAATACATACACAAATGACCTCGAATTTTTTTAGTCGTACTGTTATATCCCTTTTTGCTTTTTGCATGCTCGCAGTCTCTACATCGCAGCTTGCGAATGCCGCAAATAGCCAGATTCCACCTCCGCCAAGTTTAGCGGTCAAAGCTTACATATTATTGGATTTCAATAGCGGTCATGTGATTGCCGCATCCAATAGTGATATGCGTGTTGAGCCAGCATCCTTAACCAAAATCATGACGGCCTACTTAGCATTTAAGGCTCTAAAAAATGGTCATCTGTCACTGACTCAAACGCTGCCTGTTAGCGAAAAAGCCTGGAAAATAGAAGGCTCCAAGATGTTCATTGAGCCAAACAAACCCGTCACAGTCGATGAACTGTTACATGGCACCATCATTCAATCCGGTAACGATTCTTCGATTGCATTGGCCGAAGGCATTGCAAGCTCCGAAGAACTATTTGCTGACATGATGAATAAAGAAGCGCAACGCCTGGGTATGAAAAATACGCACTACATGAATGCAACCGGTTTGCCTGATCCTCAGCACTACACGACTGCTGCAGACTTGGCGACACTAGCGGCTGCGCTAATTCGCGACTTCCCAGCTGAATATGCCAAGTACTATTCCACCAAGGAATATACCTATAACAAAATTACGCAGCCTAATCGTAATCGCTTGTTATGGTTAGACCCTAACGTGGACGGAATGAAAACCGGCCATACCGAATCAGCTGGTTTCTGCCTGATTTCATCGGCTAAGCGCAACGATATGCGCCGCATTTCAGTGATTTTAGGCGCACCTAATGATTCTGCCCGTGCTACTGAAAGCCAGAAATTATTGAATTATGGATTCCAGTTCTTTGATTCGCATTTAGTCTATAAGCAAGGTCAAACTATCAGTCAGCTAAAAGTCTGGAAAGGCAGTGAAAATCAGGTAGCGTCTACAGTAGCCAAGGATTTATATGTGACGATTCCTAAAGGTGAATATACGAATATCAAGGCCACCATGTCGAGCATCCAGCCATTGATTGCACCAATCAAGAAAGGCCAGGTGGTGGGCACGATTAAATTCAACTTGAATCGCCAGACGATAGACGAACAAAAACTGGTTGCCGCAAAATCAATCGAAGGCGCTGGAATATTAGGCCGCGCATGGGATTCAATCAAACTCTTATTGCAATAACTTAACCATGGCTGACATCGAACCGCATACCGCCCCCCCTTTGATTGACTTTCCCTGTGACTTTCCTATCAAGGTCATGGGTGAGACACATGATACGTTTTCCCAAAAGATTATTGATCTCATTCAAACTATCGTGCCAAGTTTCAATGCGGCGCAGGTGGAGATGAAAGCCAGTTCAGCCGGAAAATATATCAGCCTGACTTGCACCGTTCATGTGGTTTCACAAGAGCAGTTGGATAGCATCTATCGCTTATTAAGCTCGAATTCGCTGGTGAAATTCGCCCTATAACTGCGATGCAGACTTCTCTCATCCTAAAGCGATTAGGCCTTACGGATTTTGAAACCACCTGGCGCCAGATGCAGGATTTTACTGCAGCACGAAGCACTGAAACGCCGGATGAATTGTGGATCACAGAGCACCCACCGGTTTACACATTAGGGCTTAACCGCAAAAATGTACGATTACCAAGTGCTAGCGATATTCCGGTTGTGCTGACAGATCGGGGCGGAAAGATCACCTATCATGGTCCAGGCCAAGTGATTGTTTATACGTTACTTGATTTAAAACGTAATCAATTGGATATTCGCAGCTTGGTTACCTTGCTCGAAAATACAGTGATAGCGTTTTTAGCAAAGCACAAACTTAAGGCTATCGCCAGAACGGATGCGCCAGGTGTTTATGTAGATAATGCTAAAATTGCTGCGCTTGGCTTACGCATTAAAAATAATTGCTGCTATCATGGCCTAAGTTTGAATGTAAACATGGACTTAACGCCGTTTAAAGAGATAGATCCTTGTGGGTATGTGGACCTGGAAGTGACACAAACTATAGATTTAGGAATAGAAGAAAATATAGCGCAAATAAGTGAAACATTAATTGATTTGCTTAAAGCCAATTTAGGGAAATAAATCATTGCATGTCTGAAGTTACTATCAAAACAAATAGTCCTCAAGTAAATAGCCCCCAGTTGAATAACCCAAAGATTGCTGGCGTCAAAGAGATTGATGCGGCGAAAACTTCGCGCATCCCCATCAAGATCATTCCGCAGCCTATGCAACGCAAGCCTGAATGGATCCGCATGAAAGTGCCTGATTCAGCGCGTTACCAAGAAATCAAAAAGATATTGCGTGACAATAATCTGCATACTGTTTGTGAAGAGGCTAGCTGTCCTAATATTGGCGAATGTTTTAGCGGGGGTACCGCAACATTTATGATCCTTGGTGATATCTGCACACGTCGCTGTCCCTTCTGTGATGTGGCGCACGGCAAACCATTGCCGCCGGATGTTAATGAGCCTGAAAACTTGGCTCGCACTATCGCACAGATGAAACTGAACTACGTAGTCATCACTTCTGTAGATCGTGATGATTTACGTGATGGCGGCGCACAGCATTTTGTTGATTGTATCCACGCTGTGCGGAAATTATCGCCAAATATCAAGATTGAGATATTGGTTCCAGATTTCCGTGGTCGTTTAGATGTGGCGATGGAAATATTGAGTAAAGCGCCACCAGATGTGATGAACCACAACCTGGAAACTGTGCCGCGTTTATATAAACAGGCACGACCAGGTTCTGATTATCAAAACTCACTGACATTATTAAAAACCTTCGGCGAAATGTATCCTGACGTGCCGACCAAGTCAGGCTTGATGTTAGGCTTAGGTGAAACCGATGAAGAGATTTTGGCAGTGATGGAAGATTTGCGTGCGCATAAAGTTAGCATGCTGACCTTAGGCCAATATTTACAGCCTAGTGTGCACCATTTACCGGTGATGCGTTACGTAGAACCTGCAATTTTCGACAATTTAAAAGAAAAAGCCGATGCAATGGGCTTTAATAATACGGCTAGTGGCCCCATGGTAAGAAGTAGCTATCACGCCGATGCACAAGCACACCTCGTAATATAATGTTTTTAGTTATATAGTATTCAAGGTCTTAGTATTTAAGCTGGCGGTGATATAACATCCACTGATAATTAAAGAAGAATACACATGGTCCCCCATCTAACAACAGCCTTAAGCGGCCCGCTGCTTTCTTTAGAAAAAAACATGCTCAACGCCATGCCCAAGATTGAGCATTGGTTCAGGACGCAATGGCTGGAATATGCTTCACCTTTTTATGCATCAGTAGACTTGCGTAACTCTGGTTTCAAACTTGCCCCGGTTGATACCAACCTTTTCCCTGGCGGCTTTAATAACCTAAATCCAGAATTCCTGACCTTAAGCGTGCAAGCGGCTATGGTAGCTGTGGAAAAGATTTGTCCTGAAGCTCATCGTTTACTGATTATTCCGGAAAACCATACACGCAATACTTATTACCTGCGTAATGTTGTAGAGCTTGCGAATATCATGAAACAGGCTGGCTTAGACGTGCGTATCGGCTCGATTTCTCCTGAGATTACAGAGCCAACAACATTACAAACCCATGATGGTCATGACTTATTACTTGAGCCGGTGGTGCGTGTAGGTAATCGTATTAAGCTTATTAATAAAGAACTAGGTGATTTTGATAGCTGTGCGATTCTGTTAAATAACGACCTATCAGCCGGCATCCCGGAAATCCTCAAAAACCTTGAACAAGACTTGATTCCACCATTGCATGCTGGTTGGAGTACGCGTCGCAAAACCCAACATTTTTCTGCTTACAATAGAGTAGTAGAAGACTTCTCTAAGCTTCTGGATATTGATCCGTGGCTGTTGAATCCCTATTTTTCAACATGCGGACAAATTGATTTTCATGCTCGGGAAGGCGAAGAGTGCCTTGCACTAAAAGTTGACGAATTGCTCATGAAGATTCGCACAAAATATGCCGAATATGGCATCAAGCAAGAGCCATTCGTTATCGTAAAAGCCGATGCTGGCACCTACGGTATGGGTATTATGACCGTGAAATCACCGGAAGATGTACGCGATCTAAACCGTAAAGCGCGGAATAAAATGTCCGTTGTAAAAGAAGGACTACAGGTAACGGAAGTCATCATTCAAGAAGGTGTTTATACCTTCGAAAGCATTAATGACGCGGTTGCGGAGCCTGTTGTTTACATGATGGACCACTTTGTTATTGGTGGTTTTTACCGCGTACATACAGGACGTGGCGTTGATGAAAATCTCAATGCTCCTGGATCACATTTTGTTCCACTAGCTTTTGAAAAACCGTGCAGTTTGCCTGACTGCAGTGATTCGCCGAACACATTGCCCAATCGTTTTTATGCTTATGGTGTAGTAGCTAGATTGGCGTTGCTCGCTGCGGCAATTGAGTTACAAGAGCAAGATCCTTTAAATGCTTAAAGCATTTTAAATAACATGAAATTACTTTTCATACTGGACCCGCTGGAAAAGTTAAATCCTGCAAAAGATACTAGCCTCGCCATCATGCTTGAAGCTGAAAGCCGTGGTCATCAATTATTTGTTTGCCTTCTGCATGACCTTTTCTTACGCGGCAATATAGCGAAAGTTAACGCTAAACAATTCCATTTCAATGAGGCTAACTACATTCTTGAGAACAGCATTGAACATACGCCTGCAGACTTCGATGCTGTGCTTATGCGTAAAGATCCACCGTTTGATAATGAGTATCTCTATAGTACCTATTTATTAGAGATCGCAGTCAATCAGGGTGCTCAAGTTTATAACAACCCTGTAGCGATCCGTAACTGGAACGAGAAAGTTGCCGTTACTCGTTTCCCTCAATTTGCTCCTGAGTTCTTGGTAACAGCAAACAACAAATTGATTCGCGAATTTTTACATTCGCACCAGGATATTGTCGTTAAACCATTAGATGGTATGGGTGGAAGCAGTATTTTCCGACTCACATTGAGTGATCCAAATATTAGCGTAATTTTAGAGACTATCACTAAATTTGGCACTCGCACGGTGATGGCTCAACGTTACATCCCAGAAATTTTACAAGGTGATAAACGCATTATAGTTATTGATGGCATACCGCTACCATACGCATTAGCACGCATTCCTATGGCTGGAGAAACTAGGGGTAATTTAGCAGCGGGTGGAACTGGTATTGCCCAGCCTTTGAATGAACGAGATTTAGAAATCGCTACTACAGTTGGCAAAGTACTAAAAGAAGAAGGCCTATTTTTAGTAGGCCTTGATGTGATTGGTGATTACCTTACCGAAATTAATGTGACCAGCCCTACGGGCATAGTAGAAATTGCTAAGCAAACTAAGGAATTACACCAACCATGTGATCCTGCAGCAATAGCTATTAATGTTATAGAACTACAATAGTTATAGCAAATCAAAGTATTAGAAAAGAACGGGTTACCATTCTTTTCTTAATCTTACTGAATCAATTCACGCCATAATGTTCTTTTGCCTTTAAATGTAGCTTGTATAGGCGGAATAGGCAATGTAGGGGGTGTTTGTATAGTTCCATCTGCAGTAATAGGGATAAATACAGGATTTCCATCTATGTAAATAACATTGCCACCCACTAATGGTGAGTCATATTTATATGAAGCTAAACCAGTACTATCAAGAGCACCGCCAGTTTGGTAGTTGAGGAAATTCAACCATCCATGCCCTCCTGGTGAGCAAGCCGTATTAGAAGGAACTATTGTCGGTAATATCAAAGCACCTTGTATTAAAGTACCATCAATATTTACTCGTTCCCCACTTTCAGGAAAATCTACAAACCATCCTCGCCCTGTATAAAAATTCACAGGAATATTAGTAGCCACTCTTGTAGCCGAGCCATCGGTACTAGCTGATAGTGTTTGTCTAATTAAGGTATTTCTAGGATTGACCAAAGTAGCACTAACATCGTCATCTTGTATAGCGTATTCAGTCTGTAACTGAGTTGTACTTAAATCTCCTGTTTCAAGATATTTACCTGTCCCAACAAAGATAACCCGCTTCCCAGAAATTTTTCCTAACACTGGAGTGGTTGTAACAGGCTGTGAATTGGAACCTGCTGCATCTGAGAATAGCGTTGCGAATTTCATTACGCTACCTTTCCCGATTGCAGCATCTGTAACAGAGTCATTTACATCAAAGCGCCAAATGTTTCCTCCTAGATCACCTCCATATACATATCCTATCGAATTACCTACAGGATCAAGATTGTATCCAGCTACTTTAGCTAGACCGCTCGGAGTCGAAGTACCACCGGTATTTGTAGAAATTTTGCTAATCATAGCGCCTGTATTGGCATTAAGGACATATAAATAGCCTTTTCCATCACCTGGACTAACATTATTATAACCAGAAGTCACGATTACCGCCCAAGTGTTATTGGCGTCTGATAGCCTAGTTATAATTGGTACACCATAACTAAATCCAAGGTCGTCATCTTTAGTTACACCGATTCCAGCAGTAGTCGTAAACTCCCATAATAAAGATGGATTGTTTGGATCAGTAATATCTAACGCATAATATCCCCGTCCTCCGCCACCTAGTCCACCCACTAAAATTGTTTTCCACACGGCGGTTGCAGCATCGGTACAATTCAAAGTACAAATCTCTGAAGTAGCAGGTGTACCATTTACAAAATTTTTATGTAAGGTAGAGTAATTTTTATCAGCTAGTTTCCACATATTAGGTATTACCATACTGGGAACATATGCCCAACGTTCTTTGCCTCTTGTAGCTACAACATTGGTAGCATCAAAAGCATGCATCATGCCCTCATTAGTTCCTAAATATACAGTTCCCAATCGAGCAGATTTAGCCGTTTTAAATGCAGCATAACCAGGATACGGATAACTAAAAACAGGACTTCCTACATATGTTGGTTGAGATTCTAGAGCATCTCCTAAAACTGCCTGTCTATATCGATAGAGTTTATTAGCATTGGTAGAGATATCTTCATAGGTTGGTTTCCCTCTTAAGAAATTAACTAAATTACTTCCTACCGCTAGGGTTTGTTGCGCTGGGGTCAAAGAGCTCCATTGGCTTAAACCACTTAACGCTGTTGCATCAAAAAACGTAGGATTTGCTGTGGCATACGTACTATCAAAATCTATAAGCGCATTGCCGGTGCTATTCGCTGTCTTAATAACTCGAATATCCGTTGTAGCATTGACTAAACTTTTCATTGTTCCTTGACATGTGGTTGCCACTTGAACTTTGCAATAAGTAGTACCTGATGTTGAATTACCAGAATAACCTAAAACGCCGCCATCACAAGTTACTGCATTTGGAGTTTCACAATTGTAGATAGTAGTATCGCCTGTAGTTTGAGCTACTGGATTGGTTGCACATGAGCCTGCGGTAATATCTTCTACGCACCAAGTAGCATTCGCACTAATGACACCAGTATCAGTATTGATACTTCTGGATTCAAGATTCCCTCTCCAATCCACTGTCGTATAACTTGCAAAGAAAGCAGAGTTATTGTCTGTAATAGGATTTAATGTACTTGTTGCTGCTGCGGCAGCAGCCCCCTTTTTAGAGGCAACACTACTTAGTGCATTAGAAAGGCCTTCTGCTAATGACGTTGGATTGGTCGCACTGAAGTAAGCACCTCGGCCGTTGACAGCCGCGTGCCACATATCATCAATATTTTCCACTTTGTCACTTCCTGGAAGTGGCCAATTACATGTAGTGCCATCAGCTTGCCAGGAACATATTGGAGGATTAGCTGCCGGATGTGCAACGCTACCTAATTTCACTGCTACATAATCACCAGTCGTGTCTATTAAGTAAGAGCTAGAGTAGTTCATTTTTCCGCTACCACCTAAACCCAACGTAAATGTAGTCATATGTTGCTGCGTATTATTATCCGTAGAACTCACAAAAACGTTATTTTCACACAATGGGCCTACAGTAGCCGGTGAGACAATAGTGCCGCAATTACTCAGTGAAGGATCACGTAAATCGTTTTGATAGTAATACATTGCAACATCAGCTAAAGTATCGTAAGCCGCACTTGTAGTATCTTGTACAATACTTTGAATAACACCTGCACTTGCACTTGGAGCTGATGTAGTGTTACATGATCCTGAAATTGTTGCTGCGCCGTCATTAGTCCAGTTTGCAGGCGCACAACTTCCTGTTGAACTAGTTTTTGTGCAGCTGCCTATTTGGGGTTGCGTTTGTAGCTTTCTAGTTGAATTAGATGTAGGACAATCAGCTTTAACTTTGCTATAAAAATCTCTCGTATATGTAAACGTCCATTGATTAATTAGCGTGGATCCATCATACATAGGCCTTGCAGCTCTATTATCTTGATTGCCAATATCTGTCGACCCATCCAATTGCATACCATTATTACCATTCCAGTAACCATCAGTAGAGAGAATAGTGAAATTCTGTTGGCATGAATACTGTACTGGGTCTGTACCTGAAAGTTTTCCCGCGTAGTATAAACCCGCTCTCGATAAGGCTTCGCGCAATGGCGTTCCACCATTAGGGTCAATATCATAAAAAGTGCTATACCAATCGCTTCTTTTTGTACTTTCGAATGGGCCAACCTCTACAACTGGAGTATTTGAAGTATTAATTTTCATCAAACCAACACGATAGGATGCGTCTAATTTGCTGAAGGCGCGTCCTGCAGAAGTTTTCATCATCAGCATACGATTACGGTAATAACTATACCAGTTTGCAAAATTCGTTAACTTTTCTGGAGAAGTATCTGGGAACACATCAGTGCTATAAGTAAGAGTGGTGGCACTGGTAACTATAGGAGCGTAATTAACGGCGGAAGTTGGACCTGTTACTGTAATAACATTACTTGATGAGGTTGCACTAAAACCATTTAAAGTAATTTTTGCTGCAATATTAGATGCAGTGGTAGTAGTCGAACTGCTACTCACTGCCGGTGCTGAAAGTAACTGCACACCATTTACCGTAACGCTGTTTATTGTAAGTGCTGTAAATGCTGTAATTGTTTTTGTTACTGAGCCAGCTGTAGGAACAAAGTTCGGAGTCGAGCCTAAGGCCGCGACAGGGCCAGTAATTGTTACGGTACTTGTTCCCCCTGTTGATGCAGCATACCCATTACCATATGCATTAATTTTTGCCGCGATATTGCTAGCAACAGTAGCTGTAGTTGAACTGGTTGATGACGTTCCAGAAGTATTAACGGCTACTCCATTTAAAGTAATGGCGCCTGGGCCTACTGAGGCGCTACTTGCTGTATTGATTCTTATAGTAGCTGTTGGCGGTGCATCTGCAGAAGAATTTATTACAATTGTCGTAGTTTGATTACTTGCTAAACGGCGTTTGCTAAAAACTGAAGTCGCAGATCCTATTGAATTATTACATTCTATATAGAATGGCGAGGTGCTAGAACTATAGTTTTTATTGGTCACCGTCCCAGAATAATCATAATAAAAAGCCCCATATGGCCCTAAAGCTCCGCCTGCAGATGATCCAAAACCGGAATATGCGGTGTTTGCAGCGTCAGGCTCAAATCTATTTGCGGTAAATTGACTATTTAAATCTCTTGTGGTCGTAGAGGAATCAAACCCACTATCTTTGGCTGCTGTAAAAGTAGCATCAGGGTAAGCATTCTTGTTCGCATCTAATGGAGGTAAATAAGTAATATTTGGATTGTAGTAAATTGCATTACATTGACTACTATGATAACCATAGGCTCCTCTAAAATCATCAGCTTTGTCTGGAAGATATGTAAAAGACATACTCCCAGAGTTATCCAACACAAACAATAAATTAGGTTTCACTGAGGTAGTAGTTGAGGTGGCTAAGGGTGCAGTTGCCAAATCCACAGTAGCCGCGATAACTGGCATTGCCAATATAGAATTAGCTAATAGGAGCAATAGCGCTAAACCATTTTTATATATTTGATATCTCATTGCTGTCTCCTAATAGACAAATGCTTGTACATAACTAACAGTATTTTTGGGGCCTGTGACTCTAACGGTCACGCGGACTTGTGGAGTTTGTCCAGGAACAGGGCAACCTGGGCCATCACATATATCTTTGGGAAATTTTACTTGTTGCCCGCTATTATCATCTGTGGCCGTACTAAATAAACAATCTGCTGTTTGGATAGCAACGTTGGCTGTTCTGCACATTCTTTGAATAATATAACGCACTGTATTCCCACTCACATCAGTGCCAACTAAAACATTATTAACATCATTCCAAGTGGCATCAGCCGTTAAATTTAAAGTTGGATCAGCATTTGAGAAATAACCTGGCCTTGCAGCTGTATCGGTTATATTAAAGGTATGCGTATTATCATTAAGTACATTTTTTGTGCCATTACTATCACGCATAGTTGTTAATTGAGTTATTGCTGCATCTATACCTGCATCTGCAGAAGTGGTAGCGGCCTGCTTAAATGCTAAATTGCCAGCAATCAAAGTACTGGTATCAACTGAACGTATAAGAGCTACTGCGGCCAAGGACAAAACAACCAACGCAACCAATGCAAGAAAAAGTACCAATCCACATTGCTTATGAGTTTTTGAGTTAGAAAATTCGGAAAGATGCGCTAATCTCATAGCGTCTCCCTAGACCATATCATATTACGTAAAGGAATAACGGTTTCGAAAACGCGATAATGATAGCGGGCCCAATTAGTATCTCCATCGCTGAGGCTTATCGGAGGAGCGGGAGATGCGGTATCTATTGTTCCACCTACAGGAATATCAGCCCACGCACACAAGCCCGTACCTGTTGTTGAATCACAAGCACTAGTAACTACTGCTGGTTCCATTTTCGTATTACGTGCAACGATTGCAATTCTCAACGCCTTGATTCGATTTCTTGTTGTGGTAGTTAAGGAAGCCGATGACCAGGCTCCTGTTGGCTCAACCCAAGCATTAATCTGGTTATCATTTACAGTATTGGATATGCCATATTGCGCTTGAATATTAACCACTCCAGCAACTGTGTCTACGCCATTCCTTTGCAAATTACCGTTAACTACTGCATATGTAATTGTATTCCAAATTCCCATACAAGAAAGTTTAGAACCAGCGGCCGCAATGGCTGGAACTGTTTCAGTACCTCTTAAATTTACTGTAGTAGTTCCAGTAACTCCTGCTGGCGAGTCGGTAGCAGTGGCCAACAAACCCATTGCGCATGTCGCTCCACCATTGATTAAAACCGTATCGCCGCTTTGACATCCAAAATTGCTGGTGACTGTGATTGCTCTACCTATTGGTGCTGCACTGATTATGCTAGGTATCCCACCTGAACGAGATGTACCGTAGCGAATCGTAATCGTATCACTGGCATTACTTACTCCAGCAACAGCTACTCCATTATTGATAATAGCAGGAGAAAGATTAATCATAGCTGGTGTAGTAGCTGCAATACCTGTAGTACCAAGTGTTAGTGCGGTGCACTCAATGGGTGAGTCCGATGAACCAGCGAATCCAGAAGGCATTAATGAATATCCAGCGAATTTAAGTTCACGACTAATATTATAAAGTGCTATTGCACCGTTGGTTTGTGCATCTGCAGTACCTGTAGTTGAACGCTTTTGGCTTTCAAAAACTGACATCACTTGTATAATTACCAAAGTCACCAATAAACCAATGACTAGCCCAATCATAATTTCTATTAATGAAAAACCTTTTTGATTAGGAATGCTATATTTGTTAAAAGTCATTTATTAGCCTCCCGCAATACTAGCGATAGTAGTATAACAATGCGCGACCGTCATGAAACAAGGGGCTGTCGTTGCTGATGATGCAGGCGTTTCTCCGGGTTCAGTCCAACCGACAATTACTCTAAATTGACCAGCAGCTGGTTGCGTTACCGTCACTTTTCCATTCGGTAATATTGCTATCGGCGTATTCGCTTCAAGATGTGTGCTCGCATTCACAGGGTCTGCCCATAGCATTCCAATTCTTTGTTGGGCAATAAAACTCGCATCCGCACGAAATTTTGCATCTCCTGTATTTTTTATCATCGCAGCTTGCAGCCCAACCAACGCTAGCACTCCCATAGAAAAAATTACAAGCGCAATCAAAGCTTCCAATATGACGACGCCTTGCTGTGAGCGATGATTTGAAATTTTTTGTTGATACATTAAATATCTTCCTTTAGCAGGCACGCGGACTTGATCCAGAAGCTAAATTAGGGTCACACATTTTAGTATTTCCACCGCCACCAATAGTAATACGGAGGTTCCGATTGCTTCCTACTGCGTAAAAATCTATTTGACTTAATGTAGCGGTAGCATCTGCATTAGCGACAACTCCTCCTAAGTTATTAAAAGTTACTGTAGTTGCAGTGGCTGGTAAAGCTGTGCGAGTAACATTTACAGAACCTTCACTACTATCCCTAGAAGCTATTGTGGAAGCAGGATTTACAACGTTTACGGTCCAAGATGACTGTGTGCCAGTAGCTGCCGCACCTAAAACAAAAGTTACATTTGTATTTCTCGAAACAGCTTCGCCCCTAGCTTTTTGCAACCCATTTGCTACTGACTCTGCTGCATTGCGAATTTGGGAATTCAAAAGCATAGATTGAAAACTTGGAACAGCAATAGATGTAATTATTGAGATAATTGCTATCCCAACAATTAATTCAATCAAAGTTACACCTTGATTTTTAAATTTTGATGCCATTACTGACAAGCTGCCCCTCTTTTTGTTACCCAACAAGAGGCACTGTTACCCCAAGTAGTAGTTGAAGTTTTGATGTTATTTTGATTTATGGTGTAGACAAAAGCCGGTAAAGTTGCCCTATTAGTAGCCGTTATCATATAAGTTGCAGCATCCGGTGTGCCACAATCATAAGTAAAGTTTGTGGTTGCTGCAGGACATGGTCCACCTGCATACGTACGATTATCTTGAAAAAACTGCTCCAACTTAACACGCCCATCTGATAATGCTGATGTAGCTTCTATTAATTTACCTCGAATCACATAATCTTGATAAGCTGGTAAAGCAAATCTAGCTAAAATACCTATAATAGCCACAACAATCATTAATTCAATTAATGTAAAGCCAACCTGGTTTGTGGCTTTATGATTATTTTTCATTTCTGCATTTGTACTCATTTCCACTCCTTATACTTAAATGCATAATCCAAGACTTTACAATCAAAGTCCAGAGACAGCAGATATGCGGTAAAAATTAACTGACCAGCGGTTTCCAATGCTTATGTTAAAATGCAATCTGTAAGTTGTGTATCAATTAAATTTTCGCTGAAAACAACCAGGATTTCAGAATCGTGCATAAAACATATATTCGTGTAATATTTCTCATGTTTATTTTTATGGGTCTAAATGCATGCGGCACCAAAGGACCGTTATATATTCCCGAAAAAGAATATCCACAAGATACACTTGCCTCAAAATAATCCAACTTAACAAAAGCTATCCGAAGTGACTTCCTTTACCTTAAAAAACAGTAGCTTGCATGCGGAAAATGTCGCGCTGCCAGATATTGCAGCACAATTTCAAACACCTTGTTATGTTTATTCCAAATCAGCGCTAAGACAAACGTTTCAAAACTTTAGCGCAGGTTTCACAAATACTGATCATTTGGTGTGTTTCGCAGTAAAGGCTAACCCTAGCCTTGCAATCCTGAACTTATTCGCGAATCTGGGAGCAGGTTTTGATATCGTTTCTGGTGGCGAACTAGCACGCGTGTTAGCAGCTGGTGGCGACCCGAAGAAAATTGTATTTTCTGGTGTTGGCAAAACTGAAAGTGAAATGCAGGATGCTTTGAATGCTGGCATTTTTTGCTTTAATGTGGAGTCTGCTAGTGAATTAGCCAGATTAAATAAAGTTGCCGCAGCCATGGGTAAAATAGCGCCGGTTTCTTTACGAGTTAACCCTAATGTAGATGCAAAAACGCATCCTTACATTTCAACTGGATTAAAAAACAATAAGTTTGGCGTAGCTTATGAAGATGCACTCAACATCTATCTGCAAGCTGCTGCGATGAGCAATATCAACATTCATGGCGTTGATTGCCATATTGGTTCACAAATTACTGAGCTCTCCCCTTTTCTGGATGCTTTTGACCGCGTGCTAGCCTTGGTAGATGCGCTAGAGCAGAACAATATTCATATTCAACACATTGATGCTGGTGGTGGCATTGGCATTTGTTATTGTGATGAAACGCCGCCTGATTTTGCTGCTTACGCGACAGCGATGCGTGCGAAACTTGGCAACCGTAAAATCAAATTGGTTTTCGAACCTGGTCGTGCTTTAGTGGGTAATGCCGGGGTATTACTCACAAAAGTGGAATACCTTAAACACACCGAATCAAAGAGTTTTGCAATCGTAGATGCTGCAATGAATGATTTGATGCGCCCAGCACTTTATGATGCTTATCATGATATCAAGGCGGTAACACCGCGTGATTCCGATGCCAAAATTTATGAAATAGTTGGCCCCGTATGTGAAAGCGGCGATTTCCTCGGCCATGATAGAAACTTGGGATTAGAAGAAGGTGATTTACTGGCAATCATGTCTGCCGGAGCTTATGGCATGAGCATGTCTAGTAATTACAATACCAGGCCGCGTGCTGCAGAAGTGATGGTAGATGGTGACACTTGCCACCTTATCCGGAAACGCGAATCTATCAATGAGTTGTTCGCTAACGAAAAACTCTTACCTTCGGACAGCTAGTTCTTTCAACATTCTCTTGAGTTGCAAGCAATCTTAAGTGAGAGTAAATTGCGTTTTAAGCATGAATCATCATGCTTGCATTATTCTAACAACATAAATTGAATGCAATTGAGGGGAAGAAATGAAAAAGCTTTTATTAGGTTTATTGTTTGCTTTTGCTTGTAATGCTATGCCGGTTGCTGTGTTTGCTGAAGAGTTACCAGAAATTGCGCCAGTGGACGACCCTGCAATTCCACCATTAGATGCGCCCGCCACGGAGTAAGGTAGGAAAAGTAAGATAAAAAAAACGAAGCTTAGCTTCGCTTTTTTATTTTTTATAATTCAATTAATCAAAAATAACCGTCTTGTTCGCATATAGCAAAATACGGTTTTCAATATGCCAGCGTACTGCTTTAGATAGCACTACTCGCTCCAGATCACGCCCTTTTTGTATCAAATCTTCCACTTGGTCGCGATGGGAAATACGGTCAATATCCTGTTCAATAATCGGGCCCTCATCCAGCACTTCTGTCACATAATGACTGGTTGCACCGATTAACTTCACTCCACGTTCAAATGCACGGTGATAAGGCCTAGCGCCAATAAATGCCGGCAAGAATGAGTGGTGAATATTGATGATCTGCTTTGGATAACGTGCAACGAAATCCGGCGACAGAATCTGCATATAACGGGCTAACACTATCAAGTCAATCTCATATTTTGCAAACAGTGCAAATTGTTCGGCTTCCGCCTGTGCTTTATTTTCTTTAGTGACTTGAATATGATGGAAATCCACACCATAGAATTTCGCCAATGGCTCGGTATCGCGATGATTACTGATAATTAGCGGGATATCGCATGTGAGTTCACCATTTTTATGACGGTGCAACAAATCAGCCAGGCAATGGTCATATTGGGAAACCATGATAGCGACACGCAAAGGTTTTTGTGAAAGCTTAAGCTGCCATTCCATACTGAAGCGCTCGGCAATATTAGCAAAATGCTGTTCAAAACTTTCGGTAGTGATGGAAAAACCTTCCAAGTCCCATTCGACGCGCATAAGGAACAGATTATTTTCGGCATCCTGATGCTGGTCAGCATGCAAAATATTGGCATTATGCTGATATAAGAAATCAGCGATAGCGGCAACAATGCCTTTACTATCCGGACAAGTGATTAACAGGGTTGCTGTATTTTTAACGTGATTGGTCATGAGCAAGCATGCTTGAGTAGAAGCATTATCCTAATATTAGTACGTACTTTAGGTTAAAATACGCATTATACCTTTAAGTCAATCAATGCATAAAACCTCAGTAATGAATGAGTTGCATTAGGGAATCGAATCCATATATGGCTAACAATACCATGGCTGATAGTAGCTCCTTAGATATTTTATTAGCGAATCCACGCGGCTTCTGTGCAGGCGTCGATCGGGCGATTATCATCGTTGAACAAGCGTTGGAAAAGTTTGGAGCACCTATCTATGTGCGTCACGAAGTCGTCCATAACAAATTCGTTGTAGATGAATTAAAAAGCAAGGGTGCTATCTTTGTTGAAGAACTTGATGAGATTCCAACCGGTAGTACGGTAATTTTCAGTGCGCATGGCGTTTCTAAGGCAATCCGAGCAGAAGCCGATGCGCGTGGCTTAACCGCTTTTGACGCCACATGCCCACTTGTTACCAAAGTGCATATGGAAGTAGCCAAGATGCGCGCTGCCAATATGGAAATTGTCATGATCGGCCATAAAGGCCATCCTGAGGTAGAAGGCACCATGGGGCAAGTAGAGCCTGGAGCAGAGCACAATGGCATGTACTTGGTAGAAACGCCTAACGACGTCACAAACCTTATTGTAAAAGATCCGCTTAAATTAGCATTTGTAACGCAAACCACGCTTTCTATGGATGATGCATCAACAGTTATTAATGCGCTTCGTGAAAAATTCCCTAAAATTCACGCGCCGAAAAGCGATGATATTTGCTATGCAACGCAGAATCGCCAGGACGCAGTCAAAATTATGGCGAAAGATTGCGATTTGGTAATTATTGTAGGCTCACCAAATAGCTCTAATTCGAACCGTTTACGTGAAGTAGCGCAGAATCAAGGCGTTGAAGCTTATATGGTAGATAATGCGAGCTATTTAAAACCAGAGTGGTTAACAGGTAAAAAACGTATCGGCGTTTCTGCAGGCGCTTCTGCCCCAGAAGTACTAGTTAAGGAAGTCATTGCCAAGTTACAAGAGTTAGGCGCTAACCAAGTACAGGAATTACACGGCGTAGTTGAAAGTGTAGTTTTCCAACTGCCAAAAAACCTGACGAACGCAAAAAACAGCACTGCAAAAACAGCCTAACTGCTTTAATACACGTTCAAATGTACAAAACTCCCATTTCATCATTGGTCTTAATTTATACGGTGGATTTACAGGTATTGATTATGGAACGTGCTGACAAAAAAGATTTCTGGCAATCTGTTACCGGTAGCATAGAACAAGATGAAACGCCACTACAGGCGGCCATTCGTGAAGTCAAAGAAGAGACTGGTTTAGACGCAAACCAGTATGATTTGGAAGATTGGCAAGCTTCGAATGTCTACGAGATTTATGAGCATTGGCGTTACCGCTATGCGCCTGGCGTAATCCATAATACCGAGCATTTGTTTGGTTTGCGGCTACCCGCACCCGTTGCTATTACCTTAAGTCCAGAAGAGCACCTGCAATATGAATGGGTTGATTGGCGTAAAGCTGCCAAACGCGTATTTTCCTGGACGAATGTAGACGCACTGGAAAAATTAGGTGCGCGTCGTGGGCTTGCGCTAGCAATTTAACTACACCGCCCCAATATAATAAATTCTAATATAGTAAAATACTGCCCTATCACGTAGACCATATCAATTATGCAAACTGAAACACTTTCTACTTCACCTATTTCTGCAGCAATCAAAGGCGTGCCGATTAAATTCGAACGCTACCAGGCTACGGAAGATGCTGATTGCCAGCGCCGCATTATTGCAGCCAAAGAAAAGCTAGGTAAGGATTTGGTTATTTTAGGCCATCATTACCAAAATGAAGGTGTGTACAGGCATGCCGATTACACTGGCGATTCGCTTAAACTCTCACGTTATACCGAGAATCTGGATGCCAAATATATCGTTTTTCTAGGTGTGCATTTCATGGCAGAAGTGGCTGACATCCTTAGCCGCCCTGACCAGATCGTTATCCTGCCTGACCTCGCGGCTGGCTGTTCAATGGCAGATATGGCAAACGTAGCTAAAGTTGAGCGTAGTTACCGTGAACTGAATAAAGTATTGAATTTCGATACGGATATTACGCCGATTACTTACATCAACTCAGCTGCAGACTTAAAAGCATTCTGCGGTGAGCATGGCGGAATAGTCTGTACCAGCACTAACGCGACCAAGATTATCGAATGGGGCTTTAAACAGCGTGAAAAAGTGCTGTTCTTCCCTGACCAGAATTTGGGCCGCTGGTCTGGTCATAAAATGGGCATTCCTTTAGAACAAATGCCAATCTGGGATCCTGACCAGCCAATGGGCGGCTTGACGGAAGAGCAAATTAAAAATGCCAAAATCCTGCTATGGAAAGGTCATTGTGCAGTGCACCAGATGTTCCGCTTGCAGAATATCACTCGCTTCCGCGCAGAGCATCCGGATGGTTTTGTGATTTCTCACCCTGAAGCACCGTTTGAAGTCTGCTTAAACTCTGACTATGTGGGTTCTACCGAATATATTTTAAAAACTGTGAGTGAGGCACCTGCCAATACGAAATGGTTAGTAGGTACGGAGTTAAACTTAGTCAATCGTTTAGCCGAGCAAATGAAACCGCAAGGCAAACTCGTCCAATTCATGAGTCACGTTGTTTGTGAATGCTCCACTATGGCGCGTATCGATCCACAGCATTTGGCTTGGACATTAGAGAATCTGGCTGAGGGCAATATCGTCAACCAGATCAAGGTGCCTGAACATGAAGCCAAGTTGGCTAAGCTGACGTTAGACCGCATGCTGGCTGCTTCATAATCTTGGAACAATCCGTTTGCGCATTATGCGCACCTACTCAAGATACGATTCTCTGGCAGGATGATTTTTGCCGAGTTGTATTATTAAATGATGCTGATTACCCGGCTTACTGCCGGGTCGAATTACTGGCACATGTGAAAGAAATGACCGATTTAGAACCGTTAGATCGCGCGCGCATGATGAAAACAGTATTTGCCGTAGAGCTGGCGATTCGCGAAATTATACGTCCCGATAAAATCAACCTGGCAAGCTTAGGCAACAAAACTCCGCATGTACACTGGCACGTGATCCCTCGCTTTGAAAACGACAAGCACTTCCCAAACTCACATTGGGGCGAAGCAGTAAGAAATAATGACATTGCGAAATTAAGCGATGCTAATGTAGAAGCTTTAGCGCAAAAAATAAAGGCGCATATCGAATGCGCCTTAAAAACGTCTGCAAACTAAGCAATACCAGTTATTCAACCACTAAACGCTCAACCACTTTGCCATTCAACAAATGGCTTTCAATGATCTCATCGATATCTTCATTATCGATAAATGTATACCATATCGCTTGCGGGTATATCACCAGTAATGGTCCTTCACCACAACGGTCAAAACAGCCTGCACGGTTGACCCTGACTTTATTCTTTCCATTTAAGCTCAGTTTTTTAACACGTGATTTCATGTGATCAAAAGCCGCTTCCGCACCTTTATCCATGCAGCATGGCTCGCCATCCTCGCGCTGGTTTAGGCAGAAAAATACGTGGTGCTCAAAATAATTGGTCATGTAATTTAATAAATAAAATTCATATTCGATAATTATTATTCTGGTTCAAAACTCTAATAATCTAGGCGGTTAGCCGAAGACAGTACAATTAGTACGGCGAGGCGCAGCCAATGCAGAGTAGTAGCGTTTTCAAACAGAATTATTCCCCTGTAGCGAGACTATCCTCTTTAGTAAACGTCCAAGTCCTGGTGATACTCAGGATATCCGTTTCCTTATGCATGTCATCAGTAAACTTGGCATAAGGTGCGCCTAATTCCACAATATGCTTTGCAGCTTCATCCAATACTTTATGGCCGGAACTGCGATTCAACTCAATATTTTCGATACTGCCATCAGCTTTAATCGAAACCGTCATTTGCAACCTGCCGTATAACTTTAGGTTTTTAGCCGCTTCAGGATAATTCAAGTTACCGATTTTCTCGACCTTTTGCCGCCATGCATCTACATACATCGCGTATTTGTATTCTTTAACTCTGGCCCCGATAAACTTACGCTTTGGTCGCTTTTGGTATTCATCCTGCTGCTTGGAGATTAACGCTTCCAGCCTATCCATTTCCAATGCAGCCGCCGTGACTGCATTCATGTCTATTTTCTTGTTAGACGCTTCCTGGTCACCTAGTTCAGACTTTTTGGCGGTTGCCTGCTGTACCGTCTGAGAGTCTATTTTTTGTGAAGAGTTAAGCTGTGTCATCAATTCCTGCGCCTGTTTTTCTAACGCAGCAACACGTTTCTGCTCTTGTGTATCTTCTGCAACTTGCTTGGCAGACTTCGCGCCATTCTTGGGTTGCGCAGAAGGCTTAACGGTAAATTCGACCTCTTTCTGCTTTAAGGCAGGCAGTGCGGATTTCATCTTGCGGTTCTGCTCAGTATTTCCGCCGCGGTCAAGATTAGCCTGGGCGAATACTTCAGCCTTATCCGGTTTAGACTCTGTTTTGGCATTCACCAAAAAAACTTCTAGTATCGGAAGGTTATCTCTAAACTTTTTAAGGTCGGGCGGTTCGAATTTAACCGCTGCAATCACAACAACGTGCACAAAAGCCGATGCCAGCAGGGTAATCTGCAATGTATCGAGCTTATTGAGAAATGTATTATTCAACGTTTAATGTATGCAAATTTATTCAACATTGGCTTTATCTTAAAGCATCTAACAGCTTTTGATGTACGCCGCCAAATCCGCCATTACTCATGACCAATACCTGGTCGCCAGATTTAGCTTCTTTTACAATCGCTGCGACCATTAAATCTAAATCATTGAATACGGTTGCTTTTGCTTTGATGGGTGACAAAGCCTCAGCTGCATCCCAACCCAAGTTCGCTCCATAGCAAAAAACTACATCGGCCTCTTTCAAGCTTTCAGGTAAGGCGTTTTTCATCACACCCAATTTCATGGTGTTAGAACGCGGTTCCAGAACCGCTAAAATTCGTGCTTTGCCCACTTTGCCGCGTAAACCCGCCACTGTCGTGGTAATGGCTGTTGGGTGATGTGCAAAGTCATCATAAACCGTTACGCCGTTAACTTCGCCGCGTACTTCCATGCGGCGTTTAACATTTTCAAACTGACTAAGCGCCTCGATAGCAACTTCTACCGTTACACCTGCATGACGGGCTGCGGCCATGCTTGCTAATGCGTTTAAGCGGTTATGCTGGCCGAATAGTTTCCATGTCAGTCTGCCCGTAGATTTACCGTTGAGCAACACGTCAAAACTGCCGTCATCTGCTTCATTCGCACTGGTCCAGGCATTCTCAGAACCATCGCCAAACTTTTCAACTGGCGTCCAGCAGCCTTTTTTCAAAACTCTGTCGAGACTGCTTTCATTGCCATTGGCTACAACCAAACCTTGTTGCGGAACCGTGCGTACTAAATGATGAAACTGCGTTTCGATTGCGGCTAAATCATTGAAAATATCGGCATGGTCGAATTCCAAATTATTGAGGACAGCCGTGCGTGGACGGTAATGAACGAATTTAGAACGTTTATCAAAAAACGCCGTATCGTATTCGTCTGCTTCAATCACAAAGAATGGCGATTGGCTATTA
Source organism: Methylotenera sp. (assembly GCA_035460225.1). Taxonomy (GTDB): domain Bacteria; phylum Pseudomonadota; class Gammaproteobacteria; order Burkholderiales; family Methylophilaceae; genus Methylotenera. The sequence continues at coordinate 80,471 of DATHWX010000025.1, forward strand.
GCATCTTGTTTAGGCATTCCTGGTAAACGCGCTGAAATACCGAAATTTTGTGGCACACCGCCAATAAGAAAACCGGGGGCCAAGCCTGCATATTCAAGAATCCAAGCTAGCATTGAAGAAGTAGTGGTTTTTCCGTGCGTACCAGCTACAGCCAATACCCACCGGCCCTGCAGCACATTTTCTGCTAGCCATTGTGGTCCGGAGATATAAGGCAACCCACGGTTGAGGATTTCTTCTATAAGCGGATTACCGCGTGAAACCACATTACCGATTACATAAATATCAGGATTAAGCGAAGTCTGAGAAGGATCAAAACCCTCAATAAGCTCAATGCCTTGCGCTTCAAGCTGCGTGCTCATGGGTGGATAAACGTTGGCATCGCAGCCAGTGACTTTGTGGCCTTCGGCTTTGGCTAGCACGGCAATCCCGCCCATGAACGTACCGCAGATACCTAAAATGTGAATATGCATATTGAACTAAAGTGTTAAGTTAAATAATTCTAGCAAATACTTAGTTTATAAGCACTTTTTATTTTTATATGTATTTATTGGTATTGCAAATTATGACAGATTTGGCGCAAGCCAGCGTTCCAGATATTCCTTAGTAAGACCACGGCGTTTCGCCATATCTTCCAGTTGATCCATGCCTATCTTATCAACACTGAAATACTTGGATTCCGGATGGGCAAAGTAGAAGCCTGATACAGCTGCACCAGGATACATAGCAAATGACTCTGTGAGCTGCATGCCTATTGATTCTGCCTGCAATAATTTGAACATATCCGGTTTTACTGTGTGATCAGGGCAGGCTGGGTAACCAGGCGCGGGGCGGATACCTTGATATTCTTCTTTAATCAGCGCTTCCTTACTTAAGTTTTCATCTGCGGCATAACCCCAGAAATCGGTCCTTACCCGTTCATGCAGATATTCAGCAAAAGCCTCGGCCAACCGATCTGCCAGAGCTTTCACCATAATGCTGCTGTAGTCATCATGCGCCGCTTCAAAACGCTGCTCGTGCTTTTCTATACCCAAGCCGCCAGTGACAGCAAACAAGCCAATATAATCATCAATACCTTTAGGCGCGATAAAATCCGCCAGGCATTGATTAGGGCGTGGCACGCCATCAATCACGGGTTTAACGGTTTGCTGGCGCATGCCATAGTAAGTGAAGGCGATTTCTTTACGACTCTCATCTGTGTAAATCTCGATGTCGTCATCATTGATACGATTCGCCGGATGTAACGCCACTACGCCATTGGCAGTAAGCCAACGGCCTTCAATGATTTTCTTCAGCATCGCCTGTGCTTCGGCAAATAGCTTGGTCGCAGCCTCGCCAACTACCTCATCCTTGAGTATCGCCGGATAAAAACCCGCTAAATCCCAAGTCTGGAAGAACGGTGTCCAGTCGATATATTGCGCAATGATCGATAAATCGAAATTCTTGATTTCGCGACGGCCGATAAATTTTGGTTTCACCGGAGTATTCTTGCCAGTAAATGTGAGCGGGGGTTTATTGGCGCGCGCTTCAGCAATCGTCAGCATAGGCGTGCCTTTTTTATTGGCATGCTGCGTACGTGCTTTTTCGTAATCAGCTTGAATCTCAGCCAGATAAGCACCTCGTGTTTCTGGCGTTAAAAGATTCTGCATCACCGTCACAGATCGTGAAGCATCGGCAACATACACTATCGGCCCATCGTAATGCGGGGCGATTTTTACAGCAGTATGTGCACGCGAAGTAGTTGCACCGCCAATTAATAACGGCATCTGCTGACCTTGGAAGTAAGGGTCTCGCTGCATCTCACGCGCTACGTGTGCCATCTCTTCTAGTGACGGCGTAATGAGACCAGACAAACCTATGATGTCTGCATTCTCAGCCTTAGCCATCGCCAATATCTCAGAAGCAGGCACCATCACGCCCATATTTACGACTTCAAAGTTATTGCATTGCAACACCACGGAAACGATATTTTTGCCGATATCATGCACATCGCCTTTAACCGTTGCGATCACCATTTTGCCTTTAGGTTTAGCAACGATGCCGGTACGCGCTTCATCAGCAGCTTTTTCGGCTTCAATGAACGGAATCAAATGCGCAACCGCAGACTTCATCACGCGGGCAGACTTAACCACTTGCGGCAAAAACATTTTGCCTTGGCCGAATAGGTCACCAACCACATTCATACCATCCATGAGCGGACCTTCAATCACATGGATCGGCCTGCCGCCAGAGGCTGCGACTTTCTGCCGCGCTTCCTCGGTATCTTCAACAATGAATTCGGTAATGCCATGTACCATGGCGTGGCTCAAGCGCTTTTCTACCGGAGTTGGCGCTTCGGGCGTACCGCGCCACTCTAGCGTTGCGGCTTCTTTTTTGCCGCCGGCTACCAATGTACTGGCGATCTCAATCATGCGTTCGGTCGCATCCGGACGACGATTCAGCACGACATCTTCAACGCGTTCTTTGAGCTCTGGTGCGAGGTCGTCGTATACGCCCATCATGCCGGCGTTGACGATACCCATGGTCATGCCAGCTTTAATAGCATGGTAAAGAAATACGGTATGGATTGCTTCACGCGCCGGATCGTTACCACGGAAGCTGAAGCTTACATTCGATACCCCGCCGGAAATTTTGGCATGCGGGAGATTTTCCTTGATCCAGCGCGTGGCATTGATGAAGTCCACTGCGTAATTGTTATGCTCTTCAATACCCGTCGCGATCGCAAAGATATTCGGGTCGAAGATGATATCTTCTGGCGGAAAATCCAGTTCGCTTACTAATAAATCATAAGCACGTTTACAGATTTCCGTTTTACGTTCAAAAGTATCGGCCTGGCCTTTTTCGTCAAATGCCATAACTATCACTGCAGCACCGTAACGCTTGCATAACGTCGCTTGGCGAATGAACTCTGCTTCACCTTCCTTCATGGAAATCGAGTTAACAATCGCCTTGCCTTGCACACATTTTAGACCCGCTTCGATGACCGACCATTTACTGGAGTCGATCATGATAGGCACACGCGCAATATCCGGTTCCGAAGCGACCAAGTTAAGGAAATGCGTCATGGCTTTGATGGCGTCAAGCATGCCTTCATCCATATTGATATCGATGACCTGTGCGCCATTCTCTACCTGCTGGCGCGCCACGGTGAGTGCTTCATCATATTGTTCATTGATAATCAAACGTGCGAATGCTTTTGAGCCAGTCACGTTAGTGCGCTCACCTACGTTCACAAATAAAGATGCATCATCAATAACGAACGGTTCCAAGCCTGAGAGCTTGAGTGTTTGCGGCAGCGAAGGGATTTTACGCGGCGGCTTATTCTTGATCTCGTTATAGATCGCGTTGATATGAGCTGGTGTAGTACCGCAGCAGCCACCGGCAATATTAAGGAAACCGCTATCAGCGAATTCTTTTAACAAGCTAGAGGTTACGTCCGGCGTTTCATCAAAGCCGGTATCGCTCATCGGATTAGGCAAGCCGGCATTCGGATAGATGCACACAAAAGTATCAGCCACTGTAGATAGCTCTTCAACATAAGGTCGCATTAAAGTAGCACCTAATGCACAGTTAAGGCCTACTGTAATTGGTTTGGCGTGACGGATGGAGTGCCAAAAAGCCGTCACTGTCTGACCGGAAAGAATACGGCCAGAAGCGTCAGTTACAGTGCCGGAAATCATAATGGGCAATTTAGTATTAGTTTCGGCAAAATAACTATCAATGGCGAACAATGCGGCTTTGCAGTTGAGTGTATCGAAAATGGTTTCTACCATCAAAATATCTGCGCCGCCATCGACCAGGCCTCGCGTTTGCTCTAAGTAAGCGGTTACTAACTCATCAAAACTCACGTTACGTGCAGCCGGATCATTCACGTCAGGTGAAATAGAAGCCGTTTTCGGTGTCGGGCCTAAAGCACCTGCTACGAAGCGTGGTTTATCTGGCGTGCTGTATTTAATGCATGCTGCCTTAGCCAGTTTCGCTGCTTCTACGTTCATCTCATAGGCAAGATGACCCATATGGTAATCATCTTGGGCAACCGTAGTCGCCCCAAAAGTATTGGTTTCAATGATATCGGCCCCAGCGGCTAAGTACTTTTCGTGTATTTCTGAAATGACCTGCGGTTGAGTTAAGGTTAATAACTCATTATTACCTTTAACGAATAACTCGCGCTCGCCTGCTGGCGCTGTAAAGTCGGCAAAGCGTGTGCCGCGGTAATCAGCCTCGGTCAGCTTGTATTGCTGAATCATTGTTCCCATCGCGCCGTCCAATATCAGGATACGCTGAGCGAGCAAATCGCGAAGTTTTTGTTCTACAGGAGAAATCGGCAATGCAGTCATCAGGAGTATGGGCGTGTTACGCTAGCATCAATAATTCGCTATTTTAACATGTTAATTTTTTAGTCTTGTTTGTAAGTTTTATTTGCGTATCTCAGTCGTTAAGGTAACCAAGCGCGATACGATTAGAGCCATGTACATCAAACCGACAAACATTTGGAAGGTGCCGATGACTTTCGCGATTGGATGCACCAGCATGACATCTCCATAGCCGGTACTCGATAAAATAGAAAAGCTTAAGAAGGTAAGATCTACCCATGTACGCGGTTCCGCTGGGTTCAAAGTACCAGTAATACTGCCAGGATAAACAATTTGGCACACAGAATATGCAAGCGTGAAACCCCATGCCAATACGGTAAATGTTGCAGCGGCGGCAAATAACTCATCCCTAGTCAGAATATTGTCATTGAACATATACATAATGAGGCCGATTGCCGTATAAAAATACATCGCGCTTTCCAGGCCTTGTGCCCATACCAGATAATGTACATGACCCGTATAAACAAATACTCCGGTACACAATACTGCCGGTACCGCAAATATCCATGCGACCCAATTGATCACCGGGCTACGGTTGACTACCCATACTGCTAACGCTAGGGCCGACAGATTCACACAATTAAAAATTGCCTGATCGAATTTGGTCGGCTCCAGGATGGGATTTAGAAGGATACTGAATAACTGCACTAACAACAGCAATAGGGAAGGGTAAGCGAATAATTTGGATGCTATTTTTTGCATGACTTGTGAGTGGTGCTTACTATTACGCTTCATTCCTGCGGTACTGCAAAGCTTCTGCAATGTGGCTAGGTTGTATCGTCACTTCATCACTTAAATCGCAGATCGTTCTCGCCACTTTAAGGATGCGATGATAAGCCCTCGCAGATAGATTGAGGCGAGAAATCGCGGTTTTAAGCAAGGTCAGGCCAGCTTCATCAGCAACGCAATGTATCTCGATTTCTTTAGTGCCTAATAAATTATTAGGCTTTCCCTGACGCTGAAGCTGCTTTGCCCGCGCTTTTTCCACGCGATTGCGAATGGATTGTGAAGACTCAGTAACACTCGCCTTGACCAGTTCCTCTTCCTTTAAAGCAGGTACATCGATATGCAAATCTATGCGGTCTAGCAGCGGTCCGGAGATTTTGGCTTTATAGCGTGAAACCTGGTCTGGTGTGCATCGGCATTTATTATTGTGATGCCCTAAATATCCACATGGGCAAGGATTCATTGCGGCGAGCAACTGGAAGTTCGCAGGGAAATCTGCCTGTCGAGCTGCACGCGAAATAGTAATATGACCGCTTTCTAGAGGCTCGCGAAGGACTTCTAAAACTTTTCGGTCAAATTCAGGAAGCTCATCAAGAAACAAAACGCCATGATGTGCCAAGCTGATTTCACCCGGCCTAGGAACTCCGCCACTGATAAATCTATAAATATATGAGAAACTATCATCAATAATACAAAGATAAGTGAGAATAATCATTAATCCAGAGCATCCAGTTCGTAAAATCCCAACTTCAACTCGAAGTATAACAGGCCAAATGCCAACGTCTACTAGCGAACATCAGCCCTTCGAGTCAACTTTAGAAAGAGATTTAATGTATTTATTGAAGTTTGATTTAACGGTTGATAGATTCGTAGCTCAGCCTGTAAAGATTAAATACGTTGACGAACAAAATGTTGCTCGCAGTTATACCCCTGATTTGATCGTCTATCATCGAAAAGATACCCCAGAAGCAAGACACAAAAAAAGTATTCTTTTGGAGGTAAAGTATAAGGATGATCTTTGTAAAAACTTTCGTGAATATCACCCAAAATTTAGAGCCGCCATGAAATACGCCAAATCTAGAGGCTGGGTATTCAAGGTCTACACGGAAGATCATATTCGCACTCCTTATTTAGCTAATGCAAAATTTTTACTCCCATATAGAGATTATGCTGTAGACCATAGCATTTTTCTAAATGTTCTAAAAAGAATGACAGACCTGAGTGAGACAACTCCTCAAGCACTTGTTGCCTCCTTTTATAAAGACAAATGGAATCAGGCTAGTTTGATACCTGTGGTTTGGCATCTGATTGCTAAAAATCATATAGGTACAAATTTGCTTTCCCCTCTTACGATGTCTAGCAGTTTATGGTGCCTACATAATGTCTAAATCAATAATAAAACCTATTAAATTGTTACCAGGAAATGTAATTATTTATAAAGATGAGCAATATGCCATAACTGACATATTGGATCTTGAAACAGTGTTAGCAAAAAATACAATCTCGGGTAATTCAAGACGAATTTCTATTGTTGATATCACGCCTCACACCATAGAGAATAACTCACATCAAAACCAGAATTTAGCAGTAATAAAAGATGATGATTGGTGGGAAGCAAACAGGCGCTTTCAAATCATTAGCCCAATATTGAAAAGTACTCGCGGACAAAGAGTAAGCTTAGTCAAACAAATTTCCGAACTGAATTCAGTTAGCCAAGCCACTTTATATCGATGGATATTAGCTTATGAAGCTGAAGAGCGCATATCCTCTTTGATTAGACCAACCAGAAAAGACAAAGGCAGCTCTCGCTTAAGTGAAGACCTTGAGGAAATTATAAAAAAACATATCAAAGAGTCTTATTTAACTGAACAACGGCTGACTCCATTCAAGGTCTGGGAAAAGATCAAGAGCGAATGTAGGGACTTAAATTTAATACCCCCACACTTGAACACCGTTCGTAACCGAATCGATTTAGTTTCTGATGAAGAAAAGACCCTAAAACGATATGGACGTGACGCAGCACGTAATAAATATAAACCTACGCTAGGTCATTTCCCCGGAGCTGATTACCCTTTGGCTGTAGCGCAAATTGACCATACCCCCATGGATATCATTATTGTAGAAGACGACGAGTATAGACAAGCTATTGGCAGACCTAATCTAACCTTATGTCTTGATGTCCATAGTAAGGTGGTGCTGGGTTATTACATTGGACTGGATCCCGTAGGTGCACTATCTACAGGATTATGTTTATCCCATGCAATATTGCCAAAAGAAACCTGGTTAGCAACGATGGATATCACCACCCCTTACCCTGTATGGGGAACAATGCGTGTTATACATACGGATAATGCAAAAGAATTCCGAGGGACAATGCTTGAGTATGCCTGCAAAGAGCATGGCATAGTTGCCGAAAGAAGACCAAAAGGGCAACCTCAATATGGAGGACATGTTGAGCGCTCTTTCAGGACGTTTATGAGTGCAGTTCATAACTTACCAGGTACTACTCGCTCCAATATCAAAGACAGGGGTGATTACGATTCTGAAGGCCATGCTTGCATGACTTTAAAGGCCTTAGAGCGCTGGTTTGCAATATACATAGTCGAGTATTATCACCAACAAGCTCACGAAGGAAATTACGGTGTACCACCAATAATCAAATATGAAAAAGGGTTGTTAGGTGATGATAAACAACCTGGAATTGGATTACCTCAAAGAATTGCCGATGAGTATAAATTGAAGTTGGACTTCATGCCGTACAAATTACGGACTGTTCAGGAATATGGGATACTGCTAGAAAATATCCTTTTCTACCATGACAGCCTACGTAGATGGATCAACACAATAAATCCCAAGAGCAAAAATAATAAACGCGAATTTGTCTGTAGATATGACCCTCGTGATATGAGTAAAATTTACTTCTATGAACCTGATACAAACAGCTACATTGAGGTGCCTTATAAAGATATTACTCATCCAGCCATTAGCATCTGGGAACTCCGTGCAGTCAAATCAAAACTTCGTGAAGAAGGGTATTCGAACATTAACGAAGATTTGATTTTCGGTGCTTTAAAAAAAATGGATGCAATTGTAGAGGTTGAAAAGACAAAAACAAAGGCTGCCAGAAAATTGCTAGCCAAAAAGAGAACATGGAGTAAGGCAAAGGATCATACTGCAATTACAATTACTCCTTCTTCCTCTCAGGACAGTCCATACATTGGTTCATCTGACGATATATTTTCGCAAACAATTGTGCCGTTTGATGACATCGAGGAGGCTTTATGAGTGACTACAAGCACTTATCCGAAAGCGCTTGTGAAGTCATGAATTTAAGTAATCAAGAGCGAATTCATCATATTTTGAAAGATCGATGGGTGGGCTATGACAGGGCAAACGAATTACTCACGAAACTAGATGATTTAATTGCCCATCCAAAAGTTGAGCGCATGCCAAATATGCTCATTATTGGTGACTCTAATAATGGGAAGACAAGATTAATAAATTACTTCGCAAGTAAAAATCCCGCTCATGATAATCCTTCTGGGGAGAACATATCAGTTCCTGTGCTTCTTCTAGAAGCTCCGTCTAATGGTGATATCAACCATCTTTATAAAAAAATATTAGACATACTGATTTCACCCTATAAACCTAATACCAAATCTGACGCTTTAGAAGAGCAAGTTATCAAAGTACTTAGCAAAATTGATCTTGGAATTATAGTTATTGATGAGATACACAATTTGTTAACAGGCTCTGCTAGAGAACAGAGGCATTTTTTAACTGCACTCAAATCTTTGGGCAATTTGTTGCAAGTTCCAATTGTTGGAGTAGGCACAGAAGAGGCCTTTAGGGCTTTTCTGACGGATCCACAAATTTCAAATCGGTTTGTAGCTGAACGTTTAGCTAAGTGGAAATTGGATAATCAATTTCTAAGATTTTTAGCGAGTATAGAACGTATTATTCCACTTCGCGACTCCTCAAATTTAATAGAAAAAGATATAGCTACAAAAATCTATGCGATGACTGAAGGCCTAATAGGAGAAATCTCGACCTTATTAAACAAGGCAGCAGTTTGGGCAATTAAGCATAGCAAACCTGGCCAAGCAGAGTGCATAACTATGGATGCATTAAATAAATGTGGTTATATTTCACCCTCGGTGCGTGTAAGTCACCAGAAAAACTAACCTCTAGATGAAAGGTCTTAGTGGAAACTTATGGCCTATTCATTTAAAACCTTATCCTAATGAGTTGCTATCTTCTTGGTTAGTTAGACTTGCTCATGCACATGGATTAAAGCTACAAAGCTTCTGTGCCATTGTGTTTGGACCGGGAAAGAGCATTTGGAATAGAGATATCGATAAACTTTCTCCAGACTGGCTATTAAAGCATCTTGCTATTGCCACAGGAACAAGTCTTAAAAGAGTCAAAGAAACAACTCTGAAATCTTACGAAGGTATTTTATACGAGCGCCATCAGCCAAATGGTAATACTCGGTGGATCATACCTTTAGGCGTTTATCATCGAATTCACCAACATCCAGGCTTGCAATTTTGCCCTGTATGTCTAGCTTCTGATAAAGAGCCATACTTCAGAAAATATTGGCGATTAGCTTTTTACACCGAATGCGAAAAACATCACATACTGTTGCATGATCGTTGCCCTCATTGTGGCGAGGCAGTTAACTTTCATCGTGTGGAGATGGGCATACGTTCACTCATTAAACCCCGATCCATAGTCAATTGTTATAAATGCAATTACGACTTACGAGATGCCAGCAAAAATGTAATCCATTGCAGTGATTGGCAGGCGGTTATCCAGCAACGAACTTTGTTGGCATTCCATGAGCTCGGATGGGGTTTTACCGAAAATCTCACCATTCAGTATTCACATCAATTATTCGATGTATTGAGACACCTATGTACACTTATGCTTAGTAAAAATCGGGCAGGCGGTTTACTGCCATATATTTCAAAAAAGATATGTTTGGATAATATCGTGATCAATATCTCTACCCATGTTTTTGAAAAACTAACTGTACGTGAAAGACACTATTTATTTCTCTGTGCTAATTGGTTTATTTTGAAATGGCCATCGAGATTTATTGAAGTAAGCAATAACATGAATCTTACCAATGCCTACTTGCTTGAATATTATAAAGAACCGCCTTATTGGTTCCGTTCTATAATTGAAACTTACCTAAGTAAGCGTCGATACTCCCCAACATTGGATGAAATCCAATCAGTAGAAAAATATCTCATTGCGAACGGGTTGAGAACAGGTATTTCAAATATTTCAAGATTATTAGGATGTACTACTTTAAAAAGATCAAAACAGTTACTAATTGACAATTGACCTATGCTTCTAAAAGCCATGACAATTATTGGTATTACTTCCTAGTCCCAATCAGGTTTTAAACCATCATTAAATGCTTCTGAAAATTTTAGTACAATTCTATTTCCTCCATCCATAGGAGGTTCTTTAAATCCTTCTGCAGATACAATCATAAGGTCGGAAAATGGAGTAGTGGTAGTTCCTGATATCAACCGTACGGTTAAAGGACTTTGGTCCGGAGTCTGGATCTTGTCATTAATATTACAGTCAACCTTCCATTGGTCAGCATTCTTATGATTCTCTAAACTCTGAATGGCTTTATCCACTTTTATAAGTAGCTTACTTTTAGCATCCAATGTTACTTTAGTAGCGTTTAAATTTTCAAGCAACCAATTGATCAATTGCTGTGAAACCTGTCCGAAGACCTTTTCTTTAGTATCTTGTTTTACCGCACGAAGAATCAGCCAACAAACACTTTGCGCTGAATTTTGAGTTTTAATATTATTATTTTCGTAAGCGGTAATTTCACATTTGGTAAACACAATAGTATGAGAGGGTTTAATAGGAAGGCCAACACGTCCAATATGATCAAGGGCCGCTCTTTGTATTTGCAAAGCAAATAATTCATTAAGTCTTCCAAGATAGTTTTTATCATTAAATGCAGCAAAATCACTTTGGGGAATCGAACGTAGATCTTTAATCTTCCATTCTAATTTAAATAATTTATTTGCCAATTTAACTAGCATTCCGTCATCAGCTTTTTTATTAACCTGCTTGGCAGTTTCCCAAAACATTAATGGTTTTGAGTTATTTTCAACCTTGGTTGCGATACCATCTATGAATAAAACATGATTATTAGATATATTGCAATGTACCAAATCACAAGTTTGAGAAATAACTAAATGACAAGTGAATGAATCATCAGATTCAATTGATTTAAGAGAAATTACATCACCAAAAAAAAGTTTATCCGGGAATCTCTTGGTTATAGTTTGATGAGCCTGTTCAGCTGGGTTGTACATAGAAATTGAAGAAAATATCTCATTAATACCATTCGATGGGCCAATGTGTCCCGTCAAATTAGTAGTGAATATCTCCGGAAGATTTTTGGATTCATTATAAATTGCCAAATCTTTATTTAAGGATACGAATATGTATTCGCTTGTAAGCCAATTCAAATAGCTTGAAAGCATTTCATTATCTGATTGCAATTGCCCGACATCAAGAATGGCCAAGTCCGGAATTTCTAACTTTGCAAGCAAATCGTCTACATGAACATAGCTTGTATGAAGCGACTTCCGATATCGATAAAGAAAACTAACGTATTTGATGGGCAGTTCGCTATTATGGTGGAATAGCTCTATTTCATCTTCTGGTGCATTTGGTGATGGAGCGTTCTTAGGCGCAAACTTGAACATTAAATCATGAGCTCTTATTTCTTTTCGAAACTCATGAATTTCTTCGATAGACTTAATTTTTACTGTTGAAATCAATAAGAAAAAGGGTGTTGGTGGCGGAGAGAGATGCCAACAATCCTCAAAAATTTTTTTCAAATACTCATAAGTTGGTTTTATTACTTCTTCGCCTTTAGTTGGATCACCTAAATAGCGGTCAATAACAATTATGTTACAACCTCTTATATAATCTTTATCAGCATCTTCTTGGGGTAAATTACCAAAGCTTTGTATCTCATAGCCAAGTTCCGATAGTTTTGCATAAATTCGAGAAACGGGAGCTAATTGTCCAATGTAATACTGTTCTAACTCTCCAAAAGCTTTGGTACAAAACGAATCTCCAATTGGAGATCTATGCCTGATTAACCAGAATTTATCAACTAAACTTTGGTCGCTGAAAAAATTATCAAGATATCCTTGTGTATTGATATCTCCATCTATCTGTAATTCTTTTTCAAACCAATCTTTAACTAAATTGTTTTCTAATAATAAGCTAGTAATGCTTTCAGCATATCCTAATAAATCTGCTGCTTTAGGCGGATTGTAAGCATCGTCAATTATTGTAGCTGTGAGTTTTACTTTAGACATTGTTATGGAAATTTGATAATAAATTCACGATATATACCATCATCATCTGCTTCTCCTAGGCTTATAGACATATCAGACTCATCGCATAATTTTTTTGCAATATAAAGCCCTAAGCCTCTACCTTGTTTTTTTGGTTTGAGAGAATAAAAGGGTGTAAAAATTTTATTTTTATTAGTTTTGGTAATTCCGGAGCCATTGTCTTTGAAAGTTATTGTTCTTTCATTAGTGTCGATTGAAACTGTAATCTCAGCTTGATACAAGTTTCGAGAATCTTCTGCTGCTAAATAGGCACGGTGATGATCCGTCCAATAAACAGAATTCGAAATTAAATTCTCTATTACTTGATATAAATAACCTTCGACAATATTTGCTTCGAATTCTTGTTTGTTATTGATATCAACCTTCACATTGATCTTATGACGTTCAAACTGGGCAGAATGGGATTCCAAAAGATTATTTAGAACCTTTTTGACAGCAACAGTTGATTTAACCTGCCTGCCCGGTGTACTAATTGGATCCAATATCCTTAATCTTTTATTCAAACTTTTCAGTTGATGAAATAGTGATTCAATAGCAGGGTTTGAAGAAGTGCTTCTGATACTTAAAACATTATCAAGAGTGGTCTTTGCGGTTCTTGTGAGTTCATGAACTATGAATTCGAGCATCAGCCCTACTGAAGCAAGATGCAAGTATTGTTCGTTATGTTTTTGAGAATCCTTTAGGGCTACTTTTGCTTTTGCCCAGGCTGATTCCACTTCATCACAATATTGCTTTATTTCTGCAAGTTCTATTTGTTGAGTAGGATTCAATTCTTTGTATAAAGAGTTGAGTGTTTTCCGTGCAGCTTTTGTTTTACTAATTACTAAAAAGTCGACTTCTTCAAACTCTTTAACTGAGACTTTTGCACTCTTTTCTTCATATTTTTTAACAAGATTACCTAATTCTGTCCAAATAATATGTTGCAAACAACGGACTAATGCGCGTTTTTCAGGAGTATCTCTTAACCCTTGCCGATTGGTTTGATCTTGCAAGAAACGATTCTTACGACTTGATATATTTACATAGCCAACCAACTGGGCTCTATTTAATTTATATGCTCTTCCAGATAAAGCCTTTTTATCTAACTCTAACCAATCATCATCGGGGGTAGCATATGGGTAAACTCTATAACCATCACGATATAGACTTAGTCCGCCAGCCCACCTATCTATCCAAGTTTTGAATTCCTTATAATCACTGTTATCAATTTCCTCTCTAAACCTTTGCCGATTGTACCAATAACCTTTAACGCTAAACTCACCTAAAGATCTTATACCGATGAACCTTTCAGCGTAGCCAGAAAGGCCTCCATTGGCTAGCTTGGAATCTGAATCCCCAAGTACACTTGACAGCTCCTCAAGTCCCATTTTGATATGAGATTTATCTGTCTCGGGAGCAGGAATTCCTGATTTTCCTACTGGTCTAAACTCCACCTCTCCTTCAAGAATGAAATCATCAGGAATTTCAGGATTTTCTTTTAACTTGACTTCAAATTTCCCATGGCTTTGAGATAAAAATTTTGGCTGAAACGTGGAGAAATTTTCAATCTCTTTACTATTAAAATAAATTTTTAGACCTAGACGAGTTGCATTTCTATCGAAAGGATTCGTTAATCTTGATAATTCGTTTTGTCCCAATAAGATTAACTTTTCATAAGACCAATCTTCATTCAAGTTACTTATTCGGATGCGCGTACCATGCTTTTCATCAACGGTCTTTTTCCTTCCAATAGCTGGAGTTGTTTTAAAGCTTGAAAGAGGAGCATCAATATCATTTTCTAACTTTTCCCAATCAATTTCTAAATAAGTCCAATATTTATCATTAGCTGTAGTTGTTTCTAATGTTAATTTTTTCCCTAGCCTCATTACTGAGAGTCGGCCTATACCTTTTTCTCCTAGAATCAATTTATTTTTATCTTCTTCTTTTTGTTTAGCTCTATGTGAAGTGCCAAGTGTAAGATAATGTGACTCTACATCAGAAAGCGACATTCCTTCACCAAAGTCATTTACATCTATAAAGGTATGTTTTTGATAGAAGCTCTTGATAATTTCAGCAGCTTCTTTATTTGTTTTTTTAAATAATTGCTGAATTAAATCATTCTTAAGATCTTCTGATGCTAACGGAGAAAAATATTGATTGATTGCATCTAATTGGAAATTTTGTTTTATGTCTGAGTGAAACCTTGTGAGTTGATAGTTAAATGACTCATAACCGGACTTAGTGAGCCCAACACAAACATTTATATTGATAGTTGGACTACCTGCATCTTTTGCGTTTTTTATTAATTCATATAGCGCTATAGAATCTGAAGATATTAACTCTCCCCCAAGCTCCAATAGGATTCGAGCATTAATATTAAATGACATAGTTATCCTGGATTTTTATAATTGGCAGATCAAACATCCTTGATCATCGTCTTCTTCGAGCTCTTCAGAATTTTGAGCAGATGTAAAAACGTCTAATAAAGTAAGGTTCTCTTTTCTTTCAGCTTTTCTTTGAATCCTTATAACGTGTTCTCGTTTAATTTGCTCCATACGTTCAGGTTTTTCCAAATCCGCAAGACTCTCACTTGAACTCCATGTGAAGAAATTGCCTGTTTTCTCATAAGGCTTTTCATAGGCTTTGGCTTGATCGTATAAGTCCGGATATGTTTCTTTTAATCTTACCCATTCAATTTTTTGTTGATAGAAGCAAAAAAAACAGCCAGAGCGCGTTCTGCCCCATTTAGTATATGGAGGCATGCCCACACCAGACTCTTCAAGAATCCTTTCAATGTCACGTAACACTAATCCATCTTCTTTGAACGGATAGACTGCTGTGATATTTTCTTTATGACTTATGTAACCAGTACGATTTTCTTCAGCTCTCAGCCCTACATAATTGACTACAACATCATCACCACAATGTTGTTCGAAAGGCTTGAGCTTTAAAGCCCTCGTGCACCAACGACGGTGATTTGAAGGTATCATGCCGCCATACATTTCATACCAATGATCGAATCCGATATCCGCATTCAAACGAATTACTTTTCTACCTAAGTAATTGGAAATACGCTCAATATATTCGTAAGTTTCGGGAATCTCTTTGCCCGTATCGCTAAAGATATATTCCATATCCGGAATTCTATCCCTAAGGTATATAGCTAGAGCAGCACTGTCTTTCCCGCCAGACAAACTTAATATATGACGCGTTTTTTTATCTTCAGCCAAGCTTTTCTTCTTTCGAGTCGACTTGTTCACTATCTAGTTTTAATTCCATCAGCGCTTGAGTGATGGCTGCTGCCAATACTTTAGGATTATTTATGGATGACCTACTAATCACACCAAGTAGTTCTTTTGAAAGATTGGTTGATTCACTATCTATTGTAACCAATACAGATCTTTCTTCCCCTCCAGCTTGTGTAAGTGTAACAGCCATGAAGCGATTTGCTGAAATAGGTGCCTTACCTTTTTGCAAAATTACGTACATCCAATGGTTATATTGCCGGCTTAACTCGTATACACCATTACTAAAGGACTGTAAGGTTTCGTCATTCCAAGTATCTAAAGGGCGCAATACGACCAATGAAGCAATTGCATCCAACCATTTTTCATCTGTAAGAACAACATCCATGCATCTATGTACAAATGCTTTAAGTTTCACATCACTGATTGTTGACGCCTCTTTGATGCATTCGGATTGCAGCTGATTTCTGAGTTGTGACAATGAACCTGGTATTTTGAAACTGCTCGATAGAGCATTCACCGCCTCATCTTGTAGCTTACGTAATGACATCCCTAGACTTCCTAAACATTCAGTAAGCCAAGCTCTAAAATCATGAGTAGATTTAGTGTCCAAATGTATTGTAGGGATTGTGCTTATTAAAAGGTCAATTGGGTCTTGTGACCTAATTATCATTTCACGAAGTACTCGTGTATCGCCAGAAACACCTTGTGTTTTTTTAGAGTACTCTGGTAATTTTGAAAACCACAGAATTAGCGCTCTTGCCAAATCCAAATAAGTAACTGTGTCATTAAATGTACAACCTACAGTTGTCAATGCATGGCGATAGTCATGCATCAAATCCTCACTACTTTTACCACTTTCTATTTCTCTGATGGTGAAAATATTTGGATTTTTAAATATGCGTTGCAAATGCTCGGGAGTAAGCTCCAATAACAGCGTACCTCTTTCGAAGATTGCACACTTGTCCTTATTTATTAATAGATAACTAGCCAGCCACATGCTTGCTGGCCCTGATCTAATCCCAAATGGCGGTAAAGAAAGCTGGTCTATTAGTTCAGCAAAACTAATAGCTTTATCCGATTGTAGTGAAATTGATATTGCTTCCCACAGTTTGAAGAAGTTTTTATTATTTTCTTTGGTAGCATTTTTCAAATACCATCTACCAGTACCTTTACTCCATAGTTTTGTTTCTTCAAATAAGGTGTGATGCATCAATTTCTCAGGTGGAAACTCATCTTCCTTAAATAATGCTTCTTGAACGTTAGCTTTCAAAAAAGATTCCATTAATCTTTGGCGTGCTTGTACGATTGCTGGAGACAACTTGTTTTTGTTGATTAGCTCGTTAATGATCTTTGGACTATTTGGATATGTAGTATCGAACAGCCATGACGCTAATTTACTCAAATTCACACCTGGAATTTTTTCGATAGGTTTGCCTTTATACCAAAAAATTAAATCCTGGTCTGCGTCATTAGAAGCTAGCGTATTTATGATGAGATCTTCGACTAATATCCCGGCATCATTTGCTCTACCTTCAGCATATCGTGTGCTCCATGGGTCCAGTTGAGTTTTACCCAGCGTATCTAATACTCTTCTCCAAATTGAGTATTCCATCAAAGCTGCTTTTGTCTCCGGATTAGTCTCAATAATTAAACTTATTTCGAATGCATTAGCGGTATCTTTTTTTATCTTTTGAGTTGCTAAGGCTAGGGTTTTTTCCTGTGCATCAACAAGAATAATTTTAAGCCATCCATCTGAGGTATTTTTGTATGACTCAGTAGTTGGCCAAGCTGTCAATGTTCCCGCTACAACACCTAATGTCCTGAATGTACCCGTGTTGATATAGTGCTTGTTGGCTACCACTTTATGCTGAGCAAGCAACTCATTAATACCCTCAAGCATTAAATTATTAGTATCGTTTTTGGCTACAGTTTCATATAAAGCTTCGATATTGACTGCATCAGGGTTTGCGATTGAAAATTCTTGAAAATCTCTACGCTGTAATAACAAACCCTTATCAACTAGTTGCTTCAATGTTGAAGTTGTTTTTTCGATGTCATGATCAATCGCAAAACTTATCAGCTCAATTGATAACTTTTGTGCGTTCGTGAGTTCTAAAATGGCAATAGCTTTAAGTACATTTACACTGTCTTCATTCAAGCCGGAAGTAGATATTAGATGAACTGAATGGCTCCATTTCCTTTCAGCACTCAATTCCCTGAACTTCAGTGAAACGCCAGCCGTAAAATAATCGTATAGATTGACTAGGGTATACCAGGAACCAATAGAATTAGCTGAAGCGAATTTTTTCATGCCGAAGTCTTCATTGCCAAATATAAAGGCATGGAATGATCGCTCACTTTGTCCATAGCGCTTCGACGCAATTGCAGCTGCAAATATCGTGGCTGGGTGCAATGGATATAAACTTGAAGCAAAACTAATTAAATCAGCACCGTTGCCTTTATTTTGTTCGAAAAGTCTTAGATCGATTGCCTTCTTAATATTGCTTTTGCTCTTGTCTATAATAGATATATGCTCGTATTCATTTAAATTTGAATTTAAAGCATGAGATGCAAAGTTTACATATTGATCAATTGGCTCATCGAACGGCACCTCTTCGAACCTAGAAGATATTTTTTGCCACTCATCATTTAACACCTTGCCTACACCGGCGGCATAACTTGCAAAATGTTGATGAAGTAATGCTATAACAACAATTCGGTCATCATCTTGCTTACAAGCTACTTCGCTGATTTGTTGTAGGGGAATTAAGTCAGCCTCATGAGGATACAATGCGGCATATTCAACAAATTTACCCACTTCATCAATTATCAGAGTTAACCCTGCATAACCGTTTGCTATAGTCGTATGCAGGAAGTCGGTCAGCATTGAGTCACAAACAGAATTCAAAGGAGAGCTTTTATATGTTTTCTGAATGAAATCTATATCATTTCCAAAATCGCTTTTGAAACCATGATGCTCGATTGCTTTTAATATTGAAGTAGCTAACGCGTAGCCGAATGAACAGCGAGAGCCAACGACAGCTAAGCCAAACCTATTGGATTCAGCAACATCTACTGCGATATCTCGTTTTGCATTGATTAGTATCTCTGCTGCCTTAGGATAAAAGTTTTTACCGGCTAACAGCTGCGATAGCCATAACCCGAAAGCAGACTTTCCACTCCCATATGGGCCGACAAGCCTCCAAGCGCGTTGCGCTCCACCATTTCCAAGCGTTTCTATAATTCGTTTTAATGCGGATAGGCTGTTAGTTGTAGGGAGATATCCCTCTACTGTATTGCCATTGTAGATATCTCTTTCTAGGGATACGGAGCGGCTTCTGCTGTCAGATAAATCTAGAATATCAATGATGTTAGTCATTTAATACCGCACTTTCAGGCGTAATTAACAACAAGTCAGAATCTATGTAATCAAAATCCAGAGTTATAGTTTGGGTATCTGCAGTATCGATGAAGCGTAAAGCCTTCTTCAATCGATTACTAGTTGTCTGCTCTATTATTTTCCTCAAATGATATTCATCAAGCTTTAATACCAAGCCAGGACTAAACTTACCATTCAGCAATTCATTAAAATCTACCGTGTTAGATTTTTTCATTCTTAAGTAATCTATCAGTATTATTGCAAACGTTTCCTCTGAAAGACTGCTGAGTAAATTAGCTTTAGTAAAATACTGAATGCGTCCATTATCGGTTTTTGTTGAACGCAGCAAGTCTAGGTCTTGCAAGGGACACCATAACGAATCATCATTCGCACGCCCCTCTTGAAAATATGAATTAATAAAAATTGAAGCATGTTGCTCTACAGTAGATGTCGCAAGACTTTTGTCTACATTATCTCCGCGTTGCAACAAGATACTTTCTAAAGTACTTTTATCAAATCTGGAAAGTAGGGCTTCGCCAAATACGATATTCCATGCTGCTAAATTTGCTTTAGTTGTAATGTTCCAGTGGATTAGCCACATAGAGGAAGTGTTTTCTAAATAAGGATCCTTGCCATTTTCTGATAGTAAATAACGACCCAGTTGCCCTACAGTGTGTCCATTTTGACGATTGTTGCTAATTACGCCTGCGGCTTCAGCCCAGAACTGTAAAGATTTGACCATGTTTTTACCTATACCAAGTGCAATCGTGGCCTGATGGTCATCCTTTAGAATAAATGGATTTAAATCAATTGCATTATAAACTTTCGGAAACCACCCATACCTGCACGTGAAGGATTCGTGGCCAGTGAATTTCTCTGGTGATTTTGGACTACTCATTTCCTTCCTCTTTTCGCTTTCTCTGGCATTGTACTTTTGCTGATAACAATACTATTCCCTTCTACAAGGTAATGTATATCGACTTGATCACCGATTTTAATACCCAAATTGAACAACACAGTTTCATCCAAAGAAACCCGTCCTAATTGTTGTATCTTTTTAGTACCTAAAAATACTTTATTTGTACTCATATAAATATTTTTTTATAGTATATATATACTAAGTATATACTTTTTGTTATGGATGTGTTCATTTTAATGACTGTCATTTAGTATTTTTTCCAAAATACTGAGCTAAAATTAAATAGATTCCTTATTGATACGAATTGCTATTTCCTCTCTCCAACGGTATTTGAAATTAAAAGGTGACTCATGAGCGCTGATCCACAAAATATTGAACAACAAAAATATGATCTTGCCCTGAAGCTTGAGAATGAAAAGTGGAAGATGAAAAAAGAAGAGCTAGAGTATTTAGAAGCGGGTCAGCATCTTCGCAGCCTGAATCAACTCATGTGGCAAGTTCCTGGAATAGCCATAGCGATTACTGGAGGCCTCTGGTTTGGTGCTGCCTCGCTGAGTAACGAATTGGTTAAACAAGTAGTTTTTTCATTTACTGCGTTTTTAGATTTTTTAACGATAATAACTTTGCATCGATTAAGAAGTATCATTCAACTCCAAATTGACATTCAAAATGCATTCTCGATATACATGTCAAAACCTGTAAAACCTGAAAAAGCAAAAAAAACTGAATATTCCCTGCCTAACAAAACGGTAATTAGAAGTTGGACTGCGGCATTATTTGGTGCTGTACTTATAAGCATATTAGCGGCTTTTATGCCTCCATCAATATCCAAATCTGGCGATGAGCTAACGAGGTCTTGCGGATGTTGTTGCCAAGAAAGTCCAAATAAAGAGACTCATGAAACGGAGCCTAAAAAAGAGACGGCACCTGATAAAACAGCGACTTCAGCAAATCAGGACGCTGCAATTCAGGAAAGTAAGAAAGCTCCACAAGTTAAGAAGCATATTTTGAAAACGAAAACCATATGCAAAACTTAGCTTGGATATCTTATAACCAGAATAGCCGATACTATTTTGATCAATACAATAGCTTAAAATTTTCGAAGGTACATCGCAGCTTTTCTAAATTTCTACCTGTAGTAGGATCCAATATTCTGGATGTAGGTTCTGGATCAGGAAGAGATGCTTTTGCGCTAGCAAAGAAAGGTTACTTTGTTACAGCTGTTGAGCCTAGTACGGGCATGCTCAATTTGGCTAAACAATATTTTCACCATGAAAAAATCACATGGATGAAGGACTCGCTACCTTCTTTAGCTTCATTAAAAAGTTCCAAGCAGAAATATGATTTCATTTTGCTAAGCGCAGTTTGGATGCATATAAATCCTGAAAAAAGAAAACGATCATTGAGAACACTAGCTGAACTTCTCTCAGAAAAAGGGGTTTTGGCAATAACCTTACGGATTGGTCCCACTATTCCGGAAAGATTCATACACGATGCAGATGTTAAAAGTCTGGTTGATTTAGCCAAATCTATAAAACTGGAAATCATTTATATGAGCCGATTTAATAAAGACTCATTAAGCCGTGAAGATATAAGATGGCAGAAAATTGTTTTAACCAAGAGTAAATTATAGATGAATGTAAAATTGCATCCTTTATCGCACTTCATATTGTAGGTTCAATCCAATAACTATCAAGGATAGAGTTAGGGCTTTGTACGATTAAACCCTAAAACCTCACGGATGGATTCATTATCTGGCCAACTTCGATGCAATAGCCACCAAACGCAAGCCTGTCCAATAGCTCGGCTAATAGCACCAATGCCTTGAAGATGTATTGTGGTCAGAGTGCTTGCGTCTGAACCATCTTTGGCATCGCCATGATGCCCATGCGTTTCTAGCGACATGAATCTGTAGAACACCGTATACAGATCTAAGACGTCAGCTTCCTTAGCTAGTTCTTCTATGCTCTTGCGCTTGGGAATGTTCTTCATTTTATCGGTTTCTAAAAAATCCGCAGTAGCGTCTTCTCCTGTATGCCTATTTATGATCTTTGCCTTTCCTGCATTCAAATTAATCTTGAGCGCCTTGGCTAATTCTGCTTTCGAAGTATTCTGATGTGTTTCAGCATTTTTCAGCGATCTAATAGCCCACAAAACGGTGATCAATTGCTCGAGGAGACAGCGCCCCAAAATGCCAAGACAGGCAGCATTTTGAATCGCACCTAGCGCGGCTGCACCTCGCACGAGTTCTGCTGCGCGGTATAAGTGTTTACGAACAAGCTCGTCTCTCAAGTCTGCTGGTCCTGTTGCTTCCATTTCAGAGGCAGCTATTAATACAGCCACTTGTTCATGCAGAGAGCGAACTAGCTCGTCCAATGTTGCTGTGTTAGCTGTCATTTATACGAAGTTATCAATATGCGAATTTCTAATTTTTGTTGAGTGTGGAGTCAGCTCGTCCGTATGAATGCTTCTTTAGCCTCTGACCGTCTCTTAGAGACTTTAGAACGAAGTTGCTGCGCTTTTTTCAATAAACTTTCCCAATCAGCGATGAGCGCTTGATATTGCTCTAATTCGTCGGGAAACAAAGCTAATTCAGGACTACTTGGTAAGTAATTATGCGTAGCAATGAACTGCTCTATTCTATGAGTTCGCATCTCCGCTTCCAATGGAAATCTGTTAGCAAGAAAAGTACGCCAAGGTTTATTACCTCGAGAGTCATTGCAAGTCTGGCAGGCGGGCACGACATTTCCAGCCACAAGCTCGCCAAAATCAGTGACAGCGACAAGATGATCAGGAACGATTCCCCGGTTCTCCGCTGACGCCTCCGCATAGCAATAGGCACATGCATTATCAAATTCTGAGAGGACCACTAACCAATCGTCTTGAGGAATGCGGTGATCCTCAGCCACGATTTCGCGAAGCCCTCGGCGAACGTTGTAATTCATTCTTGAAAAGTGTTGAGTGCCTTTCATAGCGGATAGTTTTTGAATTAAGGGACGCAGCTAAGCGTCCTCTTTAAAAAATGTTTAGGTAAACAGGTGGCTGAGGATTTAAATATAGTGAACATTGCAAGGAGTCTGACGATCCCCATAACATTGATTGCATAATAGTTTGATATTTTCTGAGATTTCAGCTGCTGCTTCTGAAATTTCATTCCACTCACCCTCGCTAATAAAATGTTGATGACATATGCCGCACCAAGAATCAGGCCAAGGAGTTACTTCATCTGGTTCGCGGCAATGCCACTCCTTATTGATACCTTCAATAAGGTGCTTACAAACATAGGTGGCTATTGCTTTCCCGTGCGTGCAGCATTCAAGCTCATCTTTATTGTCCATAAAACCCTAACGTTTAATATAGAGACGCAACTTGACTGAAATAATTGTAATTGAATTTTTACAGTGATTGAAAGTTATTACATAAAATGAATGACGGCTTTGGGCCGCTTATTGATTTAACAAACTGTGTAAATGCGGCCCAAAGCAGCCGTGCAATGTTTGAAGTAAGATCCACCGCTAGGGTATGCCACTTAAGATAAAAAAATAATATTTAATATGCGATTGAAGGTAGCTGCTTACATAAGCTGTAATCATGTTACATCCAACGCTTTTTGCAAGCTATCAAGAAATACCCGTACACGCATTGGTACATAATGCCGAGTTGGAAAAACGGCCGATATTGCTAATTTGTCTAAGTGGGCATCTTCCAGTTGAATTGCTATAAGACTACCTTCATGTAATTGCTGCTTCACATCCCAAAATGCCATCAGGGCTATGCCTAATCCATTCACAGCAGAAGTACGAATGGTATCTAAATTACTCGTATGTAAACGACCATTTATTTTGATTGGATGTGGTTGACCATCCTTAACAAATGGCCAATATTCCATTCCATGCAATACTAGACAGTCATGATGCCTAAGATCTTCTAGTGATTGAGGTACACCATGACTTTCCAAGTATTCAGGTGAGGCACAAATGATTCTAGGATTTTCAGCTATTTTTTTAGCTACTAGATCTGAACTTTTGATCGGAGCTATACGAATTGCCAGATCCATGCCTTGGCTAACGATATCAACAATATTATCAGTAAAGACCAAGTCCACTTTTAGTAATGGATGACTATTCAGTAATGCGGGAATCATAGGGTTGATAACTGTCTGGCCAAAAACTACGGGGGCAGTAATTTTTAACAACCCTGTTGCCCCTATTGTTGGGTTTAGGACCGTTTCGGCAGCTTCTTTTGTTTCAACAATCGTTTGAGCAAAGGGCAAAAAAGCCTCGCCCTCCGATGTAAGAGAAAGCGATCGGGTTGTACGATGAAATAATCGCACAGCTAATTTTTTTTCTAATGTCGCCAAGCTCCTGCTTATGACAACCGTACTAACTCCTTGTTGTCTAGCAGCCCCAGATAAACTTCCCATCGAGGCTATAAGTACAAATGTTGATAAATCTGAGATATCCATGATTGTTTCATTTTATGTAATACAGGTTAACAGATTAAGGGGCTACTCATAACGTGGTCATCTAATTAAGATAGACCCATGATCAAATACAGACCTTAGTTTAAACCTAAATACATTATTTTAACAATCGAAAGTGAGTGCAATCATGAAATTACAACAGAACTCTTTATTTACAAAATATGAAATAAATCATAAAGAAATAACAAACCGATATGCTGTCGCTCCCATGACTAGAATTAGTGCGAGTGAAGAAGGTTTAGCCAATGAACGGATAGCAAAATATTATGAGCGCTTTGCTCAAGGAGGCTTCGGGCTTCTATTAACTGAGGGAATATATATCGATAAGAAATATTCACAAGGTTATAAATTTCAGCCAGGTTTAAGCGACAAACAGCAAGCGGAGGCTTGGCAACAAGTCGTTAAAGGAGTTCATGATCATCATGCACTTATATTTGCACAACTTATGCATGCTGGGGCGTTGAGCCAAGGTAATAGATTCACAAATCGTACTGTGGGACCATCCGCCGTGCAACCTAAAGGTAAGCAAATGGAATTTTATTATGGCCAAGGTCCATATTCATTACCTTCAGCCATCACTGAAAGTGAAATTTCCGATGCTATTAATGGTTTTGTACAGTCAGCTCAGCGCGCTATAGAAATATCGGGTTTTGATGGTGTCGAGATTCATGGAGCCAACGGCTACCTTTTGGATCAATTCATGACGGATTACACTAATATACGTAATGATGCCTGGAATGGAAATACTCAGCGTCGCCTGTCATTAACCCTAGAAGTATTAAAAAGGATTCGCAGCACATTAGGCAGCCAAGTGCCAATTGGAGTAAGAATTTCACAAGGTAAAGTAAATGATTACGAGCATAAGTGGGCAGGTGGCGAGCAAGATGCTGAAATAATCTTCGGCTCGTTAGCTCAAGCAGGTGCCGATTACATTCATGTGACCGAGTATGAGGCTTGGAAACCCGCATTTCCAGGCACCAATCAAAGTCTAGTGGCACTTGCAAGACGTTATGCTCCAAACACTACGATAATTGCCAATGGGGCGCTTCATGATCCTACTAGAGCATTGCAAGCCTTAAATGATGGAGCAAATGTAGTCGCTCTAGGTAAAGCCGCATTGTCTAATCCTGATTACCCTAGAAAATTACAACATGGTCAATCAATCAACCCTATTAACACGGATATGTTAGGACCAATTGCAAACCTAAAGGATTACGAGCTTGCACTTTAAACAAAGCAGCCGAAACAGTGGCCTTTATCTTCACTCACCACTGTTTCGGTCTCCCGGAAAAAACTTAACTAGTCGATAAGCTGAGGCACTTTTCCAAAGAGAGGCCCAAGTCCTTCTGCTATTGTAAGATGCGTTATTACAGAATCCCGCAATTTTTGGTATGGTAAGTTGGCAATCATTGCTGTTTGAATAACTGCCATAACTTCACCTGCCTCTGAACCAATCATAGAAAATCCTAGAATTGTATTCATATTGGAACTTACGAGCACTTTCATAAAGCCATCAGTTTCATCAGTAGCTGCGGTACGCAAAACGTTACTCATAGGAAGCTTTGCTATACGTACTGGAATTCCTTTATTTTTAGCTTCAGTTTCTGACAATCCCACCCTAGCTAACGGTGGGTCAGTAAACATAACATAAGGGATCAGACGGTCATCAGTTCTCCGATTACCTCCTTCCATGTTTTCTTTTACGATCCTAAAATCATCAACAGAAACGTGAGTGAATTGAGGGCTACCTGCGCATTCTCCGATTGCCCATACACCTTCGGCATTCCCTTGTAGCCGCTTATTAACTTTGATAAAACCGCGCTCATCCATTTCGATTCCTGCTTTTTCAAGACCGATGTTTGCTGTATTTGGTATACGTCCGGTTGCAACTAGCAAATCGCTACCTTGGATGGATTGTTTTCCACTTGGACTTTGAATATTGATTGTTACGGTATCACCCGATAATCCACTTGCCTGATTAACTTCTGCATTAAGTACTATCTCAATCCCTTCATTTTTTAGTATTCTCTCCATTTCTTCGGCGATATCCATGTCTTCTCGGCTCATGATATGTGGCCCGTGTTCGATAATAGTTACCCGGCTTCCAAATCTTTTAAATGCTTGAGCCATTTCAACACCGATGTACCCACCACCAAGTATGACTAAATGTGTTGGCACATAATCCAATTCCAAGGCTTCTATATGTGTTAGTGGTTTTGTATGTAGAAGACCTGGAACGTTTGGCATCGCGGCATGACTGCCTACATTGATCACAACCTCATTTCCTCTAAGCAAACGAGTGCCGCCTTCATTCAATCTAACCTCTATTGTTTTTGGCGCTACGAAGTTGCCACTCCCCATAATTAGTTCGGCACCACTCTCTTTATATGCGCCCAAATGAAAAGCAATTTCGCGATCGATCATTCCTTGCTTACGACCTTTAACTTTTCTCATGTCAGTTTTCATTCCTTCAACTGTTGTTCCAAATTGATCGGAATTCTTGACGATGTGCGCAACACGCGCACTCCAAATTTCATTCTTTGAAGGTAAACATGCCACGGCAGGACATGAGCCACCTACCCAGCGTCTTTCGACTACTGCTACTTTCTTTCCCGCACGACCAAGGTTCCATGCAAGTAACTTACCGCCCTGACCACTGCCAAGTATAACTACATCAAATAACTCTACCTCTGACATTATGCTCTCCCCAAAAATGTTGCATTGTTTAGTTAAATATCCAAACTTGTTAATTACTTCGCCAACCTAATCCAGACTCTTCTGATAATCGCTTGTAAACTCCTTCAATATTTAGTGGGAGCCATTCCTCGTAAAAATCCAGATCTTTATATTCATCCAACCTGATTGTTTTTTTCATCTCTTCAAGTGTCATGCCTGCTAATGTTGATTTAATAACTGCGGTATACAACTGCGACATATAGTTCAAATATCTACCTACCTCAAATTTCGTACCGATGTTTCCATGACCCCCAACAAAAGTATCGAAGTCTAGTTGCATGACCTCTTGAGTTGAGTTGATAACACCTTGAATGTCGTAGCTCCATAATTTCTGCCATGGCATCCGTCCAATAACTATCCAATCAGCCGCAAATAACACTTTTTCTGGCAACACCAGGACACTAATAGACCCACGCCCATCATTTGGGCCGTGATATCGAAGTTCTATTTCATGGTCATCAAGTGTTATTTGCATCTTGTCGGTAAAAGTAATATCTGGCGTAACGGTAGCGGCCTTCGTATTTACAATGTCTTGATAAGCTAATTTATGAGCGATGAAAGTCGTGTTTGAAGACTTAAAAATTTCCGCACCATAGATATGGTCACTATGGTTATGGCTATACACCACATACTTAACTGGCAAATGAAAGCGTTGTTCCAAAGCACTTTTCAACCATACCGAAGCTGGTTTATTTAGTGTATCGACGAGAAGGATATTATGCGTACCTACTACAATCAGAGATCGGTGCCTATCATCGATAAATCTGTAGACATTTCCTTTGACTTGCTCAATAGCATATTCTCCGGTTGCTGCGTGACTTGGAGAGAGGATACTAAATAGAATGACCGGTAGAAAAACAAATGAAACATACAGTCGGGAAAGTGTATGGAAGCGTAACCAAAAAGTTGTCTTTGTGTACTTTGCCATTTCTATTGTTCGGACTGCAACCGTTTTTGCTTCCGTAGCCGATCTATTGACCAAGCACCCGATTCTCCACTTAGTAAAATTGCGACTATCCCAGCTATATAAAGTAGATTGATTTCAAAACCAGGTGGGCCAAATTGAGGACCGCTTTGGGTCAGTCCAATGGTGTGAACAGAGCTAAACCCAAACTTCCAATGGATACCAATTATTGCCACGATATGAATGGCGATAAGTGGAATACTAATTAGCATAACAAATGCACCAACAAACATTGCGAAGCCGCCCAACAACTCTAACAACGTCACAACCCAAGCCATCAGGTGAGGAAATGGTACATGCATCCAACTGAGAAGAGCTGCGAATTTATCTGGCCCTCTCTCGAATTTTGCCCAACCGTGCGCCATAAAGCCAATTCCAATAATCAAACGAAGAATTACGGGTGACCATTCTTTTAACTTCTCTCTATTCGCTAACTTATCCATTGCCATTTATCAAATCAAAAGATGACCAGTTTATGGTTTTAAATTGATTTTTTTAATATCAATTATGTTCTTTATGGTATCTTTTTGTCTCATATGGACCCATTGAGCAAATTTCTCTCTCTACACCCTGTAACTACCAATTTAGATTGGAGGTGTGAATTAAAAGCACCTTGGAAGCTGGTAAATGATGGAACGGACAATGGAGTTGCACCATTTCATCTTCTTATAGAAGGTAATGCATGTTTGGAAATACAGAATGAGGACTTAATTATTTTGCAGGCTGGAGATATTTTGATGCTACCTCATGGAACGCCTCACATCCTGCATTGCGGAGCTGAAAGCTCACCGTTCCCTGAACTTTTACCGGCTGTTGTTACCAAAAAGGGAACTCTGAAAAGTGAAGGTCAAGGACCCACCACAGGTGTGTTATGTGGAGAGTTTATTCTGGATCCCATAGGTTCCAACTTTCTCATAAAATCACTGCCAAAGGTTATTCTACTAAGAACTAATAACAAAAATACACATTGGCATTTGTATCAGTTATTACAAATACTTAATACCGAAACCCAAACTGCAATGCCAGGCTCTCATGTAATAGCTGAACATATTTCATCAGCACTCTTTTCCTTATTAATCAGAGGGTGGGTTATGGATAATGGGGCATCTGTTAATGTTTTACAGCTCTTTGCTGAACCCCGGCTCTATCCTGCAATTCATTGTTTGTTATCAAAACCAGAGGAAAAATTATCGGTTTCGGAATTAGCAAGTTTATGCCACATGTCACGTGCCACTTTTATTAGATTATTTCAGCGCAAAGCTGGTCATTCGCCAGCTCACTTAATGACTACTATTCGCATGTCTCTTGCTATTAAGTTTCTGACCAAACCGGGTGCGAGGATGAGCTCTATTAGCGAAATGATTGGCTACTCTTCAGAACCGGCTTTCCAACGAGCTTTTAAAATGCATATGGGCATGACCCCTGGCGAGTATCGGCGAAATAAAGCTAAACCGGTTGAAGAGTAAGTATAAAATTAGTAACCCTTATTTCTAGTGGTACTCGCATAGTATGTCAAATGTTTGCTTTCGGCCCAACGCAGACATTGATCAAAATAATTAAGTTCTTTTATGGTTGCGAGTATGTGAAAGTAATTCGGTTAGGTGAATAGTAAAAGGAATATTAAGAATGAAGCCTAGAATCACAGTAATCACAATAGGAGTTAACGATCTCGAAAAGTCTCTTCAGTTTTATTGTGAAGGGTTAGGATTCCAGAGCGAAGGTATAATCGGCAAAGAATTTGAATATGGCGCTGTCGCTTTCTTTCAACTTCAAGAAGGTCTTCGTATAGCACTATGGCCAAGAGAGAGTATTGCACACGACACTGGGCTTTCAATAGGGCCTACCAGTTCAACTGAAATGACCCTAGGCCACAATGTTTCATCAAAGTCGGAGGTGGATGAAGTGATGGCTCTAGCGAAAAATGCTGGCGCAATCATCACGAAACCCGCACATGATACTTTTTGGGGTGGTTATTCAGGTTATTTTCAAGATCCCGATGGTCACCTTTGGGAGGTTGTTTGGAATCCAGAGTGGGAATCAAAATAGATATGGCTCATTTCCAAATTGCCCACTTCCGGTCCAAGCAACATTGAGTTAAGAAACCTGTTTGTATGTCCTCAACTTGTGGGTTGTGGCCTTATTTCTTGGGCTAGCCCGATAAGAATCCCTTCGGGACCTCGGATATAGCAGAGACGGTAGATATCTTCGTACTGAACGATTTCTCCTACAAGCTTCGCACCTCGATTACAGAGTCTGGCTACCGTATCGTCAATGTTCTCTACAGTGAACATTACGCGTAAGTAACCAAGAGCATTCACTGGGGCGTTACGATGATCTGAGACCACAGGTGGCGAGGTAAAGCGAGATAGCTCTAGTCGACTATGTTTATCAGGTGTACACATCATGGCAATTTCAACATGCATATCGTGCAATCCAGTAACACCATCCGCCCAATTTCCATTGATTGGGGCGCGACCCTCAAGCTCTAGACCAAGTTCTGCAAAGAATTCAATTGCAGCATCGAGGTCTTCTACTACGATGCCGATGTTGTCCATACGCTTAACAGTCATGTAATCTCCTTTATGCGTACTTCTCAAAGTGTACGTGTTTGCCCACCATCAACGTCAATGATTGAACCGTTAAGATAACTTGCGGCAGGGGATAAAAGAAATGTGACTACTTTTGCAATTTCTTCAGGCTCTCCAAATCTATTTATTCCCAATTTTTTGACTAAGCTTTGGGTGGCACTATCGTTATCAACATTATGTTGGGATGCAAATGCCATAATTTGCGTTTGTAACCGCTCTGTTGCAATACTTCCAGGATTAACTGCATTCACTCGGACACTATCCGACATTCCTTTATCAGCTAAAACTTTAGTCAGATTCAGAATGGCTGAATTGACCGACCCTCCTATAGCAAAATCAGCATTACCTGTCTTGCCTGCTATGCCAACTATGTTAACGATTGAGCCTTGGCTAGCTTTTAAGTGAGTCCAAGCAGCACGGCTACATCGCATTCCACCAAAGAATTTAAGTGCAAATCCGTCATACCAATCACCTTCGCTTAATTCTAAAAAATCTCCGCGTTTGGTTGCTCCGGCATTATTCACAATCCCATCAATTCTGCCAAATCGTGCGAGTGCAGTTTCAATCATTATTTGCGGTGCTTTTTCATCTCTTAAATCCATGGGAATTATTAGCGTTTCACTTCCACATACATTCGCTACTTCTTTAAGCTGCTGTTTGGTGCGGGCTGTCAAAACCAACTTAGCTCCCTCTGCTGCGAGTGTTTCAGCTATGGCTCGACCGATTCCACGGCTTGCGCCTGTCACTATAATGACCTTATCCTTTAATCCCAGATCCATATTCTTTACCTGCTATAACCCTTTCTCAAATTACTTCATGGTCAACACCATTACCTCATCATCTGTATTCAAATGATCTCAATTAACGTTTACGCGCTTCCTAAAACTCGAAACCTTATGTCGGTTCCCACAAATAGCCATGCTGCACCAACGTCTTTTATGGCCTTTGGTTCGATCAAAAAACCAGAGTACACAATCCGAGCTTTCGCAGCGACGAACGAGATCTAAATTGTCAGTAGCTAATAGTTCTGCAGCAGCATTCGCTACGGTAGCTAATAATTGTTCAGGATGTTTAACCGAACGGTGTCTTTGCAAAATCAGTTTATTATTAGCCCCCGTTACGAGCTGTGGATGACTGATGTCATAAGCTAAAAATTGGTTGATTGTGGTCAAATCTACCTTATCCCCATTTTTGCACTCAGCTAATGTCTCTCTAAAAGACTCGCGCAGTTTTCTAGCTGACTGTAATAATGAATCTTTGGTAAAAGTTGGTATTTCTTTACTGATGTCGATATCTAAATCGTTCAGCCAAGCCTGTACATCAGCATCGCTTTGAAAAGCATCTACAGTTTCTCCGTTCACGATTGAAACTGTATTCAGTAAATCCAATGCGATATGGCCACCTATGGTTTTTTCTGCAGATTTAATAGTTTCAACTTTCATTTCGACTCCTTCTTAATGCAATAGGCTAATTAAACTATATCAGTTAGCCTATTGTCTTTTCATAACTTATTTTACGTGACGATCTAGGAAATCCAATGTTTGCGCTGCAATTTCAGGTGTATGTGTTTGTAACGCAAAGTGCCCAGTATCATACAAATGAATCTCTGCAGAAGGGATATCATTTTTGAATGCTTTTGCCCCAGCAGGGATAAAGAACGGATCGTTTTGGCCCCAAACTGCTAAGAGCGGTGGTTGTTTGTCGCGGAAATATTGTTGGAATTTTGGATATAACGCCACATTACTAGCGTAATCTAAAAACAGGTCCAATTGAATCTCACGGTTTTCATGGCGAGACATCAACAAGTCATCCAAGTAATAAGCCTCGGGTGCAATTTTTGTCTGGTCTTTAACACCATGTGTATACTGCCAAGTGGTTCCTTCCATATTAAGGATGCCTCTCAATGCCTCGCGATTTTCTGCTGTTGGTTCTCTCCAATATTTCTGGATAGGTTCCCAGGCATTACCTAAGCCAGCTTCATAAGCGTTGCCGTTCTGCGTAATGATGGCTGTAACTCTTTCAGGATGCGCCATCGCCAGGCGTAAACCTACAGGTGCGCCATAATCAAAAACTTGTAATGCATATTTCTTCAGACCTAGAACCTGAGTGAAATCGTTCATCACTTCTGCAAGATGCTGGAATTTGTAATCAAAGTGCGCACGGTCAGGAGCTTCAGTGAATCCAAAGCCAGGTAAATCCGGTGCTATCACATGGTATTTAACTGCTAATAGCGGAATCAATTCGCGATACATGAAAGATGATGTAGGAAACCCGTGCAATAAAATGATGGTAGGATTTTTTGGGTTGCCAGCTTCCCGATAAAAGATCTTAGTGTCTTGCACAGCAACCTTATGATAGGTCACATCGGGCTGGCTAAGTATGGGTTTATTGGATTCTGCATTGACCCCTGCTGTGGTCAAGCTTACAGCGGTGAATAATACGGCTTTCATTAACATTGAGTTCAGTTTCATTTCGTTCTCCTAAATTAAAGTGTTTTGATACGGGTTAAATTAGTTACTTCTAATCGATTACCACTACCATTTTTCCATTTGCTTGATTTGATTCCATCACGCGGTGTGCTTCATGTATTTCTTCAAATTTGAATACGCGGGATGGTTTTGCTTGGTATTTACCTGCTGCAACCATGTCTACAATTTCTTGCATAGCGACATCGTTCAAAGGGAATTGAGGTTCCCCAAAATGTGGGCTAGCGAATAAGGAGAAATGAACGCCACTCGATATTTGCAAGAGTGGATTGAAATCAGGTATCGGCGCCAGGCCACCTAACCAGCCTCCTAGACATACCCTTCCTCCACGTCGTGCCATTGCCAATGAATCAATCAAAGTGCTGTTTCCTACTAGGTCCAGCACAGCATCAATTTGTTTTGCTTCAGGAATATGTTTTGATAGATCAGGGCGTTCAATTTCTACGCGTTCTACACCTAAATCTAATAGTGTTTGTTTGCGGCTTTCACTGCGTGTTGTCGCGATGACGCGCACCCCGGCATTGACGGCCATCGTGATGGCAGCCCGTCCCAAAGCTGAAGTACCACCTCTAACAACTAGTAATTGGCCTTTTGAAATTTCTAGATTGCGGAACAAGAAGGTCCAGGCCGTGGCAAATGACTCTGGGATAGCGGCTAATTGATCCCAGGGTAAATCGGTATCCACTTTAATCACATGAGTGGCCAGAGCGCGTGTATATTCTGCGTAGCTACCAGGGCTCGTTCTACCTAAACCGCCCATCATTGCAATAACGGTATCTCCTACCTCAAATTCACCACCTGGGCATGAATCCACGATGCCAACACATTCGATCCCGGCAATTGGATCTGATTCTGGCCATTCACCACGACGCATATGAATTTCTGCATGGTTGATACCAAATGCTTTGATTTTGATTACTACCTGGCCAATCAATGGTTCAGGCTTTGGCACCTCTTTATAAACCAAACCTTCAACAGGACCGTATTGATCAATAACTATCGCTTTCATAACTGACTCCTTAAATGGTTGAACTTCGAATGTTTTATTGTGTAACCGTATTAACGTGAATATATGGTTACATTATAAATGTAACCTGTCAACACATATTTATACAGTTACATATATTTTTTATAAATAGTTCGAAAATCAGAATAGAAGGATGTGTTTTAAGCTGAATAACTTTATGAAAATGAAGGGCTATAGGAGTCTATGCGCAATTAAGAGGGACGCATTTACAAGTAACAGGGAAAGAAAATTCAAAAACGATACGATTGGTTAATCATTCGATACTGATAGAAATTGCAATGATTGCATCATGACGACATGCGCAAACAGCGCTTCAACTCGCGGAGAAAAACATGACACATCATCAAAAGCAAAGAAATGGCATTGTTGGAATTATCGTTAAACAGCTAACTTCTATTGGTCTGTTACATAAAGATTTTGATTACCACCTAATAAGAACATCTATGGTTATCATCTTCTTATTCTTTGGCTATCAAAAATGGTTCGAATACGAAGCACAGGTGTTAATCCCTTTTATTAGCAATGGTCCTTTGATCTCATGGATGTACCCGGCATTTGGAATCAAAGGTGCCAGTTGGTTTTTAGGAGTTTCAGAATGGCTGATCGGTGTGCTGCTATTTGCCGGCTATTGGAATAAAAACTTTGGTATTCTTGGTGCAATCGGATCGGCAGTGACTTTTGTACTGACAGTTACAATCATTCCATTTATGCCTAATGGGTGGGCAGCTTCTGCTGGAGGATTCCCGGCAATGACCGGCAACATTCCATTCTTAATGAAAGACGTAGTACTGCTTGCGGTATCGATTTATTTGCTTAAAGAAGACATTGCCAGGTGGACGTTTGATAAACAATTCAAAGTTTAGATATAAAGCCACAAAAAAGGCTAGCTGAATAGCTAGCCCTTTTTGTTTTGGATTATGCAGACTCTAATTGTTTAAGCCACTCGCTGGGCGCGAAGCCCACTCTTTTGGTGAATACCCTTGCGAGAGCTGCTTGGCTCTGATATCCCACAGCAGAAGCTACACTCTTAATAGGTCGTCCAATTTTAAGTAGGTTTTGAGCAACAGACATACGCCAATCTGTTAGATATTCGAGGGGTGTAATACCTACAGCTTCTCTAAAGTTTACTGCAAAGCGCGCTCGTGACATGCCTGAAACATCAGCCAATTCATCTAATGTCCAAGGATGTCCTGGTCTCTCATGCATAGCGGTGACCGCATGTTTAAGACGGGAATCTGCTAACGCTGCAAAAATTCCGGATTGCAATTCACCGATTTCAATGACATGCCGCAACACCTGAATCAGAAAATATTCAACAAGACGATCAAGCGCTGCCTGACGACCAACTGTCTCTGCAAAAGCTTCTTTGAATAACAGGTCAAGGGTCGATCCTAAAGGACTAACATCATCGATCGGCAACACGATTACTTCCGGTAGCGAGAGTGCCAATGGACTTCCAACTTTTGCACCCAGATCCACATAGGCACAGAGCAGCTCACTAGTTTGATTTTCAATTGGCACCAGTTTATGTAAGCAAGAGCGAGGGAAGAAAAGGACACTCGGCTTATCGATAATTGTTGGTGGACCATCACGAACGGTCATTGTAACTTGACCGGATCTAAGTATATGAATGTGCCCTGCGACCTTATCAAAAGTGACTAATTGACATAACTCACCGCTAAAGAACGCTTCAGCAGATAAGGATATTTGGCTTAGTAAAGGAGCTAGTTGATCCATTTCGATACTCTAAGTTAAACAGACGATACCATTAGTATTGAATAATATCTCATTATGTCTCCAACGCACAAAGCGTTTTAAATCAAACAATTTAGGAGATCATCATGGCACGTATTCAAACAGTTAAACGCAACGAAGCAGACGCACAATTAGGAACGGTATTAGATGCTGTAAAAGCAAAAATTGGTGTTGTACCAAACCTATTTGGCACTTTTGCAAATTCACCAGCAGTATTAAATGGCTATTTAGCTTTTTCAGAAGCTTTAACACATGGTCGTTTAACCGCAGCACAACGTGAAACTCTTGCACTGGCAATTGGACAGGCTAATAGCTGCCAATATTGCTTATCTGCCCATACATTATTAGGTAAAGGTGCAGGCTTGGATGCTGCGGCGATTAAAGATGCCCGTCAAGGTATTGCTGCAGATCCAATTACTAATGCATTGGCAAAATTAGCAGTCAAAATCGTAACACAACGTGGCGTGCTGTCAGATGCTGACCTCAACCAGGCTCGTGAAATTGGTGTCGATGATGGTTTGATTGTTGAAGTCATAGCGAATGTCGCTTTGAATACTTTAACAAATTATACAAATCACATTGCAGCTACAGAAATCGATTTTCCAGTTGTGCAATTATAGAAAGGGAAAGACCGGCTTTTGCCGGTCTTTGTCATTTACGAGATATTAAAAATGAAAACTATATCAATCGATATTCCTTCTTCAAGTGGTGCCGTATTGTCAGCACGTTTAGACATGCCTGAAATTGAATACAAAGCCACAGCTCTATTTGCGCATTGCTTTACTTGCGGCAAAGATATTCTTGCTGCAAGCAGGATTTCACGTCAATTAGTAGCACAGGGCTTTGCTGTTCTGCGATTCGATTTCGCAGGTATTGGCGCTAGCAGCGGAGAGTTTGCAGATACCAATTTTTCAACTAATGTTCAAGACTTGATTGATGCGGCAAATTGGCTCAGAAATAACTATCGTGCTCCCGAGCTGATCATAGGCCACAGCTTAGGAGGCACAGCTATTTTGGCAGCATCACCATATTTTCCTGAGGCTAAAAGCTATGTCACGATAGGATCGCCAAGCAGTCCTAAGCTTATTCTAGATTTGATAGGCAAAGATAGCATTGAGAAAATAAATACCGAAGGTTATGCTGACGTAAATCTAGAAGGCAGAATCTTTAGAATTAAAGAACAGTTCCTAAATGACATTACAGAGAATGCAGTTTTGAAATCGGTTCAAAAATTGCGTAAACCGTTATTGATCATGCATGCTCCCAATGATCAAACAGTACCTATTATGCATGCCACGGAAATTTTTCATGCGGCCGCTCATCCGAAAAGTTTTATTTCATTAGATCAAGCTGATCATTTGATTAGTAGTAAAACCGATGCGGAATTTATCGCAGATGTAATAGGCGGATGGGTAAAAAGATATATTTAAGTTATTACTAAATCCAGTTCTCTAATCGACCCCAAGCTGACAAGCTGGAAATTGCGCACGCAATTAGAAGACTTCACGAGAAGCACTTTCATGTTCGGGATGCCATGACCCACCGCTCCCATGATATGTCTCTGCGGTAAGTGAAAATACTTCGCCACAGGTCTTGCAGCGGAATCGATACGCAAGAATGTCGGGCCTTTCGGTTTCGGCTACGACACTGGCGAATGGAACAGACGGCTCAAAAATCGGAGCGTGAGTCGGAAGTTCTTCGAGCGTTCCATCTTTGAGATTGTCAGCGGCAACGACAATCGCCTTCTCTAGTTCGCTCGGTATGCGAATTGAGTAGGTTATGCAAAGATCGTTGCAGTGGTCACAGGCCATGGATGTATGCTCTAACGTTTGAATTAAGGAGCGCCGTTAGGCGTCCCGCTTGAATGATGGGTTAGGTTGCAAAATAACTCTCTATTGCCGAAAATATAACCAGACCAATAGCGCCACCAAAAAACCAACAAAGGCCGCGAAATGCTACAGCCAGAAAGGCTGAACGAAATTCAGGCGACGTTAGATCATTTATACCAAAACGAAGATATTGAGAACCAGTAATAAATAGAATAAAGGGTGCAAAAAGAAACAAAGCCCCAATAGCAAGAAACAGGAGGTTATGGCTCAGTGCATCTAATGGATGTAGCCGTTCATAAACATCGAAAGCGCTAAAACCCAGTGCTGACCAGATACCCGTAAAAAAAGCAGTTTTTCGTGTTGCTTCAATATTCATTTGCAACCTAAAGTTAATATAGAGTATAGAGACGAAGCGTGACTAAAACTAATTGTAAATGATTTGATTCGTTTTACTGAGTATTGTGGTGCGTAGCTAATATATTTGATAGGTGTAGAACGGCCCAAAGCAGACATTGAAATTGCTTAATATTTCTCAGCTAATCTATTCGATAGATAAGTTTTCAATATTGAAACATTCCGACAAGAAATCCATAACAGCTCTTACCACTGGTACATTTCTAATGTCATCATGAACAACCAACCATACATCGCTAGCGATCGAGGTATTGTCAATATCAAGTTTTTCAAGCCCAATAGTGCGGTTTGCCACATAGTAAGGTAAAGCTGCAATGCCCATCCCTTGCAAAGCTGCTATTCTCTGTGTTTCCAAGTCATAAGTGCGCAAAACAACTGGTCTTGAAGCAGCGTATTCCAACAACCATTTTTGTTGAATTAGGTTTTCCATGCTTCTATCAAAAGCAATGAACGTATAGTTTTCAGGTGAGGTTGTAGCGAGATAGTGAGTCGACGCATACATCGCAAAGCTGATGGAACCTATCTTAAGCGCTACTAAATTGTTTTCGGTAGGCCGAACCATACGGACGGCAATATCGCTTTCACGTTGACCTAGGGATGCTATACGAGATTCTCCGATTAGCCTGATGTGAATCCCTGGAAATTGGGCACGAAGTTTACCTAGATGCGGTGCGATTAAAGCATTTGCCATCGTCGGTGGCGCACTGATTGATACTTCACCCGTTAAATCCAAATGCCCTGCCATAGCCGCTCGATCTATCGCAAAGGCTTCGTCTTCCATCTTTGTGCCTAATTCCGCAATCAGCTTTCCATTTTCGGAAAGAATATAAGATCGGGGGCGTCTGTCCACTAACTTTAGGTTTAATGAGGTTTCTAGTGAATTGATACGACGCGCAATAGTGGCATGATCGACCTTTAGATGGCGTGCTGCTGCTGAGAGTGATTTCTCTCTTGCAAACACCGTAAAATATCTCAGGTCTTCCCAATCAAACATCGCTTTATCCAGTCTATGATGATGCAAATATATACTATAAAGCTTAATGTCAATTGATGTGAATTTTTTCACATCAAATGTGTATATATGAGGAATTGTACATGATGTCCCAATCATGCATTATGCTAACAGCCAAAATTCAGAAAAATTGAATATGGAATAATGGCTTTACCAACATACGCCTGACCTGGCATTGTCTCGGTAACAATCTACGTCACGGCAATCCAGATCAATTTGTTTAGAGATATGTAGTTACTCTACGACGAATATCTAAAAGGCATTTAGCCTGCCAGACACCTTAAGATATTGTTGAGAGTTTCTATGTTCAATGTAGTGAGTATTGCTTTAAAACGTCCCTACACCTTTGTGGTGATGGCAGTGCTACTCCTTATCGTGGGTACACTTGCTGCTCTACGTAGCCCGGTCGATATTTTCCCAGAAATCCGCATCCCTATTATTGCTGTGGCGTGGCAGTATAACGGCCTGCCGCCGGATGAAATGGCCGGCCGCATCACTACGCTTTATGAACGCGTATTAACCACGACTGTGAACGATATTGAACATATTGAAGCCAACTCTTACACGGGTTTCGGTATCGTCAAGATATTCTTTCAACCAGGGGTCAATGTCGCTACTGCTAATGCGCAAGTTTCTGCTATTTCCCAAGTTGTGATCAAGCAGATGCCTACTGGCACAACACCACCATTGATTCTGAACTACAGCGCGTCAACTGTACCTATTTTGCAGATTGCCCTTTCCGGTAAAGGCATGACCGAACAGAATCTTGCAGACCTTGGTTTGAATGTAATCCGTACCCGGTTGGTCACAGTACCTGGCGCGGCGGTACCATTCCCTTTCGGTGGCAAAAGCCGCCAAGTTCAGATTGACCTGAACCCATCAGCCATTCAGGCAAGAGGACTTTCCGGCCAAGATGTAGCCAATGCTTTGGCTGCGCATAATCTTATTCTGCCGGTAGGTACGCAAAAGATCGGTAGTTATGAATATACGCTTCACCTCAATAACTCTGCCACTGCGATTGAAGATTTAGGCAATCTGCCAATTAAGGTCGTTAATGGCGCCACGGTCTATATCCGCGATGTGGCACAAGTACGTGATGGCAATCCGCCCCAAACCAATATCGTTCATGTGGATGGCGGTCGCTCCGTATTGATGTCTATCCTTAAAAATGGCGCGACCTCGACACTGTCTATCGTGTCCGGTGTTAAAGACAAACTTGCGGAAATAAAAACCAGCTTGCCGGATAACCTGATTGCGACACCGATCAATGATCAATCTTTGTTTGTCCGCGCGGCAATTAAAGGCGTGGCGTTTGAAGGTGCCCTTGCAGCAGTATTGACCAGTTTGATGATATTGCTGTTCTTAGGCAGCTGGCGCTCCACATTGATCATTGCGACATCTATCCCGCTTTCAATCCTTGGTGCGATTATTGGTTTATCAGCCATTGGTGAAACGCTTAACATCATGACATTAGGGGGGCTGGCACTTGCAGTCGGGATTTTGGTGGATGATGCCACGGTGACCATTGAAAATATCAACTGGCATTTGGAGCAGGGCAAAGAAGTCGAGGAATCAATATTAGACGGCGCAGCGCAAATCGTAACGCCTGCATTCGTATCTTTATTATGTATTTGTATCGTATTCGTACCGATGTTCTTTCTGGAAGGGGTCTCGCGCTTCTTGTTCGTACCTATGGCTGAAGCGGTGATGTTCGCCATGGTGAGTTCGTTTATCTTGTCACGTACCTTGGTGCCAACGATGGCAAATTACTTGTTGGAAAAGCATGCTCCACACGCCAATGAGCATGGGACGGTCATAGCGCCTAGCCGCAATCTTTTAGTGCAATTCCAGCGTGGCTTCGAAGTACGTTTTGAACGTTTCCGTACTGGTTATAAAGGAACATTGGAGATGGCCATAGCGCATCGCCGCATCTTCGTTATAAGTTTTCTAGCGGTAGTGATGTTGTCCTTCTTACTGATTCCATTTTTGGGACGTAACTTTTTTCCGGCCGTTGACGGCGGTCAGATCCTCATGCATGTAAGAGTACCAGTAGGTACACGTGTGGAAGATACAGCCGCGCGATTTGCTACGATACAAACGGCAATTAAGAAAGTAATTCCTGCGGAAGAAATTACTACGATTGTAGATAACATCGGCATCCCAATCAGTAGTATTAACATGACCTATAACAATACTGGCCTTATCGGCGCGCAGGATGGCGATATACAAATTGCGCTAAAAGAAGGGCATAAACCCACAGAAGAGTATGTACGCCAACTACGTGAAGTGCTACCTAAGCAATTCCCCGGTACCACCTTCTCTTTTCCACCGGCAGATATCGTGAGCCAGATTCTGAATTTTGGATCACCGGCGCCTATCGATCTACAGATACGTGGCGGTAAATTGGCAGATAACTTTGATTACGCAAATGAATTGTTGTCGAAGATACGGAAAATTCCTGGAGTCGTCGATGCGCGTATCCAGCAGTCACGCAATAGCCCGATATTTGATATCAATATGGACCGCACGCGCGCTCAAGAAGTAGGCATTAGCACTAGGGATGTGACTAACAGCTTGGTTGTTAATCTTGCCGGCAGTTCGCAGGTATCGCCTACTTTCTGGCTTAACCCGGCAAATGGCGTGTCTTATCCTATCGTACTGCAAACTCCGCAATATCGTTTAGATAGCTTAAATGCCTTAGCTAATTTGCCTATAAATAGCGCCGGCAACGAACCTCAAACTTTAGGCGCTTTAGCCACTTTCCAGCGCAATATTGGCAATGCGGTGGTAAGCCAATACGATATCCAAGCGATGGTGCAGATTAATGCGACTACGCAAGGCAGGGATTTAGGTGCCGTTGCTAAAGACATCCGTAAAATCATTGCAGATACGGCAAGTAAGGTACCAAAAGGTGCCAGCGTCGCATTACTTGGCCAGGTAAAAACCATGGACAGCGCTTTTTCAGGTTTATTGTTCGGTTTGCTAGGCGCTATCGTGCTCATCTATTTGCTCATTGTGGTCAATTTTCAATCTTGGAGTGACCCATTCGTGATTATCACGGCATTACCAGCTGCGCTTGCTGGTATTGTTTGGATGCTGTTTGCCACATTTACGCCATTATCAGTGCCAGCCTTAACCGGTGCGATTATGTGTATGGGCGTAGCTACTGCCAACAGTGTGTTGGTTATCAGCTTTGCCCGGGAACGCTTAGAACAATTAGGGGATGCTACTGCTGCTGCGATTGATGCCGGCTTTGTGCGTTTCCGCCCTGTATTGATGACAGCACTTGCCATGATTATCGGCATGCTGCCAATGGCTTTAGGCTTGGGCGAAGGCGGCGAACAGAATGCACCTTTGGGCCGAGCGGTTATTGGTGGCCTTATCTTCGCCACTATTGCCACCCTGATGTTCGTGCCTGTGGTATTCAGTATCGTACACAAACGCTATCAAAAACAACCTGTACCAGATCCAATTGGAGAATTTCATGCAGCCTGAGAATAAAGCTTCCGGCTTATCCCGTCATACCTTACGCATCAGCGGTATCGTGGCGGTTATTGTTGCCATCGCCGTGGTAATTACCGGGGTAACGACTCGCGCTAATAATAGTAAAGACCTTAAAGAATGGACTGACAGGCAAGCCATCCCTACGGTAAGTGTTGGCATTCCTGGTGGAGCAGCTGATGGTTCCAGTCTGGATTTACCAGGCCGCTTTGAAGCTTATGCACGTGCACCTATCTATGCCAGAGTCAGTGGTTATCTCAAAAGCTGGAACGCCGATATTGGAACCAAAGTGAAAGCCGGCCAGTTGTTAGGTGAAATCGAAACGCCGGATTTAGACCAGCAATTACTGCAAGCAAGGGCTGATCTAGCAAGTGCTCAAGCCAATGTAGGTTTGGCAGAAACTACGGCCAAACGCTGGCAGGAGATGCTGACCACAGACTCTGTATCCAAGCAGGAAGTCGATGACAGAACTGGCGATTACGCCAGCAAAAAGGCAATCGTTAATGCCTCACAGGCCAATGTAAATCGCTTACTTGCCCTAAAAGGTTTCGCACGTATTGTTTCCCCTTTCAATGGTACGGTGACTGCGCGTAATACCGATACAGGCGCATTGATTAATGCCGGTGGCGGTACTGGCCCAGCATTATTTGAGATTTCCGATACGCGCAAATTGCGCCTGTATGTGAACGTGCCGCAAAATTATGTAGCTAGTATCAAACCTGGCACCAAGGCCAAAATTACGGTGCCTGAACATCAAAGTAAGACCTATACGGCTATAGTAGAATCGACTTCAGGTTCTATTGATGTAGCAACGGGTACGACCTTGGTACAGCTTGCGGTGGATAACGCTGCCGGTGAATTATTGCCGGGGGGGTTTGCCAATGTAAGTTTAGCTTTGCCAACGAATAAGGCAGTACTCAGCGTACCCGCAAGCGCGTTGATTTTTGACCAATCCGGGTTGCGAGTTGCAACAGTAGGTAACGATAATAAGGTGACCGTGAAAACTATTACCATCGCTCGCGACCTTGGCAAAACTATCGAGGTGGGGTCGGGTATAGAAGCTAATGACCGTGTGATAGAGAACCCGCCAGACGGCATTGCTAATGGTGATCAAGTGAACGTTGCAGAAAATAGCAATAAAAGCGACAAAAAATGAAGGCACTGAAAACGACTAAAATTTCTTTATTAGTTCCGGCATTTTTTACCACTGCCTGTTTTATCAATGCCTGCTCGCTGGCGCCTGAGTTAAAAACTCCCGAAGTACCAGTCGCGCAGAATTATAAAGAAACTGCTCCATGGATGCCTGCGCGGCCTGCTGATGAATTATCGCGCGGACCATGGTGGAAGTTATTTGCGGACGCGCAATTGAATGATTTAGAACAACAATTGATTGTGAATAACCCCGATCTTGCGGCGGCATTGGCAAATTACAAACAAGCCCAAGCATACAGTGAACAACTACGCTCCGGCCTGTTTCCGTCTTTAACAGGCACTGCCGATGCGCAACGTAACCGACAATCTGACAACAAACCATTACGCGGTTCTACTAGTAACAGTGAATATAGCTCTTATAGCATAGGGGTCCAAGCTGATTACGAAATAGATCTTTGGAAACGGGTAGGTAATCAAGTAGCGGCAGGCAAAGCATCAGCGGAAGCGGCTCAAGCTGACTTGGAATCAGTAAGATTAAGCCTGCAAGCGCAATTAGCCGAAAACTACGTAATTTTACGCGGTTTGGATAAACAAATTGCATTGTTAAGAGATACGGTAGCT
Source organism: Methylotenera sp. (assembly GCA_035460225.1). Taxonomy (GTDB): domain Bacteria; phylum Pseudomonadota; class Gammaproteobacteria; order Burkholderiales; family Methylophilaceae; genus Methylotenera. Next base: position 125,072 of record DATHWX010000025.1, read on the forward strand.
GCCAACCAAAAAAGTCTGGACCTTACGAAGGCAAGACATGATGGAGGTATTGCCCCTGGTTTAGATGTGTCACGTGCCCAAACGCAGCGTGATACTGCGCAATCACAGGTAGAGCAGGTATTGGCGCAGCGGGCGATTGCAGAACATGCGATTGCAGCTCTGATTGGTGTTTCTGTATCTAGCTTCAATATTGAAATCACCACATCCGAAATGCCCGTTCCAGAAATCCCCTTAGGTATTCCATCAGACTTGTTACAACGCAGGCCCGATATAGCTGCAGCGCAACGTCGTGTCGCTGCCGATAATGCCAATATCGGTGTAGCTAAAGCCGCTTTTTTCCCTAGCATTACTTTAAGTGGCATCATCGGATTCCAAAGTGGTTCAGCCAACAATTGGATTACATCCTCCAATACATTTTGGTCTATAGGGCCATCTTTGTTATTGAATTTGTTTGATGCTGGCAAACGTAAAGCCCAAGTCAGACAAGCCGAAGCTGCATTGGATGAATCTGGAGCTAGATATCGCAGTGTTGTGATCGGTGCATTTCAGCAGGTAGAGGATAATTTAGCTTTACTCAAGCATTACCGTCTTGCAGCAGATTCTCAGCAATCAGCTGCGGCTTCAGCACAAAAGTCCCTAAATTTTTCATTAAGCCGTTATCGATCCGGTGCATCCAGCTATCTTGATGTAGCGACCTCTCAAGCGTTAGCGTTACAAACTCAACTTGACTTATTAGATTTAAATACGCGCCAATTGCGAGCAAGTGTACAACTAATAAGAGCGTTAGGAGGGGGCTGGGTAGCTTCAGGTATCTAAAGGTTACCATTGATCGTGACGTTCTCGACGTTCGGTTCGATAATTTGTTATTTCAAGACGAATACCATCGGGATCTGTTAGATAAGTTGCCCAATAGTCGTGAGCATATTCTGGGTATTGTTTAGCCTCTGAAGCTCTCAAACCGTAAGTTTTGAAATCTTTTGCGACTTTAGCAACGTCATCAACCGAATCCACTCGAAAGCATAAATGGTGAAGTCCTGGTGCATAGGAGTCATATTCCCCGTGACTTCTTGAAGGGCGTATTACATATCCAAAATAACGATTGAAATATTGAATATGTGGCTCTTGATTCAAGTAAAATTTGTTTTTTCTGAAACCCAGTATCTTTAGCAAAACAATATCGTAAAAGGCTTCTGAATGTGAGAGTTCAGATACCGTGATATAGATATGATCGATTCCTATGACTTCAGTCATAGATATATTCAAAGTACGGCATGTTTTTAAGCGTAGTGAGCATAGGCTTTAATGACTTTATCAGCCGAATTAAAAATAAAGACTTCAGCGGCCATACCGTGTACACCTCGATAGTAAATCGTGATGCTATCGACCCCTGTTAAAAAATCAACTAACTCAAATTTCAATGTGGGTATTTTCTCTAATGCACTTCTCCAGTATGCACCCACATTATTTTTACCTTTAAGTACTCCAGTGGGTTCACCCGCTATTTGCATTATGTAGGGTGAAGACATTTCGAAGTCATCATCGTAATGAGAGAGTATCTGATCCAAATCATGGCTATTCCAAGACTCAATCCAATGGTCTGAAAATTTCTGTGCAAATTCACGAGATATCATCTTAGTACATTCTAATCTATTGAAATGACGACTCCACTAATAAGGGCTGCCATCTTTATGAGTAAACCTCCAAACCCCATCAACCACACTGGCTTTAAGATCATCATCTGGATAATGACCTTCATCTTCCATAGTTCTATCACCAACTTCCAGGTAAACAACATCCTCTAAGGTCTCATTGATTAAATGATGCCCATTAGCAGTACCTGCCTTAAAACCGGCGCACATGCCAGGGTGGAGCTGTGTTAATCCTTTATTGGTTCGTAGTGTAGGGCTACCTTCTAAAATATAGATAAATTCATCCTGTTTAGTATGCCAGTGACGCAGACTAGAAATTGCATTCGGAGCTAACCTAGTGAGGTTGACTCCAAAATTTGTAAGGTCGAACTGCTCACCTAGGGCCTTTTTCTTTCTACCCGATATTAATAATGCAAACTCTTCTGGATAGGAAGAAGGTCTAGACCTTGTAAACACTTCCTCAGCTAAGACTGCAATCGGTTTAGTTTTATTTGTCATAAGACAAAATTTAACGATATAAATATCTCGTAGTCAATGAGTCATAAGCACATACTTAAGACTTGATATTATTTGGAATAATATCCTATGGGCCGTAAATTCCCTTTTTAACCTTGCGAATATGATCGGACCAATTTTTTTATTACCGTATCAATGCTAACTTCACCTTTTCGAGACTCTGTTCCGATATCATCAAATTCGATCCAACCTTGATTAAATCCGTTCAGCATTTGAATACGAGGTTCCGGATTCTTCATGCCATGAGATATAAATAAGCTATGCCAAGTATCAGAAGGAATAGCCTCTGTCCTTACCGATTTTCCCAATATTTTAGAGAAACTTGAGGCAATTTCATTTGGAGATATACGAGTTCCTTCCAAATTAATAATACGTTGCCCTGCCCATACATCCTTCAGCAGCTCTGCAGCAACACGACCCACATCAGCAGTAGCAACCATAGGAAAAGGTTTGTCTAATGGTTGTAGAAACGAACTAATTACGCCATCTTCTATTGCTGAAGCTACATCCCATGCGTAATTCTCCATAAACCATGCAGCACGTAAGAAAGCAACAGGCATGGGTAGTGAGCTTAATTCTTTTTCAAGAATACCAAGTTGATTGAGCAAGTTAAACTGCTTACTGTTTGCTCCTATTGTTGATAAGCAAACAATTTTAGGCGGCTTAGCAATAGAAAGCGCAGTATGAATAGACTTAATTGTACGATGAGCTTCGATGAAACCCGCTGACGGGTCAAACGTAGGTGGAAGCAAGATGAATACACCGGCAGTCCCAGTAAATGCTTCTACTAACGCATCCGAGTCATTCATATCAGCAACGAAGATGTTACAGCCTCGTTGTTCCCAGTATTTTGCCTTAGCAAGATCACGAACTACCGGTCGTATCTCTTCATTATTAACTATAAGATTGTGAGCAACTTCGCCCCCTACTTGTCCTGTAATTCCGGTAATAGCAAACATAATTTCTCCTCATTAACTGGCCATTTGTCTCGTGAGTCGAATTCTCTTCTTTTAACCAAGGATATGCGATAGCATGAATGTCATTTAATTAATGACATTCAGGTATTAATCATGAGCTTTGATGAGCGAATGCTAAACGGTATGGGTGTGCTATCGGCAATAATTGATAGCGGTTCTTTTGCAGGAGCCGGTGAGATTCTTAATATGTCTCAATCTGGAGTTAGTCGATCTGTAGCGAGGCTAGAAGCCAGAATCGGGATTAGGATTTTTGATCGCACTACACGTTCAGTATCTTTAACCGATGAAGGGCGGCGATTCTATGAACAGATATTACCTTTATTGGCAGGGTTGGAAGAGGTAACGACATCAGTTTCAAAGGATCGCAATACAGTTCGAGGGCGTCTGCGCGTGACCGTAGACCCCTTTTTTTCCCGTCTTGTGCTTGGACCCCAGCTTGGTGTTTTTATTGAGCAATACCCTGAATTGCACTTGGAAGTAATAACTCGCCATCAATTGGGAGACATGGTTGCAGATGGGTTCGACTTGGCTCTGCGTTTCGGTCATCCGAGGCCATCAACTTTGGTTGCTCGTAAATTATTCGACGTGCGTATTTTGACTGTCGCTTCACCTTCGTACATACAGAAACATGGCAAACCAAATTCACCAGAAGACCTCACCGGCCATGCCTGCGCTATGTTTCGCGACCCAGAAACAGGAAGACCTTTCGATTGGGAGTTTCATCAATCTGGAAAGAAAATCATTGTTCCTGTGTCGGGCCCGATAACTGTGAATGATGCAGCAACATTACATAGTATCTGCGTTGCTGGAGTAGCTATAGTGCAAACCATGGATTTTGGTATTAATCAATTAATGGCTAATAGAGATTTGGTTAATCTGTTTCCTAATTGGTCGGATGAAAGGTTTCCACTATATGCTCTTTATCCATCCAGAACTTATCTACCAGCGAAGACGAAGACTTTTCTGGATTTTGTAAGTACATTAAAACCTATCACCTAAACATTAGGTTATCGAATATTTGCAAATATTTCAGTAAGAAACTCAGTGACGCTACCATTACTGCTGATCTTGACCGTCTGTATGAAACAGTACGTCAGGAAAAAGGCAGGCTCGACATACTGGTAGCTAACTTAGGCTTAGTGGAACCCGTTGCCTTCGAAGATGTGACAGAAGAACATTTTGATCGTACGTTTAACTTGAATGCGCGTGCCACCTTATTTACAGCACAAAAGGCATTACCTTTAATGAAAAATGGTGGTTCCATTGTTCTCATTAGCTCCATTGCAGGCAATATGGGTTTACCAGGATATACAACCTATAGTGCAACCAAAGCAGCATCCCGTTCATTCGCCCGCACATGGACAAAAGAATTTAAAGATCGTGGAATCCGGGTCAATGTTGTAAGCCCCGGGCCAATTGATACACCAATTATCGATAGCCAAGCCGATTCAAAAGAAGCAGCTGACGGCATTCGAGCATTTTTCTCATCTATCATCCCGCTGGCTCGCATGGGACGTCCCGAAGAAGTAGCTGCAGCAGCCTTATTCCTTGCTTCTGATGAGAGTAGTTTCGTAGCTGGAATTGAACTGAGCGTTGATGGCGGTATGGGGCAGATTTGAAAATAATACATAACTTCGGACCCACTGGGTCCGGAGTGTTATGTTCGCCTCAAACAGACATTGAATTCGTAATGATGATATCTACAAATTTATAATTAACTTACCATTATTATTTTTATCAAGGATAGCTTGATGAGCTTTATTAACTTCTGATAAGCCGAAATTTCGACCATCAACTTTAACCTTTAGCTGTCCATTATCATAAAGACGTGCAGCTTCTTCTAGAATATTTCCATGATGAGCACGACCAACACCGGTCAGTAAAGGCAAAAGCGTGAATATTCCTGAATAGGTCGCTCCTTTCAAAGAAAGAGGGGCTAATGAATGAGCATCCCTTCCCAAGCAACTCACTACATGCCCATAATTTCGAACTGCAGCAAAAGACTTATCTATAGTTTCACCTCCTACAGTATCAAAAACTATATCGAATCCCATTCCATTAGTGTATTTGAACAAATAATTTTCGACACTATCTGTTTCGTAGTTTATTGGAACTGCTCCATATATGGCCGCAGTAGCCATATCAGATAAAGATGTAGTAGCGAAAACTTCAGCACCATATGCTTTAGCAAGCTGGATTGCAATATGACCTACTCCTCCAGCTCCACCATGTATAAGCACTTTGTTTCCTTTTCCGACCTTTGCTCGATCAACTAACCCTTCCCATGCAGTAATGAAGAGTAAAGGCAAAGCTGCAGCTTCACGAATACTCATTTTTTTAGGTTTAAGCGCTACGAGTTCGGAATCTACTATCGCATACTCCGCCAATGTACCTGGGATATTGCCTACTCCACCCGTCATTCCAAAGATCTCATCACCAGTTTTAAATCGGGTAACGCCTTCGCCGACCTCTACTACGGTTCCTGCCATGTCCATACCTAAAATAGCAGGTAGTGAATGACGGGCATGTGGTGCTTTCCCTTGCGCAATCTTAATGTCTAACGGATTGACACCGCTGGCTGAAATTTTGACAAGCAGCTCTTTCGGACCAGGTCTAGGAATTTCTATCTTCCGGGTAATAAAAATACCATTCTCTGTATCCAGAAATACAGCTTGCATATTTTTGTTCATATTCATGATTTTTCCTTGATCATTAATGTGGATAAAACTCTATTAATAGATTGTTTTAACCCGAAGAATATGAAAAGGTGCCTTACCTTCATCTATACCACCATTGAATGCAGGGGTCGTATTCAACTGATTAACTGATATATAAAGCCAAGACTTACTACCGAATTGAACTCCATCCGGCCATATCAAACGAGAGTCTCTAATGAATGGTTGAACTTCGCCTTGGGCAGTTAAGACATCAATACCGTGTTCAATCAAATTAGTAAAAAAGTGATTCCCATATTCATCAATGGCCGCGCCATCAGAGATTGGTTTGCTACCCACTTTAGTAATGGCTTGTCCAATTTGAGCATTGCTAGCATTTTCACGAAATAGTTTTGCGGGGACTGAGTACCAACTCCGTCCGTTCATGGCGCCAAAATAAATGGTTTCCTTGTCAGCTGATAAGGTTATAGGATCAACGCCAACCTCTGCAGGTTTCCCATTAAACTGAACTTGCTTTCCATCAATAATCATTGCAACACCTGCTTCAGTGTTTAGTGATGGATGTTGGCCAAATCGACGGGCTTGGCCGCTAGCCATATTGACTGCGATCAATCCTGGATCAGCGATGTCGGCAAGATAAATCCAACCATTTTTATTATCTACAACCAAGTCCTGAACAAAGCTGCCAGCAGGAGCGATGCTGGTTGGCAAATCAATTTTTTGCACCAATTTACCGCTAGCAATATCGAAACCCCAGATACGCGTTTTGCCAATATGCATGCCCATGTCGACAATCCAAATCCTTGATTGATCATCTCGATAAATACCTAAGGGCGAGTCGATACGGTCATCGCTAAAATTCTTCCCATCATTTTGATAGGCAGGACTTGGCCATGCATGGTATTGCTGCTTACCGGTGATCTCGATGAGTTGCACGCCGCTTGGCTTATCCAATGGATGAACGGTAGCAAAAGTCCGTCCTTGCTCGGTCGCAGCAACATTACCAGGCCGAATCGGTAGCTCAGCGATCACTTCTATTTCCCCTGCTACGGGATTATGCGGTGCCGTATTACCATCGATTTCTTTGGCTTGTATGCCATTGGCAATGATGAATGTTGATGCCAACAAAATGCTGGTTACTATGCGTGAAGCCGTATATTGAATTTTCATTTTTATCTCCTAGATTTATAAGTAGCTTTTAAAAACCTTCTAAAACGATCTTGCCGCGTGACTTTCCGGACTCAATTAAGGTATGTGCACGCTTAAGATTTGCTGCGTTAATCTTGCCGAAGTTGTCAGCGACAGTGGTGCGAATAACGCCGTTATCAATTAATTTGGCAATCTCAGTCAGAATGTTGTGTTGAGTTGCGATGTCGCTGGTATTAAAAATTGACCTGGTAAACATAAGCTCCCAGTGCAGAGATACGCTCTTCCGTTTCAATTTACGTACATCGAACAAATCCGGATCGTCAATTAAGCCAAACTTACCTTGTGGGGCAATCACTTCTGCGATCTGCTCAAAATGCTGATCCGTGTGCGTTAAGCTCACAATGTATTCTGGATTACCCAGCCCCAGTTTTTCTAGTTGTGAACCAAAAGGTAGAGAGTGATCGATTACATAGTGAGCCCCTGCTTTTTGCACCCAAGCTTGCGTTTCTGGGCGTGAGGCCGTGCCAATGACATTAAGGTTGGTGAGGCGACGAGCTAACTGCGTCATGATTGATCCTACGCCACCAGCTGCTCCGATAATCAAAAGTGATTGACCATCGGTAGTTTTACCTTGAGGAATGTTGAAACGGTCAAATAGCATTTCCCAGGCAGTCAGACTAGTTAGAGGTAACGCAGCAGCTTCAGCAAATCCTAAAGAATTGGGCATTTTTCCTACGATACGTTCGTCTACCAATTGCAGTTCGCTGTTACTACCTGGGCGAGTAATTGAACCGGCATACCAAACACGATCACAAGGTTTAAACATAGTCACATTAGGGCCAACGGCTCGAACAATGCCGGTTGCATCCCAGCCAAGCACTTTCCAATTGTCGTTATCAGTTTTTGCACCAGCCCTCTTTTTTACGTCAACCGGATTAACTGAAACCGCTTTTACTTCAACTAATAAATCATGTCCATTAGCAATCGGATCCGGCAAATTAATATCTACCAATGCGTTTGAATCAGTGATTGGTAATGAGTGTTGAAATGCAACTGCTTTCATTGTTGTTTTCCTAAATAAAGAAAGTGAGTGCAGTATGATTTCTTTGTTAAACTGTATAAACTAGCGAAATACATAATTACTTTCAAAATTAAATTGAAAATAAAAAATCTAAGCGATTTAGAAATTTTTATCAAAACTGCTGAGAGTGGTGGTTTATCCTCTGCTGCTAGGAAACTTGACTTATCGCCTGCTGTAGCAAGTGCAGGCTTAAAACGCCTGGAAGCTGACTTGGGTGTGATGCTTTTTGTGAGAACGACACGCAGCATGCGGTTAACATTAGAGGGTGAAAGATTGCTCTCTCGCAGCCGACCCTTGATGGAAGAATTACAAGTTGTTGAGGAAGAAGTGGTAGCCGGCCGCTATGTAATTAGTGGAGATTTGCAAATTTCAATGCCATCTGACCTCGGTCGTAATGTCATATTGCCTTGGCTAGACGAGTTTCAAGCAAAATATTCAGAGATTCGAGTCAGGGTTCAAATTTCTGACCGGATTGCGAATATGTACAAAGATCCTGTTGACCTTGCAATCAGATATGGCAAACCACCAGATTCCAGTATGGTTGCGCTGCCATTGGTCACAGAAAATCGACGTGTGTTATGTGCCTCTCCACAATACATAGCCAAACAGGGTCTTGTAAAGAAACCACAGGATCTCGTTAAACATAACTGCTTATGTCTCATGCTTGGAGATACGCTTCATAACCACTGGCAATTCGTAAAGGATGATGAAGTTTTTACGTTTGAAGTTAAGGGAAATCGATTGGCGGATGATTCAGACACCATTCATAGATGGGCTGTTGAAGGATATGGTATTTGTTATAGGTCGCGCATTGATATTCACCAAGATGTGATTGCTGGACGGCTGCGTACAATGTGTGAAGAGTGGCAAGGCGAATCGATACCACTTTATATGATTTGTCCAGATCGTCGTCAACTCTCACCGATGGTTCGATTGCTACGAGAGTTTCTCGAAACGAAATTCCAAGGTTTTTGGGGGGGAAACTATCTATAGGATTTGATTGTAATTGTTGTATATGAATGGCTGCTTCGGGCCGGTAATCGATCTTAATAACATTAGAAGTTACCTTTTATCTTTGCGCTTTTTGTAGGTTGCCTGTAATTTCTACGATTTAGTGCTCTTATATTCAGAACAGCAACTAGCTGTGCAACCCCCAAGAGGTTCACAACCTAATCCACAGAAATTGTGGAAGATAGTGCTTACTGTATAAATACGGCCCAAAGCGGTTATTTACGTCAAATTGTTATGGAAGGGCCATAATGCCGAGCTTTTGAATGGAGTATCTGAACATCCGCCACAGCTCTAACACGTGAAAATACCTCACGGAATTTGGTGCGGAATCCATTGTAAGCATCTACTTCCTTAGCATTAAACCCCGTAAGATTTATACCATTGTTCTTGCCTATATATATGGCTCGCTCATTGTGAAATTCTTGGGATATGACAATGCCCGAAGCTTGACCGAACACGTGTTTGAATCTTAGTACTGAATCCAGGGTTCTTGCCCCGGCATAATCGCAAAAGATTACTTCGGACGGTACATGCATTGTTATCAGGCTTTGCTTCATTTGTTCAGGTTCATTGTAGTCATTTCGCCGGTTGTCACCGGATACAACAATCTTAGAACATTTACCTGCAGTGAATGCTTCTACTGTCGCATCCATTCGGTATTGATAGAATAAATTCAAATTACCATTTGAAAGAAATTTACTGGTGCCTAATACGAGACAAGCAGTCTCTTTAGGGAGTTTGATAAGTTCTGAATATGTAGATTTTTTGTGGCTTGTCACCACCAAATTTGCATAGATAATCGCCATCATAGCGATGAGAAATAAACCGATAATCCCCTTATAGATATTTGTTAGCATCGCCTAATATATTCTCAAAGCAGACGATCAACGCTTGTATGACGCGCTAGGGTAGCGACCATATTGCGCCATAATTTTAACCTTGCTTTCAGGAAGCCAGCCGATAACATCCTCTCCACTATTAGCTACATACATTACATTAACCCAGCCTTTGTATGATTTGTACACGGTTAAATAATTACCTTTAATAACAAACATACCTTTAATTTTGCACGCAGTATTTGGCGAGCTATACAAACTAACTTTCCCATTTTCAATTACCTTAGCTTCGGCTGTTGGGTAATAAAGAATACCTGAAGTTTCAGCTTCGCTTGTAATCTTGGTGCAAATAGACTGATTGGCAAAACATGCTAGGCTGCAAAAGCAAAGCAGAACAAATAAGAAAATTGCTCGAAACATTATGCCCTAACGATTGAATTAGGGACTGGCTTTAGCCAGCCCGCTTAAGTTATGGATTAGGTTTAACTTTACATAACACATTGTTTTCTTGTTGCAGGAAGTAGTAAAAATATGATGAAGCTAAGGATGATAATAGCAACTGCCACCATAGTAAGAGATACATTAAAGTTGCTTTTTATGAAAAACAATATCTGATTTAAGCTTACAAAAAGCTGATAAATTCCGCCTAAGAGACCAAGCCACCATGACCATTCTTTTTGATTTTGCAAGCCATGAGCTAAGGTAAGGCAAAAAATAACAGTGAGCCAGAAGCTTGGAAGTGTTAGTGAATATTTCAATGTGTAAACACCACCCTTTGATAAGGTATTTATAAGAAGACCGCCAATACAAAAGATTAAATATCCTCTTACAATATTCGCTGCGATTTTCCCGTGATTTAGATGCACTAATTAAACCTAACAGTTGTTATAGAGCCCCATGGGCCCATATATTGGTAAAACGGTCACTTGAAATGTGCCATTAAATAGTCCCAATTTAAAACTAAACCAAACGTAATAAGACCGCAAACAATAAGTATCAACCAGACACGATGTGTAAGTTCAGGATCTGTAGATGTACCCCATAAATGGCCAAGCATAATGATTACAGAGGTAGTACCAAACAAAGCTCCGTAAACCAACGATATTATTGAAACAAATCCTATCCATAAGAAAAATGTAATTGAAAATACATGACCTACCTTGAACATAAAGTGAGGTCCAACAAAATGCGTTTTTAAAGCAATAGCAACGGGTATAAGAATCAGAGTAATGGCAACCATTACAAATGCAAATACAGCTCCAAAGATCCTATCTAATATACCTGTTGGTCCATCATCAAAAATTATCACTATTATCCCTATTGATTACGATAGCTCATACGATCATAAATTTTATTCTTTTTGTCCAAATTTAGCTTTTGATTAGAAAGCGAAAATAAACCTCTACGATAATCGCCAAAAGTAAAATGATCATAAACCAGCTAAAAAAACTCATTTCAGAGGTTTTGTAAGAAGGCTCCTTTGCCAAAGAGTCTATAGGTTCTAAAGGCTCTTCCGGTTTAAACGCCATGGCTTGTCGTTCAACATCTTCATCAGAAATAGAAGAATTTGTGATTGCATTGAATTCTTCAAGATATTCTTCCGTAGGTTCCTCGCCGTAAATAATATCTTCAAATGTCTGTTTTTTAGGCTTTGAATTTTGTTCAATTTCTTCCATTTTATTCTTTTCATTATGAAGTAAGAATGTTTAACACCACTACAAAACCAAATGCAAAAGAGAAAATCGATGCCCCCAAAAAAGTATAAAAGGATGTAATTTTTTTGGATAGCCTAGAAAAGTGATTGGTTTGGATTGTGTGATTATCCATGCGTGCCAGTAAATGGGGTTAGCAGGTAAGCTGCCAATTCTCACTCGAGCTAAAAGCGCTGAAACAATTAAAAAAAAGATTGCCAAACCCATACAAAGCCAAAAATTTGACCACCCCAAAGGGATGTCATTTATGTAACTTCTACTTAAATCAAATTTTGGCGTCGGTATTCTGATACCCATAAATTCCTACGTTTAAGTTTAAAGTCGAACCTTCCATATTTAAATGAATAATCGGTTGGGGAGCAATGGTTTTTCCGATAAGTCCACCAATAGCAAAAGTTATAAG